>NVVB01000039.1:0-18505 GCA_002402085.1 Gammaproteobacteria bacterium
AGTTTTTTTCGATTTGGTCAAACACCAGATCAACCCACTGTAAACGGCTATAAAGCGCATCATCTACATTTAGCGGGTAATGGTCATCGCTAAACAGGGTTTCTAATACGCTTTTACGGGAATCCAGCGAGCAGGTCGACAGCGTTGATAGTAGCGCCTCAGGATTAAAGTGTTGATTGCCTGCGGGGCTCTGAGTGTGCTCTTGGCGCTCGGCCGTTCTGGCGGCGATTAACTGCGCCACAACACGCCGTGCTGCTTGTTCTGTACTTACATCCATGGGGGTTGCGCCGCCCATAAACCGTTCCCATTGACCACCGAAAATATCAGTATAGCCCGAGACACATTCATCAACAGGAAGGCTTCAATGAATCAGAATGATCAGCGAGCGCAATCAAGGAATTTCGGACAAAAAAAAGGGCTTGCCCAATTTAAAGACAAGCCCGATCAAAGTAGCAATCAAGATTTCACTAGCCATGAAACTAGTGCCATGAATTATACAAGCACTTGCCCAACAACCGAGTGACTATTACGACAAAATAGTGTGACTTATTTACATGCCAATAATCCATAATGCCCGCTAAAGCCATTACATATTTCGCTTAAAGGCATAGTCGCGCGATTTACTTCAAAAACAGCTTACTATTCGCGCTATTTCGATAAATAAGGCCCTCTCCAAAGGGTTTGGCCTCACTCGCACTAATCGCCTCTTCCATCAAATGATGATGAGGGGATTTTTCACAAGCTGGATCAGCCTCCTCCGCATCTTGCGCAAGCAAATAAGCCTGGCAACGGCAGCCGCCAAAATCTTTATCTTTCTCGGGGCAACTACGGCAGGTCTCTTTCATCCAATGATCACCGCGAAAATGATTGAACGCACTCGACTCGTACCAAATATCACTTAGATTGTTGCCCACTACATTCGGGAAATCGATTCCTGGTAATTCACGCGCACTGTGGCATGGCAACGCAGTACCGTCCGGTGCGACCGTCAAAAATACTTTGCCCCATCCATGCATGCATGGCTTGGGTTTCTTTTCGTAATAATCAGGGATAATGTAGAAGATTTTCATTTTGCCCGCCAAGCTGTCTTGGTATTGCTTGGCAATTTTTTCAGCGCGCGTTAACTGCGCTCGACTCGGCAATAGGCGATCGCGGTTCAACAAAGCAAAGCCATAATATTGAGCCGTGGCCAACTCTAAGTAATCCGCATCGAGTTCTTCAGCAAACTGAATAATCTGCTCGATCTGGTCAATATTGCCCTTGTGGATGACCACATTCAGGACCATCGGCAGACCTGCTGCTTTAATGGCTTTGCACATTTTTATTTTGTGCTCAAAGCATTCAGTGCCGGCGATTAAATCATTGAGGGACGCGTCAGCGGCTTGAAAACTCACTTGAATATGGTCGATGCCTGAATCGAGAATTCGCCCCAGGCGGGCTTCACTAACCCCCACCATCGAGGTGATTAAGTTGGTATAAAAGCCCATCGCACGGGCTTCTTGTATCAGCTCTTCTAAATCCTTTCGTACTGCGGGCTCGCCACCGGAGAAACCTAGCTGTACCGTGCCAAGCTCACGCGCTTGCTTAAAGACATCCACCCATTGCTCAGTGTTTAACTCGGCTTTATGACGGCTGAAATCCACTGGATTTGAACAGTAAGAACACTGAAGGGGACAACGGTAACTCAGCTCTGAAACCAACCATAACGGCCTGCCACTGTCTGCTAAAGAGATTTTTGCATTGTCTTTATTCGAGCCAGCCATTATCTATTGCTTCCTGTAAAAATTCTTTAACGTCTACGGCAAGGCCCTCAGCATCGGGGAATTTTTCTTCTAGTACCGTAATTACCTCTGCAGCGGTATTTTTTCCATCACACAATAACAAAACTTCCGAGGCACTGAAGCTCAACTGAACCATGCCTTCTGGGTAAAGAAGCACATAGGAATCTTGGGCTTTTTCCCACTGCAAACGAAAACCACTATTAAGAACGTATGCATTCCGAAATTTTATTGCTGTATTCATAGTTTCTCCTGAGCACTAACTCAATCACTGCCGGAGCCAGCTCCCTCAGTAGAGCATCTCTCGACGTTAAAATAAGGTGCCTGATCATGTACATAAGCCAACGACATGGCGTCCAACATGGTCCATAGAACGTCCAACTTAAATTGTAGAATATCCAAAGCACGCAGTTGAGACTCTGCACTTTGAAAATGGTTCAACGTCAACTCAAGGCCGTGCTCTACGTCCCTTCGAGCTTCTCCTAAGCGCGTTCGAAAATAATCATAGCCGCTTTTATCAATCCAAGGATAATGCGCCGGCCAAGCCTCTAGACGCTTCTGATGAATGTTCGGCGCGAACATCTCCGTAAGCGACGAACAGGCCGCCTCTTGCCAACTGGCCTTACGCGCAAAGTTAACGTAGGCATCCACAGCAAAGCGAACACCCGGCAAAACATGCTCCAGCGATTGCACTTCCTCTCGAGTTAAGCCAACCGACTCACCCAGACGTAGCCAGGCCTCAATACCGCCTTCAGAACCATCGTAGCCATCATGATCGAGGATACGTTGCACCCATTTTTTACGCACTTCTTGATCCGTGCAATTGGCCAGTACATTGGCGTCTTTCACGGGAATCATAATCTGATAATAATAGCGATTAGCCACCCAGCCCTGAATTTGTTTTTGAGTGCACTGACCGCTGTTCATGGCGATATGGAAAGGATGGTGAATATGATAGTAAGCGCCTTTGCCTCGCAGCTTGGCTTCGAACTCATCTCGGCTATAGGGTTTCTTAAGCACAACAGACCCCTTAAGGAAGGTTAAATTATAATTTTAATCAATGATTTATAAAGTATGCTTGTTTCAAGCAGGTAAGCGTCGGACTATTAATTTTTTGTACGCACTCCCCTGCCAAGCAATCCCCTGCAGGGCTAGCGCGTCATGCCCGCTTACAAGCTTACTTTCATACCGTCGTAGGCTACTTCAATATCCAACGAATCCAACTCAGCACGTTCTGGAGACTCTTCGTTTAAGATAGGGTTTGAATTATTAATATGAATAAGCACTTTACGCTGCGTCTCAAACTCAGCCAACACCTCGATCATGCCGTCTTTACCGGTCTGAGGTAAATGCCCCATATCGGCGGCCATTTTAGTGCCCAAACCAAACCGCTGCATTTCATCATTGGTCCAGAAAGTCCCGTCCACCATCAGGCAATCTGAATCCCGCATAATCGCTTTTAAACGGTCATCCACAGAATTAAGGCCCGGCGCATAAAATAACTTTCCGCCGCTTTCAATGTCTTCGATTTGCACCGCAATATTATCGCCACGATGCTGATCAAAACGATGCGGGGAATAAGGCGGCGCTTTACCGTCGACATCCCAAACCCGTAGTCGTAAACCTGGAAGCTCAGGGATTTCGAAGGCCTCACCATCCACGCCTAAAGTGCGATGATTAATGCCGCCATTCCAACTTTTCAATAACTCAAAGATGGGAAACCCTTCGGTTAAATCTTGATGTGCCATCTCAGTGCTATAAACCACATGGGGACAGCCTTCGCGCAACATGAGCAATCCGGTGGTGTGATCAAGCTGACTATCGATGTACAAAATAGCGCGAATAGGGGTATCACGGACACCTCGGTCACGGGGCTGCATCTCAGGGTTTTGGCTAATTTGTTGTAACATGTCAGGGGAGGTATTAAACAACAACCAATCCTCGCCATTACAACTGATAGCAATAGAAGATTGAGTGCGCGCGGTAAACTTACCTACGCCTTTACGATAACTAGAACAATTGGGACAATTGCAGTTCCACTGGGGGAATCCACCGCCAGCGCCAGATCCCAGTACAAGAATTTCCATGACTTAACAGCACTTCAAATAAGAAAAGGGGAGATAAAAAGGAGGGAAGTATTGGCTCTCGTTACCAAGAGCCGTCGGAACGTTACCGGCTGTAGCAATACATAGTTACTTCAAAGCCAAGTCGTAGTTCTTTATAGGAAGGTTTAGTCCACATATTCTCAGTCCTTCTAATTGTTATAGATTCAATTCAAATTAAACGTATCATTCAGTTTTTATAATAGACCCAACTGTTAAGATCTACCTTTTATATAGACCAATGGCTGGCTTATTCCCATCCATCAAACTAAGAAATAACACGTTCTTGAACAGTACCACCATCCTTTCGGCTAAACAATAGGGCCCCTATGCCTAACACCCGCTATGGCAGCTGGTCATCTCCCCTGACTGCCAAACAAGTCATCGACACCGCCAACAGCCCCCAAGACCTATGCCTTGACCAAGGCGGTATTGACCAAGGACGCCTGTACTGGCTAGAGCTGCGGCCTAAGGAAAACAGCCGGCTAACGCTCATGACACACCTAGACGGGGCAATTACTGAACTCACTCCCGCGCCCTTTAATGTCCGTTCACGGGTCCACGAGTACGGCGGTGGAGCGCATCTAATCCATACCGGTCAGGTTTTCTTCTGTAACGCTCAAGACCAACGAATTTACCAACTCGACGTCAATTCGCCCCAACAAACACCCACAGCCATTACCCCAGAGGGGCCATTTCGATACGCTGACTTACAACTCGACTCAAGCCGCAATCGCTTAATTTGCGTCCGCGAATCCCATGCCGATACTGACTCATCACAGCCCTACCCAAGCAATGCCCTAATCAGCATCGACTTAAACACCCAGCAACAAAATATATTGCTCTCTGGCGCGGACTTTTACGCCTCAAACAAATTCTCCCCCGACCAAGACGCATTGTGTTGGCTAAGCTGGAACCACCCGCATATGCCGTGGGATGCGGCAGAATTACATCGCGGGCAATTCGACCAGACTGGCGCATTGATCAATCGACAACACATCGCCGGCAACGCTCAGGAATCCGTATTTCAACCAGAGTGGGACGCCAACGGTGACTTGGTCTTCGTTTCGGATCGCTCCGGCTGGTGGAACCTCTATCGAAGTGAAGGCTCACACATTCAGTGCCTCGCTCAAACTGACAAAGAGTTTGGCCGACCGCAGTGGGTCTGCGGTCAACGCAGCTATGGGATCAGTGATCCTGAACAAATTATTTGCAGTTATAGCCACCAAGGCCGCTGGCACATCGCATCACTCCAGCAACAAACACTACACGCCCTGGGCCCCACTTACAGCGACATCAAATCAATCGTTGTCTGCGACGATCAAGCCTGGTTCATTGCCAGCTTCCCGGATCAAGCAGATCAAATCATCAATCTCAACATCAAGACGAAAACGCTGACGGCCTTAACCCCGGAATCTCGCCATCCCTATTCAGAATATTTTTCACGCCCCACCCCCATTACCTTTAAGACGGCCAATCAAGTCGAGGTACAAGGTTTTCTATATCGACCCAACAACAAGGATTACCCAAAGGATACTAATGACGAGGCTCTGCCCCCGTTAATAATTAAAACCCACGGTGGTCCGAGTAGCAGCGCCAATGACCGCCTAGACCTGGGCATTCAATATTGGACCAGTCGAGGCTTTGCATTATTCGATATTAATTATCGCGGCAGCACCGGCTWTGGYCGCGCCTTCAGAGAACAACTCTATGGCCAATGGGGAATCTACGACGTAGAAGACTGCCTCTACGGGGTGCAACATTTAGTGGAACAAAAGTTAGTTCATCCCCAACAACTCATCATTCGAGGGCATAGCGCTGGGGGCTACACGACCCTATGCGCATTAATGTTCCACAACTGTTTTAATGCCGGCGCCTCACTGTACGGCATTAGTGACATCAAAAAACTGTCCGACGAATGCCATAAGTTTGAATCCCATTACGTAGAACAATTGATTGGCCCGGAGCAACAATTCGCCCAGCGCTACCATGACCGATCCCCTATTCACGCAGAGCCAGAAGCCGCCTGCCCGACTATTTTCCTGCAAGGCTTGGACGATAAAGTAGTCCCCCCCAATCAATCGCAACTCATGGTCGACAAACTCAAACAAAGCGGCGTTCCGGTTGCCTACATTGAATTTCCCGAAGAAGGCCATGGCTTTCGTAAAAGCGACAATATCATCCGCGCGCTAGAGGCAGAACTGAGTTTCTATCGACGTATATTTAATATTGACGACACTGAAAACCTTCCGCCAATAGAAATTGCTAACTTCGATTAACACCACGGTATAAGCAATGAAAAAAATAAGGCCGGACTAAGGCAAGGGGGAAAGCGCTAAGACCTTCGCTGCAAAATATTCGTCAGAAGTTATTCGCAAGCAACAATTCGAAAGCAACGATTCACAAGCAACAAAACATCAGCGATTCAAAACCACGCGGGGAACAAGTAAAAAAGACAAGAAAGGCAAGGAAAGACACATTAGCTCAAGCGTATAAAAAATAATGACAGGCCATCAAGCTAATAAAAAAGGCCGCCTAGCAAGCGCTAGACAGCCTTTAAAGACAAAGACGCTAAGCAATAAGCCCAAACACTTGCGCGTAGTGGTCCACTAACAAAAACACAAACAAGACCCCTAGGTAGAAAATTGAAAAACCGAAGGTTTTCATCGCGTGCTCATCGGTCTTTTGTCGAAACAGCTTCTGAGCATGGTAAATGAACCCAACACCAAGAACCACCGCCCCAAACAAATACACCACACCAGACATACCCACAATAAAGGGCAGCAGAGACACCACAAGTAACATGTGCGTATACAGTAGAATTTGTATCTTAGTGAAGCTTACCCCATGAGTTACAGGCAACATGGGCAATCCAGCGCGCGCATAATCATCACGACGATTAATCGCTAAAGCCCAAAAGTGCGGAGGGGTCCAAACAAAAATAATCAAGAACAAGATTAACGGCTCAACAGTCACAGAACCCGTCACCGCAGCCCAGCCTAAGATCGGTGGAGCAGCCCCTGCAGCGCCACCCAAAACGATATTGTGGGGCGTGGCACGTTTTAAATACATGGTATAAATTACCGCATAACCCACCATCGACAACAAGGTCAAAATAGCGGTTAAAGTATTCACCAAGGTCACCAAAATAATCATCGACAGCACGCCTAAAATCAACGCAAAGCCAATCGCCGACGCGGAACTAAGCCCACCGGTTGGCAGCGGTCTTTTCTTGGTGCGCTCCATCAACATATCAATTCGTTGATCAACCCAGTGATTTACCGCTGCACCAGAAGCCGCGCCTAAACCAATGCCGATTGAACCCCAAATTAATGGCCCAAGTGGCACAAACCCTTCGACGGACAATAACATGCCCACCACCGCAGTAAATACGATCAACAACACCACATTGGGCTTACATAATTCTAAATATTGGCGCCAGATTACAGGCTCTTTTTCAACCATTGCGACTTCTGTCATTTCTCTCTCCTGTTAATCCTATAAATACACGTAGCCAGAAATCAATCACTTACTACCACTGGAGGGAACTTCTTCCACATCCCGTTACGCCCACGATAATACCATTAAAGCCCCCTTGGGTTAAACAAGCAGAGACTGTAATCCGCTAGAAAGCGGCCCTCACAAGCCGTTCAGACAAGACTCAAAGCAGAACAGCCTTAAGCAAAAATACCATTAAAAATCAAATGTCTAGCCAAAAACTCAGCGACTTACAATAAACACCGAGCGTGCACCTAATCAACCTTTAGCCTACCCTGATCACAGCAAGCATAACAATTAACTTCTATTTCAAAGACCTGCACGCAAAGCCTAAAACCAACAAGCATCGCGAGCAACATTCACCGCTAGATTAAAAAACCCACGCTACGATAAAACACTAGCAGCCTCAGGCCCTCATCACCGTCACATTACACCCTCGGGCCGACTTAATTAGCCTGCAAGAGCCAATAAACCCTCAACCATTCAAAAACTGCCATAGTTTCAAATTCACTTGGGGTCACCCTGCCCGCCTCTCTATAATGGCCAACAAAGTGATATGGTTTTCAGCCGCGCTGTAGAAACTATAGAAACTATAAAAACCATAACAACTACAGAAACCTTAACGACCATAAAAACCATAACGACTATAAAAATCGAAACACGTACAACCATAATAAAACAACAAAAATGGCCTCTTATGAACTCAGAATTACAGCAGTATTTAACCCCCACTCGATACCTCGACAGCAACCACCCCGAGATTCAACGTTACGCCCTGGAGACAGTCAATCAAGCAAGCAGCGACCAAGACAAAGCCGTAGCGCTTTATTACGCTGTACGCGATCACTTTCGCTATAACCCCTACGCACTGATGAATGGCGATGACACCTTTGTCGCCAGCAATGTCTTGGCTGCCGAAGAAGGCTTTTGCGTCCCGAAAGCCATTTTATTAGCCGCACTAGGCCGCGCAGTAGGCATCCCTACTCGACTCGGCTTTGCGGATGTTCGCAACCACCTAACCTCCCCCAAACTTAAAGAAATGATGAAAACCGATATTTTTGCCTTTCATGGCAACACCGGGTTTTTTATCAATCAACAATGGGTCAAATGCACGCCAGCGTTTAACCTCTCCTTGTGTGAAAAAGCCAACATTAAGCCTCTAGAATTTAATGGCAAAGAAGACTCCTTGTTTCACCCGCTAGACAATACCGGACAAAAACACATGGAGTATCTACGCGATCGCGGAGACCATGCAGACTTTCCCAAAGACGAAATGATGCAAGCCTTTGCCGAGGTATACGGCAACCTACTTGCAAGTCCGGACCTACCCATTAGCACAGACGCGCTAGGGGAAGACTTTTCTCTCAGGGATTTCGAGTCCGAAGTCGTCGCCGAGTGAATAAACAATAATTCAGCGACGCCCCGGCTTAAAAAACCCAATAGAAAAACTAATTCTTAACCTCATAGGTTAACCAGTTACTTGGCCCTAGTGATTTGATCCTATAGGATCAAATCACCAACAATGCGCCCTACACGCCATTCGACTCTCAAGCACGATATAGGTAGTGCCTTGAGCGTACGTAGTATTAGCCAACGTAATAACAGCAATCGGCGTAATAGTAGTAACCAACATAATTTAGACCGATAAAAACTCAACGCGTCCACACAAGCAATCCACATGAATGGACTTACCATGCACGCAATAAAGCACAGTCTCTATTTTTTGGGCGTATTCGGAATTATCGCCGCCTTGGCTTTTCTACTGTCTACAGGCCAACAAATGTTTCAGTCAAAAAAACCCACCCACCTGGACGTCCACCAGCAGCTCAAGAAACTGACGTCCTCAGCAAAACAACAGCTGCCATTCAATCAACCCCAAAGCTCGCCGCTCAACTTTGATTCA
This sequence comes from Gammaproteobacteria bacterium, assembly GCA_002402085.1. Lineage (GTDB taxonomy): Bacteria > Pseudomonadota > Gammaproteobacteria > Pseudomonadales > UBA3067. Next base: position 9,282 of record NVVB01000039.1, read on the forward strand.
TCAAAAATTAATCTACCCAACATTCAAGCGTTTAAAAAATTACTCAACAGCGAAATACTTAACGGCCTAACAGGAAAAGATAACCCACTGAATACGAGTTCACTCAAATCACAAAACCTGCCACAGGTTTTTACCGACCAAGAAATAGAACAAGCAAAGCAGCACAGCCAACACATTCAGCAGCGCCTTACTCAGCAGTTTAAAGCGCGTCTTACACACCCTATTAAAGAGCAAGCAAGCTCACTGGGTGAGTTCCAACCTTAGCCCAGCATTAATGCTCTAACTCACTCCGATTCATTCGTCCTAACCTAAGCGGCCCACACCATGAAAAAATTTATTCCATTACTTTGCTTAATCATCTTCAATCCAGCATTTGCACAAAACCCATTCGGAATTAGCCAAGACAGCATTCTCAAGCTAAACCAAAGCATGCAACAACTTCAATCTTGCTTGCAGGGCATTGACCAATCTACGATACAAAATATTCAACGGCAGGCGCAACAGATCAAATCAGAAGTAGACGCACTCTGCCAAAGCGGCAGACGTAACGAAGCACAAAACAAAGCATTCAGCGCTAGCAAAGCCTTGGTATCAAACCCAGCAGTCCAAAAGCTTACCCAGTGCGGCCAAACCCTGGCCAGCATTCCCTCAATTGGCACATTGATCCCCAACCTTTCTGGTACAGATCTCTCAAACAAACATGTTTGCGATTTATAAACAGCACTCGCCCAGGTTCGCGATCGTGAAACTCAATCGTCACCTACAGACACAGACACAGGCACAGGGACATAAAACTGAAGGACCGAAACCGGCCAAGAGAAAACATCATCTATTGATTTGATCATTAGGAAGCAAAGACAAGGGCTCAGATATAAAATCCAGCAAGAAAGGCCTCAAGCCGCCATCCATGAAAAGAAAATAACAAAGGGGGACACACGACCGAGAAGCCGGCCTATTGGGAATGTTTAAACTTTTTAAATGTCACAGCAAGTTATTGAAAGATACCTGAAGACCCCACCAAGTATCTTTCAATCAACCCCAACGACATTGACCGCCACACTCACCAGATCACTCACAACACGATCTATAACAACTACAAAGCGGGCGCGAAAGCTTCCTTACCCGCTGGCACAGACTTAGATGGGATTGACGTTCTCAGCTTGAGGCCCTTTCTTACCCTGCGTCACATCCATCATTACTTCTTGGCCTTCATGAAGGGTTTTACGACCAGTACCATTAATTGCACTGTGATGTACAAAAACGTCTTTTCCTTCCTCGCGTGAAATAAATCCAAATCCTTTTTCATCATTAAACCACTTAACAGTACCTTTGACTTGATTTGACATTTTTCTCTCTTTCTTTGAATTGCCAATACAAAAATTGGCCCAATATTACCCAACCTCACCGGATTGGAATATGCCGAGGGTCGCTCAATTAAATCCTTAAAATTGAAACGCGCCTTTCGTACCTCTTTATTTCTGAGACATAAGTCCTTGTCCATACTTCTATATCAAAGAGGCGCGCCAAAACCGAAACTAGCCGCAAGCAACTTACGTAATACTGGAAAAGACCACTTGAAATACTACACCAAAAAACCCGTATTTTCTTGTATTTCAAGAAAACTAGCGGCAATGAAAACTTAAACGGACCGCATCCTAAAAAAACGCGCGCTAATTTAAAAAAACTGGCCACAACAAACAAAGCAAGGATTCACACGGCCACTATTGTGACACCCAAGCCCTCAATATTTTTGCCCGCGCACAAATTTACGCGACCAGAACAAACCAGAAAAACCCATCATTAAGAATGATTTTTAAAAAAACCGAGGAATAAATTTTTAGTTTATCGAATTATTATTTTAAATTTATCTCCAAYCCACCTRSCACGCAACAAAGCCATCCATTACTAAACCATTYAAACAGTGAAGACTTAACAAACAGATACGCAGGCCAAAAAAGACATAAAAAACCAGGTTACATTGATGCAACTAATCATGACCAAAAAAAAACTGACCACCAATAACCTTCGCGTTTTACTGGCAGCGCACACACAAGCATGCCTGACAAATATCATTTTACAGTGAGGTAGAGAAACCTAGATACAAACAGAACGAAGGAATTAACGAAGCCCAAGCAAAAACTTCTTTTCAGGCGTAGGGAATGGGCACGAAACCACTGAAGCCACTAAAACCATTGATGACAGTCTAAGCTCACGAACCAATGCAGCCTGACAATAGTAGACCACGCGGAGATAAATAAAGAGCAGACAGTTTTAAAGGGGGAAGAGAAAGAGGAAAGAGGAAAGAGGAAAGAGAAAGGGGCCACACTGGCGACCCCTATTATTCAACTACACGCGTTAACCAAACAATTTAATAACCATCATTTAATAAAAAACGATTAATCAAACGGGTTAATTAGAATCATTGTTTCTACACGATCGGGGCCAGTGGACACGATATCTACCGGTACGCCCACAACCTCAGCAATCCTTTTAATGTAATTCTGCGCATTAACCGGCAATTGATCCAAGGATTTCGCGCCGATGGTCGACTCAGTCCAACCCGGCACTGACTCATAGATAGGCTCTAGGTTTTCGTATGTTTCGCTGTCGGTAGGCGCTGACTCGTTGCCACCATTGACGTTGTAACCCACACAAATCTTCACTTCGTCCAAGCCATCCAGTACATCTAACTTAGTCAAACAAAGCCCTGAAATTGAATTAATCTGAGCCGCCCGCTTTAACGCCACCGCATCAAACCAACCACAACGACGCCCACGTCCAGTGGTTGCACCAAACTCATGACCTCGCTTGGCAAGCTGCTCGCCAATCTCATCAAACAATTCCGTGGGGAAAGGTCCCGAACCCACACGCGTAGTGTACGCCTTGGTAATTCCTAGCACATAATCAAGATTCAACGGGCCAAAACCACAACCAATCGCCGCGCCACCCGCAGTGGTATTCGACGAGGTCACAAAGGGATAGGTACCATGATCGATATCGAGCAAAGTGCCTTGCGCGCCTTCAAAAAGAATATTCTTGCCCGCTAACCGTGCCTCTTCCAACAACTTGGGCACATCGGCAACCATAGGCTTCAGGAACTCACTCATTTCCAGAGCAGCGGCCAAGGTCTCTTCGTAATCCAGGGGCTCGACCTGATAATAATTTTTCAGCATGAAGTTATGGTATTCCAACACTTCAGCCAACTTAACGGCGAATTTCTCAGGGTTAAACAGGTCCACTACGCGTAGGCCACGGCGAGACACTTTATCTTCGTACGCTGGGCCGATGCCGCGCCCGGTCGTGCCGATCGCTTTAGCGCCACGGGCTTTCTCGCGCGCCAGATCCAAGGCCACATGGTAAGAGAGAATTAACGGGCACGAAGGGCTAATTAATAGTCGCTCGCGTACAGGAACGCCCTTCTCCTCAAGCTCCTTCACTTCCTTAAGCAACGCTTCAGGAGACAACACCACGCCATTGCCAATCATACACTGGACGTTTTCGCGTAAAATGCCCGACGGGATCAAATGCAAAACTGTTTTTTGCCCGTCAATCACCAGCGTGTGACCTGCATTGTGACCGCCTTGAAAACGAACCACTATCTCAGCCTGCTCGGTCAACAAGTCAACAATCTTACCTTTGCCTTCGTCGCCCCACTGAGTTCCAAGAACTACTACATTTTTGCCCATGCCGGAATATTCTCTCACACTAACTTTAATTAAATTTACTTAGATTAAACGTCTTATATCAGACTCGATTCAGCCTTATTAACCCAGCAATAAGCAGGACTCACTGAACCGACAACACCTTAAAGCGTCTACGCCTCGACCACCTTAATGGTCCAGCTGCCCGCTTCAAAAACCAGCTCTTTAGTGCAATCCATCGCTAACGCCCCGCCTTCCTGACCCGGCAAACCCATCACCACACGATGTCCTTGCTTGCGAAGCTTGCGCGCTTCACCCTCACAGCTCACTTCATCTGACGGAGGCACAAAAATACCGCCAAGCGATTCAGAGTCAGTTTCAGCAAGGGTAATCAAATCTTTTAAATCGGCACTAAAGCCTGTCGCCGGACGAGCACGACCGAACTTCTCACCGAGGTGATCATATCGACCGCCTTTAGCAATCGCTCGCCCCACTCCTGGCGTATACGCGGCAAACACTACGCCGGTATGGTAGTGATAGCCTCTTAGCTCGCTGCAATCAATATACAGCTCAAGATCCGGATATTGGCTTTGCAGCTTTTCAACAATGCCTTTCATATCTGCAATGGCCAAGCTCACATCAGACAACATGCCCAGCATAGATTGCGCCTGATCCAATACTTCAGGACCACCAGAAAGGGTTTTCAAACCCAGCAACTTATCTCTCAAGTTGCCATCAGGAATATTCTCTTCGAGAAAGACGTCTAACTCTGCGGCGGCTTTTCGCTGATAAATATCAAATAATTCCCGCTCCTGTTCGTCGCTTAACTCTGCGAGCTTAACCAGGCTGCGGTAGATTCCTACGTGCCCTAAATCTAAATGAATGTGTTCAATAGAGGACTCACGTAATGACTCGATCATTAAACGAATGATTTCGATATCACTTTCTAAGCCGCCATGGCCATACAGTTCAGCACCAATCTGAATTAAGGAGCGAGACGCACCTAAAGCAGCAGGTTTGGCATGCAATACCGTTCCGGCATAACAAAGCCGAACCGGCACATCGCGATTAAGGCCATGGGCATCAATACGAGCGACTTGAGGAGTAATGTCAGCGCGCAAGCCCATTTGCCGCCCACTGAATTGATCGGTAATACTAAACGTCTGCAATGCTAAATCACTGCCTACTCCAGTATGTAGCGACTCCATGTACTCCAGCATCGGGGGGAATACCAACTCATAACCCCAACTTGCATACAGGTCCAACAGATTGCGTCGCAAACGCTCTATTCTTGCCGCTTTTTCCGGCAGAATCTCTTCTACCCCGTCAGGCAACAACCATTGCTCTGCACGTGCCATACACTTCAGCCTTAATTTATCTCGTAGTCTAAATAAACAGTCAAAATAAGCCGTAAAATCGAGTTATCCAAACCAACAACTCATCACACTTAACTGCTCATTGCTTTAATAACAACACCGCCAGCAGTCCACTAGCAGTCATCATAAATCATTCAAATCAATAGGTTACAAAGGCAAGCATTAGCGGACCCAATACAATAGGCCAAGCCCCATCACCATACAAAACAACCCCACCAAGCGCAGCGTTTGATCATTCAATTGTAGAACAGTGATCGCTACAACTCGCACACGGTTTGGCACCAGAAAAGGAAGCACGCCTTCAAAGATCAACATTAACGACAATGCAACCCCAATATCTTTCCAATCCATACTGACTTTATAAGCCTATATCTCTCACGCTCAACAGCGCTCAGAATTAACGCTTAGCGATTATTCATTGATTACCCTGGAGTTTTCCGAAGCTCAACAAATACCGGAAGCGATCACCTGGCAATCAATGATCAGCAAATCCAAAACACAAAAAAGCCGGACCTTAGTCCGGCTTTCGAATGATACCATGTTATCTAGCGATGTTAATTTTTTCCCGCATCAGATCTTTTCAAATACCTGAAAAAGTCACTGTCGGGCTCAAGCAAAATTAAATCGCCTTTGTCTCTAAAGGTATTACGGTAAGCATCCATACTACGATAAAACGCATAGAACTCTGTATCGGCCGAGAAAGCACCTGAATAAGTCGCCGCAGCAATGGCATCGCCTTCACCTTTGACCTTCTGTGCATCTCGATAGGCTTCTGCCGCGATGACTCGCACTTGACGATCCGCATCGGCTTGAATCCCTTCCGCAAGCTCACGACCATTAGCACGATACTCACGCGCTTCACGCTCTCGCTCTGCTCTCATCCGCGCATACACCGCGTCACTCGCAGCACTAGGAAGATCCACACGCTTAACACGAATATCGACCACATGAATCCCCAACTCGGACTCAGTCAGATCATTCAGCTCATTGGTCAGCTCTTTCATTAGCTGCTCACGCTCACCAGAAATCACCTCATGGACAGTACGCTTACCAAACTTAGCCCGCAGACCGTTATTCACCCGAGGGGCCAATAGCACTTGGGCATTCCGCTCAAGACCACCGGTTGCGGTGAAATACCGTTCAACATTATCGATCTGCCAAACAATGTAGGAGTCAACAATGAGACGTTTTTTCTCTAGGGTTAAAAATTCTTCAGGGGACGCATCCAAGATCTGACGTCGCCCCTCAAAGTATTTTATTTGATGCATCATGGGGACTTTAACACCCCACCCCGGTTTTAGATCAGATTCCACGACTTCACTAAACCGCAGTTTCACAGCCCGCTGAGTCTCATCCACTACATAAATTGTATTGGCACCCAGCATTGCAAGTGCGCCCAATAATATTATTACACCGCCTAACTTATTCATTAGCGAATCTCCCTACGACGTGAATCACGACCTTGACGCAAACGATCAGCACTACGCGTCACAGTATTTCTAGCTTCTTCCGCACGCATGGGAGCAGAAATATTAACCGGAGCAGACTGACTATTTTGCTGCTGAAGTATTTTATCCAGCGGCAAATACATCATATTGTTGCCCCCTTTGATATCCAACATTACCTTGGAGGTATTGCTTAACACGGACTCAATGGTTTCAATGTATAGACGCTCACGAGTCACGTCAGGTGCCCGCTTATACTCTTTAAGCAATTTAGTGAATCGAACCGTTTCACCCTCAGCTCGCGCTACGATTTCCACCTTATAAGCACTGGCTTCTTCGAATTGACGCTGCGCAGCTCCCCTTGCTGTTGGCACCACGTCATTGGCATAAGCTTCGGCTTCGTTCTTAACTCGTTCTTTATCCTCTTTGGCTTTAATTACGTCATCAAAGGAGTCTTTAACTTGCCTGGGTGGATCAGATTCTTCAACGTTGACCTTACGTAATACAATGCCCGACGAGTAAAGGTCCAAAGACTTTTGCAACAAGTCATGCACTTCCTGACCCATGACTTCTCGCCCTTCGGTAATCACCGCGTCCATACTGGTGCTTCCCACTACATGCCGTAAAGCACTTTCTGTAGCGTGATGCAGCCCGGCTTCAGGGACGGTCATTTGCAACAAATAATCTTTAGCGTTGCCAATTTGATATTGAACCACTAACGCCACATCAACAATGTTCTCATCTTCAGTCAGCATGGTGGCTTTAAGCGGCATGGATTCCACTCTGGCCACGTCTACTTTAGTCACTTGATCGATAAGCGGTGGATTCCACCTCAACCCAGGTCCTTCAGTACTGTGATATCCCCCTAGACGAAGTACCACGGCTTGCTCAGCCTGGCCCACCTGATAAAACCCACTGACCGCCCAAAAACCGCCAATCAGTACGGATAATATCGCCAGCATACTGCCCATGCTGCCGGAACTGTTTTTACCGCCGGAGCCTTTTTTACCGAAGATCTCTCCGAGCCGGTCCTGCAACTTTTTGATTACTTCATCAAGATCGGGTGGCCCTTGATTGCCCCCACCCCGATTGCCGCCGCCCCACGGATCTTTACCTTTATCATTTCCATCACCGGGTTCATTCCAGGCCATTTGATTCTCCAAATTGCATCGTTATCAATTTTCAAATTGGTATTTGCAGCACAACGGCTGCAAAAAATAGCGGGCTCTCGCCCCACAGCCACCATTATTGATCTGCATTTCTAATTTCTGGCTTATAACAGCCACGTTTGGTAATTAATGATGTTCGATCAGCATACAAAACAGCGCGCCACACATTTCTTAATGTGTGTAACCGTCTCAATAATGACTTTCTATCAAGTTATCCGCAAGTCAGCGCAGAAGTGAAATGATTTTATACGCTTAGTGAACTCTTTGACAATCAAAGTTTATCGTCGAGCAATATTTCTCGGTCGTCTATTTGCGATTCCTTAAGCAAAATACGCCATTCTTTTTCTGCTAAACACACATCGATCAAACAATCGCCGTTGTCTAAAACCTGCTCAGCCAACACACCCTCTTTACGATAAAGAGACGCGCGAAATTTACCCATAGTAGGCTGCAAAGAGATCTTGCCGCGAAACATTTGCTCTGCGAGCAGTTCAGCCAAGGCGCTTCGTACCAGTTGTCCCCCAGTTTTATCCTGAGCAGACACCCAAACTCGCCACGGCGTACCGTCGTCTTTCCGATCAACGCGAGGCTTACGGCCCAGCAAATCAATCTTATTGTAGATCATCAAGACTTTTTTATTGGTGCCAATCTCACTGAGCACTTTTTCAACTTCAGCGATATTGTCGTCTCGCTCTTCTGAGCCTGCATCAACAATGTGCAGCAACAAGTCCGCTTCTTTGGTTTCTTCCAACGTAGCCCGAAACGCATCCACCAACTGATGAGGAAGATGACGAATAAAGCCCACCGTATCGGCTAATACCATGGGGCCGGCTTGAGGGATTTCAATACGTCGTAAAGTGGGGTCCAAGGTTGCGAACAATAAATCTTCAGTAAAGACGTCCGCATGCGTTAACCAATTAAACAGCGTGCTTTTGCCCGCATTGGTGTAACCCACGAGTGCCACGGTAGGAATCCCTGCCCTAATTCGGCGGCGTCGGCCTTGCTGACGCTGACTACGTACCTTGTCCAGACGTTTAGTCAACGCTTTAATGCGCTGACGCAGCATACGTCGATCGGACTCCAGCTGGGTTTCCCCAGGGCCCCGCAAGCCTATACCGCCTTTTTGGCGCTCTAGATGCGTCCAACCTCGAATCAAGCGCGTAGACAAATGATGCAGCTGCGCTAGCTCGACCTGTAACTTGCCTTCAAACGTGCGCGCACGCTGGGCAAAAATATCAAGAATCAAGCCCGTACGACCCACTACGCGACAACACAGCGCTTCTTCTAAGTTACGCTCTTGAGTAGGGGATAGGGGATGACTAAAAAGGACGATTTCAGCGTTGCTCGCCTCCACCGTTTGTTTAATTTCTTCGACTTTGCCCGAACCCACGAAATAGCGCGCATCAGGCACTTGCCGAGAAGCMGWCACTGTWGCGCAGGYRWRCGCCCCAGCSGACTTSGCWAGYAATTCAAAYTCYARKAGGTCTTCTCGRTCTTGSWRYTCTTTRAAACWRACATGAACAAGAACCGCYGCCTCGCCACTRTCRGGRCGCTCAAAAAAMAGCAYTTRARCGCCCTWTYKGTYTATTCAAT
>NVVB01000039.1:18510-40849 GCA_002402085.1 Gammaproteobacteria bacterium
SKMRYCCAACSMAKMASWTMGRWRTWWSRAKRATTACATTCCACCGCGCATATCKTGATCWTGRCYGCCWTGAYKRCCTTGGCCWCCGCYSTCTTCTTGMGTTGYCATGCGCGGRTTRCGAGCAGGAACAACGGTYGAAATAGCGTGTTTRTAAACCATYTGATTRACGGTRTTRCGYAAYAAAACCACGTATTGRTCAAARGACTCAATYTGGCCYTGTARTTTRATGCCGTTYACCAAAAAGATGGAMACAGGCACACGRTCTTTCCGYAGTGCGTTYARAAAAGGGTCTTGTAGYGAATGCCCCTTAGTCATAAGAGAGCTCCTATAAAAACTTCAAAAAAAGAAAAGGCCAAAGGCCRTCAGCGTAWAMAGTAGTTGTTCAAWATTTCGTGCTAGTGTCATTAGATATAGTAACCGTTTGCAAAACTTTCAATAAATCTTGCGTTAAATCTTCCYGRTCACTATCAAACCAATGCACGTTTTCCCAGCTTCGCAGCCAYGTCATTTGCCGTTTGGCYAATTGACGRGTGGCAATAATGCTCCTCTCAAGCATAGCATCATAATCAAGATTGCCGTTCAGGTACTCCCATGCTTGCCGATACCCTACAGCGCGAAGGGCRGGCAAATCGGGAGTCAAYTCGTTTCGAYGATACAAAGAYTGAACTTCRTCTAAAAAYCCTTGYTCAATCATCAAACCRAATCGGTCAGCAATTCGCTTATGTAGCAATGCGCGATCYTTTGGAGCAATCGCAAAACTAGTGACATTATACGGAAAAGTCTSMSTAGAAGCTTCWCCCCAWCGGCCATTTAAGGYRYTWTTTTKCTTTTCATTGGTTAAWTCTGTGAGCGACTTGCCAGTACTCCKGTAAACTTCCAACGCGCGCTGCACACGCTGCTTATCATTTTTATGAATCCGTAATGCAGACACCGGATCGACACGCTGCAATTCCTCATGCAACGCATCCCAACCCTGCAATTGAGCCTGCTTTATTAACGCCGCTCTAATTTCTAAATCAGCAGCGGGTAATTCTGCAATGCCTTCCAGCAAGACTTTAAAATAAAGCATTGTCCCCCCGACTAATAAGGGTATTCGACCGGCCTGGGTAATCTCTTCCATRTGCAACAGCGCGTCGGCTCGAAAGTCAGCCGCCGAATAAGGCTCACTCGGGTCACGTATATCAATAAGTCGGTGCGGGGCTTTTGCTAGTTCCTCAGTACTGGGTTTAGCCGAACCAATATCCATGCCTCGATAGACTAGCGTGGAATCAACGCTAATAATCTCACACGGTAGAAGCTCTACTATCTTCATTGCCAACGCAGTTTTACCACTGGCGGTGGGGCCCATTAAAAAAATTGCCGGGGGCTTACAATCTTGAGTCGAATCGTTCGGAGCAACCATGAATGCGAATATCACTGATCAATTAAAGAATTTACCTGCAGGAGATGATAGCCCGAAATACCCTCGAAGCCCTGAAAAAACTTAGGCGCGCCGAATAAATAAAGCCTTATCAAACACAACAACCTTACAACTGAAGCCTAAAGACTAGACAAACCTGCCCCAGACTTTTATTACAAGGTGCTCGATTAATGCCCTCTTAAAAAGAGCTTATCTAACTCCTTTAAGTCCATTCGAGTCCACGTCGGACGGCCATGATTACATTGGCCACTTCGTTCAGTTTGCTCAATGTCTCTCAGCAACGCATTCATTTCTGGAATCGCCAAGGTTCGATTAGCGCGTACCGAACCATGACACGCCATGGTTGCCAATAAGGTATTAATGTCATTCTCAACCCGCTTACTGATCCCGAACTCTATTAAGTCAGACAACACGTCACGCACTAACGTTTCAATATCACCATCACGTAATAAAGCGGGCACTTGGCGAATCGTGACCATTTCAGGACCGTGCTGTTCGATCTCAAAACCAATCGAACGAAACAAAGCGTCCTCATTAGCAGCAAATCGTGCTTCCTTCTCACTGACTAAAATAGATATAGGCACCAATAACGGCTGACTCACAATGTGCTCTTCTGTGTAGGTCCTTTTCAACCGCTCATAGGTAATGCGCTCGTGAGCAGCATGCATATCAACAATAATTAAACCCTTGGCATCTTGCGCAAGAATGTAAATCCCTAACAACTGAGCCAAAGCAAAGCCCAGCGGTGGCACTTCTTGATCTGCAGAAAAATCCATTGGGGCATTAGGGCTGGGGTTAGCCCCCGCCTGCGCATCTGGGGATAAGCGGCTGTATATCGCCAACTGGTCTCGCACCTCCAGCGTGTCCACCTGAACCGGCGACTGCAGTCGGTGTATGCCGCTATTGGGTTCATTCGTRCGCGGCCCACCTCGATCCAGCAAAGCGAAATTAGCTTGCTGAGGCGGCACGCTGGATTCCGATTCCGATCCTGCCTCTTTGCTGGCCAAGTTAACCCACCGTTCATTCGACTGGCTTAACTGCGCCCCCGGCGCCACCGAACCTGGCGAGGCGGCGGTTTCGTCCGGCGCAATATCGGCAATGGCTCGGTGCAAGGCACTAAAAAGAAAATCATGCACCATCCGGCTTTCTCGAAAACGCACTTCTTGCTTGGCCGGATGTACATTCACATCCACTAAGGCCGGATCTAAGTTCAAAAACAACACATAGACAGGATGGCGTTTGGAATACAAAAYATCGTGATAGGCTTGGCGAATCGCGTGGGTCACCAATTTATCACGGATAATTCGGCCATTGACAAAGAAGCACTGCTGATCACCCTGGCTACGGGAAAAACTCGGCAACCCCACCCAGCCACTCAGGTCTAGACCGTTGCGGCTGACTTCCACAGCAAAACAGTTTTCCATAAAGGCTGGGCCAAACAACGAGGCTACTCGACGCTCTCGCTCGGCCAACGAGGTGGCCGCTTTGAGCTGCAACACACTGCGTTGGTTATGGCGCAAATAAAACGCGGTACCAAAATGGCTTAAGGCCATCCGCCTGACCACCTCTTCAAGGTGACCGTACTCGGTTTTTTCGGTCTTTAAAAATTTACGTCGCGCAGGGGTATTAAAGAATAAATCGCGCACTTCCACTGTTGCACCACGCGGGTGAACGGCCGCTTCCACCACGGGCACCATACTCATGCCTTCAGCGCGCACTTGCCAAGCCGTGTCTTGCTCCTCGGTCCCGGAAGTAAGGGTCAAACGAGACACCGAACTAATGGACGCCAGCGCCTCACCACGAAACCCCAAACTAACAATATGCTCTAAATCATCCAGCTCTTTAATTTTGCTAGTGGCATGACGGCTTAACGCCAAGGCCAGATCATCTTTATGAACGCCTCGGCCATTGTCACGAATACGGATCAATTTAACGCCGCCTTGCTCGATATCAATATCAATACGAGTCGCACCCGCATCAAGACAGTTCTCAATCAACTCCTTAACCACCGACGAAGGCCGTTCGACAACCTCGCCTGCAGCGATTTGATTTGATAAACGGGAATTAAGCAATTCAATGCGCATAGGAGCCTCAACTAACCTTGTGGAATTAACAACACTTTACCGACTCGAATCACATCTGTTTCAATTTGATTGACTTCCCTCAGGTGTTTAACGGGCACGTGGTAATAATTGGCGATCGTGGACAGGGTATCGCCCTTTCTAATGGTATGACGCGCAAACTGACCACTGTTCTGCTTCTTCCACGCATAGTAAGTGCCCGGCAATGGATAGCGATTAAAGTATTCTCGGGTGCCCGATAACACCGCGCGCGCTAATTTCTTTTGATAGGCCTTAGAGCGCAGTAGGCGTTCTTCTTTCGGGTTGGAAATAAACCCTGTTTCAACTAGGAGCGACACCATCTCAGGGGACTTCAGTACTCGAAAGCCAGCCTGCTCGACGCGTTTTTTATGCAGAGCTGAAACACCGCCTAACTCTTGCAAAACGTGTTTACCCAAATAAAAGCTGTGCTCCAACACCCCCTCCATCGCAAGATCGACTAAGACTCGGCGCATTAATTCATTTTCTTCCTCAGTAACCACTCCGCCGACAATATCCGACTGATTGGCTTTTTCCGCAAGATATCGCGCCATGCCACTGGTGGCACCACTACGTGACAAGGTAAATACCGAAGCGCCATGAGCCCGCGGATCTTTAAAGGCGTCAGCATGGATTGAAATAAACATGTCCGCGTTATATTTATCGCGCGCTAACTGGCGTCGTTTATCCAGTTTTAAATAGTAATCMCCGTCCCGAATCAACACCGGCGTAATGCCTTTTTCTTTCTTCATCAAACGCTCTAATTGACGCGCGATGGCTAAAACRATGTCTTTCTCTTTGGTGCCTTTTTTACCGATCGCTCCGGGGTCTTCCCCGCCATGACCAGCGTCAATCGCAACAATGACATTACGGAATTTATTATTCGGCTTGGCTTTAGCGATGTTAGTTTCAGTCTTAACGACCTTACGACCGGCATTGTACAAATCGATCACTAAACGGTGACCGTATTGATCATTGGGCGACAACGAAAAGCTTTTCGGTTTGAGGGCTTGTTTAAGATCAAAGACAACCCGTAAATTACCGTTTTTTTGCTTGGCACTGCGAATGCTTGAGACCAGGGTATCGGAATAATCCAAATGCCCTAACAACGTCTCCATAGTGGTTTTCTCTAAATCCACCACCACTCGATCAGGGTTATCCAACATAAACACATGATGCGGTGTCGCCACACTAAGATCGAACACAAACCGCGTATGATCCGGCGCCTTCCATAACCGCACGCCTTCGACGCTGGCCGACCAAGCGGAGCTACCAAACCCCAACGCCAACCCAACGATCAACACCCCTACTTTTAATAGTCCCAGCCTTGCTACAACCCACTTCGGCAGAGACGCATTAACCCCAGGAAAAATCACATAATTTAATTTCATAAATGGCTGCTTTTGGTAGTACCGTATTTTCTAGTCATTAAAGGTATTGCTAGTACTTGCCTAAATTAGAGTCCATTCCGATTTCGGTCTTACTGATCAAACTAACTCACAATGTCTGTTTCGCTAAATGGTCCATTAACGACTGCCCATAGTCACTATTGGCAGTAATACAGAGTATTCTTCCAGCCACTGATTCCGAGGYTTCTGTGTCGGCCACAAAAACCACCTCTTCAAGGCTTTCTGATTCTGGATTCTCTAGCTTTTCGGGCTCGGGATCAACCACCGGCCTGTCCTGACGACTTACCCCCACACTCCCGCTAGCGTTTAAATTACTATTTTTTTCAGCTCCTTGGGAGAGACTTTTAATAGTAATTATTAAATCGCATAAGGGCAAAAAATCAGCGCCTTTTTCTGGCCATTCCACTAAACAAATAGCCTGCGATGAGAAATAGTCATCAAAACCCAAGTAATTGAACTCCTCAGGATCAGACAATCGAAACAAATCGAAGTGATAAATCTCACACTCACTTAATGAATAGGGCTCAACCAGCGWGTACGTTGGGCTTTTGACTGCGCCTTCATGGCCATAATGACGAAGYACRCCCCGRCAAAAAGTGGTTTTACCTGCGCCCATTTCACCCACCAGGTGAACCACACCACGGCCTTTTAAGGCCTCGCCTAATTTCAGGCCCGCCAACACTGTTTGTTCTTCATTGGCTAAAGGCCAACACACCTCTTGGGTTTGCACTGCGTGATTATTCCTATTGGGTATTCGTACTGATTTAAATTCTAAGATTAAAGGCCGAGTTAAAATATTACTGGGGCGCTTATCGTTCACTAACGGTAATCAATCACTTAGGGATTGATTAAATGTCGCAGGTGGTCAAACAAGTCCGTCGCCAGCAAACCTCGCTCGCCACTTTCGGCCGCGGATCGGTCAGCCGCTGCGCCATGTAACACAACGCCTAAAGCCGCCGCATCCTGCTCATTCAGACCTTGAGCGAGCAAGCCGCCTATTATGCCACTTAATACGTCTCCCATCCCAGCACTGGCCATACCGGGATTGCCTACACTGGCCAATCGTAAATATTGAGCGCCCGCAATGAGCGTTCCCGCGCCTTTCAAAACCACCGTCGCTTGATACATCGCCTGCAACTTCATTGCCGCACGAAAACGATCCTGACCAATCACCGCATTTTTCACCGCCAACAACCTTCCAGCCTCCCCTGGGTGGGGCGTTAACACCCAGGTTTTTTTGTCGCGCGCCGGATTCTCCGGCGTTGACTTATCTATCCCCAGAGGCTCGCCCATAACATCCCGCTCAMTCGAGTCAGCCCCAMGCAAMCCTTGCTCATCGGTGGCATCGGTSRTGRGTCCCGCCKTAGAARCAKSAAGCGCYAACAAGTTAAGCCCGTCGGCATCAATCACTAACGGYTTYRACGAGCCAATCAACGCTGCGAAGAGTTGCTGAGCCCACAGGTCTTGCCCTAACCCTGGCCCCACCACCAAGATCGTCGCGCTATTAATTAAAGGCTCAAGCTGCGCCACCGAATCAATGCCATGGACCATAATTTCAGGTCGAATTGCAGTCACAATCGCAACATGCTCGGGCCGCGTAGCAATACTCACTCGCCCGGCGCCGACGCGCAATGCGGCTTCGCCCGCCATCGCCACAGCCCCGGCCATTGCGTAGTTACCACCAACAACAAGCACGTGACCAAAACACCCTTTATGGCTGTCTTGCTCTCTTGGCCTTAGCAGCGTCTTTAAAACAGGCCAATCGATTCGCTCCACCGTCCCGATTTCACTCGCATCATTTGACTGCTGGTAAGCCGCCTCGGGCACCCCTAAATCATCAAAAAGAACGTGTCCCGATTTCGCTGGCCCGCGTCCGGTTAACAACCCTCGTTTAACGCCAATAAACGTATTGGTTAATTGCGCATTGACCGCACGGCCTAATTCCGCGCCACTGTCCGCGCAAAGCCCGGACGGAAGATCCACCGCAAATACACCCGCGCAGGCGTCATTAATCAACTCAATGGCTTTATCGTACAAAGGCCTCACGGGCCCCTTTAACCCAGTTCCCAACAGCGCATCCACAATGACGTCACTGTGATCGAAGCGCCGCCGCTGCGCCAACAAATGCGTTGAGGCCTGAACCTCCACCACCGTCAACTCTGCCTGCAATGCACGCTCCGCACAGCGCGCCGCGTCCCCTTTAAGCCGCGCCAATGCTCCCAATTGAATAATTTCAACTTGCCAACCGGCCTGGTCAGCAAGACTCGCAATTACATAACCATCGCCCGCATTGTTGCCAGCACCACACAGCACCAACATCGATTGTGCTTGGGGCCATTGCCGTGCGATAAGCCGAAAACAGGACGCCCCGGCGCGCTCCATTAACGTCATACTGGGAATATGGAATTGCTCAATGGCGCAGCGATCCAGGTCACGGACTTGCTGCGCGGTATACAATCGCTTGGGCAAATTAAGCCGAAAATCATTCATAATATTCACCAGGGCACTAACAGATTACAACGCAGTCTYCGCCTAGCCCTTAGATTCGAAAGCAAGGGTTCARAAGCTCAGACCAAAGAAACTCGCGATCATTGGGTTATACTTGGCGCACACTGAACGCTAACGCTGCAGGTGATAACTTGACCGAAATTAATACGGTTCTAGAAACCTACTATTTTCGTTGCCCCTTTTCCAACCCATAAAGCAAAAACGGCTCATCGATTGAATAAGCAATGTCCACCCCATACCAATCCATTCCCCCACCCAAGGTTCGCCCGTTGAATTACTCTTCATCAGAGCTTGACCAACTTGCTCAAAAAATCAAGCAATGGGGAGTTGAATTAGGCTTCCAACAAATCGGCATTAGCGATATCGACCTAACGGCTCACGAAGACTATTTAGAGACCTGGCTAGCAAAAAACTATCACGGTGAAATGTCCTACATGGCCGCTCATGGCACCAAACGAAGCCGTCCCGCAGAGTTAGTCCCAGGCACGCTATCCGTTATTACCGCGCGCATGGATTACTTGCCCACGGACAAAGGCGAAGCAGACGTTTTGCTTGAACCTGAAGTGGGTTATATCGCACGTTATGCGTTAGGAAAAGATTATCACAAGCTCATGCGCAAACGACTGAAAAAGTTAGCGCAGAAAATCCAACTCGAAATCGGTGAATTTGGCTACCGAGTATTTACCGACAGCGCACCGGTTCTAGAACGCGCGTTAGCGGAAAAATCCGGTTTAGGCTGGACAGGAAAAAACTCCTTGATTCTGAATCGCTACGCCGGTTCTTATTTTTTTCTGGGGGAGATTTACATTGATATCGATTTACCCGCTGATCAAGCCACGTCCGACCACTGCGGAAGCTGTACTCGATGCATCGACGTTTGCCCCACCCAAGCCATCGTCAGTCCAAAAGAAGTTGATGCCCGGCGTTGTATTTCTTATCTAACCATTGAGTCCCAGGGCGCCATCCCAGAACAGTTTCGCAGCGCCATGGGCAATCGAATTTACGGCTGTGATGATTGCCAGATTTTTTGTCCTTGGAATCGATACGCAGAACTCACTCACGAAAAAGGCTTTCTGCCCCGCCATCAATTAGACCGGCCTAAATTAATTGAACTTTGGCATTGGAACGAGACAGAATTTCTCAGCAATATGGAAGGCTCTGCCATTCGACGAATTGGTTATCATCGATGGCTTCGTAACATCAGCATTGCCTTGGGTAACGCCCACTAYGACCCGGCCATTATTGAGGCATTAGAAAACAAGCGCACTGATCCTGAATTACCCGACTTCGTTGACGAACACATCCAGTGGGCCATTCAAGCGCAACAATCGAAATCAAATCAAGCTCAAAACACCTAAGAAGATTGCCTCGCTCACCATTAGAAAACTGGCCAACACGCGTAAGCCGCGACTAATCCACTACTTCTTCAAAATCCATAATCGGCGCACCGCAATCTGGGCACACCCACGCATCATCAATATCTTCCAAACGGGTGCCCGGTGCAATGTTCTCGTCAGGGCAACCTAATGCTTCGTCATAGACAAAACCACATATTACGCATTCCCATTTTTTCACCGACGTCCCCTCAAATAATTGTAGTCATTAAAGAATAACTTTAGCGTATATCCACTGCAATGGCGGCCCGTGACTAAACTGACCCACGGCGCCTAACGGACACAGGCTTTTCGATTAACCACTTTTATACGCTACAATGAATCATTCCCTTGGCCYAATATCCCTTGKTTCTTAAATCGGCACGTYGAGCTTGCGCCTTAAATCTATCCCTTGAACTTAAATCTACTCCTTAAACTTACACCGACCCCTTACCTCTCGCCCGAGCAAATCCTTTTATGACCACCTTATGGAAAAAATCAATTGACGGCACGCTTTATGAAGTTCGACAAGCAGGCCATTCCCGTCGTCTATACACCAATGGCGTTTTCCACAGCCAATTCAGCGCCAGCAACCCCATCACTGGCAGCGTATGGGATTTGCTATTACTGCCCGCATTCTTTCAGCCTCAAGAACGACTCAAGCGAATCCTAGTCCTAGGCGTGGGCGGCGGCACAGTGATCCGGCAATTACTGCACTTCTTTGAACCCCAACAAATCATTGGCATCGAAATCTGCCGTCATCACATTGATATAGCCCGACGATATTTCGGCGTCACCGACCGCAGCGTTCAATTAATTAAAGCGGACGCAATTCAATGGGTAAACGACTTCCAAGGTGAAAAATTCGATTTAGTCATCGAAGATATTTTTTCAGGCGAAAACAACGACCCCGAGCGGGTCATTGCCCCGAATCAAAAATGGATCAATCAACTCCTGAATTTGACCACACGCCAAGGCATGGTCGTCATGAATCACGCGCGCGACAAGGATTTTAAAACCTCTGCAGCGCTTTCATCCGTAACGCTACAAAAACGCATCAAGTGCGCCTACCAATTGACCACACCGACTTGCGACAACATTGTCGCGGCTTATTCAAAGACTCCGCTCACACGTAAAACCTTAACCGATAATTTACGGAAATCCCCTTTCACCAACACCGAACTGAGTCAATGCCGCCTTCGGTACGCGCTAAAAAAAATCAATCTAAAATAACCCGACAATCACTCTCATAAACAAGCTGACAAACAGCCCAAGCATCGTAAAAAACATTGTAAAAAACATTGTACACAAGCATCGTCAGCCTATAAAAAAAGCGTCTCTTTATTTTTAGCACAACAGCTTAGTACAAAAACTTAGTACAACAACTTAGCACAAAAACAAAGAGACGCCTTTTGCGTCAATGTTACCCGCCTTCAACAAGGCGTGCACAGATCCGCACATTCACACACAAACTAAATCAGGCCGCGGTAAAATACGGCAAGGCACAGCCTTCACCGGTATCTACGAAAGCGACCTGCACATCCATACCAATTTTTATCTGATCAAGATCAACATCAATAATATTAGTCATCATTGTAATGCCCTCATCAAGAGTGACGTAAGCAATACAATACTGGACCGGTGAACGACGCATCACGCTATAGGTATACACCGTGCCTTTACCGGTGCTTTCTTTCCATTCAGTATTATCACTCATACAAAACGGACAAATAGTACGCGGGTAATAATGGTATTCATTACAGTCTGCGCATTTTTTTACCAATAACTTGCCTTCTGCCGTAGCGTCCCAGAAGTGTTGCGTTTCTTCATTTATTTCCGGCACGGGTATTCTAAGTTTTTTCTCACTCATGAGTCTGCCCTCCCAAGTATCACTGTCGCACTTCCCATTCGTGTACCAATAGACCCACCCGTTCCGTGAGCCAATGCAATGTCACAGTCTGGCACTTGAACCTTAGGATGTGCCTCATGTCTTATTTGCCTTACGGCCTCTAACACTTTGGTCATACCGCCCCGATTCGCAGGATGATTACTACACAAGCCACCCCCATCGGTATTAAACGGAATTTTACCCACACCGGAAATCAAATTACCATCGGCCACATACTTGCCCCCTTGGCCTTTTTCACAAAAGCCCAAGTCTTCAATGGTTTCCAACACGGTAATCGTAAAGGAGTCATAAATAGACATGTATTTAATGTCTTGGTGAGAAACTTTGGCCTCTTTGAAGGCTTTTTCGCCAGACCACACTGCACCGGTGTAAGTCAGATCCACACGACCGCCATCCAAATGTTTAGGCGCTTCGCCATGACCCAGCACTTTAACGCATTGGCGTTCTAATGTTTTTGCGATTTCAGGACTGACAATCACCATCGCTCCACCGCCGTCAGTGATCACACAGCAATCCAATCGATGTAGCGGYTCACTAATCATGGGCGAATTAAGTACATCTTCCACCGTCACTACATTGCGTAGCTGTGCATTTTCATTGTGTTGTGCATGATGGGAGGCCGCGACTTTAATCCAGGCCAATTGTTCACTCGTCGTGCCGTACTCATGCATGTGCCGCATCGCTGCCATGCCGTACATATTAACCACCGAAGGGCCCCAAACATTTTCAAAGCCKGCTTCTGGCGCGCCACGGCCAAAACCACGCATGGCCAAACCGCCTTTTTTAATCGTGCTCTTGGGCTTGCCCGCCAACGTGATTAACGCCACATTACATTTGCCTGCCGCAATGGCGGCCGCAGCATGACCAATATGGGCAACGTAGGAAGAGCCGCCCGTTTCAGTGGAATCAATGTGCTGTAATTTCAAGCCCATGTATTCCGCCATAGAAATACCGCCAAGCCCCGGCGCGTCGCCCGCACAATAGTAGGCGTCGACATCAGAATAGGTTAGCCCAGCATCTTCTAACGCGCCTTTTGCAAACTCTCCGTGTAATTGGGCCAACGATTTATCCGCCGCCTCTCGTTTCGGGTATTCATAAATCCCCGCAATATAGGCTTTACCTCGTATGCTCATTATTTTTTCCTTGTAAACTTTAACGCTTGCGCCCCAGGCTTCGAATACATTGCTCGCGGCTCAACTTCACCCCCAAGCACGGATACTCAAACCCAGACGACGTTAAATCTAAAGTTAAAGACAATAACTTCAGTTGGATTAATTTTTAGAATCACGTTTTTATTACTTTTATACGACTGCTTGATCTGAGCCAGACTCAATGTCGCTGAATCAGGCACCATTAAATTGATGCCAATTTCTATCAATACCGCCTATGGCTCAGTAAATCAAGTATTGATCGTCTCACAACCCTGGATAACAAAACAGCACACTTTACGCGTACCAATATAACGGCGCTATGAGCAAGAAAAAACACAAGAGATCGATCACAATAGTATGCTAATTATTATCTGTCTTATGTGGCCGAGAGAATCCGTTTTCCCGGCCCGAAATGAATCCTTACAAGAGCGATTCATCCATTCCCATCATGGGCTCACTGCCCGAGCGGATCATCGCATCCAACGCCAAGCGCTGCGGCAATACCTTGGCGAAGAAATAATTCGCCGTGTGCTGCTTCGACTCTCGCATTGCCTTATCAAGGTTTTCGGAYTCCACCGCCAACAACATTTTAATCCACATAAAGGCATGTAAATTAAGGCCCATCAGTTGTAAATAATGACTCGCGGATGCGCCCACTAATTGGCTATCGTGCTGCGCTTCTTGGATCACCCATTCCGTCACACTGACCAAGTCGTTAATCGACTCACGCCAAATCAAACCCGGCCCCTTGGCTAGCGCTGAGGACTCCGCTTCAGCAAGGCATTCAGTCATTTCGGCCACCAATAATTTAAAACTATGGCCTTTATCAAACACGACTTTACGGCCCATTAAATCCATGGCCTGCACACCGTTGGTGCCCTCATAGATTTGTGAAATCCGTACATCCCGAACCGCCTGCTCCATGCCCCATTCCTTAATGTAGCCATGGCCACCAAACACCATCTGCCCAAGCAAACAATTCTCTAATCCTTGGTCGGTCAAATACGCTTTAGCGACGGGTGTCAGTAAACCAACAATTTTTTCTGACTGCTCTCGCACGGATTGCTGCGGATGACTTTTGGAAATATCCAAGCGTAAACCGATGTACATCGCCAATGCGCGCCCGGCTTCATTGGAGGATTTTATTTCCAGTAACATACGGCGTACTTCGGGATGACTAACAATAGGCGTAGATTTACTACCGGTTTTCTTTGAAGAACGCCCTTGAAGCCTGTCCTTCGAGTAGGCCAGCGCATTCTGATACGCCGTCTCGCCAGCGCCCAACCCTTGAATACCAATCGACAGCCGCTCGTAATTCATCATCGTGAACATCGCCGCAAGGCCTGCATTTTCTTCGCCCACCAAATAACCCTCAGCGGCGTCGAAATTCATGACGCAGGTCGAAGCCCCTTTGATGCCCATTTTCTGTTCAATGGAACCACAGCTAACATGATTGGGCTCGGCTAACTCACCGGCGGCGTTAAGCAATATTTTCGGCACCAAAAACAACGAAATGCCTTTAACGCCTGCGGGGGCGTGAGGCAACCTCGCCAATACAAAATGTAATATGTTTTCGGAGAAGTCCTGATCACCGCCACTGATAAATATTTTAGTGCCGGTAATTGAATACTTTTCATCACCAATGGGCTCTGCTTTAGAGCGTATCATGCCCAAATCAGTGCCCGCATGGGACTCGGTCAAACACATCGTACCGGTCCACTGCCCTGCGTACATTTTTTCCAAATAGGTGGCTTTCAATGCATCTGAACCATGGGCGGCCAATAATAGAGAAGCCCCGTTGGTCAAAATTGGATAAAGCGTAAACGCCGCGTTCGAAGACCAAAGCATTTCTTCAAAACACACCGTGAGCATTTTAGGCAAGCCTTGCCCACCGTACTGCTCATCGCCACCCAAACCTTGCCAACCGGATTCGGCAAACGCGTGATAGGCTTCCTTGAAACCTGCCGGGGTAAATACCGCGCCGTCTTCTAAACGACAACCTTGCTCATCCCCGATCGCATTTAAAGGCAGTAATTTTTGTTCAGCAAACTTAGCGCCTTCAGCAAGTATCGCACTGGCGAGATCTAACGATACGTCTGCCGTAGCCGGCATGGATGACCAGACCTCATCACATTTAAAGACATTCGCTAGCAAGAACTTCATTTCGCTCACGGGAGCTTCGTAGGACGCCATAATAAATCTCTCGAATTCTAGAACTAGTGCGGACACACCCGAACATCAAAGACATGCAGTATTGAAGCTCGAATCAGCCTTGAAGGGAGGACTATACTAATAATAAACCAAGGAAAAAAGCTTTAAACTCCCCACAAGAAAGTGAATGAATAGTCACTTGATAGAGCCCCTAAAACGTCAACATCTTAKTAATTCTAGAAGCTAGATGCGGACAAACCTAGACTGCCAACCGTAGCTCACCCCCCCCATCTGACCCTTTATCCTAAGCGCTTAARTCACCCTTAAAAAACAYCAGGCGAAAAAAAACCGCAGCCAATGGCTGCGGTTTTTTCGAATCATYTCGCTGAGTCAGCAYTTATACCAATAAGGGCGGTCTCAACTAGAGATTAGCTAGCCTTACGACGAGCAAATCCTAATCCAGCAAGGCCTAAGCCTAAAAGAGCGATAGTAGCAGGCTCTGGAACTTCAGTAGTAGCACTCCAGCTGAAGGTACCGCCGCCTTGAGCGCTCAATGCCAATGTAGTTGCCAGGTTAGAAGTAGACCCAAATGAGTCAGTAACAGAACCAAACCCAAAGATAGAGACATTATTAGAACGAGTACTTGTCAATACTTCAACAATAGAGTCTAAAGTGAATGTAAGGTCACCAAACTGCCATACCAAAACATCAACCGCGCCAACTACTGCATCAAAGTCAAAAAATGTACCGGTATCGCCAGAAGCCAAAGGACCATCAAAATCGCCTGATACACCAGTAACTTGGGCGTTTATGCCATCAGCAAAATCAAATGTTGTACCGTCAATGGAGAAATCAACATCGTCAAGTCCGTCAAAAGATACGCTACCGCTTTGAATCAAAGCAGCTGAAGCGAAACTTGAAGCAATCAAGAACGCCCCCCCTAACAACAATGCAAATTTTTTCATGATATATAATTCCTACAAGTTAACTCTTAATTGAGCGATCGGAGCTTTCAAAGTTAAAAGCTCCCTACACAATCTTATAAGCACGTTTTGTGCCAATAAAACAAACCAATCTATATCAGCGACTTAGGGTCGTACCGTTACGTCACAACCGACACCCTGTAAATTTATTAGACATCCCTTCCAGGCCTCATCTGTGATGACCGTTTCAAACTCAAGCCAAAGCTGTCTATTCAGGACAGCAATCGCTAACGAGACACACATCACACCCTAATATAATTAAGAAAGATTCGCCAAAATCCTAAGCTATCAGAAACCTTCCACACATCCCAGGCCTGCAGCCCACAAAACCCCGTCTATTCAGGTTGAGTAGACTCCATAAAAGCCCGCCCCACAAAACTGTAAGAAAATCAGACAGTCTTGGCACCGCTCCAGCTCAAACACCAAAAAACATCCGATCCTACAAAACCAGCCCAACCCTACCCCTCCCTTTTCAAGGCCTTATCGCCCTTATATACCCCGACCCGCCATACCGCTAATAAGACCACTAAAAACCAGACCAATAAAAGCCGATGTCCGTATATGCCCTTTCATTTGTTTCCAATCCATTCTAAATTTTCCTCTCATACCCTGGCATTAAAGGATTTAACACCAAGGTATGAGAGCACAGGGAGAAACCTAGAC
Organism: Gammaproteobacteria bacterium; assembly: GCA_002402085.1. Taxonomy (GTDB): domain Bacteria; phylum Pseudomonadota; class Gammaproteobacteria; order Pseudomonadales; family UBA3067. The sequence goes on from NVVB01000039.1 coordinate 34,177, forward strand.
CGCAGCAGGCAGGCCCCTGATTTAGAAGACTAAAACAACCCCATAATAATTATAAAAACCCCCTGAAGCGGCCTTACAAAAAAGCGGCTCTAAAACACAACGCAGACCATATTGTGTTTTTAGTGCCGTTTGATTTATCCGCTGCCTCATAATTAGGAGAGTTAATCATGAGCGTACCCGCCGAAGAAGCGTACCCCACGGCAAACCCCTGGATGTATTTACCTTACATTGCTCCGATGCTGATTTCCGCAGCCGCAGCAGTCTTGGTATTCACCAACTCCAGCATTGTCGGTTGGGGCTTTCTTGTCTTTATGGCCTTATTGGGCGTCCTGGAGCCCATGCTCGGCGAGGACCATAAAAACTACCGCTGGAACAACAGCCGGTTGTTTGTTTGGATGATGTACTTTTATGGCGCAGGCACCATTGTTACCTTTATCGGATTTTTATGGGTTATGGCGTTCGCCAACAGTGGCACTGACTTATTTAACCTAGCGGCGGTTATTCAAACAACGACTGGCTTCGACATGCTCGCGGCCCATGCTGACGATGGCATTTTTCGCTACCTAATTGCCACCCTCCTATTCAGTGTCACAGCCAGCATGGGCACGGTCGCCATCGGCCACGAGCTTTGCCATCGGCTCCATGAACCTTTTTCAGTGTTCTTGTCCCGCCTGATGGGTGTGCTGAATTTATTCAGTTATTACGCAGTGGAACATCCTTACGGGCATCACATCACCGCCGCCACGCCTTATGACTCCAGCACCGCATTACGGGGCGAAAGCATCGGGCAATTTTTCAAACGAACCTTTAAGCAAGATTATGAAATCGTTTGGGAAATCGAGGCCAAGCGACTTAGTAAGCTGGACCTGCCTATATGGTCCCATCACAACCGGCTCTTAACCGGCCTAGCAGCGGAGGCAGCATTGGTCATCTCCCTTACCGCACTAACGGGTTTTCTCGGCTTATTCTTTTTCACATTAGGCATTATTCAATCCCATTGGGGCTACAAGGCCGGCGTATTCTTACAACACTACGGGCTTGTACGCGACCCCAACGAACCCATCGAAATCCGTCATTCTTGGGGCTGCACGTATAAAGTAACCAACTGGATTTCCGACGGCATTGGCCGGCACTCAGACCATCACGACGTACCAGAGAAGGAGTTCTGGGACTTACTGCCTCATTTAGATGGGCCTCAACTGCCTCTGGGATATATGAAAATGATGGGCTTAGCGCGAAACAAAGCCAAATGGGAACAGACCATGGTGCCACTACTCATCGATTGGGATGAAAACCACGCCTCCTCAGCGGAAAAACTACTGGCCATGGAAGCCAATGAGAAAAGTGGTAATCCCGCATTGATCGCGCACGCAAAGAAACAAAAGCAGCAACTCAAAGAGGATGGTATTTTAAAAATAGCCTGAATAGGCAATCGCGGTATGTAACGCCTGAAAAATAAGGGCGTTACAGCTGCTACAGCTGCTACAGCAGTTACAGCAGTCTTGACCTGGTTCTAGGTCCCGGATTAAGCAGACGCATCAATAAGAATACCAATAATCGCCTCGGCTCCCTGCCCCGCAGCAGGGACATTCCCGGCCACTCGCCCTACGTCTTCATAAGGTTGGGCGCGATTGATATTACTGACATTAATCCCGCGGACACCCGTCTCCTGAGACTTCCCTGAATCAGATCCAGATTTAGATTCAGAAGTCGTTGAGCTCCCATCGGACCCCTCTGATTTAGAAACAGGCTTGCTTGGATTATCCAAATCAAGCTGTTCTTTGTTTAACGTTAATAACTCCGYTCGCGCCTGACTTGCCAACTTAGACGCCGCGGCCGCCACAGCGCGATCCTGAGAGGAAGGCTGCGCGGGCGCATTGGCCGCAGCAATAATTTTCTGCGATTTTTGCAAAGTAGCCAGGGGATCGCCCGCAACGGCTGAAGTAGAAATACTCACTTCACCACTGACCGCATAAAGCACACCATCGGGGCCTTTAGTAAAACTAAAGTTGGGTGACCCTGCAATCGCTCCTCCCACCGCTGCATGCGCTTGCTCGTGGGCTCGCACTTCACGGTCACGGATTTTAAGCTCCTTAATCTGAGCTTGCTTGAGTAACTCTTCCTGATTCTCGAGCTCAGTATTAGCGCCCTCTTTTTTGATATTCTCGCTTGCCGCACTCTCGCCGCTAATGCGCGTGACCGCAGAACCCTGAGCACTTGCACTCTGCCCGGACTTTCCTTCAATCACTTTTTGACCGCCACCGACTTGGCTAGCATTGCCTGAACCCGCCGCACTCGAGCGTGCTTGATCTTGGGACAACAAGGTTTTGGCCGCGTCGGAGATATTCACCAGACGATGGGAGAACTGGCCTTCTGAACCTGAACGCGCAGACGACGAAGGCTTTTGAGGTGGCGGGATTAACTCTGGAGATGCGGCGGAGGAATCACCCGTTCGCGCGGAAGAAACATCGGCCGCGGCGAGCTGAGAAGAATTAGAACTACTAAAACTATTAGCACTATTGACTGACTGAATCGAGGGGCCCTGAATCACAACGTCTACACACCTACTAAACGGCTCAATCTATGCCTTAGAGCCTAAACCTTAAAACCTTAAAATCTAGACCTTAAAAACCTACGTCTTAAAACCTAGACCTTAAAACTTAAAACTTTATATTCTAGAACGTTAAAATCTAAGCCTTCAAATCAATAAGACTGCCTATTGCTTCACTGGCTACTTCGATCACTCGCCCTGAAGCTTCGGCATTTCTCTGGTAGATTTTAAGACTCACCATTGACTCGGCAAGGTCTTTCACAAGGCCATCACTGTCTTTACCATTCATCGTGGCAATATCATGAGCTGATTCTTGAATCCCTCTCAATGACTTCCTTATTCCGTCTAAACCAGCCCCTAATGAAGAATTATTAATCTGCATAAGGACTCCGAAGGCATCAACAATATTACACTGCCTGTGCCAAGCGTTTAACGGCCACTTCTTAGGGCCTGATTTCAGTCTATCAAAATTAAAAGGCCTAAGCACAAGCGTATAAAGACCATGTTGTCGCTAAAAAAGCGCACTTAGAACAAATTGATCAAATAACGACCAGCCTGAATAATCGGGGTGATCTCTAGACGCTGAGTAGCAGTTCCGGAGATAAGTAGGCAGCGATTTGCTTCGCGCTGTCATTGGGTAAAAAAGGAATCTCCCCGACACAGGGGCAGGGTAATATTCGCTTCAAGGTCTTAATATTGTCATCCAAATAAGGCATATCATCAGACAGTATATTCGCGACCCAACCTACACAATTAAGCCCATCGGCTTGAATCGCCTCAACCGTTAGCGCCGCATGATTTAAACAGCCCAAGCGCATGCCAACCACTAACAGTACGGGTGCTCCCAAGGCTTTGGCTAAATCCGCCAACGTATGCTGATCATTAATCGGCACCCGCCATCCGCCAGCGCCTTCAATGACCGTTATGTCCGCATCACCTTGCAGCACTGTGGAACAGTGTTCTACCAGTCCATCAAGACTCACTTCTTGCTGCGCTAATTGAATCGCAATGTGGGGCGCAATCGCCGCCTCCACCGCCACCGGATTAACCTGTTCATAAGGCAATGAAACAGACATAGCATTTTGTAAGGCCAGCGCATCAGAATTACGGTAACCCTGAGATGTCAGCTCGCAACCCGCGGCCACCGGCTTAATCGCGGCGGTGGAATAACCGAGCTGATTAAAGGCTTCGAGCACAGCGCAAGCAACCCAGGTTTTGCCGACTTCCGTATCGGTTCCGGTAACAAATAGTTGTTGATTCATTTATTTATTTCGCACTTTTATTCTTTTTAGCCACTTTGTGACTACTAAGTTCTTGCTTCGACGTCGGCCATTCGCCATTCATCGAATACAATTCCATTGCCCCGCGAACTTCTCGAGAAATTCCCAAGCGAGAATTTAACTCATCAATCAAATACGTTTCGTGTTCGTAATAAGGAGGCCAGTGAGTAGGAATATAATCATCCTCACCGTAATTGATCTGCACCGCCATACATGTGGCTGGGTCCCAGGAATAACACAACATAGGCAACCCAGCTTCGTTGACTTCCACTTTACGAGCCAACGGCAAGACTTTTTTTCCCATCATAAACTTTTATCTTTGACCCCTGATCAAAAACACTCCAAAGAGGCGGTCCGCTTGAACCCCTGGCGTAAGAATTTAGCGGGCCAATAATCTTGGAAGTTGCTTGCGCTCTCTGTCCGATCTGCGCGCTGCTGCGTCGACGGCAGCATTAGCGAACGACAACAAAGACCGAAAGCCCAGCAACTTCAAAATAAAGAAACTAATTCTACCTCAATTTCCACCGCACACTCGCCGTTAATAAAAAAAACTTAGTGTTTTTGGCGCTCTTGAATGATCTCACGATCCATCACTCGCCATAATTCCAATTGAATCAACTACAGATAACTTTGGGGTGGGCAGGCAAACTGAGATTAACCCTTTCGGTAACAGACATACGCCACTTGATAGCTTGCGGGAAGAAGCTGCTGATCCGTTCTATAGGTCTCGTACGCTTGGTGCAATGCACGGTATTGACCTTTAGTGGTCAGGCTTTTAACTCGATCACGATTGATATTGTGAGCGCCTAAATCCTTGAGCTCTCGTAACAACTGATTCAGCTGCGAATAAAAACGCGTCTCTGTGACCACTGAAAACAGCTCATGATTTTTCTTTTCAGGGTGATGCTGAAAAACCTCCGCTAACCAAGCGGCCACTTCTTGTTCAGAAAAAAAGTCATTCACATGACGCTCTTGATCCACAGCTTTCCAACTTTGTTCTAACTCGATCAGCGTCCCCTGCACAGGCAACGACACCAACAAATAACCGCCCCGCTTAAGCACGCGATAACATTCGCTAAAGGCACGCTGAAGATCGCTACACCACTGCAAAGCAAAACTACTAAACAGGCAATCCACCGAATCACTCGCCAACGGTAAATTTTCCGCATCCCCACATAACCAATCAATAGTGTTCGTTGCTTGATAATTAGTTCGGGCCTGGCTCAACATGCCTTCGGCAAGATCCAGCCCAATAACCGGCCCAGCCAAGGCATCTTGCAACCGCGCCGTGAAATAACCCGTGCCACAGCCCAAATCCACTGTCGTGCCATCAGCAAAAACACGCCCTTCAGCCAACGGTATTTGACGCATTAATTCATCGCCCACGTTGCGCTGAAGCGAGGCCGCGGCATCATAACGAGAAGCGGCTCGACTAAAGGAATTAGCAATCGCCTGTTTATCTAACTGCACATTAACTGACATTCAACACCTAATCTCACCACCCTTACTATTTCCAACCACACCACTTAAATTAAACAGTAAGGCCCCGGCAAATATTTCATTACGCCTGCAACTGATCCACACAGAAATCATTAAAGGCATCGAGAAATGCTTCAGGGCATTGCAAGAAAGGCAGATGGCTCGCCCCATCGATAATCGACACCTGTGCCGACGGATGACTGTCGGCCAAAGATTCAGCCACAGTGGCTGGCACCAAGTTATCGTTGCTGCCCAGGATATAAGCTACCGGACAGGTGATGGTGCTTACCTGCGCCCTAAAATCACAATCCCTAAGAATCTTTAACCCGCCTCGCAGTGCTTGACGAGCAGGCAGGCCATGAAAATAAACCATGTCTTTTAATCGACGTATATCACTTTTAATGGTCACGCTGCCCTTCGCTTGCAACGCTAAAAAGCGCGCCAAAGTGCCTTCGTAATCTTCTTCAAAGATGGCAATAAAGCCTTCTAAAATAGCCTCTGGCATCGCCGCCAACCAGTTTTCACGCGCCACAAACGAAGGACTGCTGCAGACATTAATTAACCCCTGCACTCGTCGTGGATGTAACAAAGCAATCTGCGTCGCCACTAACCCGCCTAGCGACCAACCCATCCAAACAGCCTTATCCGGCGCTACACTCAAGACGTGTTTTATTAAATACGAAAGGTCATAATCGCCTCCCGGCACAGGGCTACGGCCCAAACCAGGAAAATCAATCACAGTCACTCTGAATCGATTTAAAAGACTCGGCATGACGTCATCCCAAACTAAACTATTCATGCCCCAGCCATGCAACAAAACCAAATCGCCGGCTTGCTCTGGCTGATCACCAGTACATTGATACGTATCGTAATAAAGCGTTAATGCCACGGTATATCCTATGATTACTGCAGGTGAAAACTATAAAGATAAACTATAAAGATAAACTACAAATAAGAACTATAAATAAGAACTACAAATAAGAACTACAAATAAGAACTACAAATAAGCGCTACGAATAAGCACACTTAAACAGATGTTAACAAACTTAACTCAAGCTCTTACCACTCGCTGATACGACTAGCGCCTATCAATTCAACTCGGACTAACCGCAAACCATCCCCGCAAACGATTACGACACAATACGCGCTAAGGCTGCGCAGGAAATTCCCGCACGGCCACTTGCAACGCGTGCAGCAATCGATCCACTTGCGCCTCATCGTTGGCTGCACTCAATGTAACCCGCAATCGAGCAGTACCCGCCGGCACGGTGGGTGGGCGAATCGCGCCTACTAAAAAACCTTGCTGCATCAATGATTGGCTAAGCAATAAAGCGCGCGGAGAATCGCCCACCATAATGGGCTG
>NVVB01000040.1 GCA_002402085.1 Gammaproteobacteria bacterium
TCACTTTCAAACCTCGTAAACAACAGTTTGTTTCGATGTTATCCGTGGAAGAGGGGCGCATTATATAGATACCCAGCACCCTGTCAACACTTTGTTTTCAACTAACTAATATAAAACGTTTCACTTCACTGTAACTCTTGCGAAGCGTTTTTTCCCTACCTGATAAACACTAGCAGACCCCTGCTCAACCATGAAGTTTAAATCGACTATTTTTTCGCCTTTAATTGATACCGCGCCCTGCTTAATACGCTGGCGCGCTTCAGAGGTACTCTTCGCAAGCCCGACCTCCTTAAGAAGGTTCGGTAACGCGATACCCTCGGCATAGGGGCCCACTTCATACTCAGGCATCTCGTCAGGCATCTCGCCTTTCTTAAATGCATTCCCTGCACCCTTCCGGGCATTCGCTACGCCTTCAGGGCCATGAAACCTTTCTACCAGCTCATCAGCAAGGATCATCTTTATATCTCGAGGGTTGACGCCGTTATCGACCTCCGCCTTCAATTGCGCTATCTCCTCTAAGGACTTAAAGCTAAGCAAGTCGAAGTAACGCCACATCAAGACATCCGAGATTGACATCAACTTGCCAAACATCTCCGAAGGCGGATCATTGATCGCTATATAGTTGCCTAACGATTTAGACATCTTTTGAACGCCGTCCAGCCCTTCCAGTAATGGCATCGTCAATACTATTTGCGGGTTCTGACCATAAGCTCTCTGTAATTCACGCCCCATAAGGAGATTGAACTTCTGGTCAGTCCCTCCCAGCTCCACGTCAGCGCGCAAAGCTACAGAGTCATACCCTTGAATCAACGGATACAAAAACTCATGAATAGCAATTGATTGCTCAGACTTAAATCGCTTACTAAAGTCATCCCGCTCCAACATACGAGCCACGGTATTGTGAGCCGCCAACTGGATCATTTCTTTCGCCGTAAATTCCCCCATCCACTCCGAATTAAACACGACCTGGGTCTTATCTGGATCTAGTATTTTAAACACTTGCTCTTGGTAGGTTTCAGCATTCTTTTGGACCTGCTCTTCGGTCAAAGGCTTCCTGGTTACATTTTTCCCAGTAGGGTCACCAATCATGCCGGTAAAATCGCCTATCAAGAACAAAATTTCATGCCCCAGATCCTGGAATTGCCTAAGCTTATTCAACAGCACTGTATGGCCCAGATGAAGATCTGGCGCTGTCGGGTCAAACCCCGCCTTTATTCTCAACGGCCGACCTAGCTTTAACAGCTCGACCAATTCAGACTCCACCAACACTTCTTCTGCGCCACGCTTAATGATTGAAAGCGACGTATCCACTGATGACATAACTATAAATAACCTCTATAAAAGACCTATTAACAATCTTCGCTGTAAATTTCGTAGGATTATAACATCTCCCAGCAGCATCTCCCCTTCACGCCAAACCGGAAGTTTTAAAACAGTAACCAGTATATTTAACCCGGGCCTGGGATACTGATCGCAAATAATACGCGATTCAAGCTACTCCATTTCATCACTTTCTATTATACTTTTTAATAGCCTACGCTTACTTAATTAACAAAATTCTATAATGACTGAATCAAAACCTACAAAATCTCGCCTACTGAGCAACTTTCCTTTTCAACATCTGCGGTGGGCTCTTAGCGTTGGGTTACTCCTAACACTTGTCATATTTTGGTCGCCACCCCAACAGCCGGGCTCAATATCCTCTCCTGAACCTCTGAGCTCAGAGGTCTCTCAAACGCACGCCGAACCACCTGCCAATCAAGATCGCCTCAGCAACAACTCAATAAATAATGCCCCTCCCCCTCTTACCCACTCTAAAAGCGACGCATTAAGCTCTCCTCCGAAGGAGATCGCGCTACCGTGGGTTAAAGTGAAGGTTAAGTCGGGTGACAGCTTATCAGCGCTATTTATAGCTAACGGCTTCACCGCCCAAGACATCTATAAAGTCATGCAGGCCACCCCCAAGAACAAAGCCCTCACTCGACTATCGCCAGGGCAATACATAGAATTCCAATCATCCACTAACAAGCAACTTAATGCATTAAAGCACCACTTGAGCGAAATTGAGTTTTTTCAGTACCAGAAGCAAGAAGGAAAGTTTGTTCAGTCCCATCACGTTCGCGATTACCAGCGTAAAACCCGCTTTAGTGAAGCAACCATAGACCAATCCTTATTTCTTGCCGCTCAAAAAGCGGGAATGAGCGACTTACTCACGATGGATCTAGCCAACATATTTGGCTGGGACATTGATTTCGCTTTAGATATCCGCAGTGGCGACCGCTTTGAGGTGCTCTACGAAGAGCTCTACCTCGACGGCAAGAAAATTAAGGACGGCAAAATCCTAGCCGCCCATTTTACTAATCGCAATAAAGAACACACAGCGCTTCGGTATACAGACGCCAAAGGCAATACAGACTATTACACTCCCGACGGCAGAAGCTTACGCAAAGAGTTCTTACGCAGCCCGGTAGGCTTCGCGCGAGTAAGTTCGCGCTTTAATTTACGTCGCAAACATCCAATCCTTCATAAAATAAGGGCTCACAAAGGCGTAGATTACGCAGCTTCTCGCGGGACTCCGGTCAAGTCTACCGGGGACGGCAAAGTTATATGGGCTGGCAAAAAGGGCGGCTACGGGCGCGTGGTGATCATCCAACACGGCCAAAAATACAGCACCCTTTACGCCCACTTAAAGAATTACGGTCGAGGTATCCGCTCCGGGAAAAAAATTCGCCAAGGGCAAGTGATCGGCTACATTGGCAGCAGCGGAATGGCCACGGGCCCACATCTGCATTACGAGTTTCGAGTTAATGGCGTTCACAAGAATCCGCTCACGGTAAAGCTCCCTCGCGTACTGCCCATTGCAAAAACCCAGCAATCAGAATTTGAATCTGCGACCCAACCACTTTTACAAAAACTGGCCCTTTACCAGAACGCTAGAACGATCGCACTCTTAGATGACCGCTAAGCTCAGCTCTGGCCTGTACATTGGCTTGATGTCGGGCACGAGCATTGATGGGATAGATGCAGCCCTGGTTCAAATTGACCAGCAGGCTATCAAGCTAGTCCATCACTATCAGCACGCGTACCAACCGGCACTAAAAGAACAGCTTATTGAGCTGTGTAATAGCGAACAATACTCCATCCAACGGTTAGGCGAACTAAATCGCACCATAGGGGAAGTATTCGCCGAAGCAGTATTAGCGTTACTGGACACGTCCACTCACCAAGCCTCAGACATTGTCGCGATAGGTAGTCACGGGCAAACCATCTTTCACCACCCCAACTCAGAGCATGCATTCAGCCTGCAGATAGGCGATCCGAACACCATCGCGCACAGAACTCAAATCACCACAATTGCAGACTTTCGAAACAAGGATATGGTCGTAGGGGGGCAAGGGGCGCCATTAGTGCCTCGCTTTCACCAACATATTGTGGCAAATAACGACGCCAATCGCATTATCATCAATATTGGCGGCATTTCGAATATTACGGTGCTAGGCACTCCGCAAAACAACGCTTGCTCAGGCTTCGATACGGGTCCGGGAAATACCTTGCTGGACGCGTGGATTCAAAAGCACCTTGGTAAACCGTATGATCACAATGGCATATGGAGTGAGTCAGGCACGGTAAATCAGGCCCTGCTAGATCAAATGATGGCCGATCCATACTTCTCAGCGCAAGCGCCTAAAAGCACAGGCCGTGAGTATTTTAATTTAAAGTGGCTCGACCAACACCTTGATCACGTCCCAAACATTAGTCACGAAGATGTTCAACGCACACTCATCAGCCTGACAGCCCAAACGATTTATCAGGGTATTCTAAGCGTGGGCATTAATGATGGGGAGGTCTATCTATGTGGCGGGGGTTGCCACAACGCAGCACTAGTGCACGAAATAGCGCGTACATTCAACGGATTTAGCGTCGATACAACGCAAACTCTCGGAGTCGATCCAGACTGGATGGAAGCAATGGCCTTTGCGTGGTTTGCCAGTCGCACATTGGCGAGCCTGCCATCCAACCTGCCATCGGCAACTGGCGCGACGAAGGAAGTTATTCTTGGCGGCATATACTACGCCTAACCTGCAAAGGCATAACAAGAAAGAGGGACTTGAAGTATTTTAACTGAGCGACTCTAAAGTCTTAAGATTACACCGGCGCGCCCTATTACAGGCAACGTCCCAATTCAGCGCTCACTCATTAAATAGAGAAAGAAGATCCACAACCACAGGTCGAACTTGCATTCGGGTTTTCAACGGTAAACCGAGAACCTTGTAGGCCTTCCACATAATCTACGGTGGAACCTGCAAGGTACTGAATACTCATAGAATCAACTACCAGTTTAACCCCTTCTCGGACAATTTCAGTGTCCCCTTCTCGGCCTTCTTCATCAAATGAAAAGCCGTAGGAAAACCCCGAACATCCACCGCCTGTGATGTATACGCGCAACTTTAGAGCAAAATTATCTTCCTCTTCAAGCAGAGTTTTAACTTTCGCAACTGCATTATCAGTGAACACAAGGGGAGAATCAGTTGGCTCAAGCCCATCATTCATGGTGTTTTACCTGTTTTGACTTATCTTTTACGACTTACTACGGATGGCTACAAAGAGCGAACATCTAGGAAGGACAACCCTAATTATGTTAAGACCAAGCAAAATAGTCAAGTATCCTCTCATGAACGACTCAAACKCTAGCCCGGCTCAGCGGCTGAATAATCAACATCTAAATTAGAATCGTCTTTTTTTGTTGAAGCGCCTTTACCCAGATCAACTTGCTGATCGCCATTGTGCATTAAATTGCCATTGACCTCAGCCCCCATCACCATCTCAATCAAATTGTAATGAACATTACCGGTAACCCGCGCTTTTGCTGCCAATTCGACGTGATCATTGGAATACACATCCCCCTTTACCTGACCATTGATGATCACCTTAGGGACCCGAATTTCCCCCTCGACATAACCTTCCTCAGTAATACATAACTTCGCAGCAACGCCCTCTTCCGCGATAATATTACCAATCACACGCCCCTCAATTTGAACGCCACCTTTAAAATACAAATCGCCTTGAAGTTCAACTTCGGCGGAAATCAACGTACCAATTTTATCAACATTAGTTTTGTTCTTGCCTAACATTCTCTTTATTCTCCTGTTTTGGCCAATCAAACATTTCTTCTAAGCGCACCGCGCCACGCCCTTTGGACTTAGCCACAATAATCACTTGCTCGGGAGTAAAGCCTTCAGGCAAAGTTAATTCACCATTAAAATCCTGAAAGTACTTAAACCTAAACTTTTCTCCTGTCACGGAGTCCAACAGAGACACTTGCTCCAGCGCCAATGTTTTCTTCACGCTATTTAACATGCCGACCAGATTAAAACGAACCGACCCTTCCACATAACGGCTATTATCCGCCACTTGAGTCAGCACAAACTTATACCGGAACCGTTTTACGTCGCCAGTGGGAGACAATTCAAAGCTATCGATTTTAAGCCCGCGAACATTACGACTAGGGTCCATGACGCCTTTATAGAACGCCACTGATTCTTCTAACTTACCAATGCGATNCCGTAAGCGCTTATTTTCCTGCCGCACTTCCTCAGTAGCCTTTCTAGTCACCTCCGAACCGTGACTGTGAACCGCTACTTCCCGCTTCAGCTCGACCACAAGACTGGCCTGCCGTTGAATAGTGTCTTCCAATTCGATTTGATCATCAAGCATCTGTGCACGCTCACTGACCGCCACCCGCATACCATAGCCATAGGCAAACCCAGCCAACGCCATAATGACAATTAGATACAGCACCCGCTTGAAAAACTTACGCACAGGCCTATGAGGGGTAAGTACCAAGGGAATTTGCTGACTGCCTTTCACGTGCCCCATCGACTATTCCTTATATCAGGGCATTAATGCAATTTGCTCAAGCCCGGTGGTTTCTTCAATCCCACACATTAAATTCATATTTTGCACCGCTTGACCCGCAGCGCCTTTGACTAAATTATCAATCACTGACAGCACCACAATGGTAGCGCCCGCTTGGGGTTTATACACGGCAATGCGACACATATTGGAACCTTTTACGCTTTTTGTTCGCGGCGTACTGCCCAGCGGCATCACATCAACAAAAGGCTCATCCTGGTAATACTCACTAAAGACGCGCTGCAATTGAGCCTCATCAATATTTTTATCTGTAATCGTCTGACTATATAAGGTCGCGTGAATACCCCGAACCATTGGCGTTAAATGAGGCACAAAAGTCAAATTTACAGGCTCATTGCTATAGCCATTTAAGCCTTGCGTGATCTCAGGTAAATGTCGATGTCCGCCCACGCCATAGGCTTTGAAATCTTCATTGGCTTCGCTGAATATAATGCCGATATTCGCTTGCCTGCCCGCACCACTGACGCCCGACTTCACGTCGGCAATGAGCTGCTGAGGATTAATACACTGATTACTTAATAAAGGAATGAAGCCCAATTGCACCGCAGTCGGATAACAACCCGCACACGCCACCAAATCCGCTGACTTAATTTGATCTCGATTAAGTTCAGGCAAGCCGTAGACCGCCCGTTCAACTAACGCCGGACTAGCGTGTTCCATGCCGTACCACTGGCTCCACAACTGAACATCTTTAATTCGAAAGTCAGCAGAAAGATCCACCACCTTAATGCCTTGTTCGAGCAATTGAGCCGCACCTTTCATGGCCACGCCATTAGGCGTCGCAAAAAACACTACGTCGCAGCATTGAAGGTTTTCAATCTCAGGCGTGACAAACTTGCAGTCGACTGAACCGCGCAAGCTAGGGTAAACATCTGAGACAGGAATGCCCTCTTCACTTCGAGAAGTCACACTTACCACGTCCGCTTGAGGATGTTGGGCGAGCAGCCTCAACAATTCCACACCGGTGTACCCGGTTCCTCCGACTATACCTACCTTAATCACCGTAACTTCCTCATTGATTTAAAAACCTAACGTCCAAAATAGTTCAACACAACACCGTATCAAGCATTTAAACTAGAACATACCATTCTATCAAGAGATCATGATCAGGTCTTTAGAGCGAGTGCGTCAATACTCAGCAAATATCAAAAACGATATACTCAAGACCCTTTAATTTGCTCTCTCGAAAACACTCAAATCGATAATATTGCTATGATAGACTATTTCTATTTTAGTGGCGGCTATTACTAATCTATTGAATTTCAAGCTACATAAGCCACTTTTGACCAACATGTCATGTCCCCAAAGGAGACCGATAATCTTTGCGTAAACTTTTCTCGCTACACGACTATCAAAAACGCCTAGCCGGTACTGACGCTCTCTTTTCCCTCTCACTTTTAGGGCTGGCCAGTGGATTAGGGACAGGTCTGGTAGTACTCGCCTTTCGATTTAGCTTTGAGTTCGTACAAAAAGCCTTCCTGCCGCCCTCCGACACTGAAGGTAACGCCCTAAGCGATAAACAGGGCCTTCAAGCCAATTACGAGCATCATTACGAAAACTACGAAGCTTTATCGAGCCTAAGTCACTTTCTATTGCCTTTTATCGGCGCGCTATTACTCGGATTGATATTTCACTTTTTAAAACCCGAACACCGTCGAGTCGGCGTAATTCATGTATTAGAACGACTCAACCTCTCTCATGGCTATCTGCCAATAAAAAACTTTGTCATTCAATTTGTATCTGGGGCCATCGCAATAATCTTTGGTCATTCTGCAGGCAGAGAAGGCGCGGCGATTCATTTAGGCTCTGCAATAAGTAGTTTACTTGGACAGCGCTTAGCGTTACCTAACAACAGCATTCGCACACTTGTAGGCTGTGGCACCGCCGCTGCAATATCAGCTTCCTTTAACACCCCCATTGCCGGGGTTATCTTTGCAGTGGAAGTAGTTTTACTGGAATACACCATTAGCTCAATCACGCCACTCATCATCGCCTCCGTCGCAGGCGCCCTGGTGACGCGTGCAGTATATGGCCATGAGCCTGCCTTTACCGTTCCCGACTTTACGCTCAGTAATTTTCATGAAATCCCCTACCTTATTGCCACTGGAATAATCATAGGCGGATTAGCGACCTTATTTATTAAAAATGCCTGCTGGGTCGCTCAATCCAGTAAGCATCGCCAAGTAATGACGCGCTTCGCTTTAGCGGGACTAATAACCGGCGCGGGTGCCGTCATCGCCCCTCAAATTATGGGCATTGGCTACGACACGGTGAATCAAACCTTGCTGGGGCAAGTCCCCCTAACACTACTCATTATTATTACCCTGGTTAAATTATCCGTCACCAGTACAGCGGTTGGCTTAGGCTTGCCGACAGGAATTATCGGGCCAACGTTGGTGATCGGTGCAACAGCCGGCGCGACCATTGGCGTCATTGGCCTATCCTTTATTCCCAATGAAGCCAGTAATAGTGGTTACTACGCAATGCTGGGAATGGGCGCAATGATGGGAGCAACTTTACGCGCGCCCCTCGCCGCATTAACCTCGCTTATGGAACTCACCGCAAGCACGCAAATTGTCTTGCCCGGAATGCTTGTTATTGTGGTCGCCAATCTTGTATGCAATGTGCTCTTTCGAAGCCAATCTATATTTAACAGCTTACTCACCGTGCAAGGCATCAAAACCACCGCATCCCCCTTGGAACAACTACTGGACCGTGTCGGAGTTTATACCCTCATTGAAACTAATATCATTCGCCTAGCTGCTCCCCCAGAGACACAACCCCCAACAACACCACAACAAGCCACGGTAACGGACGATAACCCACCGTTAATTCTCATCGAAGAAAACCAACAGCCCATAGGTTTGTGTGAATACCACAACGCGGCAGCCGCCTTCGAACAAGTGACAAGCAACGCTCAATTCACCCCCAAAAACCAGACCCAAAGCAACACTAATTTAAACGCCCCCAGCGCCTTGCAATTAATCAAGCCGATTGACCCTCAAGCAACTTTGAGAGAAGTGCTGCTAAAAATGGATCAAGAACAAGTCAATTGGCTATTTATTTGCCCGCCTACTAAAGGCGCTAAACCCCCTTCTTACAAAAAAATCTACGGAGTAGTTTCTCGTCAAGCAGTAGTGGACTATTATAGCCGCCACAATCGCTAACCCCGAAGCACTCCACCATTAGGAATAGACTCATGTTATGGATTAAAGCGTTTCATCTAATCGCCGTTGTATGCTGGTTTTCAGGCATTTTTTACCTACCAAGGTTGTTTGTTTATCACGCCAGCACCAAGGATTCTGAAGGTATTGAACGTTTTAAAATCATGGAAAGAAAACTCTATAGAGGCATCATGACCCCTGCGGCAGTCATTGCCGTATTACTTGGCGTCGTTCTGCTGGCCAACGGCTGGCAAGCTTACAAAACTCAAGCGTGGATGCACGCCAAACTAGCCCTGGTATTTTTAGTTATTGGGTATCACCATGGCTGTTATGTGTACTACAAAGCCTTTCAGCGTGATGAGAATAAAAGATCAGAAAAGTTTTTCCGTTGGTTTAACGAGTTCCCAGTGGTTCTACTGGTGGGGATTGTTATCCTGGTCATTGTTAAGCCTTTTTAATTCGCATGAAATAAAAAGGCTCCCTAAGCAGCAGAATTTCGACCTTATGATAGACTCATTGATAAGGTCGTTTTAGCGTATAAAAGTGGGCTGGCGAAGCAGAGTACTTGGAATACACAGTACACACCGATGCTCTGAAGTAGCCGGCTAGAACACGCTATAGTACGACAACATGTATCTGGAATTTTGATCAGGAAATCGAATGAAGACGCCACTGGTAGAGCCGCCTGCAGTACTTTGTTTCTCCGGCCAGGACCCCAGTGGGGGAGCAGGAAGCCAAGCAGACAATGAATCTCTATTTAGCTTAGGCTGCCACTGCTGCTCAGCGATTACCGCACTCACAGCCCAAGATACCCAAGACGTCAAAGAGATACTTCCCACCCCGTCCACGTTACTCATCGAGCAATCTCGAGCGATTCTCGAAGACATGGACATTAAGGCAATTAAAATTGGCATGGTCGGCGACATTGCTAATATCGAAGCCATTCATACTGTATTGATCGACTACCCCCGTATTCCGGTCATCTTCGATCCCGTACTTGCCTCTGGAGGCGGAACCGAATTTGCTAACGGTGAAATGGTCAGCGCCATACGCTCACTCTTATTACCCTTAGCGACGTTAATTACACCTAACTCCGTCGAAGCCAGAGCCATCGCTCAAGAAGCCGATTCTCTTACCGCCTGCGCTCACGAACTCATGGATTTGGGCAGCGAACACGTGCTGATCACGGGCACTCATGAAAACTCCCCCAAGGTCACTAATCGATTGTGGGGCAACCAAAAACACATAGAAGACTTCCACTGGGATCGTCTACCGCACCAATACCATGGCTCGGGCTGCACGCTGGCTGCAAGTATTGCGGGTCTACTCGCACACGGCTTTAATATCACCGCCGCCGTACGCGACGCCCAAGCCTTCACTTGGAACAGCCTCAAGAATGCTCATCAATTGGGCATGGGCCAGTGGATACCCAATCGCTTATTTTGGGTGGACGGTCAAACCTCTAATTGCAACTGGCATAAAGCGAACTAAAGCGTTCCCTTAAGCCATACCCGWCATAATTTAAACCGGCACCTGCCGCGCCGCCCTCATGACTGACTTCTTTTTATCGCCATAGCCCTGCGATCGGCTTATTATTGGTCACACTAATTAAAACGTTAATATGACTGATACTAACCCCTGCGTTTTATTACGCCCGCACCAACAAGGCCTTCACCTTTAGTCCATGGCAATATTTAAAGGCGTTTACGGAATCACTCCGCCCCAATTCCCCTGCACGGCGCAATCCCTAGACACAATAGAAAAAGCGCTTCAAGGGGGGCTTTCAGTACTTCAATACCGCAACAAAAGCCCGCAGCGTGATTACGCGATTAACTCACAAGAACTACAGCATGTACTCGCACTCCAAGACCTTTGCCGCCAATACCATTGTTTATTCGTCATTAATGACAACGCCGTACTCGCTCACCAAATCAAAGCAGATGGTCTCCACCTTGGGCAGCAGGATATAGCGCTTCACCAAGCCCGAGACTTGCTGGGTCCAAGCATTCAGATCGGTATCACCTGCCATAACGCCATTGCTTTAGCGCAACAAGCCGAAAAACAGGGCGCAGATTATGTCGCCTTTGGTAGCTTTTTTCCTTCGCAAACCAAGCCCAATGCCAGCAAAGCAGAGATATCAACATTAACCCAAGCTAAGCAATCGCTTGGTTTGCCTATTGTGGCTATTGGCGGCATTACCCTCGAAAACGCCCCCGCATTGATAAGCGCCGGCGCGGACATGATTGCCGTGGTGCAAAGCCTTTTTGATGGCCCATGCATTCGCACCCAAAGCCAACAACTTACTGATTTATTCAGCRCCAGCAGGGATCGAAAATCACCCTGAAAAAGTAGATAATGCGCGCCATGACAAAATCCATCGCGTTCAAGCAAACAAATCCGAATTTGCTCACTAACAACTGAAACAACCCTACACGTACATACGTCCTCAATCAGCGACGTAATATAGACTTAAAAACGAGGCACCTATGACTGACTACAGTAAATCAAGCGCCCTATTCGAATCGGCTCAACAACATATCCCCGGCGGTGTTAACTCTCCGGTTCGTGCATTTAAAGGTGTTGGCGGCGACCCGATTTTTTTCAAATCAGCGAAAGGCGCGTATTTAACGGACGAAAATGATAATCAATTCATTGATTACGTTGGCTCCTGGGGCCCAATGATTCTCGGTCATGGCGACACCGACGTTATCCAAGCGGTCCAACAAGCGGCCGAGCAAGGCTTAAGTTTCGGCGCTCCCACTGCCATCGAAGTCGAAATGGCCAACAAGGTCTGTGAACTTGTCCCCAGCATGGACATGGTACGCATGGTCAACTCAGGCACTGAAGCCACAATGAGCGCATTGCGTTTGGCGAGAGGCTATACCAAACGCGATAAAATCTTAAAATTCGAAGGCTGTTATCACGGGCATGCCGACGCGCTACTGGTCAAAGCCGGGTCAGGTGCCCTGACACTCGGCGAACCTACCTCCGCAGGCGTCCCCACGCAGGTCGCAGAACAAACCCTTACCCTTACTTATAATGACAGTGAGCAAGTCAAAGCGCTTTTCGCTGAAATTGGCGAACAAATCGCTGCCATTATCGTCGAACCTGTTGCGGGCAATATGAACTGCATACTGCCTGAGCCTGGATTCCTAGAATGTTTGCGTCAGCAATGTGATCAATACGGGTGCGTGTTGATTTTCGACGAAGTCATGACTGGGTTCCGAGTCGCCTTGGGCGGTGCGCAAGGACATTTTGAAATCAAGCCAGACCTCACCACCTTAGGCAAAGTCATTGGCGGCGGAATGCCCGTGGGTGCATTTGGCGGCAAGCGCGAAATAATGGAATGCATCGCCCCGCTCGGCCCGGTTTATCAGGCAGGCACATTATCTGGCAACCCCATTGCCATGACCGCAGGTTTAGTCACGCTGAATAAAATCAGTCAAGCCGGCTTCTATGATCAACTAAGCCAAACGGCCAAGACGCTTTGTAATGCGCTGCAAGAAAAAGCCGACCAACTCGGGCTGCCATTTACCACCAACCAGGTTGGCGGCATGTTCGGGTTATTTTTCAGCCCCGAAAAAGACATCAGCCGTTTTGCTCAGGTAGAGACCTGTAACATGGCGCAATTCAAAGCGTTTTATCACCACATGTTAAACCTTGGCGTGTACCTGGCTCCCTCCGCTTACGAAACAGGTTTTGTGTCCGCCGCTCATGGTGATCAAGAGATCCAACAAACCGTAGAAAAAGCCGGCATCGCTTTCGAAAAAATCAAACACTTATAGATCAATCATAAACACAGTAATTCACATCCATTTCTCCTAGAGTACATAGACATGATTAACACCTTTGACGAYCTCGTCGACGCGGCCAAAGAACAACCCGAACCCCAGCGACTGCTGTTAATGTTTGCAAAAACAGAAACAGATCCTGAAAACCCCTCCAGTGGGTCAATCACCCCCACCATGTGCATCGATAAACTTCCTGAAGAGCTCAGTTCATTTGAGGCTTTAATCATTGAGGCCGATGAGATCTCTACTGAATGGGATTTTATTTTTTGTGGTGGGCTCAGTGGCACCGATGGCGCCGCTCCCAGCTCTGACGACGCCGAACCTCATTTAAAGGAAATGACTACACAGCTAATCAGCGGAGAAGGCTTGTCTCAATACTTAATTTTTGACCGACAAGAACAGCTTATTACGCTAAACGTCGCTTAATCGCTCAACTTATAGCCCAAAGTCCATCGCTATCTTAAGCATCAATAGCGATGGMAMRYWCACMGTGAYATGRAGCAARKTAAAWYYYARAAAKGTTAARTGAAGCAAMCWTCARSSYAAMAAAWTGAACYRGCACACAAACMTTTTYATCYAYCCYYWTTCTCWACTCTATMKYSAATACWTCCYSTCCAAAACGTTAGTATCYARCCRAYTSSCATAGTARACTCAGCCKCATCAGACTAGYCAAATCCAAATGTWTTTTAATTARCCAWGCRGTCWAATTAMAATACAMCGYTGRAATGCWKYGTTRATAAYYAMARCTATAACRACATTRAATTARCCRYCGGCATTSATTGCTTWAGGCAGTACTCGCATCCAAGGCAGGATCACCAGTCACTGATACACNCCCCCNMMYTTNAAACCAYCGCRACARMAAGYAYYTCTATGAAAAGAWTYATTATTATCACCACCAGTATGTGYCTTGCCTCCACKGCSTATGCAGGTGGCTATCGATTATCACTGCAAGGACAAAAAGCACTCGGCATGGGCCATACCGGCGTCGCCATGACYGACAGCTCTGAAGTAGTATTTTTCAACCCCGCAGGCATGACGTCACTCAGCTCAGACGCAGAAATCACCGGCGGAATCACCGCGATACAAAGTGAAACTAGTTTTCAAAACGAAACCAGTAATGCCACCGCCAAAACCGACAACCCCCTTGGCACCCCGTTTAACATCTACTACAGCCAAAAACATAGCGATAACATCTCCTTTGGGTTAGGTCTATACACGCCCTACGGAAACTCCGTTGAATACCCAGACGACTGGGCCGGCTCTCATTTAGTCAACAACATCGAGCTAAAAGCTATATTCATACAGCCCACCGTTGCTTACCAGTTCAACGAGCAGTACAGCATTGGCTTAGGGATCGCCTACGTAACAGGGTCGGTAGAATTAAATCGTAACCTTGACCCTTCAACCGCAGACGAAAATGGCAATCGATCCAACGTCACTATTGAAGCCTCTGGGGTGGATTCCTGGGGATACAATATCGGCTTTCTTGCCAAGCCCTCAGAACGACTGTCCCTGGGCATTAGCTACCGATCGAAAATCGTTCTTGAAGCAAATGATGAAAAGGCCGATTTTGAAAACGTTCCCGCCGGCCTGTCAACGATTCTTCCTGACACTACATTCGACGCTGAATTAATACTCCCTGCTGAGCTTACTATAGGCATTGCCTTTGATCTCACCCCCAACACCATCCTTGCCGTTGATATCAACCGTACGTTTTGGAGCGCCTATGAAAACTTAGACGTGACTTTTAACAGCCTAGCCGGCACCTCACTCAACCCTCGTAATTACCAAGATTCCAACATCTATCGTTTTGGTGTCCAACACACCATCAGCGACTGGGCTATTCGAGGCGGTATTTACTACGATGAAACCCCTGTTAAAGACGGATTCTACACGCCGGAAGCTGCACGTAATGACTCAATTGGATTCACCGCAGGGACTTCATACAACATCACCAAATCATTGCAAATTGATGCGTCCTTATTAATCCTTCGACTCAAAGAGTTTGATGGTAGCTTCGACTTTGTACCAGACAACACCAGCGGTGGTCTAGTTTCCTTCGGCGGCGAATACAAAAGCACTTCAACAGCGCTGGGCCTCGGACTGAGTTATCAGTTTTAATTATCAGGCTAGACTGCAGATGACATGATATTGTTTAAACTCAAAAACAAATTTTGAGTTTAAACACATTTTTGCTACCGGCGGCGCATTCTCACTAGACGGCGTCCATCTTACCCCTCGAGGCTACGCGGTACTTACCAATGAAATATTGGATACTATCGAAGAGGGCTTTGGGGCTACGCTACCAAACGTCGATCCAGGGGCATTCTCGACTATTTCCTTCAAGTAAGTTTTATAGATAACAAACGCYTCGATYCCTATCGAGGCGTTTGTATTTTTGTCTACACCATCGAATCACGTCAAGCGATCCAATGCGCCCAGCACTTTCGAATGAAACTCCCGCCGATATAACACCCCCACCACCCAGGCAGACGCCGCCATAAATGCCCACGGACTTACAAACCAAACCAAGTAAGCCAAACTAAAATAATACGACCGTAACYCTAAGTTAAACGCATGCGCCGCTCGGGAAATCACCTTCGCCGCGTGTTCGGTGAATTGAGCCGCATCCGCCTCGCTCAATACGCCACGTTCAGGCGCTCGTCCCACCAACACACTGGCAAATCCATATTGGCGTAACGACCAAGAAAATTTAAAAAACGCATAGACAAATATCACCACCAAAATTAATAGCTTAACCTCCCACGCGGACTGATTAGTAGCCATGGTAAACGGCAAGCGATCAGCGACAGACAAAATCTCCTCACCGGAACCCAAGGCCGCAACCAAACCTGCAAGCACCAGYAAAGTAGACGATGCAAAAAAAGCCACGTTGCGTTCCAAATTAGCCARCAAGGACGCATCTGCYACGCGGTTRTCKCGGTTCAGCAGCACRGCCATCCATGCCACGCGATGTTGATCCATCACGCTGGCAAGGCAATCCCGCTTACGAGACATGCGACTAGAGTAGGCCGTATAACCCACACAACACAGTACAAACCAAGCCAGTGCTAGGCCATCCACCACAGAAAAACCGTCAACCCACCCAACGCCCCATTCACTCATAGGATTCCCACTCCAAATTCAGTCTCAYCACTCGCGCTATAGATTACGCCAATCGAGTCAATAAAGGCAAAGATCAATTCGTTAAGCTAATCTTAAGTCAAAGTAACCGTTAGATGTACCGTGGCGCCTAGTGCAAAAACGCCCCCATTAAGTGGATTGCCTTAAGCCCTCCAAAGAGATAAGTGACTCATTGGCGAATATAAATGAATTTAAACGCAGCAAATGATTCCCCCCCACAAGTCCTAATTATCGACGACGACCTACAATTAGCGGAAACCCTGCGAGAAAAGATCTTCGTGCTCTATGGCTTTTCCGTGGTCATCGTCAGTACGTTAAAGGCGGCAAGCCAGCTACTCGAACAAAACCATCAGGAATTCTTTGTCGCTTTCTCTGAGCTCAGGCTTTCCGACGCACTGAATGGCGAAGCGGTGGACCTCACCTTGTCTTACAATATTCCGACCATTGTAATGACCGTCCCGATTAACCAATCCTTGTTAGAGGACCTACAAGACAAAAACATTGCTGACTACGTTTTCAAGGAACGGGATTTTTACCCTGATTATGTAGCCGGGATTGCCCATCGAATTTTTCGAAACAAACAAACCAAAGTCGTCGTCGTGGATGAGTCCAGGTCAGCAATGGAGTATATGTGCCGACTACTCAAGCTACAAAAATACCAAGTCTTTGAAGCACCGAGGACCAGTGAAGTAAAATCCATTTTAGACTTGCATCCCGACGTTCGCATTATCATTATTGACTGCTTTTTAGGTCGCCCTGATGCGCTCGCACTCACCCACTATATTCGCGAACGTTATCAGAAAAGCCAACTAGTAATCATCGGGGTTTCCCGACATGGCAGCCACGACCTGTGCGCCCAGTTTATTAAAAATGGGGCCAACGACTTTCTACTCAAACCATTCCTGCCCGTGGAGTTTCTTTGTCGTGTTAACAATGCGGCTGAATTCCTTGATCAAGTGCATGAAATCATTGATATCGGCGAACATCAAAATCAATTGATTGGCATGGCCGCACACGATATTCGAGGCCCCATCAGTGGCAATATCGGGCTAATGGATTTACTTTTAAGCCGTGATGCAGACGAAACTAAAAGCAAAATTTACATGGAGATCATTCAAAAAACTAACATTGAGATGCTTGATTTACTCAACTCACTACTAGACGTCAGTGCGGTCCAATCCAGCACTTTTGATTTAAATACCTCCCTGCAAAATTTTGAAGAAATCGTCAACGATCGAATCAACCTCTATAAACCCTCCGCAGCCAAGAAGAACATATCCATCGACAGCAACCTACCCGAACACAATAAAGTGCTAATGGACCCTACACGCATCAAGCAAGTCGTAGACAACCTACTCACCAACGCGATCAAATACTCCCCTTCGGGATCACATATCCATGTCAATATAGAAAAAGAAGCCCTGCACCTGCGCTTAGATGTCATCGATCAAGGTCCCGGTATCCCTGAAAATGAAGAACACCTATTATTTGGCGCATTTGAAAAACTATCCCCCCAACCCACCGCAGGCGAAACTTCTTGCGGTCTAGGGCTCGCCATTTGCAAAAATATCGTGGACGCGCACGGAGGCCACATTGGTTACCATCAAGGTACGGATCAAAAAGGGAGCTGCTTCTTTGTTCATCTTCCCTCTACACGCTTAACTGACCACGACACCGCTGCCGCGGGCTAGCAGCAAAAGCGCGCGCGCAAAAAATCCAGCTTTAGCACAGGCTTTACCGCTCACCCGCCTATACATTGCCCCTCTAACGATAAGGATTCTGGACTAGACTGACTATAAGGCACGATTTCATTTG
The DNA here is from genome assembly GCA_002402085.1 of Gammaproteobacteria bacterium. GTDB lineage: Bacteria > Pseudomonadota > Gammaproteobacteria > Pseudomonadales > UBA3067. The sequence continues at coordinate 17,849 of NVVB01000040.1, forward strand.
TACGATAAAGGCTAAGCTTATGAAAATATTATGGCTGCTAATCATAAGCATCATGACGTTCAATTCAGCGGCAAAAGAACTCGTCATTGGTGTAGAAGAAATCGGCTACGCACCTTATTACTACGTAGAGAACGGTCAATACCAAGGTTTTGCCAAGGAATATTTCGAGACCTTCGCAAGCCAATACGGGCACCAAGTCCGCTTTAAACCCTTGCCCATAAAACGGCTGTATAAATCACTCACCGCCGGCCACATTGACTTTAAATTTCCGGACCACCCGCTTTGGGCTAAGGAAGCAAAAGCAGGCGTTACCATTGCCTATAGCAGTCCCGTGGTGGAGTACATCGATGGCTTAATGGTTTCCCCTAAAAAAGCAGACATCACACTCGAACAAATTAAAACCATTGGTACGGTGCGCGGCTTTACAGCCTGGGACTACTTAGGCGCCATTAAAAGCGGTCAAATCAAAAGTCGCGAAGTGAACTCCTTAGACGCACTAATGAAAATGAGCATTAATCACCGGCTCGATGGTGCCTACTTCAATATCGCCGTCGCCAAGCACGCACTTCAGCAAGACCTCAAACAAACTGACGCGCTCATCTTTGCAAAGCAACTGCCTCACACCACCAGTCACTACACTGTCTCCACACTCAAGCACAACGACATACTTAAAGAAATCGATCAATTCAATCAAAGCCAGCAAGCTAACGCGATCCGGGATAAATACCATCTACAGTAACATCCAAGGAAGGCTACCCCCTTAAGCAAACCTTTTTTTGGCGCAAGGTCCTGCCGAAAAAATAATTGACTTGCTTTACCCAGGAGTAATTTATGACAAGGCCAGTTCACGCTCTATTCGCATCRCTCGCTAAAATATTGCTTAGCCTAATCGGATTAACCGCAACAGCTTATGCAGCAAATTGGAGTTCAACCGAAGTCCATCTTCAATACGGAAAGTTAGACGCCCCCTCGTTTGCTGGCGGCGAGTCAGCGGATACCACTATATTCACCGTACAACATGCGTCGGGATGGAAATACGGCAGTAACTTCTTTTTTGTCGATTTCCTAAGTGACTCAAAAGACGACGGTTTTAATGATGCCGCCTACTACGGCGAATTTTACGCCAACATCAGTTTCGCCAAAATAAGAAACAAGAAAATGAACTTAGGCCCTATTAACGACATAGGGTTGCTCTTAGGGCTTAATTTCGCTCCCGACGTCGACGTTCGGAAATACCTGCCGGGCATACGACTATCCTGGTCGATCCCCCAGTTTGTATTTTTCAACTCCGACTTCATGCTCTATTTAGACGACAGTCATGGGGTCAATGCAGGGGGCGCGCCCAGTGAAGACAACGCTTACATACTTGACCTTAATTTTAAGCTGCCTTTTTCCGTCCAAAACCACGCCATGAGCCTATCAGGACATATGGAATATATTACCTCCCGAGACAACGAGTTTGGAAAAACTGCGGGCTCCCTACTGGCACAACCACAATTTCGATACGATCTAGGCAAGCAATTATTTGACACCAAAGATCAACTCTATGTAGGCATAGAATACCAATACTGGCGAAATAAATTGGGGGACAACGACACCGACGAAAGCGCAGTACAGTGGCTCGTGGTGTGGCAACTATAACTACACAAAGCCACCGACTCCCTAACCAACCAAAGGATATTAACCATTGAACATCACTCCATCACTGCCCTCGATCACTGAAAACAAACGTATTAGTGAATAAACGACCACCAACATCTCCGGATTCAGCATTAAAGTCCCCTTCGCAAAAAACTAAGATGGGGAAGCAGTTATCTAAGCAGCTAATCCGAGCCATTCTAAGCGTCTACATGACCATTGCCATGCTGATTACTGGCGCTCAAATAGCTGCGGACTTTCATCAAGAAAAGAACAACCTTCGCATCCAAATAGAAACCTTAGCCAGCACCTTTAAGCCCACCCTGACGGAGGCCTTGTGGAACTATGACAATGAACAACTGACCGCTTCTCTCGAAGGTATTTATCGAAATCAGGAAGTCTTTGGTATCAAAATACAATCTGCCGATCAAACCTACCAAATAGGCAATACTATCGAYGAAATGGGATTAACGTCTTACCAACCAGCAATCAATGATGACCTCAGCAAGTCGCTCGCAGGTAAACGTTACGCCAATCTGTACACCAACCATTTACCACTTTACTCTCCCGAATCCAACGCGGAAGAAATCGGACAACTCATCATTTACTCCAGCTCCGTGACTGTGCTGGAGCGTACGTATACGACGCTACTCATCACCCTCATCAGCGCATTCATTAAAACCGCCGGGCTGTGGATCATCGCGATTATAATGATTAACCGCTGGGTAGCGCGACCGATTAATCAACTCACCGAACACATGACTGATCTAAATTTAAATTCTCCGCAGCCCCCCCAATACCCAGCGCCCAAGGAAGCACAACTACACGACCAAAATGAACTGGCCTTTTTAGAGACCTCTTTTTATTCCCTGTGCCGCGAACTCGCAGAAAAAAATCGCCTGGTAAACGATTACACCAACAACTTAGAACAAAGGATCGCCTCACGCACCGAAAGTCTAAACCGCACACTGTCCGACCTTGAATCAGCAAATAACGCCAAGAGAGATTTCATCTCTAATATGGGCCACGAATTACGAACCCCRCTCAACAGTATTATTGGTATGTCCTGCGTCTTGSTCAAAAAAAGTCATTCCTCAAAAGACAAACAAATTCTTAGCATCATCAAAGACTCGGGCGACACCTTACTGTTTATCATTAACGACATTTTGGATTACTCTCGCTTGGAAGCAGGTCAACTGGTACTCAACAGCGAAGAATTTGATTTCGCGGCTCAACTTGACCGAACGCTTTCTATTTTTACCGAGCAAGCATCCTCCAAGCGCATTCCATTCAATTGTAATATTGCACCCGGCGTCCCCGAGCTAATCACCAGTGATGACATTCGCATCAATCAAATACTGGTTAACCTCATTGGCAATGCTTACAAGTTTACGCACACAGGCGAAATTGAATTAAACATTGAGTGCATTCAAGTGGTCGAGAAACACAAAGCTAAACTCCGTTTTAGTGTTATTGACACAGGCATTGGTATCAAAGAGCATCAAATCTCAGAGTTATTTAAAGCCTTTACTCAAGCCGAAAACRCCACGRCTAAAAACTACGGAGGGACAGGCCTAGGGTTAAGCATCAGTGRAACATTAGTCACTTTACTCGGCGGAGAAATTGGCGCTTCAGCTAACCCAACAGGCGGATCTACTTTTTGGTTTACCTTAGTCGCCCCCTACGCAGAAGACCAAGCTACACCCCAAATCCCCGGAGCCCGAAATAAACAAATCATACTGGTCACCCAAAAAAGCACCATCAAGCAACACTTTTCGGCCCTTTGTCTACGTTACAACATGCACCTAACGACATTCGATGACAGCGCTTCGCTTGCCGTGGAGATTAGAAATCAATCACTCGGCAGCAAAACCTGCTTCGCATTCGCCAGCGAGTGCAACCACAGTGATATATTCAATTCGCCTGAGTGGCCGACACTGGAACAACACTTTTCCAAAACACCCAAACTACTGCTGGGATTTTTCGAGGACTTACCCGAGATCAGCCACCTAGACAATGAAGCAGAATATTCATTGATACCCTACCCACTCTCGGTACGAAATATATTAAAAAGCATTCAAGCAAGTTATAAACGGAAATCAGAGCACGGCAGAAAACACCAGTTTTCAGACAACGGCAACATTAGTGCACTCGTAGTTGACGACAACACCAGCAATCAAAAAGTCATTTGCCAGATGTTAGAAGACATTGGCATCCCCTCTAYCAGTGCCAACGACGGTGCTCATGCCATAGAACAAATCCAACAGCGCAACGCCACTTTTCCGTTGATTATTATGGACTACCAAATGCCTCAAATGGACGGCATTGAAACTACAAAAAGAATTCGTCGCTGGGAAACCAAACAAGAAACAACAGATCGTTCGGTAATCATAGCGCTAAGCGCTTATAACGATAACGACCATCATAAAGCTGCAAATAAGGCCGGCATGAATGGCTATTTGGTCAAACCCGTCACACTCGAAAAACTAGAACACTACATCAGCCAACAACTCGCTCAAGTCAAAAGCACTGATTAAAGCCTATCCACTACACCCTGTTCCCCGCCCAATATGCACTAGCCTATCGCTGTGGCATAATAAAATGGTAATTATCAACGAGAATAGGCCATGAAAATTTCACGTCGTAGTTTTATTGCAGCCGCATTAAGTTTACTTGCATGGCCTGCGCTGGCAGACCGCGGTTTTCACCGCCACCCCCACGGCGAAAAGAAAAAACGCCTACGGCGGGCTCGTGTCGGGAAACGCCAGATTCAAACCCATAGAATACGACGTGCGGTGCGCTGGGACACCCTGCGTGGCAGGCGTGTATTAGTGATCCCCAAAGCCCTAGCCCCCGGCTGGGAGTTGAACGTCGACAATGAAGTAGTTCTCGTTAAGTATGTCCATGCGAGCCGTATTGTTGTCGAACACAAAGATGGCTCTGAGCACATCCTTGACGTCCTCAAAAAGAATACCGAATCAAACACAAAAGAACTCGAAGGCACCAAGTACTCTGAAACCGTGGTAGAAGGCGTCGAATAACCCATTCACCCGCGACATCAGCTCCCTAACAACTGATCCAGCAAACGCTGTAATTGCCGTTTTTCTGTCTGTTGCGCTTTTCCTACGCCAATGGACAGTCCTTTACGAGCAAGTTCTACAGCCGAATTCATTTCGCCTTTTTGAATTTTTAATTCAACTAACAAGCGATACACGCCCAGGTCTTTAGGGCTGATGCGTAGCGCACGCTCCAACGATACTCCCGCAGATTGATAATCACCTTTACGACCGCTTATAGAGGCGCGATCAATCAATGCTAATACCGCGGGGTTTGGTTTATACGGCGCTGGCGCAAAAAGAGTGCTCAACTTTGACAAGCGCTCCGGTTCAACATGCGTATCAATCTGATGAGACTTAATACCCGACCGCCCYACCGTATTTTCACCGMCTTGAYCYGCCCGCTTACCGGCATRCGGTTGAACGTCTTGCCGAACACTTTTCTCAGCCCCATTGTCTAGCACTGCAAGCTCTCGATGGTCACTCACTCTCGGCTGACCCTGCGTTTGCACCTCTACTGAATAGGGGTTTTGCGCGCACCCAGCCAACACAACTATTCCTCCTACGAGGCAGCCTCTACAGACTTTATAAACTGTCTTTTGCATCATACTTAATTAAACCACGACTTAATTTTGTTAATCACTCGATCACCTTGCCCACACGTAGTCCATTGCTCGGTCACGTAATCACGGTGCATAGGCAGCTGAATGGCTCCCTCACAAAGCGCACCACTTCTTTTTTGAACGGACGGATCAAACCAAAGCGACTCCACCTTGCCACTCTCCGTTAAATCCAACGATTGCGGGCCTAACTCACGAAAAATATTACTCCACACCCGCAATGCCCCAGAGGCACCCGTAAGCGGTGTTTCACCATTATCATCTCGGCCCAGCCAAACCACCCCGAGATAATCTTCGCTATAACCAACAAACCAACTATCCCTCAGGTCATTGGTAGTGCCGGTTTTACCCGCCAGATTAAGCGTTGGCGATAAATATCGATACGCGCTTTTACCCGTGCCCTGCCTCATCACTTGACTCAGCCCATAATTAATAAAGTAGGCCGCCTCAGGATCAATCACTTGGCGCACGGTAAACGGATAACGAGACAAACTTTGCCCCTGCGCATCCATCACTTCCCGAATAGCACGAATAGGTTGCTGAAACCCGCGCGCGGCAAGCGTCTGATAAATCTGAGCAACCTCCACCGGCGCTAAGCCCTCTGCCCCTAATAATGTCGCTGGATAAGTGGCCAGTTCACGACGTAGACCTAGACGCTGCATCGTTTCCACCACGTGCTCCACACCCAAAGTCATTCCTAAGCGCGCAGCCGCTTGATTATAAGAACTCACCAAGGCCTGCAACAACGTCACATCGCCATGACTCTTATGGTCAAAGTTTTGAGGGCTCCAAAATTGGCCATCCTCCACAGGGACTTGCAAGGGTTGATCCGATATCAAACTGGCCAAAGAATACTCGCTATAACGCTCWAGCGCGGTGAGATAAATCGCAGGTTTTATCAAMGACCCGGTCGGGCGGACTGCATCCAAGGCACGATTAAAACCCGCTTGGCGTACCTCACGCCCCCCRATCATCGCAATCACTTCGCCATTCTGTGGCGAAGTCATCACCACTGCGGCTTCTAATGCGTTCAGTTCTTGCCCATAACGGCCTTCAAGCTGGGCTAACGATCGCTCCAACTGTCGCTCTGCAATTTGCTGCACACGCGGGTTTAATGACGTAAATATCTTCAAGCCCTGGCTAAAAATATCCTCTTCACGGTAATTTTGCCTTAACTGGCGCTTCACCAAGTCCAGGTAAGCAGGGTAGCGATAGTGAAAATAAGAAGGGTTGGCAATCACACCCAGCGGTGCTCGAATCGCTTGCGCTAACTGRCTCGCYGAAATCCCGCCTTGCTCGGCCAAAAGCTGTAACACTTGATTGCGCCGTTTGAGCGCCCGTTCAGGCCTACTGCGAGGATCGTAATAAGAAGCGCCTTTGACCAAGCCCACTAAAAGCGCCACTTGCGGCAAATTCAAATGTTCAAAACTTTGGCCAAAATAATACTCGCTGGCTAAGCCAAAACCGTGCACGCCATAACGCCCGGATTGCCCTAAATACACCTCATTTAAATAGGTTTCGAGAATTTCCTGCTTGTCATAGTGCAGCTCCAACAAAATCGCCATGACCGCTTCTTTGAACTTGCGAGTCAGTGATCGTTCACTGCTTAAATAGAAATTCTTCACTAATTGCTGAGTTAAAGTACTGCCGCCCTGAGCCACGCGCCCAGCTTTTATATTGGTCACCATGGCCCGCGCGATGCCTTTCAACGACACCCCGTTATGCTCATAAAACTGCCGATCTTCTACCGCCAATAAAGCCGCGAGCAAATATTCAGGCGCTTGCTCTAATTGAATTAACACACGGTCTTCTTGGTGACTGGGGTAAAACCCACCCATGACCAAAGGTTCAATACGGACCAAGGCCAGATCAAGGGACTCGGCCATGGCCTGTCCCGGAAAAGCCACCTGGCGAATCTGCTGCACTTGACCTTGCGCAATCCGAATGGCCATTTTGATACTGGGTTCAGTGGCATCCCAAAATTGAAAGCCTCGACTGAACACCTGAAACTCGGCACCCCGACGCGAATATTGACCGGCCTCTAATACCTTGCTTCGTTTTTCATAACTGAGCACTTTAAGCTCAGCCTCAAAATCGTCTGCACTTAAATCCAGCCCGGCATACAATTCTAAAGGCCGACTGTACACTTTGGCAGGTAACGCCCAGCGCTTACCATCGAATTTCATCCGCAACTGGTAATCAGTCCAGAGTAACACCACCCCAGCGGTCAGACTTGCGAACAAACCTGCGGCGATCAATAAACGTAGCAACGCTTTCCGAACGCCTGCCATAAAACCTCCTAACCGACTTGAACTTTTAGCTTTTTTTGGCTTTTTGGCAGATTTTTTAGACGGCCTTTTTTTAGCGTTAGTCTTACTACTGGTCTTGGTCTTGGTCTTACCATTAGTCTTGGTTTTTGACTTCGGTTTCGCGGCGGCTTTAACCTTAGTCTTAGTGGTCGCTTTAGGTTTAGCCCCTTTAGATTTGGCCCCAGCTTTAGTCGCAGTTTTCGCTTTGGTTTTGACTGTTGATTTAGCTTTGGCTTTAGATTTGCCGGCGGGTTCGTTCTTCTTGCTAGCAGCCATATAAATTCAATTACACTCAACAATTCAACAATGGGAAAGGCTTGGTACTTTATCATGTCCCCCTACGCTACAGGAGGCTATTTTCTAATCAGCGCGACCGAAGTCCAAACCTACTTCACCTGCCTCCCAAACCAAGCCCATCCACCCAGCCAAGGTTAGCGGTAACTTTTTCTTATCATGGGCTTTACAAAGCCCCCTTAATTTTCATACTGTTGCCACTCGCGCAATCCAGCTAATTTGCTCTATGCTTGGGCCTAGCGTAGTTGCGCCCTTATTTGTTACCCCCTTGTATTTAAAAGACTGCTATACAACGGCTTACGATACCCCCAATCAGGAAAAGATAAAGACAATGAAAAAATACAACGTCTACGCAATAGGCAACGCCATCGTTGATAAAGAGTTTGAAACCGAAGATCAATTCTTAACTCAAAATGACATCGAAAAAGGCTTAATGACATTGGTCGAAGAAGACCGTCAAAACCAGTTGATTAGCCTGTTGGAAAAACAATACGGATTAAAAAAACAAGCCAGTGGTGGCTCAGCCGCTAACACCATCATCGCGACACAATACTTTGGCGGGCAAACTTTTTTATCGTGCAAAGTCGCTGCCGATGGCGCGGGCGATTTTTATTGCGACGACCTTAAAGCGGCCGGAGTCGACACCAATTTATCGCCCAACAGAGACCCAGGCACTACGGGTCAATGCATTGTTATGGTCACCCCGGACGCTGAGCGCACCATGAATACATTTTTAGGCGTTGCCGGAAACATTAGTCCRCARGAATTAGTGCCCGAAGCCCTGATAGACTCCGAATACCTTTATATCGAAGGCTATTTAGTCACCTCTGACAGCGCMMGMAAAGCCGCCGTTGAAGCRATCACGATCGCCAAGAAAAATGGCGTTAAGGTGGCACTGACCTTATCCGACCCCAGTATGGTTGAGTTTTTCAAAGACGGCATGAACGAAATCATCGCAGATGGCGTCGACCTTCTATTCTGTAATGAAGAAGAAGCCTTGACTTGGACTGGCGCCAAAAACCTTGAACTAGCCGCCCAACAACTTAAAGAAATCGCTCAAAACTACTGTATTACCTTAGGCGCCAAAGGCGCATTAATTTTTGATGGCAAAGAGACCATTGAAATCGCCCCCCATAAAGTCCAGGCCATAGACAGTAACGGCGCAGGGGATATGTTTGCCGGCGCGTACCTATACGGCATAAGCCATGGCATGAGCACCACGCAAGCAGGCAATTTGGCAAGCCGAGCGGCTTCCGTAGTAGTGTCACAATTTGGCCCCCGACTCACAGAACAAGAATATAAGGCACTATTGAAAGCCTAGACATAGCGAAGGGCCGCAAAACAACACCAGAGTGCATTGAGCGGCCCTTCAACAAAGCAGTGTAAAATATTCAAAGACAAGGTCAGTAGGCGCTGCCCCACCAATTCTAGAGCGAGCCCTACAAAACCCCGTTTTAAAGCAAGGTTTGAAGTTACTTCTTTATTGCCTTCATCACCCGAGGATTCACAGCGTGTGATTCATTTAGTGGGTTGGATCAATACCACTGATAAAAGGAATAATTTTATCTTCAGTGATCGGCTTAGTAATAAATTGTACGCCTAATTGTTCAGCTTTCGCGCGCACTGAGTCTTGAATATTCGCAGTCAACAGTGCTATTTTGGCGTCAGGGCACTTTTCTTTAATCGTAGGAATAATCGTTAAACCGTCAATTCCCGGCATATTCATATCCATCGAGATRTAGTCWACACCGCCAACACTTTGCTCTAATTGYTCGACTGCTTCTTGCGCATTGCCCGCCTCAATGACATCCCAGTCAGGCATGGCCTCGTGAACAATAGCCTTAATCATCATTCGAGATACTTGGCTATCATCAACAATTAACATTGTCAGTCTACTGGACATCTACCACTCCATTGATCACAAACACCCCCGATCACCAGGGAACATACAACACTCAAACTTCATTTAACTCGTCTACACATTGAGTATAGCGAGCCTATCTAGGAATCACGGACAATTTTAGTATTTTGAAATACCTTAATTTTCTAATAAACTCGCTTTAGAGCCCCGATGGCATTAGCCCATAATCGGCGTGCCAAGTTATCCCTTAGTCGAATTACGAGCACCCAGMAAAAATGAAATTGTTTCATATCAATGAATTAGAAGAGAATCAAAGCAAAGGTTTTACCGTCAATAATACGGCAATATTTGCAGTCAAACGCGATAATCAAATTTTCGTCTATAAAAATGACTGCCCTCACTTGGGCATCACACTCGAGTTCCAAGCGGACAAGTTCCTGGATTTAGATAATCACTTTATCGAGTGCGCCAATCATGGCGCGCTGTTTGAGGTGGAAAATGGCGAATGCATTTCCGGACCGTGCTTAGGACAAACCCTCGAGGCTTACCCATTTGATATTGTTGACGGTTATGTCGAAGTCAATTAAATCGATACAAAGGGGCTGAAGAAACAAAAAGTGCTCTTCAGCCTCATAGCCACAGTCCAAACTAACTCATTTCCAGCTCCAGCTCAGGACAAACCACCGTCATTCGCTGCTTAACTTCCGCTTCATAAGGCGTTAACTTCACCCCGTAGGCTAATACTTCCACGCCATTTTCTATGGCTTGGCGAAGCGCTTTGCCGTACATCGGGTCGATATGATCGGCCGGTCTTACTTCTTTAATCTGAGTGTGCTGAACACAGAATATCAACACTGCTCGGTGGCCTTGTTTGCGGACCTCCATTAATTCACGGAGRTGCTTGGCACCACGCTGAGTGATCGCGTCGGGGAAATAACCTACGCCTGCTTTACCCCCCAACGTGACATTTTTTACCTCAACATAACAACGCTGGGGCTGTTTGAGATTCGCTGCAGGTTGCTCTAAAAGAAAATCGATACGGCTTTTTTCAACCCCATACCCCACTTCCGAGCGGATCGACGCATAGCCTTGCAACTCCTTAATACGACCAGCATCCAAAGCTTCTCTCACCAAAGAATTGGCCCGTAAGGTATTAATGCCCGCTAAGCCCCGTTTCTTTACGGCAACCAATTCCCAAGTAAACGCATATTTGCGATTGGGGTTATCGCTCTTCGAAAACCAAACATCCGCCCCGACATCTTGGCAATTAGTCATAGAACCCGTATTCGGGCAATGAATGGTAATTATTTTTCCGTCGTCCAACTCCACATCCGCTAAAAAACGTTTGTATCGACGAACCAGGGTACCTCTCACAAGTGGCGGGGCAAACTCCATAGGAAATACTCGTTTTTTGATTGAGGGTTAAATTTGAGACCGCAGCAGAATGAGAAAACCTCAAATATAGGGGGTTTAGCAATCAAAGCGTCTAGCTCTCATCCATAAAAGCCTCTACTGAACTTAATTGCTGAGCCCATCAAGTGTATACTGAAATCAGCAAAAATAAACTCAACAAGCAAAACTTACTCAGTAATTAAGTCGTAATGCTATCGCTCTTTTGCCTTCCTGTTCACAGTTTAAACACTCAATTCGTTCTACATTTGACCGTGGATTACAGGTCGCGCGGAGCGGTTTTACTTTGGATAGTTTTTTTGCTACCTTCCGTGCACCCAAATACTCCAGCAATAAGCGCACTATTTTGTGAGAATGTTAACAATAAGCATCTATAAATTGGCGTTAGAGTTAGATATTGCTAGTTTTTTTATGGGAAAATAACGTTCTACGCTCAACGCAACGCGATGGAGTAGAGGAAAAGGGATATTAAGTCGTTAATTAGTATCCATTCCCCCTAATCTATTGACCCTACGGAGCAACGAGCTAAAATTTAGGTCTATTTACAGGCAACTGTTAAATTAATGCGACAAAGGACTACCATTCACTCTCGTAGAGAGATACTTCGAGCAGCTTAACTGAATGGATGTGAGGCTTTTTATGATAACTAAGTCCAAGTCGAATTCCGCAGCGAGCGGTTCGACTAATTTTAAAGGATATTCGCCGTACAATGAAAAGAAGGGCGAAGAATACATGAATGATGCTCAAAAAGAGCACTTTCGCGGTATTTTGAACGCTTGGAAAAAGGACCTCATGGAAGAAGTGGACAGGACCGTAGACCACCTCAAAGATGAGGCCGGAAACCTGCCTGATCCCAATGACAGAGCGACTCAAGAAGAAGAGTTTAGTCTTGAACTTCGCACCCGTGACCGAGAAAGAAAACTAATCAAAAAGATCGAGCAAACACTGGGTAACCTCGAGCATGACGATTACGGCTATTGCGATGCCTGTGGTATCGAAATTGGCATACGTCGCCTCGAAGCGAGACCCACAGCAACTCAATGTATTGACTGCAAAACGCTTGATGAAATTCGAGAAAAGCAAATTAGCGGCTAACACACTGCGCTTATATAGCTGTTCCGGATTTAACAACACCCTATAAAAAATATGCCGACGCTCTCGTCGGCATACTTTTTAGAGCAAGTGGCTAACAATGATAAAACAGTTGTCCACGACTCCTTACCGAGGGCGCTTTGCCCCATCGCCATCAGGCCCGCTGCATTTTGGGTCTCTTTACACCGCTTTAGCCAGCTATCTCGACGCCCACKCTARGCAAGGCACATGGCTAGTGCGAATCGAAGACATAGACCCACCTCGTGCGCAACCTGGCGCAGTCAAAGCCATTCTCAGTACGCTGGAAAAGTTTGGCCTACATTGGCAAGAACCGGTCAGCTATCAAAGTCAACGCTCTGAATTCTACGAACATGCGCTTAATCAACTTAACCGCAATGCCCGACTCTTTTATTGCACCTGCTCCAGAAAAACCTTACTGCAACATCAATCAGTCTATCCTGGCACTTGTCGCACCGTTCAAGTGCCTCCCACTGAACCTTACGCAATCCGGTTTAAAGTCGCCGACACTRCTATTTCTTTTCATGATCGGCTCATGGGAGACGTTCGCCAGCACGTACTGCAGGAACTCGGCGATTTCCCGATTAAAAGAAAAGACCGACTCTATGCTTACCAACTCGCAGTGGTAGTCGATGACAGCATGCAAGGTATTACCGACATTGTTCGAGGCAGCGACCTGCTGGACAATACACCCCGCCAAATTGCGCTGCAGCAGGCGTTAGGGTACACGCAGCCGCACTACTTACATCTCCCCATCATTATTAATCAACAAGGCCAAAAACTCAGCAAGCAAACCCATGCTAACTCAATCAGCGACCAAGACCCTGCGCGCGTCCTGACACAGCTCTTACATTGCCTCGGCCAAAATCCACCCCAAGGCATTGAAGACAACAGTGTTGATCAAGTACTTCATTGGGCAATCAAGCATTGGCGCACTGAACCGCTGCCCACCCAACCGATATCCACCCAGCACGCATTCAAAGACCTTGCCTAACCCCTCGCCTTCGCGGCCTTAACTCTCGATACGGGTCCCTATACAAGCGCTAAGCGCTTGCGTACTATTCTCATCAACACCTCATCTGAAAGACAATAGAGTAATTGAATCGTGTATATCGATCGACTTGTGATTTTGTTTATTATCGGCGCCTATGTGCTTTCACCTGCGATTGCCCGCTGGTGGATTGAGGCCGGCACTGAGTGGTATCGGCCCTATGTGATATGGGCTGTTCTTATTGGTTTAAGTTATTGGATTACAAAAAGCAGGGACCTCGATGAGTTTTAGTCTAACCCAGCTTTTCTTGCTCGGTGTGGGCTACATGTCGGTTTTATTTTTCACCGCCTACGTCACCGAAAAAGGCTTAATCCCCGCTCGAATCGTTCATCACCCTGCCGTCTACACGTTGTCACTTGGCATTTTCGCCAGTGCCTGGGCAATTTACGGCTGYGTCGGTTTTGCCTACGAAAATGGTTATAACTTTCTTGCTTACTACTTAGGCATTTCAGGCACGTTCCTACTCGCACCCATTCTAATTGCGCCAATTCTACAGCTTACCCAAAAATACAACTTACGCTCCCTAGCCGACCTTTTCGCCTACCGCTATCGCAGCCAAACCGTAGGCGCTCTAACAACAATCTTTTTATTAATCGCTCTACTCCCGCTTATCGCTTTGCAGATCCAAGCCGTCTCAGGCTCGATCGTGCTCCTCAACAACGAGGCAAGTGAAGCCACACTGGCGTTTGTTTTTTGCTCCACAATGACCCTGTTCGCAATTTTATTTGGCGCCCGGCATCACGAYGCRCGCAGAAAAAAACACGAAGGCTTGGTCATGGCCATTGCACTCGAAACAGTAGTCAAAATAATYGTCATGATCAGTATCGGCGGCTACGCACTTTTTTCAGTGTTTAATGGACCCAACGATTTGGACCAATGGCTACACACCAACCCGCAAGCCCTAGATATTCTTTACACGCCTTTAGTCGACGGTCCTTGGAGAAGCTTAATATTTGCTTTTTTCGTTGCCACCGTAGTCATGCCTCACATGTATCACATGACCTTTACAGAGAACACTAATCCGCGCGCATTATTAACGGCAAGTTGGGGTTTGCCTCTGATCTTTTTAATCATGGCACTCGCCGTGCCCCTTATTCTCTGGGCCGCAATAAAACTCAATGTAGGCGGCGACCCTGAATACTTCACATTGACCATTGCACTGGCCTCCAACTCACCTGTACTCGCTACCCTGGTCTACCTAGGCGGGCTCTCTGCGGCCAGCGGCCTCATCATTGTCACCACCCTAGCCCTCTCAACAATGTGCATTAACCACCTGTTTTTGCCCATCTATCAACCGAAGGATCAAAAAAACTTTACCTTCAGCTCTTTAATGTGGCTTCAGCGGCTCTTTATTGGGTTAATTATTCTTGGCGGTTATTTATTTTATTTACACCTCAGTGACCAGCGTTCATTAACTCAGCTTAGCTTGCTGGCCTTCTTCGCCACCATTCAATTTGTGCCTGCGCTGGTGGGCGTTTTATTCTGGAGCAAAGCCAATGCAAGAGCCGTCACGGCAGGTCTGATCACCGGCTTTACTGTTTGGATAGTGAACCTTTTCATCCCAATTGTTTCAACATTCATCCCTAGCACCAGTGATTTAATTTCCATCAATCTCAATCAAGAAGGCGGCAACCTCTACGCCAGTGCCGCCGTAGGCTTTATGATCAATGCATTCGTCTTCACTGCCATTAGTTTATTGACCGACACCAGCCAAGAAGAAAAAAGTGCTGCAGAGTCCTGCATTATTGATCACCTTCACCAACCTCAACGTTGGGAATTAACTGTTAAATCTACGCCTGAATTCCTTGCCAAATTAAGCAAATCTCTGGGTAAAAAGATGGCTGCGCGCGAGCTAGAAACAGCCTTAAAAGAATTGGGCATGCATCGCTTAGAAACCCGGCCTTATGCACTGCGGCGTTTAAGAGACCAACTAGAAACCAATTTATCTGGAATCTTCGGGCCTTCAGTAGCCCAAGAAATAGTAGACAACCACTTGCCCTACGAGACTGAACAAGACGGAAGCTCATCCAAAGACATCCACTTTATTGAAAGCAGGCTCGAGGATTACCGCCACCGATTATCAGGTCTTGCAGTAGAACTCGATAATTTACGCCGATTCCATCGCCAAACCCTTCACGACCTTCCGGTAGGCGTCTGCTCACTGAGTAAAAACGGCGAAATTCTTGGCTGGAACAGCGCCATTGAAAGTTTTACAGGAATAAAGTCCGAGCGAGTCATCGGCTCTAAACTCGACCAACTTAAAGAACCCTGGCAACAATTTTTCCAACAATTCTTAATTGACAGCAACACCCATTGGCACCAAAAACAACTGGAAGTGGACGGCAAGACCCGCTCGTTATCACTTCATAAAGCCGCGCTAGGCAATCAGAATGACAGCGAACAAATAGGCAATCTAGTCATCGTGATGGAAGACCTCACAGAGATCCAACTCCTCGAAGCCGAGCTCACTCACAGCGAACGCCTCGCCTCCATCGGCCGACTTGCCGCAGGCGTTGCTCATGAAGTTGGCAACCCCATTACCGGCATCGCCTGCCTAGCCCAAAACATGCGTTACGACACCAAAAATGAAGAGATACTGGAAGCCGCCGATTTAATACTGGAACAAACCGACCGTGTATCGCGCATTGTTCAATCGTTAGTCAGCTTCAGCCATAGCGGCAAGCATCAGCAAATTCCCCACGAACCAGTGGACATTAATCAATGCGTGACTGACGCAATCGACTTGATTCGGCTTAGTCCAAAAGGCAAAAATCATGCCTTCGAAAACAACGTACAAGCCGAACTAAGCGTCATGGGCGACTCACAACGTCTTTTACAGGTCTTTGTTAATATCCTTGGGAACGCAAGAGATGCCTGTCAACCAGGCGATAAAATCCACGCATACAGTGAATCAGACTCACTAACCGCTACAATCTACATTGAGGACCAGGGGCCAGGTATTCCTGCGCACATTTTGGACCGGATCTTTGAGCCCTTCGTCACCACCAAAGACCCTGGCGAAGGCACTGGGCTAGGTCTTTCACTTGCCTACAGCATTATCGAAGATCACTACGGCCATATCTCGATTGAAAGCCCTGCAATGCCCAATCAGAGCTTCGGCACCAGAATTGTGATAACGTTACCCTGCAGCCCGAGCAACCCAACTGAAAGCTAGGCGTCGCAGTAAAATAATGCCAGGCTTTTAGCATTAAACTCAGAATAACTCTCAACACTGAGAAGACGGTTAAATTTTGCGTTGCATTAACTCAAATGAAAACCTAGTAAAGGCAGCGCAGGGAAATGCATAGCCCAAACCAACGTATTCGGCCTAAAATAAACACGGCCCTAAGATCACAACATGCAACCCAGCATAAGCCGCGCCAATGAATACGGCACTCAAAAAAACACCCGCTCCAACATCAGCAAGAAAACGTAAGTAAAAGAACCCCAACAACAAAACATCAGAACCAAATTGCCACGAGTCCTTTTGAATGAAGCAAATCCTGATTGTAGAAGACGAGAAAGTAATTCGCACCGCGTTAAAAAGGCTGCTTGAGCGCAATGGATACTACACCCGAACGGCAGGTTCGGTGGACGAAGCAAACTCCCAATCGGACCTCAACTCCTTCGACCTTATTATTAGTGATTTAAGGCTTCCAGGCGAGCCAGGCACTCAGCTCATTCAACTGGTTAAACACGTACCTATTCTAATAATGACCAGCTATTCCAGCCTTAAGTCCGCGGTTGAAGCCATGCGAATGGGTGCTGCAGACTACATTGCCAAGCCCTTCAATCATGAAGAGATGCTCAGCGCAATCGCACGAATTCTCGACGCCACTAATGGTTCACAAACTAAGCCCAATGCCCCGTCAAAAGCATCCCTTCCAGCCAACGCAGCGCCACAACGTATCAAAGGCATCATCGGCAGCTGCCAACCCATGGAAGAGCTTTTTACTCGCATCAGCAAAGTAGCTCCCACAGATACTACGGTGCTGATATTGGGAGAATCCGGAACAGGCAAGGAATTAGTTGCTCAAGCACTGCATGACATTAGTAAACGTAGTAAAGGCCCGGTTATTTCAGTCAATTGCGCCGCAATTCCTGAGAACCTTATCGAATCAGAGCTTTTTGGTCATGAAAAAGGTGCCTTCACCGGCGCTCACACTCGTCGCCAAGGGCTCGTCGAAGCGGCTAATGGCGGCACATTRTTCCTTGACGAAATAGGCGAATTACCCTTTGAGGCACAAGCAAGACTTCTAAGGTTGCTGCAAGAAAAAGAAATCCGTCGCGTCGGCTCAGTGAACTCACAGAAAATAGACGTACGCCTAGTCGCCGCAACTCATCGCAACCTTAAGCAATTAGCCAAGGACGGACAATTCCGAGAGGATTTGTACTACCGGCTTAATGTAGTCGCCCTTAGACTGCCGCCACTGAGAGACCGAGGCGCTGACATTACCGAATTAGCCCACGTCATGCTCAAAAAATACAGCGCAAAGATAGATCAGCTACAGTTACAATTCTCTGAGTGCGCACTCGATGCAATGAATCGCTACCATTGGCCGGGTAATGTCAGAGAACTCGAAAATGC
The DNA here is from genome assembly GCA_002402085.1 of Gammaproteobacteria bacterium. Classification (GTDB taxonomy): domain Bacteria; phylum Pseudomonadota; class Gammaproteobacteria; order Pseudomonadales; family UBA3067. Next base: position 35,786 of record NVVB01000040.1, read on the forward strand.
AATTGAAAGAGCCGTAATACTGTGCGATTCAGACCTGATTACCAGCCAATCTCTCTCTTTAGAGATAGAGCCTCTCAGCACGCCCCCCTCTCCCAACTTTTTAGCTAGCGAACCAGAACAGCACGAGCCTGACTCTAAAGAGCTGCCGTCTCTAGAAGACTACTTCCAACGCTTTGTTCTTGAAAATCAAGACAATATGACCGAAACCGCACTGGCTCAAAAGCTAGGTGTAAGCCGTAAATGCTTGTGGGAGCGGCGCCAACGGCTTGGAATTCCTAGAAAAAAGACCCAAAAATAAATACTTTAAACGCGCGCCCCTCCACCACCCTCTATGGGACAGGTAACACCTAAGTAACATCCGAGTAAAACGTTACCGTTTTACTCGCCTCAGTAACACTTCCCACCCCACTCTGGGTAACACCAAGAGTAACAAACCGTCTCACACGCCTAGCTTGCACCCCTCCCACCGACGAAGATAAACCCAACCCATTGATTTATAATGAGTTTAAAAATAACATTCAAATGTGGCACGACTCCTGCTTAGATATAAGCAAACAACAAGAAAACAAAGAAGAATAAACACAGCGCACAGAACTAGAACAACACAGATAAACAAGAAGAATCATCAAATAGAACAAGAAAACAGAATAGAYAAAAGAATAACAACATTAAAAACCAAGAAGAAAAACAACAGCGAAGAAAAAGAAGAATACTGAAGAAAGACGGGACACAGAAACATAAGAAAACAACATAAAAACAACAATATAAATATAAGAACAACAACACGGACAATAAAAAAGATAACTAAACAAGTCCGGACATTGGCAGCAGAGCGAAGAGATTCGCAAAAGACTGACAAAATAAATGGTCAATAGGCTTTGAAGCCTATTGACCATTTACTTTTACCCCCCCCCCATTTCTATCTCATCTTCAGAATTAAACCAAGCGCAATAACAACGATGGTTTAGACTGTAATTTAATACTCCCTACAACAAATTGACCCGCCCAGATGTTAACAACTCAATAGACATCAGCGTTTCAAGCGTATAGAGTGCACCCAAAATCCCCGCCACTATTATCGATCTAATTTGAAAATCAATCGCTCCACAGCGATCTCAACGCGCAGTACAAATCAATGCTAAAAAGGTTGTTCAGCCGACATCAACGCTCATCCTCTGACTCCCGACGCACGGATAAAACCGCCGACGGTCCAGTTAGTTTGCCTGCGAAACAGCACTCGTTGACACCCGAGAGCCTTAGCCCCGGAGCCGTTAAAGTACTAAAGCGGTTAAACGAAGCGGGTTTCAAGGCCTACATTGTCGGCGGAGGGGTTAGGGATTTGCTATTAGGCGCCAAACCTAAAGACTTCGATGTAGCCACCGATGCCCATCCCGAACAAGTGCGGTCCCTATTTAAAAACAGCCGCATCATAGGGCGGAGATTTCGCTTAGTGCACGTTCTATTCGGTCGAGAAATGATCGAGGTAGCGACCTTTCGAGCAAAACTCGACGAAAACAGCCCAGCCAATCAAACCGCTCCTAACACCTCCTCAGACCAGCGCGGCCGATCTAAGCGCGGCCAACAAAACGTGTCCCAGCAACGTCTCTCACAGCAAGGCCAAATACTACAAGACAACATTTTCGGCTCTCTAGACGAGGACGCTGTACGTAGAGATTTCACCATTAACGCCCTCTATTTTGGCATTGATGACCAAAACATCCTTGATTACAGTACTGGCCTAGAAGATATAGACAAACAAACTATTCGTCTCATAGGCATTCCCACGGAACGATATAAAGAAGACCCCGTACGCATGTTACGAGCAGTTCGCTTTGCCGCTAAACTGGATTTTTCAATTGCTCCCGACTGCGCACAACCAATTTTTGAATTAGGGCCGCTATTAAGCAACATCCCTGCCGCTCGCTTATTCGAAGAAAACTTAAAACTATTTTTGGGCGGCTACGCGGCTAAAGTATTTCCGCTACTCCAGCAATATCAATTATTAGAGCAATTATTCCCGCTAACCCAGGAAAGCTTAAGTAACAATTCCGTGGCCCAAAAACTAATTGATCAGGCATTAGCAAACACCGACCAGCGGATCGCCAGCGGCAAGCCAGTCACTCCCGCCTTCCTGATCGCGGTGTTTTTATGGCATCCAGTAAAGCTTCGCCAACAAGAGCTACAGCAGGCTGGACTCAGCCCAATGGCAGCAACCCAAAAAGCAGGCCAAGAAATACTGGCCCAGCAGAGACAACAACTGTCGATCCCGAAACGCTTCACGCTTGTCGTCAAAGAAATATGGGAATACCAACTTAGGCTACCCATTCGTTCGGCCAAACGCGCGGAACTCCTCGTTCAAACGCCACGCTTTAGAGCCGCTTACGACTTTTTGTTACTTCGAGAACATTCCGGCGAAATTGAGCCAGGCTTAGGGCAGTGGTGGACAGATTACCAAGAAGCAGATCCGTCAAAACGCCATCAAATGGCCGTAGCTGCACCAAGAGCAAAAAGACAACGGTCAAGAAAAAAGCCTCGCAAACCAAAAACCACTTCAGATTAAGCAACTTAAAGCGCCCGAAAGAGACAAAGGGCCCAAGCTTTACTCCTCTTCCAGCGACCCCTTAAGGCGCCCTTAACTCAAGGTGCCTTAGCGTCACAACCCGAGCAAACGCTGTGGACTCAAACCGTCTAAACACAAAAATCTACATCGGCCTAGGGAGTAACTTAGAGTCTCCTAGACAGCAGGTCACCAGCGCGATTGAAGAGCTTGTGGCCCTACCCGATATTTTTGATTTACGCGCATCGAGTCTATACCAAAGCAGCCCCATAGGGCCCAGCGACCAACCTGATTACATTAATGCGGCTGTTGAAGTATCAACCCCACTTACCCCCGCACAGCTACTGGCCACCTTGCAAGGCCTCGAAAACCTTCATGAGCGCAAACGACTGATCCGCTGGGGGCCACGCACCCTTGATCTCGACCTATTGGTCTGGCACCAGCAAACCGTCAACACGCCAACACTTACAATCCCCCATCCAGAATGCTGCAATCGAGACTTTGTATTAGTCCCTCTTTACGAACTTAACCCAGACCTTCTGATCCCCAATTTTGGCAAGGTCTCGCAGCTTATTGACCGCCTCGCATCAAACCCCCTTAAAAAACTGGCGCCATCGTAAGCGCCAAGATACAAACTTGCGTACCTAAGCACCCTAAAACCCACCCACACAAAACATTTCATCGTAATAATGTCACGCCACCTCTCGCTCGATCACCACACGGCCACCAGCAAACCAATCTAAGGCTTCATGCCCTACTCAATTAGTGGTATATAGCATTAAAGTCTATCAAGGCACCGCGCCATCAATTAGCTGCCTTGACCCTCGCAATGCTTACTAACAGGTACACAAGCACGCAATGGAAATTTATTCTCAAATAACCGAACTGCGCAAAGCACTTAACCTTCACCGCCAAAACAAACACAAAATAGGTTTTGTGCCCACCATGGGCAACCTGCACGCAGGGCACCTGTCGCTCATCGACGCAGCCAGAAAAAATTGCGACATTGTCATTGCAAGCATTTTTGTAAACCCCACTCAGTTCGGCCCCAACGAAGACTTAGAGAAGTACCCAAGAACCTTGGAGCAAGACTGTAAAAAACTGCTCAAACATCAAACCGACATCTTATTCACTCCGGCAGAAGCTGACATTTATCCTAACGGACGATCTCAAACCAAGGTCAGCGTTCCCCATATAACCAATCAATTGTGTGGAGCCAGTCGACCGGGGCATTTCGACGGCGTATCTACCATCGTTACAAAACTTTTCAACATCATACAACCCGACCTCGCAGTGTTCGGCCAAAAAGACTTTCAGCAACTTGCAGTGATCAGACAAATGGTCATTGACCTCAACCTACCCATTGAAATTCAAGGTATTGCCACCGGCAGAGAGCACGATGGACTAGCAATGAGCTCACGCAACAATTTTTTAACCGATAAAGAACGACAGATTGCACCTGAGCTACACAAAACCTTAAAAAGATTAAAAGCAGCACTGCTTGAAGGTGACAATAACTACGCCAATATGTGTCGCCAGCACAGCAAACTACTAGAAAATCAAGGTTTTAGCGTGGACTACCTTGAAATATGTGACGCAACCTCGCTAACCCGAGCTGACGCCAAAACCCGCAACGCAGTGATCCTGTGCGCCGCCAAGTTAGGAAACACTCGTTTGATAGATAACTTAATGATGGTATTGAAGGCCTCTACAGATTGAGGCATACTTGCCGGCCATTGGCGGACGGCCGTGTAAAAACGGATACACACAAACTGTCAACACATTTTACTCGAGTGCGGGAATTGATGATGGACTAGCCTTTGATAGCGAAGGCAATCTTTATGGAGCAAGATATACCGGTTCTAAAGTTGAAAAAATTACTCCCGATGGAGTACGTACCACTTTTGTTTCTGGACTGAATACTCCGAATGGATTAGCATTTGATTCTGAGGGGAATCTACATGTGATAGATAATCAAGGAGGGAAAATTTTG
>NVVB01000136.1 GCA_002402085.1 Gammaproteobacteria bacterium
GGAGAGACATGAAATCATCCCACAAAGGCATGAAGATCACCGAGAGCGATTGGTCCGTATTCCTAGAACACGCAGGTGCCACGATGGCTGCGTTAGAGGTGCCTAAGCAAGAATGTGACGAGATTGTAGCGTTCGTTCTTGGCCTCAAACAAGATATTGTCGACGATTAAGGTTCTTCATCAAATCAAACTATGTTGAGTCTTTTATTTAAAACCCAATTAACAAAAACGGAATACCAATTTTGCCTTCAGAGGTAAAAAGAAACCCAATCAAATCACTAGAGCACTAGCGGCCGCACATCCTAATCTCGGCCACTAGACATCAATAAAACGAGGGCCTGTAGTTGAAGTCGTCAACAGGGAAATATTTTATTGGCCTTGACCACTTAAGAGCCCTCGCGACGTTCTTTGTCTTCACATGGCACTTCAATTTCATTAACAATGGGCAACACGCTCCGCCACCGACATTCCCGTTATCACTGCTAACTGAAGGCCATACCGGCGTCGCGTTATTTATGACCTTGAGTGGCTATTTATTCGCGAAGCTTCTCGATGGCAAAAACATCAATTACCCGCAGTTTATATGGAATCGATTGTTGCGCCTCGCCCCATTGCTTCTATTTGTATTATTCATTATCGGATTTCAACGATACATTGCAGGTCAAAATATACTTTTATTCGCAAAACAGCTGATATATGGCGTTGTAAAACCAACGTTACCCAATGGGGCCTGGTCGATTACCGTCGAATTCCACTTCTATTTACTACTGCCCTTCCTACTATTTCTGAATACCCAATGGAAATATTCGTTACTTCTGGTTCTCATCCTAGCGGTTACGACAAGAACATTGCTCTATCAAGCACAAGGGGAAATCCAGACACTCTCATACTGGACAATTATTGGTCGCATTGATCAGTTTCTTTTAGGCATATTAGCCTTTCAATTCAGGAACCATATTGCAAAAAAACACATTATTGTGTTGTCTAGCCTATTTCTTTTTACTTGCTTCTATTGGTACTTTGATTCACAAGGCGGCTTCTTTAAAAACACTGCCTACCCATCCCCGAGCTCGCTATGGATATACATGCCCACTGTTGAGGGACTAGCCTATGCATTGTTAATCGCATGGTACGATAATTCGTTCAACCATTCGACAGGCAAGATATCCCGTTTTATCGCTTTAATTGGCACTTATTCCTATTCAATATATTTACTGCACCCATTTATAGTATTCCGAATAGCCAACACAATTAATGACCACGTCATAGATCTGTCCAACGTCCATGTAGTGGCGCTTTTTTCAATCCTTGGATTTCTCGTCATGGTACCCATTGGTTATGTCAGCTATCGATTTATTGAAACCCCCTTTTTACGGTTCCGTACAAAGTATATTGTCGTCCCTCCGCAAATACCCGCGTCTAACCTAGAACCTATTCAGCGCCGACATTCGAGGGGTCAATAGGGTAACGATATTTGATATCCTTTGATCTATTTTTACGCACAACGTACAACGCACACCATTCAAGCGGCATGGTTCGATTCACCTTCACAGGGTTCACATTCCAAATTCTGAAAGATAATCTCAAAGAACGCCAGTGAAAACAAATTCCAAATAGTATTAATTAAAAACTATGTCAGAAAGGTAATCTCCTTAATTTCAGGAACGAAAATGAAAACAAAGATCTTCAGTTTGATTTTCATTCTTGCCGGTTTAGCAGCCTCATGGCGCTACTGCGATATCTCATCAGATTCATTCATTGCAGGCACATTGGCACCGGGCTCATTAACCCTTTTTATAATTGCATTGATGTGCTGGCTTGTTGTTTATGCAGGGATGGACGGCCGGACGGATAGGCGTATGTATTAGTGTCATCGAAATATTCAGTTTAACGCACACGGCTTACAATTCAATTCCAAAGATCCAGCCACGCCCACTCGAAAAATACTAACGTTAATAGTCATACAACAGACACCCTCTTGATGGCATTATATCCACGGCCGTCCTAATCATCGACCAGATCCCCCTTAGAAATATTTTTGTGCTTCTATTTTGCTTGCGAACACCCATCTTGAACTCCATCACAATCCCAAATAAACGTGCGTTGATTAACCGCTGCGCATGYCCCCAAAGAATGTATATTTAAGATGATAAAACGAAGTACCATAAAGACCACGAGGCATTAACGACCTTCTATCTCATTGTTTTTATTTGTTATGTTTTTACAGGCGCATAAATAGGATCAACAAATGTACATTCTTTAATGGATTAAAGCGCTTATTTCCCAGTGCTTAGCACCCCCTTATTAGTGTCTACTTCCTATTAAATTAAGTGATTTTAACGGGTTGAGTTATACCGATACCATTATTTGAATCTACCTCCTTAGCAACTCTAAGCCAACAAATTAAATCAACCATTATTTCAGCTATAAACGTGACTTTTTCACGTAAAAGTTTCCCCACAATACTTTATAATTTTCTACACGCTCACTATAGCCAACAGTTATTCACTGGTAGTGAGGGCTACTCAAACCGAAGCAGCATCACGTTACAAAAAATATAACAATAAAAACATTAAGGCTCAGCCGAAGCTTAAGTTTTCCGCATGCTTAGCATGAAAACTTTCGCGCTAACTTCCAGGAAGGAAACCTATGCTCACCCACACTGTTAAATTCTTAATTACTGCCCTCTTATTCGTATCTACTGCCTACGCTAGCGGACCGAATTGTACTGACCCAAAGGCGGTAGCCTTTGGTACGCCAGACAACGAGTTAGATGGTTTTTTTATTGGCGCCAACGACTGCGCCTATGATCCACGACTCGTCCTATCTGATGACGTACCACCTACAGGCCAAGAATATAGCCATCTTGGCGAGCCCATGTTTATGGTCAATGGAGCCAACGGAACGGTTGTAAATAGTGAGGTGCGTCTAAAAAGCATTGCTATAACGAAACAACGCCCAGTGATAGGAATCTTTAATGCACCGGCGAATATACTTGGCGAACTAAATAAATTTATCGACATCCACAATAATGCCGCAGAGACAATCCGGCGAGAGACATTTTCAAGGGTTTTGATTAACCGGGAGTTTACCGTAATCGGACTCAGTCAAGCCGGATTTATTGTAAGCCGTGGACTAAGCCTACTAAAAACTGATCTCATTGAGACGTTTCCATTTAGATACCGTAAACGTCAAAAGTTACTCAAATTWATCAATGTAGAAACAGTGGGCGTAATTGGCATATTTTTCCCCAACGGCCCCAACTATGTSCACTATGTAAATAAGCGAGATATCATCCCCCTGACCACTGGCGTGGGTTCGGCCGCGTTTCACCCGGGTCGAGGCGCCGTAATAGCAAAYTTTTACTATTACAATGAAGACTGTGGCTTTGGAATGCTTCCCCTAGAAATTTATCCGGGCGCGAACGCCGACCTTTCAAAAGATAAACCACCGGTCATTAGCRGCAAGACACATAGTCTGTGCAGCTATGCTGCGACGGGACTCAACTTTGATACACTGCGAGATTTCGCTCCGAAATACGGTCATACGGAAATTGAATTAGACCTCAGCCTTTAATCCTACAGTGCGCCTGATCGACAACTTACTTAACGTCACTAGTAACTTAAAAACATCAGCAAAAAAGTTATTAGTGGCTGTCGATCTCTCGCGGACAATTCGTTGCTTACCGTTGAACCATAAGTCCAATAGGAGATATGATCTATTTAACACCACTATTTTCAAGGAACGAGAATACTAATGGCCTCCAATCCCCCCGACAATCAACAGGCGCAATGGCTAGCCCAAGTGCAGGAAGATATAATCGAACCCGACCTGCCAATCTGCGATGCGCACCACCACCTCTGGCTCAACACCGGCCATACAGGCTGGCCTTACACGCTAAAAGACCTGCATGCAGATACAGCAACTGGCCACAACATTGTCCGCACAGTATTCATCGAATGCCACGCGCAATATCGCAAAGACGGGCCTGAACACCTACGCCCGGTAGGTGAAACCGAGTTTGTTGTTGAATTAGCAGAACGCAGCACGGTTTCAGGGCAAGCAGAGATTGCTGCCATTATGGGCCATGCCGATCTTTCTATGGGAGACGCCGTTGAAGATGTGCTCGCCGCTCACGAAGACGCGGGGCGGGGTATATTTCGCGGTATACGTTATATTACCGCGCAAGATACATACCCCCCGTTGTCCATGGGGGAATGCGTGCAAATGGACCATGCCAACTTTCTCGCTGGTGTACGCAAACTGGGCGCCCTCTCTTACACCTTCGATGCCTTCGTATACCATCCGCAATTACTGAAACTCGCAGCAGTGGCCAAAGCCTGTCCCGAGACGCCTATTGTCATTGACCACCTCGGCGGATTTCTGGGTGTTGGCCCTTATAAAGGTAAACGAGAAGAAATTTATAGGTATTGGAAAGGCGCAATCAAAGAACTCGCGCGCGCGCCTAACACCTACCTCAAACTCGGCGGAATTGGCATGCCAATGTTTGGTTTCCGTTGGGACAAACAAGAGCGCCCACCAACGTCCAAGGAACTAGCCGCCCCTTGGATTGAACCAATCCAATACGCCATAGAACAATTTGGCCCGGCACGCTGCATGTTTGAATCCAACTTCCCCGTAGATAAACGAGGCACAGGCTACGTTGTGCTGTGGAATGCCTTTAAACGCATAGCCAGCGAATACACAGCGGACGAAAAGAGAGACCTATTCCATAATACAGCGGCGCGCGCTTATCGGATTGAAAGTATTGAGTGAAACGCAGGGGGAGGAACCAGCTCAACTACAATAGAATCCCACAATCCCCCTACCGGCGCCAAATTAACGCTAGTTTTGAATTCTCTGCTGTCTTAGTTAACATTAACAAATCAAAACCCTTCCCAAAAGCTGAGCTTACGTACCAATCCAAACGCAAGAGCACGTCTTCAACGCCATCATCATTAAAATCTGCGCGAGCCATAATTAGATATCTAACCACCAAATCATCAGCCAGGGCGACCTCAATAGCACCCTCATCAACCGACAAAAATTCCAGCTCATGCTCGATTTCTATTAAAGTCCCGTCACGATTATCCAACGACTGCCCACCTAGATCAGGAATTGATCGCCCCGGCAGACCCTTAATAAATTGAACATCAGGCATCTCAGGTAAAAAACTCTTTACC
>NVVB01000137.1 GCA_002402085.1 Gammaproteobacteria bacterium
AGCTCAACAATAAAAAGTTTATCGACAAAGCCCCGCCTGAAATAATAGAAAAAGAACGACAAAAGGCCGCTCAAGTCAGTAGTGCTAAAGAAAAGCTAGAACAGCAAAAAGAAAAAATAGCCCAGCTTTAGTCCCACCAAYAAACGTCGACACTGGAGTGCTGCCCAAAATTACGGCAGCACTTCGGTCACCTGCAAAATATAGTCCCCTATAAACTTTACTCTTTCATAAAACTCTTCTACGTTTAATTCCACTAGAGCGCCTCCTCTCACGCTTAAATTCAGCGCTAGCCCCTTGTCAAAGCAAACAACAAGTGTTTGAATTATGAGCTAAGGGATATTTAGATAACAACTAACAATAAGATTCCATCGGCCGCATTTAACCGACACCACTCTAACTCTTTGGAGTAATACACGTACTTTTGGCGAYTTTAAAAAACTTAYAATAAAACGCAATGCGCCAATCAAAGCATAGGAGTTGCAATGGTTAATTACACACTTGACTCGCCTGTGAGCTCTAGCGCTGAAACGCTTCAACAATCAATTGTTATCATCAGTGACAACCCAGCACTGCCAACCGAGTTCAATGGACACTTAGCCGACGAGGGCTATTGCGCGCACTACAGCAGTCGCTATCAAGACGCTCTAACCTACATTCGTCGAAAAGAAATCAACATTGTCATACTTGACTGGGAACACCCGACCTCCAGCAATACCCAAACGCTTGCTATGTTAAAAAGGGATTGCCAACATCTCTTACATATTATTATTTACGCAGCGGAAAGTACTTACGAGGCCACAATGTCTGCGCTTAATCTAGGCGCTTTCGGCTATGCCGAAAAAAGCAAACCGTTTGATGATTTATTGCATCACATTAACCGAGCCAGCTACGATATATTATTACAACAAAAGAACGCATTGGAACAAACAGTTAAAGAGCGAACCCGTCAACTCTATATCAGTGAACGGCGTGCGCAAATCATTCTTGATTCAATTGGCGATGGCGTCATCGCAATCGATGCAAAAAACCGCATCGACTACATGAATCCAATCGCGGAGCAAATGACMGGCGTGCCCTTAACTGACGCCTACAAGCTTCCCCTAGAACGGGTGTTTGATTTACGGGGTACAGAAGATTTAGCGCCCATTGCCGACAAGGTGGTGTCGAATATTCGCTTAGAGGAATCCAACACCCCTGTTCGGGCCATTCTGAGTCACTACGGCATATTACTCACACGCCAGGGTTTCGAATACAAAGTCGCCGTGCGCGGCTCAACGATTCGTGAAGATGACGAAAAACAACAATCGGGTGCGGTGCTGGTACTGCGCGACGTAACGCACAAACACCGAATTGAACAAGAACTGAGAGAGAGCAAAGTAAGGTTACAAACAATACTAGACAACTCCCCTGCGATTATTTATTTGAAAGACCGCAACGGTCGTTTTCTATTGGTTAACAGAAAGTGTGCCCACGTATTAAGTAAAAGCTACTCCGAATTAATCGGCAGCTTAAGTTACGAGCATTATCCTGCCAACGCGGCTGCGACCCATATCGAAGCAGACTCTCTGACGTTGAAATCACAACACCCCATCGAAACGGAAGAGCGGATCGTACTTAATGGCCAAGAACATATTTTCTTAACGACACGCTGTAGGATCTGTGACGATCAAGGTCACCCCTACGCAATCTGTGGCATTGCCACCGACATTACTGAACGAAAACGCAGTGAAAAAACCCTGCGCGACCGAGAGAAAAAATACCGAGCGCTCATCGATACCACCGATACAGGCTATTGCATCATTAACGGCAAAGGTCTAATCATCGACGCCAATGCTGAATTCGCGCGTATGGCAGGCTGCCAACACAGCAACGACACCCTTGGGCAACCCATCAACAAATGGATCGCGCCCTATGACACCAAACGAATTAGCAAAGCCATTATTGAATTTAGGCAAATCGGAAAAATTACCGCGCAAGAGGTGGATTACATAGATCACAAAGGCCAGATCACACCCATCGAATTTTCTGCAACGGCCATCAAGGATAACAACGAATATCAAATACTCGTCATTGGACGAGACATCAGCGATCGTCGCAAAGCAGAAAAAGACAAGGAAGAAATTCAGCGCCAGCTCAAACATGCTCATAAAATGGAAGCCATCGGCCAATTAACTGGAGGAATCGCGCACGACTTTAATAACATCTTAGCCTCGATTATGGGCTACACCGAACTCGCCCAACAACTTTGCGGCCTCCCATCGTCAAAGAAAATGGAAAACAACGAACACTTCTTCCGTAAAATTGAAAGCTACCTGGGTGCGGTGTATAGCTCAGGCGAGCGCGCGCGCGATTTAGTTCAGCAAATGGTCGCATTCAGTCGGGGAGGTGATATTTCTGCACGGGTAATGAAAATAGAGCCTGCAATCAACGAAGTCGTGTCGCTATTATCCTCCACCTTACCCACCACAATTACTGTACAAACCAACTACCAAGAAAACCTACCCTCCATTCTCCTTGATCCAGTCCAGCTTCATCAGATTGTTATGAACATGTGTATCAATGCACGCGACGCAATGGAAGGTCAGGGACTGATTGAGATATCAGTGACCCACAATCAATATCACCAGATTAATTGTTCTTCTTGCCACGGCCAAATCCACGGCGACTTTGTGGATGTCATGATTAAAGACAACGGCCCAGGCATCGATTCCAAAGTATATGACCGAATTTTCGAACCCTACTTTACCACCAAAAAAGTCGGTCAAGGTTCAGGCATGGGGCTCTCTATCGTGCACGGAATTGTCCATGAGCATGGAGGCCATATTATTTTAAATTCCTCTCCCCAGCTGGGCACAGAAATTAAAATGTTATTCCCCGTGACTTCCGAAAAACCAACGCATGACACCAAAGACATTAAGCGTCATTCAAATGGAGAGCACCACCATGGTCACATTCTAGTAGTCGAAGACGAAGAAATGCTTGCCCTCTTTATGAAAGACCTATTTGAGACTCAGGGCTATCAAGTCACGGTCTACACCGATAGCTACCAGGCGAAAAAAGATTTCCTAGAGATCAGCTCCTCAATAGACCTAGTAGTTACCGACCAAACAATGCCTGAGGTCACAGGCAGCGATCTAGCGCGACATGTCCTTTCCATCAATGCGGAAACACCGGTCATACTTTGCACGGGATTTAGTTTTTCAATCAGCGAAAAGGAAGCTTATGAAATGGGCATCAGTCGTTTTCTTTCGAAACCCATTAACAGCCAGACATTGCTTGAGGAAGTATCCACATTAATTAATAAACCCGAGGCCCAATGGGCCTCCGACTAACGCAGAAGAATCAAACACCACTCACGTTAATACGCCTTGGTAAATAACACTTAGGCTTGATACACCACTTGATCGCGACCCAGATCTTTCGCTGAATAAAGCGCCACATCCACTCGGTCCAACAACGTCTCAGAGCTTTCTCCCATAAGATAATGACTCGCCCCAAGTGATACCGTTATATTTAATCCATCACTGATCCCATCGAAGGTCAACGAGCCAATGTAACTCCTGACTCGTTCAGCACACTCGAGTAAATCTGACTTTTCGGTATTCGGTAAAAGAATCACGAATTCCTCACCGCCAAAGCGCGCAATAAAATCAGTTTTTCTAAGGCACTTCATTGCGATATGGGAAAAAGAACGAAGAATTTCATCACCCGATAAATGACCATACGTATCATTGATCGCCTTAAAGTGGTCAATATCCACCAGAAGAATACCAAATGGAGAACCCGTGGTTTGAGCCACCGCAATTTGGGTACTGAGGGTTTCGCCAAACTGCCGTCGATTAAACAAGCCCGTCAAATCATCACGCACCGCCAGCTCACCTAACTGACGTAAGGCGTCTTGCAATTCTTTATGGGCGGATTGTAACTCATCTCTTTGGCGGGTAATTTCTTTATGGCTTGAAACTAAACCCACTCTACTATCCTTTAAGCCCTCTCGAATCGAGCGCATATAACTGCCAATGGAAGTAAATGACAAGCAGATAATACTAATTACGATCCATTGGAATGTTTCAATTTTAAGATTGAAATTATCAGGCGGATCCATTGCCTGAAACAATATCACTGCCGCATAACTTGCAATACAGCTTATGGCCATTAATAGATATTGCGTAGAATTGAGCTGAAAAATACCAAACAACAAAATCAATACATAACCATTTAAAACCGCTCCGCGCGCCTCGGGCATAACAATCGTAAGGATGTAGCTAACAATGGCTACCCCATACATCATTTGCACCATGGTTAGACTTGGGTCATTGAAACGCGTGCTAAACCCCGATCGAATGGCAGCATAAAGCCCGCCTTGCACGCCCATGGTCACGACGCTCAGCCACGCGAACGCAACCCCATCAATGGCCACTAAATCCGTATAAATAACCCCAGAGCCCGCAATCAAGCAGATTCCATAAATGGTCAATGCCATGGATAAACGCTTTAAACGCGTGGTTTGATTCCTATCAGCTGTTGCAAATAAATTCATTCAAAACCCAAAAGCTTGCGGTCAATAGTCGATTCTTACCCTAAACCTAGTACTGCACTGACCAACCCACAGATTGATCAATAACACCCTCTTTTCTATTAAGTACTTTAATTAACAAGCCATTAAAATACTTCAGTAGGTTGTTAGTCATACTATCAGCTAGGCAATCTGTTTGCTGACAACGCCCCTTAAATACAGTTTAGCTGGAAAACTGAATAAACGCCTATCCTATTGATATAAAACAACATTAATCAATAACTGAAATTCCAGAGGAATGGCATGTGGTCACACCCCACGACCTCCCGTCACCTCCTCGAGTCAATTACCGCCGCCAGCTCTCGTAATTAAAACTATTCTAAGGGTTCGCCTGCGGAGCCCGCGGCCGTCACTCTAAGCCAGTATTACAGACCTAGCGCCACCGCCCCTCTCGCTAACAATGAACAACGGCAACTAATAGTAAGTGACTACCGCAAGCGCCGCCCCATTGATGACTAAGCAAGCACAACAAGGCTGATATTTAAGTTCACCCGTTCCGCGATAGCAGGTAAAATCAGTCTCCAATTTAGCCGTCAACCCCAAGGTGCCGCCCCATGGTAGATTTACTTCCTTCAATCGAACTTAATCCCGATAAACTCGCTGT
>NVVB01000041.1:0-1822 GCA_002402085.1 Gammaproteobacteria bacterium
CGCACTGAAAGTAGTCGGCGAAGACGGCAACGAAGTACCCACCGGTGAAATCGGCACGGTCTACCTCAAAGCACCCGACCAAGGTAAATTTCAATATTTCAAAGACGACGGGAAAACCGACAAAGCCTATCGCTTTGGTGGCGAGTTCTTCACCCTAGGAGACATGGGTTACGTCGACGAAGACGGCTACTTATTTTTAGCTGATCGTAGTTCTGACTTAATCATCAGTGGTGGCGTCAACATTTATCCCGCCGAAGTCGACGCAGTCCTACTGCACCACCCCGCAGTCGCCGACGTCGCCACAGTAGGCATCCCCAATTCAGAATGGGGCGAAGAAGTGCGCTCAGTGGTCTTGCTTAAAAATACCGATGAAGCAAGTGAAGCCATGTCTGCGCAATTGGTGGCGTTCTGTTTAGAAGACCTAGCCAAATTTAAATGCCCACGCAAAATTGATTTTGTCGATCAGCTGCCTCGCTATGACACGGGTAAAATTATTCGTCGTCAAGTAAGAGAGAAATATTGGCAGGGTGTCGATAAGAAAATCTAACTATTAAATTAAAAATTAAGGTGAGATGCAGGGACGCGACTCACCTTCGTCAGTCAGCACAAAATAAATCATTAAACGTGGCTCTCTAACAACAGACTTTGTCGGTTGACACAAGTCAAAAACGCCTGCAATTATTCAAGCGCACTCAAATCCACCATTCAGTCCAAACCAAGCAAAGACTAGTTTCTTTGCCCTAATCACCGCCTCCAGCACTATCATGCGGGCTAAAGTGTTCATTTAAACTCTCCTCCCGACTATCGGCTCTTTCTTGACTTCGATGCGCCCGACCGATCCAACCTTGAAAAATTTCAGGAATAAATTTAGATCTAAATGCATCCAGGTCGTATTCAGAAATCAAGCGGATTACAACAAACGAACCCAGAATAGGCACCAGCCATACAAGCGCTCCTTGCACCACTTTTTGAAACTTTTCTAATTCATCCGTTTTAACCAATGCAATCGAAGCGACAATATTCCAATACACTATTATTATCCCAACAAACACAGAGATTAAATAGACCAACTCAACTTGCTTCATAATCTGGACACCTATATTCGGTATTCGGTATTCGGTATTCGGTATTCGGTATTGGGTATTGGGTATTGGGTATTGGGGTACTTTGCGCGCAACGCCTATCCCACAACGAGCGCTTAACTCCCTAGAATACTCTATTTCGTAATAACAATGACTTCAACTCAAGTCTACCTTCCACATTGACTAAGGCATGAAGGAGTTTTGTTCGCCAATTCACAAATATTAGAAACTCTCGATATAAGCTTACGCGTCTAATGTCCCCTTCAGCTCGTCCCGAACTGCCATTAAAGCAAAACCTAATCGATTCTGGCCCTTCCAAGTAGAAGGGTTCTCCGAAACGGGATCATCATGCGCTAACCCAAAGCCCCAAATTTTATCAATCGGGCTCGCCTCCACTAGCACTCGGCTTCTTCGAAGTTTCATTGGTATCATCGACTAAAACAACCTTTAGAATCAATCAAGACGAAAAAACAACTGGAGAAAAACAAGGAGAGGAATAGAGCAGAAGTAAGCGCATTAGTAGAAGATTAAATGCGGGCGTACAATAAAAACCGAAGTCGTCGACCGCCTCCGAATGAATATACTAATTGAGTGAGCCCGAACTGACATAACTAAGGTGTTTTTTATTATCACGCAGACGGTAATAACCACTAAAAAGAAATCAGACCACCGAATCAAAAAACGGATAGTAACAACCAGCGGATCGTATATAAAAAGCAGAACCGAGATACCAATCAGCT
>NVVB01000041.1:1827-40310 GCA_002402085.1 Gammaproteobacteria bacterium
ANNANACAACTACACAACTACACAACTAAGCAATAAGCCAAACGTCTCTACGTGTAGTAGACATAAGCAATCAACCCGCTTAGCCACGGAATCAATAATACCCACAGAAACCCAAACAAAAGAACAAGGCCTTCTAGCCCCCTGGTTTTTATCAAATACCAAGGAAAAGCAACGGGCCACAGAACGTAGACTAAGAAATCAAAATCAAACGGACGAATAAAGCCTCTTTCTTTGGCATCGTATTTAACCCAGAGCACGGTACAAATCACAAACACGCCATCCCAGAAAAGCGTGATTGAATTGGAAACATCGGTTCCTGCAAGATTTAAAATCACTTCTAGAATGCACATCAAGGCACTCATCAACACTAAGAAGCTTAGAATGGCGTTTTCTTTACTCATTTACCACCAAGTTAATACTATTTCCAGTCCGTTGAGTTCACCGGGAGGAGCCTTTCCCAGAAGGCAAGCGCGTATCCAGAAATACTTAACAGCAGCGCTTACCGGTAAAGGCTTGAATTGATTTGGCTCACTAAACCCCTCAGCTAGGCCAGTTCAAGCTAACGCGAAAGGCTCAACTTTATCATTGGTATTTTGAGCCTATTGGCTCGTTAAAGCTCACAACTCGGAGGGGACACCAAGGCATCGAGATCTTTTAAGATGCCATTGTTAATATTGTATATCCAACCGTGCACCGAAAATTGCGCGCCATTTTTCCAAGCGTTTCGCACGGTGTGGGTATTGCAGAGATTCGCTACTTGCTCCATGACGTTGAGTTCACAAAGACGGTCTACTTTGTCATTGCCCTCAAAGCCTGCAAGTTCATCTTCATTAAATCGGCTGACGTCTTTAATGTGGTTAAGCCAATGATCGATCAAACCGTGATCTTTTTCTTCCATGGCCGCTTTCACGCCGCCACAGCCATAATGACCACAGACAATAATATGCTCCACTTTCAAGACTTCCACAGCGAATTGAACCACGGAAAGACAATTGAGGTCGGTATGCACCACTACGTTGGCGATATTGCGATGAACAAACACTTCACCAGGGGGAAGATTAATGATCTGATTGGCCGGGACTCGGCTATCGGAACAGCCAATCCATAAATACTTAGGCGCTTGCTGCTCAGATAAACGGGAAAAGTAATCGGGGTCTCTAATGGTATGCGCTTTAGCCCACGCGACATTACGCTCAAAGAGATGCTCTAATGTTTTCAAATCTTAACCCCGTTTAACCCTTGAATTTCTATTACCGGGACTCGCCGGTATTACTTCAGTGTCTCGTATTACCGCCCATTAAGCCACTGCCGTACGGAAAGATAGCAATATTTTAAAGCCTAAATCAATTCCATGCGGCATTATCCCATTCAGAACGACCATTTTAAAGCGAAGTGCCCCTTGTAAGAGGCAGTTTAACGGCTATCAGCGCTCATGCGCCCTTGATACGGCGATGCTCCAACACGGGCATCTTCTGTCTTATTGCGTTCAATCGATTCATATCCAGAGACGCGACAACCACATCCGGGCCTTGCCCAGCCTCAGCCAGAATCTCACCCCAGGGGTCGACAATCATCGAATGGCCGTAGGTTTGTCGTTTCTGATCGTGCCAGCCGCCTTGATTGGCTGCGATCACAAACGCTTGATTTTCCACGGCACGAGCGCGTAATAACAACTCCCAGTGAGCCTCCCCGGTCGCATAAGTAAATGCAGAAGGCACAGTAATCAATGGCACCTGTTGCGCTGCGTAATGCCGATACAGCTCAGGAAATCGTAGATCGTAACAAATCGAAAGCCCTAGTTTGCCTACCGGGGTCTGAACAATAGTCGGCCGATCCCCCGCCTCAAATAGATTAGATTCTTTGTAGCGCCCTTGAGCATCATTGACACTGACGTCAAACAGATGGATTTTATCGTAATGCGCTTCAATTTGGCCGTCAGCATTGATTACTGCACAACAAGAGCGAACTCGAGGTTCAGGCACTGGGTCGGCCTCATTGCCAGCACGATTGAGCGAAGGCATGGAGCCGGCTACTAACCAGGCATTAGAGCCTTCAAGGGCCGCTTTCAAGGTCGAGATTATCCGTGACTGGGCACTTTCTTGCTCTGCGAGCTGGCGATAAATGCCGCCGCCAWAACAAGCGAAATTCTCAGGCAACACAATCAACTGCGACCCTTGATCAATGGCGGATTTGATTAACTCAGTGGCCGTGGATAGGTTTTCGGTCACATCCGTTCCACTCACTAACTGAACCGCCGCGACTGTCACTTGATCCATAAGTTGGCTCGTTGCTTTCTGATTTACTGGTTTTCTATATCCACGCGCATTGCGTAATTTTACTCGGCACTCAACGCACGAGGCACGATGCGGAAGTCTGGATCAGTTAACGGCCCGGTGACTTCATAATGAGTTCGGAACAGCCGATTAATCTGATCACCGATCACTCGGTCAATAACAACGCCTGCAAAAACCCCAAGCGGCCCCGCGACTACACCTGCAACCGGCGCTAAGTTTTTACTCAGAGGCAAGGTAAGCGCGATATCAAGGGCCATCTCATCGTCAACGAAGTTCATCACGCCGTTGACATCAAAGCTCGCGGAAGGGCCGTAGGTTTCCAGTCCGTTAAAACGAACTTCGCCTTTGGAGACTTTAATCGGCCCCTTAATGCGATCAAAACTCAGCCCCTCTTGATAGRGATCCTTAAAATCTAAGCGCAGTCGACGACCTAAATTAGAAAAGTTCAAAATTCCTAATACCCGTAACGCGGACACTGTGGCATCCACATCCAGCAAGCGACCTTCTTTAAAGCGTACGTCAAAATCTCCCTCAAGCCGGTTCATGTAAAAATCGAATGGGCTGTGAGGCCAACTGCCTGAGAATGAAATGCCCGCAGAGGATGTTTCAATAGCGACCGGATACCCCCAGATGCCCATTAATTCACCAATATCTTGGGTTTTGATTCTGCCACGAAAACGCGTAACGGTTTGTTCACCGTCGGGCTGCCATTCACCTTCGCCGGTCAATACCAACTGGCCAATTTTAATGCGCAAGTCTTCAATCAAGTACGCATCACCACTTCGGCGCGCAGACAAACTCCAGCTGCCCAGGTCTAAATCGCCGTATACGTAATGATCTATTTTTACCAGCGC
Organism: Gammaproteobacteria bacterium; assembly: GCA_002402085.1. GTDB lineage: Bacteria > Pseudomonadota > Gammaproteobacteria > Pseudomonadales > UBA3067. The sequence goes on from NVVB01000041.1 coordinate 4,976, forward strand.
ATTGGGGAACTGCGACGGAGCTTCACTAATAATGGATCCTTGAGTAGTGCTTTCACTGCCTTCCTCAACCTCTTCTTCGGGTAAATTAAGCTCCGAAAGATTGATTTCAATGGGTCGAATATCATCCGGCACTTTCAGTCGCCCTTTGACCATGGGGCTATTACCAAAAATCATCCATGAGCCATCGGCTCGCCAGACATGTGCGTCTAAGCCATCGATTTCCAGTCCATAGCCATGAAATCGGTCGATGACCAAATCCACCGATTTGACTTTATCAACGAATAAATCTTGATCGGCTTGTGTCGACAACGGGCTCTGTTCAGGCACTTCAGGATCGTAGGCATTCCCGATATCCGTGAAGAAGRYCTCCCACARCCCCCAGTCCATAAAGKCTAATTCGCCGTCAGCAAAAATTCCGTCCGTGCTGGGGATTACCCCAGGTTTCTTAGTAAACGAATATTGAGCACGCACTAAATCTTCAGCATCCACGAGTAATGCCGCACTAAAGTCATCGCCGTACTGAACAAAGATTTGAGATGGAAAATCTCCCAATGACATTTTAAACGCCATCGGACGGACATCTTTAGCGCGTTTATTCAGTGGCGCAGGAATCGCTACATCGACCCCGAGAAGGTCACTGCGGACATTCAACCAAGCATCAGTTTCAGAGCCCCCCACACGATCATTACGCTGTACCCAGATATTCAGGTCGTAATCAAACTCCCCGTCCATAAACTGTAAAATGCCTTGGTCTGCCCACTGATTTAATCGTGCAACGCTGACCTTTGATTCCAACTCCAACTCAAAYAATCGAGACTGCGTTTGGTCCAGCTTAAGCAGATTCGCCTTAGCGGCATAGCCCATCACGGTACAGTCTAGATCTTGCCCGTATAAGCCAAATCGGGTGTCATAACTTACACTGCCATTGATATCATTAACCGCGAGGTCGATATCGGTGAGGTCAATTTTAGTATCGGTCACATCCGCCTCTAGACGAATTTCTATCGGCCGTGACGGGCCGTGAATGGGGGCCGTTAATTCCAACGTTGCTTGAACGTTGCCTTCGGCCTGCCAGGTCTGGGTTAATCCACCAATCAGTTCTGAGATTGGCGTATCATTTAAAAACTGAATTACATTCGACGTATCCGCATTGATCGCGCCTTGTAGCTTCAGGTCTCTAAATCCCTGGGCATTCTCCAAAATAGTGCCCGTCACATCACTCAAAGCGGCGTCATAAACCTGGCCCTGATCAATATTAAAGAACACATCTGCGCCATTGATCAGCAACGCGCCGCGCGCATCCTTAATCACAGGCCAATCTTTAGGCAGGTAATCTAAATACAAGTGATCCACAGAGATATCGGTTTGCAACGTGAAATCCGTTACATCAAGTCCTTTGAGCCTCAGAGGGCCATTAAAAACCAAAGTTGCAGAACCATCGCCGCTAACTAAACCTTCATCCAACCAGCTCAATAAGCTGTTGGGTAATAATCGAGGCAGGTACTGCGAAACCTTATTGATTTTGGCTTGATCAATATTGGCAAATATTTTGAGATTGGGCGCATAACCGTCCAAAGGTAAACTCAAGCTAAACGCTACATTGCCATCGAAATCTTGGTTATCAAGTTCTAAAAAGCCACTTTTAACTTCCACTTCTTCAAGCTCGGAACCATTTTTATGAAGCACCCAAGTCACCGGGCCAGCCAAATGATGTGTGTAAATCGGCGCTCTCAAATACTTCGGAAAGTCCAAGGCGGCGCCCTCAGAGTCGATCAGTAATGCGCCCTGGCTCGGAGTCATTTCCAAGTATCCACTCAACCCCGAGATACCAGGTAATTTATCCCACGCCAAGCTAGATAGGTCTTCGAAATGAGTGCGTACTAAGAATGATTTCTCGCGCGGATAAAAACGTAAGTTCAAATTGCGCAACTCCCCATTCATCTGCGTTCGCGTTAACGTCTCCAGCGTTCGCCCTTGAATACGGTCCGATAATAAAAGTAACTGTAATACTTGTTTTACTTGTACATGATCGGCAAATATTTCAACGCTCGGCGGCCTGGCTTCGCCTTCTTTAATCAGGGTTACTTTAATCTGGCTCTCACGCCAATACTCTGACTGCCAATCAAATTGAAAGTCGTCAATCGCAATAGTGACCGCGCCCTCATCAGCAAACGCCACTTGGAATTGACCGACCATATTTTCAATTGGTGCCACGTCTTTGCCTAGGGAATTTTGAAGCTGAATGGAATCAGCATCAAATAAACCATTAATATCGTGCAACCCGCCGTCTCGCCAGCGCGCCCACACTTCCCCTGCCACAGAAAGCTCCTGCAAACGTACGCCTTCAAACACGCTGATTTTTTGTTTTAGGTCATCAGGCAACCAATGCAGTACTGTGCCCCGATCCAATTTGCCGTACAAATCAAGTGCATAATTTTCTTTATCGAGGGGGTCACCTACGCCCTTGGCCGCGAATATAAAACGTTGCCCCTGGTCACCAATCAAAATACTGCCACTAAACTCATGCGTGGCAGAGTAGCTTTTCAATTGCGCATTAATATGACTAATCGAACGCGTGGGTCGCCCTGGCATGGACAGCGTTAAGGTGGAGTCGCTTAAGGTAATTAATTCCTGCTCTAAGAGCAGCGAGATCATCGAGTTGGCCTCTGAGCTAGAGGTTTTCTTGGTGCTCTTTTTGAGTTCTAACCCATTGATTTGCCATTGACCATTGTCTAATTCCGTCAATGCCACGTTCAAACCATGTATTTGTAAATCTTTTAGGCGTGGTTGCTGGGCAATCAGTGACGCCACAACACTGACATCCACCGACACTTTGGAGCTAAAGAAAAATACTTTGTCAGGGTCACCTGGCGGATAAAAAGACACGTCGCGTAATTGGATCACGGGAGTAAATAAGGACCACTCCCCTTCRAGTGAGCCAATCGAAACACCGAACGAGGTATTTTCAGTAATCAGCTGTTCGACATCTTGCCGGTAATCACTGATATGAGAAATCAGCTGTCGCCCTAAGCCTACATATATCGCGAGCAGCACCAAGACCAAAGCGATCGACGCCCAGACAAAATCTGCTGTTTTACCTAAAACCTTTAACACCATAATGCTACATTGACCACCGTTGACTGAAATCCCGACTACAACAGCACGACGTCAAACAACTCCTGGTTATACATTGTTTCGACTTGGAATTTTATAGTACGCTTAAAGTGCTGTTCGATGTCAGCCACATTAGCGGACTCTTCATCCAACAGACGATCCACTACGGACTGAGAAGCAATGACCAAGATAGTCTGAGCTTCATAAGCACGGGCGGAGCGCAAAATCTCACGAAATACTTCATAGCAAACCGTCTCGGCGGTTTTTACCGAACCACGTCCATCACAAGTAGGACAAGACTCACACAACAAATGTTCCAAACTTTCTGTAGTTCTCTTTCGAGACATCTCCACCAGCCCCAACTCAGACACACCACTGATATTATTTTTGGCGTAATCCTTCTCCAGGGCTTTCTCAAACGCTCTTAACACTTGCTGGCGATGATCCTCCTCTTCCATGTCGATAAAATCAATAATTATGATTCCACCTAAATTTCTCAGTCGAAGTTGTCGCGCAATGCTATGCGCAGCCTCAAGGTTGGTTTTAAAGATGGTCTCTTCTAAGTTTCGCTTGCCAACGAAAGCACCGGTATTCACATCAATAGTGGTCATCGCTTCGGTTTGATCAAAGACCAAATACCCCCCCGACTTTAACACCACCTTGCGCTGTAAGGCTTTTTGAATTTCTTCTTCGATATTATACAAGTCAAACAGAGGCCTTTCACGTCGATAGTACTCAACGCGTCCTGTCATTTCCGGCACAAACTGACGCGTAAAATCGACCACTTTGGCATAGGAGTCTTCACAATCGATTCGGATCTTCTCAATCGAATCATTGGATAAATCACGCACCGTACGCATTAAGAGCGGTAGACCTTCAAACAATACTTCGATCTGATGAGTCACTTCTAAGCGCTTTTCGAAATACTTCCATAAACGCAATAAAAACTCGATATCCTGATGCAGCTCCTCTTCGCTCACGCCTTCCGCAGCCGTACGAAGAATAAAGCCACCCCGTACATCGCCGGCGTCTTCTTTAAAGCCTTCCACAAAGAAACGCAGCCGTTCTCGTTCGGCCTCATCATTGATGCGTTGCGATACACCGATATGACTGCCATTAGGCATATAAACAAAATAGCGTGAAGGAATAGAAAGGTGAGKCGTCAATCGAGCGCCTTTACTGCCGATCATGTCCTTAACCACTTGCACGACGACGTTATCAGATTCCCGAATCACTTCAGTGATATTAGGCATCGACTCTTCTATAGGGTGTCCAACACTCGCCTTAATATTAGCGGCCGAACCAGCCTTTGAGCTCCCGGCCCCGCTACGCCGCGGCATTTCTCGTTCCTGATAAGGCACTAATTCTTTGACATGAATGAAGGCCGCTTTTTCTAAACCAATATCCACGAAAGCAGCCTGCATACCGGGCAACACCCGTACGACCTTGCCACGATAAATATTACCGACCAACCCGCGCTTGGCCGAGCGCTCGATGTAGAGCTCCTGCACGACGCCATTTTCAACTTTGGCAACGCGAGTCTCAGTGACTGATTCATTGATTAATATTTCTTCTGTCATCAGAACGCCTTTAATAACAAATTTAATCTCGAAACATACACGCTAACCCGGTATGCAGAATCATCCACTTTAAAACGATTCGCCAGGGTCTGGCTATTGGATAATAGGGTGCGTAGCGCTCATGTTAGGTAATTCTATATTTACACAGGTCTATATTGGGTTTAATCCAAACCCAAGGCTAATACAGGGATCCCAAATTCAGTCAGCAACTGACTCGTTTCCATCAGCGGCAAACCTACCACACCGCTATAACTGCCCGATATGTTTTCCACAAATATTGCCGCGAGCCCTTGAATGGCGTATCCACCCGCCTTCCCTTTGGGCTCGCCTGTGACCCAATAAGCCTCAATTTCCGCCATTGTTATGTCTCGAAAAGTAACTTCCGTAGCACTGACAATTTGCTCTTGGCGTTGCTCAGAGATCAGCGTCACCGCACTGTAGACGGTATGGGTCTTACCCGACAATGAACTCAGCATCCGTATGGCATCCGCTTTGTCCTTTGGCTTGCCAAACACTTGCTGTTGGCTAACAACAATCGTATCGGCTCCCAACACACAACAATCTTTGTCGGCGTATTGCGGGTAGACCGCCAGGGCTTTTTCCTGCGCCATGCGTTTGACATAGCGTAACGCCGGCTCATCGCTAATAGGTGTCTCATCGATCACACTGGGCGACACCGTAAATACGACGCCAATTTGGCAGAGCAGCTCTTTGCGTCGTGGCGACGCAGAGGCCAAAATCAGTTCGGTCATGGGGATTCACTCTACTGTACTTATTTTACTTAATACTTGTATGCCCAACGCACAAAATGCCAGCGTTTGCGCAAGCATTACTCTTTCTCAGGGCTTGAAACAATTAGGRCCCGCGAAGCGAATGCAATCAAAACCCAGAAACYGACCYATTCAGAATTGGCCTGGTTAAGTCACCACAAACCGACGTCGAATAAACCGCAATATCACTAATAACCAAGGCCACAAGAACGCACTCACTATACTCGGCACCCAATACCACATGGTGGAAGGCATCCCCCCCACTAAGTTAGAGATCACCCGCACCATCAATTGACTGAGCCCCACCAATACCAATACGGCTAGCGCTTGCTGCCATGCAGGGAACACGCGTAATCGGCGGTGCAACAAGATAGCCAGGTATGCCATCACTGCAAGCGATAAGGCATTGAGTCCCAGCACGGAGCCTTCCATAACGTCCACGCCCAAACCCACCATCCAACCAGTCATCACGCCCACGCGATGTGGCAAGGCGATGACCCAGTAGAGCAGCACAAGAGCCACCCACTCAGGCCGCCCCCATTCCGCCCAATGGGGAAAAGGTAGCAAAGCCAAAAAATAGGCCACACAAAAACTGAATACGATCACCCACGTGCCAGTGGGTCCCTGGTTACTCATAGCGTATTAGTTGCGCCTCGAAAAAAACGGTGACGTTTATTATCAAAGGACATCAATTCAAGTCATCCCAATCCAATTGTTTCTGTTCCTTAAACACTAATAAAACGTGTCGACTTCGATCCAAGTGTGCACTCGGTTTGGCCTCAACAATGGCAAAACTTTCGCCTGGGTCATGCTGCACTCGAGTCACTACGCCCACAGGATACCCGCGTGGGAAACGTAAACCTAAACCAGAGCTGACCAATATATCGCCTTCTACTACATCGGCCGTATCAGGCACATGGGTTAACACCAATAAATCCAGTGAGCCGCCGCCCACGGCAATAGCGCGCACACCGTTGCGATTAATTTGTACCGGAATTGCGTGACTGGAATCACTGATCAATAACGCGCGACTTACGAAGGGCCCAACTTCAATCACCTGGCCCATCAATCCTTGAGCATCCAATACCGGCAAGCCCATAAAGACACCATTCTTGGCGCCTTTATTAATAATTATCTCATGACGAAAAGGATCCGGTGCGACGCCAATAATCTCCGCCACTGTAACGTTATCATTCACTAAGGAGGAAGAATTAAGCAGCTCGCGTAGACGAATATTTTCAGCAGAAAGAGCGGCTAGCTTTTGCACCCGGCGCTGCAATAGCACAGCGCGGGCCTGTAATTTGGCATTTTCGGTAAGCAGTGATTCACGGGAGGAAAAAGTATCGTAGACCCAGGCTGACACATCGGCAGGGACATTGGCCGCATATTGAAACGGAGTCGCAAGGTAGGCAGCGTAGTAACGTACTGGTGACAAGTACTGAGTGCGGTGATCAACAAACATTAGTCCTAAGGAGAGCACTGCTACCACGACCAACCGCAGTGCTTCCGGCGTAGAACTATAGAATAATCTGTTAATCGAGCGCTCCTAAATAGCCATGTAATAGTGCGCTGATAGATTCAGCAGATTGCACCTGCCTTAATTTTACCCTATCTACTCAACAGAGAGTAAATCAAACCCTCTTTGRTCCATCATYTCCARCGCCTTGCCACCACCTCGGGCCACACAAGTCAAAGGGTCTTCAGCAACCAGTACGGGCAATCCAGTTTCTTCGCTCAATAAACGATCCAGGCCGCGCATCAACCCTCCGCCACCGGTGAGTACCATGCCTCGTTCAGCAATATCAGATGCCAACTCGGGGGGGGCTTGTTCTAGTGCACCTTTCACCGCACCGACAATGGCTGATAATGGCTCTTGTAACGCCTCCAGCACCTCAGCACTGTTTAAGACGAAACTTCGCGGCACCCCTTCCGCTAAATTACGACCACGCACATCAATCTCACGCACTTCTGCACCTGGGTGAGCCATAGCAATCTCTTGCTTGACTCGCTCGGCAGTCGCTTCACCAATTAAACTGCCGTATTGACGCCGTACATAAGTGACAATGGCTTCGTCAAACTTATCGCCACCAATACGCACGGAGTCGGCATAAACCACACCGTTTAAGGAAATAATCGCAATCTCGGTGGTACCCCCACCAATATCCACAACCATAGAACCGTGGGCTTCATCCACCGGTAGCCCAGCACCRATGGCAGCTGCCATCGGTTCTTCAATCAAATACACTTCTCGAGCGCCTCCGCCTAACGCGGACTCTCGAATCGCTTTACGCTCCACTTGAGTGGATTTGCAAGGCACACTCACCAGTACACGAGGACTGGGAGTAATGAAACTATTCTCGTGAACAGCACTAATAAAATGTTGTAACATTTTCTCAGTGACTTGGAAGTCAGCAATAACGCCGTCTTTCAAAGGACGAATCGCTGTAATATTACCTGGCGTTCGGCCTAACATTCGCTTCGCATCCGCGCCAACAGCGGCTACAGTTTTCTGAGACCCACTGTGCCGTATGGCCACTACTGATGGTTCATTAAGCACAATACCGCGCTCTCGAACGAAGATCAGTGTATTCGCAGTGCCAAGATCTATGGACAAATCAGTGGAGAACAAACCWCGTAAACGTTTAAACATGAAAAGAGCTGCCTAAGTCCTTGATAAAATAAAATGCAACTCTATCAATGGCCAAGGTTTTGGGCAAGCAGCGAATTGTGCTAATTTACGCGTTTTCTATAATCCAACCACATCTTAACGACTCACGGAGAATCCCCATGGCGCTAGATGCAAGCGACGTAAAAAAAATAGCGCACTTAGCTCGACTGCAAATTGAGACTTCTAAGGCTCAAGATTATGCGACCGACTTATCAAACATCCTCGAATTTGTAGGACAATTGCAAGCGGTGGATACCCAAAATATTAAACCTATGGCACACCCATTGGATGCAACACAGAGTTTAAGACCCGATATTGTTACTGAAAAAAATCAACGTGCGAAATTCCAGAAAATTGCTCCATCTACCGAAGACGGACTTTACCTTGTACCCAAAGTAATCGAATGAAACAATTGAATCGAACAAATCAGTTTTGATGCGACACAAACGAAAGTGCCCCAATTGAAACGGTTTATAGACTATTTTGCCCAGTTTGCCAAACAAAGCCCGTATTATTAACTGAATTCCATGACGGGATTCACCGTCTTTAAATGAGGATTGCAACGCAATGCTAGATAAATCCATTGCAGAAATTATCTCTAGCCTAGAACAACGACAAATTTCCAGTGTCGAATTGACCCAGCTCTACCTAGACCGAATCAATAAATTCAACCCACAGCTAAACGCGTTTATCACTGTCACTGAAGAACGAGCGCTTAATCAGGCCAAACAAGCCGATGCGCTCAGAGCCGAAGGCAAGACCGATAACAGCCCTTTACTCGGCGTGCCCCTGGCAGAAAAAGATATCTTCTGCACCGAGGGCATTAAAACCAGCTGMRGMKSRAAAAYSMKYRAKRATKKTWKKKYTYCMTRYNGACAKCACRRKNASMSARAMTTYWARARNNAKRMCKGYWWCGTTTGCTTAGGTAAAACCAACATGGACGAGTTCGCCATGGGTTCTTCTAACGAAACCAGTTTTTACGGCGCATGCAAAAACCCTTGGGATCTCGAGTGCGTCCCTGGAGGCTCGTCAGGCGGCTCCGCATCTGCAGTCGCGGCTTACCTAACCCCRGCGGCCAGTGGCACCGACACCGGCGGCTCAATMCGCCAGCCGGCCTCTTTTTGCGGCATCACAGGCATTAAGCCGACCTATGGCAGAATCTCACGCTGGGGCATGATTGCCTTCGCCTCAAGCCTTGACCAGGCCGGCCCCATGACTCGCACTGCCGAAGACGCGGCCATTCTTCTCAACGTGATGGCGGGCTACGATCCAAAAGACTCGACTTCGATCAACGAGCCAGTGCCGGATTATCGAGCCACGCTGAACGACTCCTTAGAAAACCTGAAGATTGGCCTACCTAAACAGTTCTTCTCCAGCGACCTCGATGACGAAATCGCACAATTAATCCACAACGCAGTGGCAGAACTTGAGAAACAAGGCGCTCAAATCAAAGAAATTGATTTACCCCACTCTCATCTTTCAGTGCCCGCTTACTACATTATCGCGCCCGCAGAATGCTCCTCCAACCTGTCTCGCTTCGATGGCGTGCGCTATGGCTATCGCAGTGAAAATGCCGAAGACCTCGAGTCTCTTTATAAAAACTCTCGAGCAGAAGGATTTGGGGAAGAAGTAAAACGGCGTATTTTGGTGGGCACCTACGCACTCTCAGAAGGCTTCTATGATGCGTACTACCTCAAAGCCCAGCAAGTCCGCCGACTCATCAAAGAAGACTTCAATCAAGCCTTCAAAGAAGTCGATGTAATCCTCGGCCCCACCACCCCAAGCGGTGCATTTCCACTGGGCACAAACCAAGAAGACCCCGTGACCATGTACCTCAATGATATATTCACCATTGCTGTGAACCTGGCAGGCTTGCCCGGCATGTCGGTGCCCGCAGGCTTTAGCAAAAACAAACCCATTGGMTTACAGCTGATCGGCAATAACTTCCAAGAAGCGCGCTTGTTAAACGTGGCGCATCAATTTCAGAAAGTCACCGACTGGCACCAACAAAGACCTAAAAACTTCGCCTAAGCATAGAGACAAACCCTCCCAGCAAATACCGCTTGGACAGGCGTCAGAAGACATGCAGCAAAACAGCACTTATCGAACACTATTGTGGAAAAGAAAATGGAATGGGAATCAGTAATTGGCCTTGAAATTCACGTTCAACTGGCTACTAAATCTAAGATATTCTCCTCGTCAGCCACCACGTTTGGGGCGGAACCCAATACGCAGGCCAACGCAGTAGACTTGGGTCTCCCCGGCGTATTGCCCGTACTCAATGAAGAAGCCGTGCGCATGGCCGTGACCTTTGGCCTAGCCATCGAAGCCCATGTCTGCCAGCAGTCGATCTTCGCGCGTAAAAACTACTTCTACCCGGACTCACCCAAGGGCTACCAAATAAGCCAGATGGATGACCCAATCGTGGGCATGGGCCAACTCGACATCCAGCTCGACGACGGCAGTATTAAAACCATCAATGTGACTCGCGCTCATCTTGAAGAAGATGCAGGCAAATCATTGCACGAAGACTATCAAGGCATGACCGGCATAGACCTTAACCGCGCCGGCACCCCCTTGTTAGAAATCGTCTCCGAACCCGACTTACGTTCAGCCAAAGAAGCCGTAGCTTACTTAAAAACGGTCCATCGCTTAATTCGCTACATTGGTATCTCCGACGGCAACATGGCCGAAGGTTCTATGCGATGTGATGCCAACGTATCAATGCGGCGCAAAGGCGATACTAAATTAGGCACCCGAACAGAGCTTAAAAACATCAACTCATTTCGATTTGTCGAAAAAGCCATTAATGTAGAAATTGACCGGCAAATTGACTTGCTTGAGAACGATCAACGAATCACTCAAGAGACCCGGCTTTATGATTCGGAGAAAAACGAAACGCGGCCTATGCGGAGCAAGGAAGAAGCCAACGATTACCGCTACTTCCCAGATCCAGACCTGCTGCCCGTGATTCTCACCGATGAATACTTACAAGCCATCAAAGAATCCTTACCGGAACTGCCTTGGCAGAAAGAGCAACGTTTTAAAGACGACTACCAACTCTCTGACGAAGAAGCCAGTCTGCTCACCTCCAGCCATGAACTGGCAAACTATTTCGAAGCCTGTGTCAGTGAATCTGCTTGCGCCCCCAAACTCAGCGTTAACTGGATCACCAGCACGTTATTGGGTGCTCTCAACAAAGACAATAAGGCGATCATCGACTGCCCTATCTCGGCTGCACACATGGGCCAATTAATTCAGCGCATCGATGACAAAACATTGTCGGGYAAATTGGCTAAAACAGTCTTTGAGGCCATGTGGTTAGGCGAAGGGTCTGCCGACACTATCATTGAGCAAAAAGGTTTAAAGCAAGTCACCGACTCCGGCGCAATTGAAACTCTAGTCGACGAAGTGATTACTGCGAACCCTGAGCAAGTCGCCAACTTCCAAAAAGCAGACGACAATAAACGTAAAAAAATGTTCGGATTTTTTGTTGGGCAGGTCATGAAAGCCTCAAAGGGCAAGGCCAACCCACAACAAGTCAACGCACTACTGCAAAAGAAGCTCGCCGAATAAAACTTGCCGCGTTTCAGTGGGGTCGGTACTTTTTTCTCCGGAATAAAAGTACTGGCCCTAAGCAATTTCGGCCGACACCTAAATGCAGGCCAGCTGATTCAATATAGATCTACTAATTCAACATAGACCTACCCACTCAACATAGATCTAGCGTTTCAACATAGACCTAGCCATTTAAAAAAATCGCTCCGCGTTATATTCAAACAACCAACGAATGAATTCATCTTGCGGTAATGGCTTAGAAAAATAATAGCCCTGCGCATAATCACATCGCGCCGCCATCAAGGCATGGAGTATCTCTTTGGTTTCAACCCCCTCCGCCACGACSGACAAATTAAATTTGTGGGCCAAATCGATAATCACCTGGGTAATATGCCGATCCGCTTCATTCTCAAGCATATGCAAAACAAATGACTTATCCACCTTTAACTCATCGGCTGGGATATTTTTAAAGTAAGCCAGAGAAGAATAACCCGTACCAAAATCATCAATAGAAATACGCACCCCTCTCTCTTTGATTTTCGACAAATTAGCAAAACTACCCGCTTGATCCTGAATAATCGAACCTTCGGTAATCTCCAAGGTTAAATCCCCCGGATCAGTCCCCCAAATACCAATGGCATTATCTACGAAATCCAACAACTGCGGATCATCCACCAAGCTGGCGCACACATTCACCGCCACCGACAATTCACCCCAATGCTTAGGCCATTCATCGCGCTGGCGTAATGCGGTATTCACGGCCCATTTGGTAAGCTCCTCCATACGCCCCATTTGCTCGATAATAGGCACAAAAACAACCGGCGACACAGGCCCCAGCGAAGGACTCACCCACCGCGCTAAGGCTTCAACGTGGGTGGGCATTTGATTAAACAAATCTACTTTAGGTTGGTAATGTAACTCTAAGGCGTTTTTTGTCAGCGCCTCGTGTAATTCACTTTCTAAATTAAGGGTCAGCGCTTCATCAACATCACTGGCAAACTCGGTTACCAAATAACTTCTACCGGCATTTTTTGCTTTTATTAATGACGCCTCGGCTCGGCTTAAAAACCCGCCCACGGAAACGGAATTCGACTTATAGGCTGAACCAATTGCAAAGCCTAGCTTCAGCTGACTATTTCCGACACAAAAAGGCTCACTCAATACGCGGATCACTTTATTTGCCGCTAAATTCACAATRTTGGGGTTTACMAGYTCACTGAGCAACAACGCAAAYTCATCATTRCCTGCACGTAGCACGTGACARTTTTGTTTAAATGATTCTTTTAAGCGCAGCAAAATATCAGCCAATATTTGATCGCCCAACGTAAAACCAAACACGCTATTTATTTTACGGAAGCCTTTAATATCAATCAGCAATAAGCCTAAACCTACTTCATTTTGACTCCCAGCAGGGTCACACTCATTAACAAGTGCTTCAAGACGCTGATAGAAATTATTGCCATTCTTTTCAAGCGATTCAGCCTTACTCATTGAACGCATAGCCCCCTTAGAAACAGTCCTTTTGGAATTAGCCCTTTTAGAATGAGTCCTCTTAGAAATAGATCGCCTCAGGATTAATGCCAAACGATCCTGGCTCCAGACTTTGAGAAATATTGAGTTCATCCCCTGCGTCATCTTGTTCATTATTCGACAAATCAACAATACAAGCCGCCTTGATAGGCTTTTTATCCGGGTCTAGCAATTTTAGAATTTTGGGTCTGAGTCGACGCATTTTATTTTCAGAAACCACAACAGCAATCTCACCTGACGACAACTCAACTAAAGTCCCCGCTGGATACAGGCCAACCGCCTGAATAAACTCTTCGATTAACTCGGGTTGGTACGCCTTCCCCCGTAATTCGTATAATTCTTTTACCGCCACTACAGGCGATTTGGCGTTTGAGTAGACCCGCTGACTGGTCATGGCATCATAGCTATCGGCTATCGCCGCAATCCTCGCCATCACTGCAATGTCATTACCGCGCAAGCCTTTCGGATACCCTTGGCCATTAAAGCGCTCATGATGCGCCGCCACAATATCGTAAACTTCTTCACTAATCCCCGCAGTATTATTCAACGCCTCCAAGCTCAATGCTACATGAGACTGAATTACCGCAAGCTCATCGCCCTCTAACTCCCCCGCCTTCTCGATTAATTCACTGGGTAATTTTAACTTGCCTATATCGCAAAGCAGCGTCGCGATCGCTAAAGTTTTCAGGTCGGCCTGAGGCAAGCCAATCTGCCGACCCAATGCGACCGCCCACACTGACGCCCCCATGGAGTGCTTATACGTATACGAATCACGACTTTTCATTCGCGCCAGCCAAATGCACGCATCAGGATTACGAATAATGCTGCTCACCATTGGATTGACGGCCGTTTTAAATACCGCAATATCAATACGGTCACCTTGACGAATATCATTCATCATGTGGTTAACCGAAGCAGACAACTCAGAGAATATTTTTTTTGCAGGAATTAACTCGTGATGCAACTCGGACTGAGAGCCATACACACGAAGTGACTTATTAGGGAATAATTTCTTAAGGTCTTCGCGGGAATATTTCTTATTAGGATTGAAACTAGACGCTCGAGAAGACGCGGCAGTTTTATCACGCAGGGTCGACGACCGCTTAAAATGATCGGCTGTTCCCCCAACGCTTTCACTCAACTGCTCGTCAATATACAGAAATTGACAAAACTTCTGTAACTCTCGAATCTGCTCCTGGCTTTTAACTAAAAACCCCTGCATCAAGAAAGGCGTTTCAAGCCAAGGGCGATCTAGCTTACTAACGTACATCCCTAAACGAAGCCGTTCAGCGGACAACTTATATACTTTTAACGCCATCTATGATCTCAACCCAATTAATAATAGAGTCTGAATTTATAATTGGCCTTTGTGGCCTAGATAGGCATTTACAGTACCATCATACATCTAATTAATGGGGACTATTTTTTTGATGGTATTCACAACATTGAAACACACCTTGCTGAAGATCATAAAACCCGATTCAAAATATAGCCCCCATTAATAAAACGCTACTGAACTTAATAAAAAGATACCCGCGACCTGTTTTTAAACATCGCGCGCTTTAACGATAATAACATTACCATCCACCCCCGTTATTTCCACTCGAGTCCCTTCAGCCAGCGCGTCAGACCCTGCACCATCATCTAACCTAGCGCTCCAGTCGATGCCCGAATGACGAATATTACCGCCATTTAGAGTCACCTCCTTACTCACAGGTACAATCTGACCAATCATATCGCTACTATTGTCTTTAACGTTTTTATCGGCTCCTTGGAATTTTTTAAGCGGCTTCCACAAAACGAGTGCGCTTACGATAGAAAACACGCCCACCAACAAGCACTCCATTTCCCAGCTACTGACCAAGCCTAGACTGACCAATACCCCGGTACTCACACACCCCAAGCCAAAGAATATCAATGGCCCGCTAAGGCCAATGACCGTCAACTCAACAACAAAACTTAAACCGGCAATGACGTATAAAACCTGGTCATGATTATTAACAATAAAATCTGCTATATCCAGCATTGAAGAAGAAACCCTCCCAGTAAATCACGCGCTTTATTAAATCTAACCATCAGTAAGCTTTAACGTACTCGATACCGCCATCGCTTGAGCGACCGTCGTAGTAATGTTGTTGCCKGTATTGCCATCGGTCAAGATCACCGAGCCTTCACTGGCAATCGCTTGATGGGCTTCAATGGCCCTTTGCGCGAGGTTAAATTGCACGGCTTGCTTACCACTCGCTGTACTGGCTTGCTCACCAATGGTTTTCAATGCCTGCGCATCGGCCTCGGCCATTAAACGTATCGCTTCGGCTCGCCCTGTGGCCTCCAACACCTGCGACTGTTTCAAGGCTTCAGCGGCTAAAACCCGTTCCGCTTTCGCAGCTTCCGCTTCTAGTACGCGTGCTTGCTTGGCGCCTTCCGCCTCGGTAACCGCAGCCATTTTAACGCCCTCAGCAGTAAGAATAACAGAACGCTTCTCTCGCTCAGCGGTCATCTGCTTTTCCATGTCTTCACGAATCGACTGGGGCGGCGTAATGTCTCTAATTTCATAGCGCGTCACCTGCACACCCCAAGGCTGAGTCGCCTCGGTCATCGCGCTAAGGATATTGCCGTTAATTATGTCTCTATTCTGAAAACACTCATCAAGCTCCATCGAACCGATGGCGTTCCTCATCGTAGTCATGGCTAGCTGTGTCACAGACAATTTATAATCCGTGACGTTATTCGTCGCCGCACCCGCATCAATAACCTTCATAAAGAGAATGCCATCAATCTGCAGGGTAATATTGTCTTTCGTAATCGCTGACTGAGAACTTATCTCCAACGACTGCTCTTTTAAATTCCGATCCGCAGCCACCTTCTGAACAAAAGGAATAATAAGATTAAGGCCCGCAGCCAACGTACCGCTATATTTTCCTAATGTATAAATAACATAACCTCTATTTTGAGGCACAAAAAGTACCCCTTGCTTCAAGGTAAATAACAAAACTACGGTGATCCATAGTAGAGGGTTAGTAACAATTGACAGCAACATTTCCATATTCAAATCTCTTCAAGTAAATTCCAATCCCTTCAAGATAGGTGTTTGCAGGTAAACTCGATAAAGTTCCTCCCTGCATACAAGCACCCAGTCTAAAGAGCACATTCAATAACCAGTTCGATGTACCTATATAACGTATATCAAGCTCGCACTCAATCGTCACACTACTGCACACCCAACATACCACGTTTCAAGCCTTTATCGGCAGGTACCTTGCCGAGCCAGATTTCAAGCAATGCGACTTGAAATTCTTCACCAGGAATCACCCCCAATAATTTATTATTCCGAGTAATGCGGGTGCCTTTAGCAGGCACATATTCCAACACGTAATATTCTTTTGCTAAGACCGTGCTATCAAAAAACCCGTAGAATTGCTCCATACGGGCATTAATCGCTTTGAGTGTTGGGTCATCCTGATTATTCACAAAACCATCTCTCCAAGCCTCTATCAATTTGTTTTGCTCAACTTCATCATGAACAAAATCCATTCGAATTCGCCAGGCCTTACCTGCACCCAATATCGTCTCTACACGCGCCGTTTTCTCGCCCAAATAAAGCGACCCTACGTACACATCAACCCAGAACTTCTCTCTCACCCCCATACCATTGAGCACTAAGACCTGTCCTTGCTCTGAAGTCACTTGCTCCTCAGAAGTCACGCCACTCAAGCGCGCCGCCGACACCAAGGTCGATAAACTTAATAACACACCCACCCATAGGATATTTTTAATCATTACTTTCTCCGTTGATTCACTCAAAAAGCACCTTCCCAAGCACTGTCCTTCGAACAAAATAAATCATACCTCGATGAAAAAGAGCCGTACGAAAACATGTCCATTTTGTGACAAAAACAAAGCCTTTTAAGCAGACTGCTCATAAATTAAGCTATTTTTTTACTGATTATCCTACGCGAGGTACACAGTCACTTTGAAACCGCACTCATTTTCCTTTAATGTACATTTTCAGTTCGAATAATAGAGAGCACGCACCTCTCACCCTATAAGCTACCAAACTACTGAAAATAAATAGCTTTTTACCCCGCCCAAGGAAACGGCCGCCCTCCCCTAGCGCTGATCCAATGATGGGCTTCCTTATTTTATTGCCTTAGCAAAGGAGTTTTGTTCATGTACCGCGAAAAYTTGAAAGTTCTAGATTGCACCATTCGTGATGGGGGACTAATCAATAACTACCAGTTCAGTGACGAGTTTGTTAAAGCCGTCTATCACGCCACCTGTAAAGCCGGTGTTGATTACATGGAAATTGGTAAAAACCTTTGTGAGAGCGATATTTACAATCGCGAAGCCTATGGTAAATGGAACTTCTGCGACCAAGACGACATTAAGCCTATCGTAGACTCCTATGACGGAGAGTATCGTCCAGTCCTAGCCGTCATGTACGATGTCGGGCGCGTAGACACAGCATCCTTACTTCCTGCCGACCAAAGCGTTGTTGGGATGATCCGAACGGCCTGCTACGTTGCAGACATCGACAAAGGCCTAGACCTAGTCAAACGCTCAAAGGATCAGGGCTATGAGACCACGATCAACATCATGGCCCCCTCAGCCGCTATCGAATCGGACCTAATTGAAGCACTTCAGCAAGTCGAAAACACCCCCGAGGTAGATTACCTGTATTTTGTGGACAGTTACGGCGCCTTTTACTCGGAACAAATTACCGCTTACTTGGATCTATTTAAAACCCACGCACCCAGCAAAGAATTGGGGTTTCATGGGCATAACAATCAACAACTGGCTTTTGCCAATACGCAACAATGCATTATCGAAGGCGTTAACCTACTTGATGCCACAGTCAATGGACTCGGTCGGGGCGCGGGAAATTGTAACCTTGAGTTACTGCTAAATTTCTTAAAAAACCCCAAGTTCAACGTACAACCGATTTATCAATTAATCCAAGATCAAATGATCCCGCTTCGTAAAGATATTGAATGGGGTTTTAATGATATTTACGGTATTAGTGGGCATTTAAATCAACACCCCCGTGCTGCCATGAAGTTACGCGGCAATGATGACGACAAAGACAATTGCTACGATTTCTTATTGGAAAGCATTGGTGACATCACCTAGCCTGATTACTTCTCTCAACTTCCGCCTATCGAAACAGGCAATAAAAAACCGCTTAAGCCTCTCAACTTAAGCGGTTTGATCAAAGCTCGTCCCTTTTCATTGCATACTAATTTTCACACGCTTCTTCGTCCGCTATTTCGCAATATCTAAAAGCTCCCCGCTTTCATAGACCGCTTGCAACTCTTCAATTAACGCATAATCCTGAACATCCCACGGATGAAAGTCTCTTTTATAAAACTGGAAATAGTGCTTCCAAGGTTTTACAAACATGCCATTTCGTCCAAACAAAAACCTCATGCCGTTAAACCAAGTTTTCACATTAAACAGTAATCCGTCTTTATAGAGCAACGGCGCCATCCGAATAGGCAGAATGGTGATTAGGCCAATAGTAGAACCAATCATTGCAAAGACTCTTGGCCAATAGCGACCATCTATGCTCATATAAACATCATAAGCCACCGCCTTATGCTCAATCTCCTCAGCAGCATGCCATTTAAATAAAGGCACAAAATCCTCATGGGCCGGATCAACAAAACGTTCTGGGTCAACTAATGATTGATGCGCTAATAAGGCAGTAAAATGCTCAAGCGCCAGCGTATTCACCAGCGATGTTTTGGGGTATTTCTTATTCGCCCACTTACCCAAAATATCAATCAGTTTATTTTCTCGTTCAAGACTTGTGTAACCCTGACGAGTTAGCACATCAAGGTGATCTTGATGACAGCGCGAATGATGCCCTTCTTGGGTCGCAAAGCCAGTAATATCTTTTTGAAGCTTTTCGTCGTCTATTTCACCGCGATAATGAATCACGCTACGCACAAAGAACTCTTCACCAGGAGGGAAGGTTGTAAAAAAAGCGTTAAAAAAATGTGTTTTAAAGGGGTCGTTATCAAACCAATATTTCGGAGAATCATCCGTAATATTAAACGTGACATCACGCACTGTAATCTTATGGTCATGGGGTGGCGCAGGTACATCGACAATTGCATTCATTCACACTCTCCAAATACATTAATCTATACAGATATCGTTCTATACATATCCAAATTGATAAATACCTAGACTGACAAAACCCTAAGCTGG
Organism: Gammaproteobacteria bacterium; assembly: GCA_002402085.1. GTDB lineage: Bacteria > Pseudomonadota > Gammaproteobacteria > Pseudomonadales > UBA3067. Next base: position 24,409 of record NVVB01000041.1, read on the forward strand.
CGAACACCTAAACTAAAAGACACCTAGAATTTCATGCACAAACAGAAACATGACTTATAAATAAATCGACTCACAATTACTTCGATTGATAAGACACGTCTTTAAAATCTCCGACTCAAGCAATGTCAACCAGGATTATAATTTTTAGTTATAGTGTCCACTAACTAATAGCAGACCAACCAGTCATCCGGCAAGGTTAATTATTGCCAAAGATGGAATTCAGGACAAAGTACCCGCAAGGATGCAGTTGGAGTAATCAATTTATTTCTCAAGCGCAGAAATAAGATCTTTATCGAGACGACGAAATGTGCCGCTTAACAACAAAAACACAAACACGGCAAAGATCATCACAACCGATGCCACAGTCACGGCTAACGGCGCCCCGACGCGTTCCGCGGCGTAAGCCATGGGCAATACGCCTAAAGGCATGAGGCCAAAGGACATCAGCATAAAGCTGGTAATCCGCCCTCTTACCTCGTCAGGCACGAGCACTTGAATGGACGTATTGTTTAAGGTACTCGCTATGTTGGCAAAAATATTSGCYAACACCAACGGCACCAACGCGAGATAAAAATTTGGAATAAAACAAAACACAGCAAGAAAAACGCCGAAGCCAACCGTCCCCAGCACCATGCCATTTAAGCGCTGAGGTTGCTCTCCACGTCGAGCCACCCATAAAGCCCCTAAGACCCCACCAACACCCGCACTCCCCTGCAGAAAACCTAAACCTTTCGGCCCGACATCCCAGACCTCATCAGAAAACACCACCAATAAATTTTGAAACGGCATCGCCAAAAACATGGGCACCATGCCAAATAAAAGCAGCAGCAAGATTTGACGGTTTTGACCTAAATAGGTAAATCCGTATTTCACATCCGCGAGCAAGGCTTTATTCCCGGCATCCTTATTGGGAGGCGCGGGTTTAATCCCCAATAAACACGCCACCCCCACCAGGTATAATACAATCCCAAACACATAAACACCTTGCACATCGATCACGCCAATCAATAAACCTGCACACACCGGCCCCAACACGCGCGCCAAATTTAACACCATGACCGCTAACGCCATGGCATTACCAATATTTTCTTTGCCCACCACCTTTACGGACAGCGCCATTCTTGCCGGCATAATTAATGGAAACATAAAGCCCATCAGCGTGGCCGCAACAATTAAATTCCAAAACTCCAGTTGACCGGTCATAAGCAAAAACAAAACCACACACTCATTGGCCACAATAAACAGTTGGCCAATCATCAGCAATTTACGTTTTTCCATTCGGTCAGCGATCGCGCCCCCCACCAACGATCCCAGCAACATTGGAATCGCCACCGCCAAATTAATTTGCGCTAAGGCAAGCTCTCGATGCGTTAATTCCCAGGCTAAAACAGAGCGCGTTAAAATCTGGCCTTGCATAGCAAAAAAGAAGGCAATATTGCCCGCGAATAACCAGCGGTATTGAGGGATTTTGAGGGCAGCAAAAGAGGACGGTTTATTGACCTGATAAGAAGGCTTAGAGTCCAATAGAATTCCTTTATCAACGCACGGAAAAGGAATTTATAGTACAACGACGAACAAAGACTGAGGTAGCTTTACCGCGACTTACGTAAACAACACCGTATACATAATCCGCTTAAGTGTTCAAAAATATAATTTACGAGCGGCGCGCTCAGCGTTACGAGCGCGCCGCTCGGCTAAAAAACCACAGGACGATAGGACCCCAAATTCCCTACATAGCGACGCTATCGAAGCATTATGAAACGCTAAAGCAAGGCCATGCTTTCAGCATCAGGGTTCGAGATTTCTACAACAGGGGGATTGCTTAGCTCTTCAAAAAACACCTTAGGCCCCGCCGGTCCAACCGAATCTGGGAACCAAATCCCAATGTCCAGTTCCAACTCATGAAAGGTACCAATATTGGTCGGCAACCCTTTGGTTCGTAAGCCAATGCGTGGCTTGGCTCCAGGATACCGTTCCCAATCAGTCAAATCATTTGGATCATCCAAATACAACATCGCCGTGTGCATGCCATCGGTTAGTTCTGGCGGCAAGGTGATTTGCATAAACACATCCCACCCTTGCTTGCTGTCCATCCAAATCCAATCACCGGGCAAGGGCAGCTCATTCACCCGTCGCTCCATCTCTGTCATTTTCCCATCCACAACCCCGACACCAAAGTCGTCCCATACAGATGCAGCTGAAACCACCGCATTGGTCGCATCAACGAAATCCAAAGACACTTCAATGGTTGGGTCACGGAATATTTTGGCGAACGAGCCCGCCGCACCAATTTCTGTTCGATTGGGAATATGAATTCCTTGATCGTAAAAATTGACCTGGGTATACAAACTAAATAACTGAATCCCCGCAATATATATTTCTAATTTCGCAAGACTGGCAACTCGTACTGCACCGTCGTGCGCACCAATGATGTGAATCCTRACATTATCATTATCGACAGCGCCTCGCGCCCAATCAAAGAAAATCCCTGCCGCCGCATTAATTCGAATGGCATCAAGAATATTCGTGTATTGCTTCGACCCTATATGCGCCTGAAAATCTCTAAATTCAATAAAGCTTTTGGGGTCAGATTCAGTATGATAAAACGTTGTCTCAACAAAAGTGCCTTCTTTTTCAATTCGAATATCAACGTAATCCGCCTCACTCCTCAACGGATTATCCAATAAGATATACGTATATCTTTCTGGGCCTATCTTTGGGGTTAGTTTTAATTCCTTGGCGATTTTTCCTTCGGGTATTGCCATCGTTTCCGGATTAAAGCGATCCTTACTGGTATCCCTGTACATAAATATTAATTCATCCCCTTCATCCAGCTGCTGGTAGACGCCGTCTACTTTTCCCGGCGATTTCCCTGGCACATAGATCCACCCATATTCCTCACCAAACTCATCGACCTGAAAAGGAATCGGCTTTAACTGCCCACCTCTTACCGACATCATCGAAATTTTGGCCAGGTCCTCACCCAGCAACTCATTCCCTAATTCCTGGCCTTTCATTCGCATGACGTGAAGAAAAGTAAAATGAGTGAAATCCAAATCAGTAATCAGTTCATCCAACTGATTGGGCCGCAAGCGCGCCAATTGATCCATATTTTCAGTGACCCATACCGGATCATTTTCAATACCCTGCGCAAAGCTTTTTAATTCAGAGGCCGACGGCAACGGTCCGGATGGGTAGGCTGCATAAACAAACGAAGTAAATAGCAACAACACGGCCCCAGCCAAACATCTACTGAACTTAAAACCAATTCTGTCCTTAGTCATAGCAAGCTCCTTGATCGGCTTTATATAGCCGTTAAATTACACACTGACAGACTCACATCAACGCACCACACGTTAAGCGTCAGGTATAATAAGAACATTATTTGAGGAATTTTTATTATTAAACGGCATCCTTCCGTTCACGAACAGGATAATGAATCCATCCATTCCATAGTAGCAAGCGGATTTTATAAAGGAGGACAGAAAGGATTTAAATTGGCAACTATTGAATTTAAAGGCTTCACGCAACTAACACTGCACGACAAACAGCCCTATTAAAGCATTTGCTTAAATAACAATCTTATACCGTCGAAAACGCTCCTGCATAACAGAAACGCCGACGGAAAATAAAACTCAATGACGCACAGAAAAACTTAATGGCAGCGACGCCATTCCACGAATTGCTCCTGCATGCAAACGCCGGGAATCTTCGTGGTTAATTTTAAAGTCAGGCATGACACGCAACAATTCTTCTAGTGCAACTTTTGCTTCTAAACGTGCCAAATTAGCCCCCATGCAAAAATGCACACCGAAGCCAAAGGCAATATGATTATTATCTTTTCGCCCCAAGATAAACTTGTCGGGGTCTTCGAACTGCTCCCCATCCCGATTCGCAGAACCAAACAAAATCAACAATTGTTCRCCYGCCGGAATGGTCACGCCACCTAACACAGCCTCTTTAGTCGTAGAACGCGCCAAGCCCTGCGCAGGCGAATCAAAACGCACGAACTCTTCCACCGCCTGCGGTATTTTGCTGGGGTCCTCTATTAATGCCTCTCGAATTTCAGGTTGCTTGTCCATAATTAAGAACGCATTGGTCAGCAAATTAGTCGTAGTTTCAGACCCTGCCACTAATAACAGAAATACAAATGCGTACAGATCTTGATCTGTAATGGCCTCGCCTTCCACTTCACTGTTGACCAACACACTAATAATATCGTCAAGCGGATTTTCTTTACGGTCTTCGACGACCTGATTAAGCACGCCACAAAGGCCCATGATTAACCGCTCGGAACCGGCGATGTCAGTGCCCATTTTCTCCACCAACTGACCCGCGACTTCCTTAAACATAACCCGGTGTCCAGGGTCACAACCCAACATATCCGAAATCACTGACACAGGGAAACTGCCCGCGAATTCAGACACTAGCTCACATTGGCCCTTATTTTTAAAGGGCTCAATCAGTTCCACCGCCAGCTTACGAATAACGTCTTCCAGCTGTGCAATACGTCGATTGGTAAAGGCACGCTGCACCAAGCGGCGTAAGCCGGTGTGCTGCGGCGGATCCATCATGATAAGCGGTTTCAGTATGTAATCATGATCTTTAATGGCTCGGCCATTACTATCCAGCTCTATCGCGATCCCCTTACTGGAGCTATAGATTTCAGGATTTTGGATTACCGTTTTTACGTCTTGATAGCGCGAAACCACCCAGAAATCTCGGTCTTCATTATAATAAACCGGCTCTTCATTTCTTAAACGACTATAAACGGGATAGGGGTTATCATGAAGTTTACGGTCATAGGGATTAAAATCAAAAATCATTCGGCACGTCCTGCTTAACTGCTTCTAAAACATATCCCTAATACCTATACCTACCGAGCTATCTCCCTATAGATCCGTAATTTCTATGGTAATTCAATATTGAGTATAGAGAGCAAAACTGGGCGTTTTTGACAGCAAGTCGCTAATTCGATGGACTCGCCAAAATTCAGGAGGGGTGGTCACACGGGGCCTTACACGCCCTAAAAATGGTCGGCGCATAGGGGGCCGACCGGGCGATAAAACTTGACTCAACGTTTAAAAGATAAAACTCGATATTACTTTTTGGGCGCACGAATCAAAAGTGTACCTTGAGCAGAGCAGACTAAGCGCCCTTCATTACTCACTAAGGCACGTACCACCGCCGTATTACGCGTCAACGAAATCACTTCCGACTCCGCTTCTAAAACCCCACCTTTCACTGGCGCTAAGTAATTAAGCTTAAATTCAGTGGTGGCGGCCCAAGAGCCAGGCTCCATCATGGGATACAACACAACGCCAGTAATATGATCGACAAAACCGGCCATCACCCCGCCATGCATATTACCAATAGGCGTTAATAATTCAGCCCGCACTTCTAATTCAGCTTTTAGAAAACCGGCGCCAAACTCCGTCACTTTAGCCCCAATAAAGCCAGGTAATCCGCCCTGACCTTCCTGCCCCTGAATAATAGTATCCGCCATCTTTTGGTTAAAAAACTCAAACTTAGGTAAAGACACCATATCAATCTCCGTATTTATTGTTTTTATTGAGTAGTGAACCCTTAGAATAAAGACCTAACCGTCAAGGAGTTACTAATCCAACGTACTTCCTGGCGATCCATTTCCATTGGAATCCAAAAGCGTTAAATAAGTGCAACAGACACATCATAAAACAATTTCAAAGCAGCACAAAACAATATCACGGACAAAGCGAAGCGGACCTACTCCCTGGCCCCTAAAGACTTACCAATTCATCACTTCCTTCACGAAGGGAATAGTCAGCTTACGGCGCTCATCAAAAGCTCGCCCATCAAGCTGCTCTAGAGTGTCCATTAATGCCGCCATATTACGGTCACTACGACGCAAGACAAAATTCAACACTTCATCATTGGCCTTAAGGCCTCGCAATAAAAACCGTTGCTTTAAGGCCTGCATTTTTTCAACATCATCCAATGCGTGCACATTAAACGTGGTCCCAGCACTGAGACGGGATTTCAAATCAGATAACGAAAAATCCAATAATGCCGGCGCGCAGTGACTTGAAACAATCAGCCGCCCGTTGTGTTGTTTTATTTTATTGTATAAATGAAACAACGCTTCCTGCCACGCCGGTTCATTCGCAACACAATCGATATTGTCGATGCAAACCAGCTGATAGGTTTCTAAATTATCCAGTATATCGGTGGGGCTTTGTACKAGCTCATCCATTGGCAGATAAAACGCCAACTCATTTTGCACCGCCATTTGTCGACAACAGGCTTGCAACACGTGCGTTAACCCCGCCTGATGCCCCCCCCAAAGATACAAGAACCAATCCCCCTGTTCTTGTAAACATTGATTTATAGAAGCAAGCGCCAATTTATTTTTGTCCGCCACATAAAAGTTATCAAAAGAATTCTCTTCTTTTAATCTCATGTGAAGCGACAATTGCCTGGGTATCAAATTAATAACAGATTCTACCTAACTTTATTCGCCCAAATACAGCGTGCTTTCGAGATACTGATCTCTAGCTCGCCGAATCACTACCATGGATACCGCTGCGACCGGCAACGCTATCAACATGCCCACAAAACCAAACAACTGAGCGCCGGCCATAATAGCAAAAATAACCGCCACAGGGTGCAAGCCAATTCGATCGCCCACTAACAAGGGGGTTAGCACCATTCCTTCTAATAACTGACCAATGCCAAAGACCACCACCACAAAAATCATCGGGCTCCACTCACCGAACTGGAAAAAAGCCGCTACCAAAGCCGCACTCACGCCGACAAAAAAACCAAAATACGGAATAATACTGGCTAACCCCGCAATCACGCCAATTAACAACGCCAGATCCAACCCCACAAACCAAAGCCCTAGCCCGTAAATCACGCCTAAAGCAATCATTACCAACAACTGACCTTTTAAAAACGCACCCAACATTTCGTCACAATCACCCACCAACGATACGACTTCGTTCTCAATACGTCTAGGCAACAAAGCCCGCAACCGGGCCATCATTAAATCCCAATCGCGTAACAAGTAAAAAGCCACCACGGGAATCAACGCTAAATTAATAATCGCCGTGACTAATGCCAAACTCGACACCGTGATCTTCATCACCGCAGATTGCAAATAATCCCCAGCAAATTCCCAGCTACTAAGCATCCATTCGCGCCCTTGAGCCATGCTTATTTCGTCTAAATCGATGCCCACTGTACGACTTAACGTAGGCATCCCAACCGTTCGAACCCACTCAATTACCTTCGGGACATTTTGACTAAACGTTTCTATTTGGTTGCCCAGCAATGGCACAAGTAGCAACACCACCATCAGCATCAACGAGGAGAACCCGACAAACACCAGAATTACCGAAGAGGTTCGCCCCAAACCAACGGACTCTAATCGATCCGCCAAAGGATCGCCTAAATAAGCCAAAAGCGCCCCAATAATAAACGGCGACAAAATAGGCGATAAAACATAGATCAACGCCAGCACACCAAACAGCGCGATCCAACCCCAACGATTAGTCGATTCCGACATGTATACTCAAACTCCTTAGTTTTGTTGAAGCCAATGCAAGCACGGCCTCATGATCCATTCCAGCGAAACTCTAACGAAGGCGTATCATCAACCCATAAAAAATCATCTTGCTGCAAGCTCAGCTTACGGTCCAAACGGATCAGCTGTTTTAACTGTACTACATCGGTATCAAGCTCTAAATCATAGGTCAGGGTTTTCCCCACGACCGTATTGAGGCTATGCGCCCGCACTGCACTCAACGTATCCAAATAACGCTGCAAAGCGGCGTAATCCTCAAGCTGATTAACACCCGTGACCACCATCCTAAGCTTAGAAGCATTCTCTTCACCGCCTCGAATAGCGTACAGCCGGCCTAGTACATCAGCGACAAAGTCCATGGCCTGAGAATATATTACCGAAGCGTCACTGCCGTCCCCTTCATACCAAAACTCCTCAGAGCCCACCTGCAAAATCCAAGTCCCTCGCCATTGATTCTCAGACAACTGCCAATTCCGCCCCATTAACACCGCTTCCGCGCCATAGCGCTGGGAAGCCTCCAAGATAGGCTCCTTGAAAAACCCCCATACATCTCTTACTTCCACCGTCACCACGTCTTGAATATCCAGCAATGGGAAATCCAACGGCAACCCTCGTCTAGCGCCATTTTCAAGAATTTGATTGGCAATGACCGGGGAGCGTTCGAAATTAACCAGGCTACGCTGGCCCTGCTGCTCAGTGGCCCACCACACCAATACTTGCGGACGATTCTCGCCCCAGATAGGCATCTGTTGTTGCTTCAGTCTTCCTTTGATCGCAGCGCCATCAAAACTCAACATTAATTGTAAACGCGCAATCGGGTTATTTTCTTCATCGTAATCAACTTGCGAGGACGAATGATATGAAAAGCTATTAACAAATTGCTCTGGCTCAAGCAGCATGGCTTGAATTTGCGGATTTTGTAACGCCACCGACTGGCCAGTAACACGCACAATGATCTCCGCCAATGCATCCTGACTGGCAGCACGGCGTTCCACACGTTGYTGAGARCCCACCAAAACCTGAGCATCGTAGAGGCCTTTTACTTCAACAGCAGCCACAGGTGCAGAAAAACCCAGCAGCATCCCCACCGCTAACAGTACGGCCCAGACTCGCGGCATGGCCCCAAACAGCCGGTAATCAAACACACTAAGCCTCAATAATCGGGCACTCAATACGGACCTCATGCACACAAACAATGGCTCCATACGCATTGAAACGAGGTTAACTACTCCATTACAAAGTTTCATTCGACTCTAGTAATCTCTCTTTTAGACCAAAAACAACGGTTAGACCGCCCTCTTTCAGTGTAATATCACCCAAAATTGCCATTTTAACCGCAACTTAAGCTCCGAAACCATAAATTTTGAGTGCTAATATCGCAAGTGAGTTTGGACGTCTAACCTTAGACTGTTAAAATAGCGTCCTACAACTTATTTAGATAACCGATCCCCACATAACCGATGGCCCTATGACTGAAAACTCCAAACCCCAATCTTTGAGCTACAAAGACGCAGGCGTCGACATCGATGCAGGCAACGAATTAATCAATCGAATTAAAAGCACCGCAAAAAAAACCCGACGCCCGGAAGTATTATCAGGCCTGGGTGGATTTGGTGCCTTGTGCCGCATCCCAAAAGGCTACGAAGAACCCATCTTAGTCTCCGGTACGGATGGCGTTGGTACAAAACTACGCCTCGCCATGGATCTCAATCGCCACGACGGCATTGGTATCGACTTAGTGGCTATGTGTGCCAATGACCTAATCGTCACCGGTGCGGAACCGTTATTTTTCCTTGATTACTACGCCACCGGCAAACTCAACGTCGACGTTGCTGCCGAAGTGGTTAAAAGTATTGGTCAAGGCTGCGAACTCGCAGGGTGTGCATTAGTAGGCGGTGAAACCGCAGAAATGCCTGGCATGTACCACGGCGATGACTACGATTTAGCCGGCTTTTGCGTAGGTGTGGTAGAGCACAGCAAAATCATTAGCGGCAACCAAGTCAGTGCAGGCAACGTATTAATCGCCTTGTCGTCATCAGGCCCTCACTCCAATGGCTACTCCCTGATTCGGAAAATTCTCGAAGTCAGAGGCATCTCACTCGACACGGAACTAGATGGCCAGCCTATATCTGACCTTCTAATGGAGCCAACTCGAATCTACGTCAAAAGCGTCCTTGAGCTGCTTAAAGAAATCCCCATCAATGCCTTAGCGCATATTACTGGCGGAGGCTTACCCGAGAACCTTCCTCGCGTACTGCCCGAAAACACCAAAGCMRTYRTCGAYAYCSACWSYTGGCAAYNGSCCGCCSWWTTTSAMNTGGMTWCNAGAGCAANGGYAAYGTWGAAMCCWYYGARATGTACCGMACCYTWAACTGCGGMGTCGGYATGGTNATYGYNGTRWMKSCNCAGMGMWMGNCGAAAAAGCSCTYRMSWWMCTCAMSAAAAATGGTGAAACCGCCTGGGTCATCGGCTCGGTTGCTCCAAGCAGTAAAAGCGAACCTTACGTCGAGCTGGAATGAGAAGTTAGTTAATGTCTTTACCCGAAGTAGAACACCCAGCACCTCAGCGTAACGCACCACTTCGTATGGTAGTGCTGATTTCTGGTAGTGGCAGCAATTTACAGGCTTTGATCGACGCCCAAACAAAAGGGCTGATCAATACCCACATTGTTGCCGTAATCAGCAATCGCCCGGATGTAAAAGGTTTACAACGGGCCGACCATGCAAGCATAGAGAATCATTGCCTGAACCATCGAGACTTTGAAGACCGTCAAAGTTTCGATCAGGCTTTGCATCAAAAAATCCAACACTACCAACCCGACTTGGTCGTGCTGGCTGGCTTTATGCGCATACTAACCGCCGAGTTCACACGCCAATACGTGGGCAAGATGATCAACATTCATCCCTCACTACTGCCAAAGTACCAAGGCCTAAACACCCATCAACGCGCTATCGATGACGGCCAAAGCCAACACGGCTGCAGCATTCACTTTGTCACCGAAGAGTTAGACGGCGGCCCAGTAATCGCCCAAGCTCAAGTACCGGTTTTAAAAGAAGATGACGCACAGGCGCTGGCCCAGCGGGTACAGCAGCAAGAACATTGGCTGTTTCCTCAGTGCGTAAAATGGTTCGGAGAAAGGCGCATTGCGTTAAAAACCGGCAAAATTTACCTCGATGAAGAAATACTGCCTAAATCAGGCAAGCAATTTTCAGGCATGACTAGCCTAAGCTAATCCTCCAAGAAGCGTGCATTGAACACACTATAAAAATCCAGGGCTTACAACTTTAAGGACTAAAGTATAGGCTCTCAATGCGCTACGCCTTCAATAAACCACCCAGAGAACTGACAGCCTCAACGGGTAGGCTAAATGATCAGCAGAAGGCGCCAGAACCCAACTGGTTTTACCATTTAGAACCAATAACTCAGCAATTGCGCATTTTAGCCGGCTGGATTTAGTCTATTATTGGTTGCAACGTTTTCTAGCAGAGGCCTGCTCAAGAATGCATCAAGAATTAAAAACATCGTCCTTCACTCGCCTGAACCTTGCTTCACTGCCCCAGCGTCAATTGCTAGCAGCGCTCTTACTCATAGTGCTCGTATTTCAAACCACCCCTACGATTGCCGCCAACACCCTTACCGCAGCAAAACCAGAACAAACCTCAGAAACCCCGAGCAAAACCACAATTCTGCCCTTTGAAGCGCATTATTCAGCCAAATGGAACAAAGTGTCTCTACGAGGACTGGCAGTCCGCAAGCTCATCATCAACGAAGCCAATCAACAAGAGTTCTCCTTTAACGCCAAGACATTAGCCGCCAAAGTACAAGAATCCAGCCACTTTAACTGGCACCGCTGCTCGCCAGTACCCAGCGCATACCACTACGAACGAAAAGGCTTCTTAAAAAAGAAAAAAACACTGCAACAAACCTTCAACTGGGACGACCAACAAGTTACCTCGAATACCAGCAAATACTCCACGACGTTTGACCTGCCCATGCAATCCACCGATAAGCTCAGCTACCAACTGGCCATTCGTTGCGATTTAAAACAAGGCAACACCGACCTCAACTATCAAGTCGTAGACAAATCCCGCCTTAAGCAATACTCATTTGAAATCGTTAATGAAGAAATACTGGAAACGCCACTCGGCACACTCAACGCAATCAAAGTAAAACGCGTGCGAGAAGCTAATCAACGGCAAACCTTCCTGTGGTTTGCCAAAGAGCTGGATTACTTACTGGTTAAATTAGAACAATACGATACGGGTGGCAATCACTACGTAATCAACATCAAATCACTGCAAAACAGTCACGCCACCGCCAAACAATAGCGCCGGGGCTCTTGTCCCCGCTCGCTCAACGCCTGCATCCCGCTCGGAATCAGGCTTTCGGCAACGTCACACCACGCTGCTTCATGTACTTACCATCACGGTCTTTATACGACTCTTCACACACCTCATCCGACTCAAAAAACAACATCTGAGCCACACCTTCATTGGCGTATATTTTCGCGGGCAGAGTCGTAGTATTTGAAAACTCCAGCGTTACATGCCCTTCCCATTCAGGCTCCAAGGGCGTGACATTAACAATAATGCCACAACGCGCGTACGTGGATTTACCCAGGCAAATCGTCAACACCTGACGAGGAATCCGGAAATACTCAACCGTACGGGCCAGCGCAAAGGAATTGGGGGGGATAATGCACTCATCACTGATCACATCAACAAAGCTTTGCTCATCAAAGTTCTTAGGGTCCACGGTGGCAGAATTGATATTCGTGAACACCTTGAATTCATTCGAACAACGCACATCGTAGCCATAGCTAGACGTTCCATAAGAAATCACCCGTTGCTCGCCATGGTAACGCACCTGTCCAGGCTCAAAAGGCTCAATCATGCCCTGGTCTTTCGCCATGGCCTTAATCCATCTATCTGACTTAATACTCATACTGCCTCTCCACCACGAAACACCGGGTCAATGTAGGGCCGCATCATACACGGAATTGAAGCGATTCTGAATGATATTGGTCAATCACGGCGATCCAATCATAGCCCCCGCAGCCCAATGTAGATCAACAAAGCGAGCCGATGACTGGAACGATGCCCCGTGTTGCCGGCGTCACGCTACTCCACGAACTCACGCATTGGGCCGACGCAAAAGATGGCAAAGACGATCCGGTACCCAGAGACCCAACCAACGAAGAAGGGGAAGCATTCGAGATTGAAGTGTATGGCCAGATTATCAATCTATAACCCCCCTCTAACGCGTATAACCCAAAGGCTAATCCTATCCATTCGTATCGTTCACACGATTCACTTTTAATCCTTGCCGTTAACCAGGGACTTACTTATGATCAACAATCGATTTTAGCTACGACTATATTTCAAGGATTCTAACAAGGCCTAACTTGCACGATAGACACTGACGGTCTCGCTCAAAATGAGTTTTCCTGTCAGGTTATTTCTTAAGCATGCTAGCGCCAAACAACCTACTTAAGGAGCATATTTTAATGATCAGTTTATACGACCTTACCGTTGTAAGTTACATCCGGGTGCTGGATGCCACCGTTGGCGTGTTAAAAAAGAGCGAAGCTCATTTCAAAGCGCAGGACCTAGATCTCAACGATATCGTATCCATGCAACTGGCTCCTGACATGTTCGGCTTCCCGTTCCAAATAAATTCCGTACGACATCATTCATTGCATGCCGCGCAAGGTATTCTTAGCGGTGAATTTAGCCCGCCAGAGCCTTTGCCTGAGCTAGACTTTGCTGGCTTAGTCGCTGTATTGGAGAAAACTAGAAAAGACTTAGACGGCTTCAGCGCAGACGAGATCAATGCGCGATCAGGCAAGCCTGTCACGTTTAAAATGGGCAGCATGGAAATCCCCTTTACCGCTGACAATTTTGCACTGGCATTCTCCATCCCTAACCTTTACTTCCATGCCGCGACTACTTACGACATGCTAAGAATCAAAGGCGCGCCCATTGGTAAAATGGACTTTATGGGCAAAATGCCAGTAGGCGCATAAGCCACCCAAGTCCTATTCAATAGCAAGCCTTCGCGAGCCGTAAGATAACAAGACCTTACGTCTCGCACCTGCCCCACAATTCAAACGCTCTTTACTCCCCGAGCAGCCACGCTTCGAATCAACCTTTGCTTCTAGCAAGTCCCTTTAGCGTATTGCAAAGCCTACGCGCCTCGAGATTACATCGTAATTTTCTAAGGCCCCTTAGCGTCAGAATAGTTGTTGTGCCTATGGGTAACACCAAGACATAACGCATTGCACAAACTACGGAGTCGCATGGTGAAAATTGTTAGGATTTTATTGTGGCACAAAGGTTACGTTCTCCAGAACCCAGCTTGCCTTCTTGTTAAAGCTTTTGTCTTTGTTTTTAGGTAGATGCCTATAGGAATAACTGACTCTAACCAGGTTGTCAGGGGTTTCTGGGTTTACCGTAAAAAAACCCATAGTTTCCAAGAGGAGATACTCTGTGCCTTCAGGCATCTTTGATGCCTTGTAGTCCTCGACAAGATAGTGGAATTCAACAAAGTATTTTCCACGGGTAGTAACAGGTTTTTCAGTTGCGCTTATGACCTTATACCTTGGGTCATCAAACTCGCTGCTTTTGAGCGTATTGTATAGCGAATCAAATTCTTCTATAGAAATTGGTAAAGGCTGTTTATAGTAATCTAAGGAAATTACGTAACTTTCAATCTTGCTATTACCATTTTTTACAATCAATGAGCCTTTTCCGTCAGGATCAAAGAACATCCAGCCCTCTTCGTCAGGTATGAGGAAGGTTGCACCATGCCCTGGCACTGTTGTTAATGCGGGTATTTCCTTGATATAAGGTGGACCTCCAGAAGAGGCACATGCATTACATATGACTGCAACTAGTAGAGCTATGAGCTTATTCATATTATTGTGAGGTTAACGCCTGCAGCAGCGGCAGACAAAAATGGTGGTTGTTTTGCCGGTTCTTTGGCAAAACAAGTGACAGTTTTGGCTGTCCGTTTCCTGCACTTGTTAGGCTGTGTTTGCTAAGTAAAGGAACCAATGATTGCACCAATTAGAGTAAGCTCAACAATGCTATGGGCCGAATTTATTAATGTTAGTTTTGACGATGTACGAGCAAAACCGTTGTAGTAACCTAGCGACGTAATAGTAAATACGGTGGCAACTACTGCGCCAAAAAATGCTCCGCCAAGAACACCAGATATGTTTGTTACTGCTATAAGCAAAGCAATTAATAGGGCTTTTGTTAGCCCCGAGATTAAAGACATAATAAAAGCACCTCCAAGGCCTTCGGTATTGTCAGCCTCTTCCTTTGTTATGCCTAAAGCATTAGCCCATGCTTCACCAAAAACTGCCCAGTGGTACCATGCAAACCCAAGCAAATAGCTTGCAATCGTTGCAACTAATACAGCTATGTAATTTATGCTTTGTAGTTCAGACATCCAATTCATGTACTCTCCTAATCTTATTTGAGCGGCCTAACGTCGCAAACAGACGCGCGCTTTAGCGTGTCGTTTTTGATTTGCCTTGTTATGAGCTGATTTGCCTACCAATATTCTGCTCCATATATTTGCTTTTCCATAAGCATATCATCAGACTCATCATCGATATGCGTAGCATCACTTACTAACCTCCTAAACAATTGAAGCTCGTTGTTATCTAAATAGTATTTAGTTATCTTTGTTTCATAGAACGAAGGAACAGGCAAAGTGGCTGAGTAGTGCAAACATATACTATCTCCTCGATAAGATAGAATTACTTCTAACCTTGTTTCATTGTCGGAGCCGCTTAAATATATGTAGTCACCGACCTTGGCCTTTAAAATTCTTCTAGCATCTTGCCATTGTATTTTAGATGTCCCATCTGACTGACCAACATATGATAACGGAGAACGTTTTTCTTCGTCAATCCGGTTAAAATAGTCAACAAGTTTTATCCTGTTTAAAACTTCAAGATCAAAAGCCAGTCCACTCTCGCTTGAATTCTTTAACTTCCCTTCTATCACATAGGATTTTAATATTTCCGTTGGTCTTTTGTCAGACCATCCGTTTAGCTCTGAATGTGGTGGTTGCCACAATATTCTAGCATGTCCTTCTTGTACGAAATCTTCGTTATTTTCAAATTTAACCGAATATGTTTCACCAACTTTTGGCAAAATTGAATCAAGCTCCATAAGCTTCTCAAAGCTCTGATCCCAACAGAGTCTCGACCATTCCATTGTTTGAAGTAGCTCTATACTCATCTCTTTACCGCGTAAGGCTCATAACGTCTTGATCTGCGGAAAATATGGAGTTGCGAAGCAACGGAGTATTTTTCCGTCAGCAT
>NVVB01000042.1 GCA_002402085.1 Gammaproteobacteria bacterium
GCCCGCTGCCCGCATGCGATGAAGTTATGTCAGCAGCAACCGCCGCCTGCTTTTGCCCATAACACAGGCACCACGGCGCGCTGTTGGTTACAGCACCCCGATGCGCCGCGAGTGAGTGAGGACATTATTCAAGGGGCGTCGTGATGCTGGGCCAAAAGATTAAATGCTTCAATCACGCGTCCCTTATTGCCTACTAGAGAGAATTCGAGTTTTTATATCACATGATTAAAGTAGCGTCGTTAAAGAAACACTTTGCCATTAACCGCAAGCAAACCGTTCATGCCTTGGATGGCGTGAGCTTTGAGATACAAGACAATGAAGTCTTGGGTTTGGTGGGGGAGAGTGGCTCGGGCAAGTCGACCTTGGGCAAGGTGTTAATCGGTTTGCACGATAAAACCGAAGGCCAAGTGTTTTATAAAGACCAAGCCTTGCCTCAGCAATACCAACAGCACGACTTTAAAAAATACGCCTCCGAAATGCAGATGATCTTCCAAGATCCCTATTCCTCGCTGAACCCGCGCATGACGGTGCAGGAGATCATTGCCGAAGGGCTTAAATTAAAAGGCGGCTTTAGTGCCCAAGAGATTCATGAAAAATCCATTTATTGGCTAGAAAAAGTCGGCCTTAATGCCTCTCATTTAGCGCGTTATCCCCACGAATTCTCCGGGGGGCAACGGCAACGCATAGGCATCGCGCGGGCGTTGATTATTGAGCCTAAGTTTATTGTCTGTGATGAACCGATCTCTGCCTTGGATGTGTCAGTGCAAGCGCAAGTGGTGAATTTACTGGCTGAGCTGAAAGAAGAAATGGGCTTGACCTTGTTGTTTATCGCCCATGATTTATCCATGGTACGCTATGTGTCGGACCGCATGGCCGTGATGTACTTGGGCGTGATTGTTGAGATCGGCGAGGTCAATGACGTGTTCTTCCGGCCTAAGCATCCTTATACCAAGTTTTTAATCGCGGCCAATCCTGAGCCCGATCCTAAAAAAGAACGTGCCAAGGATAAATTTACCATTCAAGGTGAAATCCCGTCGCCGATTAACCTGCCGAAGGGCTGCCGGTTTGCAGGGCGTTGTCCTGATAAAATGCCACGGTGTGAGCAGGAAGAGCCGGTGCTCCAGTCGGTGGATGGGGGTGAGGCTAAGGTGGCTTGCTTTTTGTTTTAGGCACGGTTTGTTTTAGACACGGTTTGATTTGGACGGCTGTTTTTCTTATGGCTGGGTTTTAATTTATAAATGGGGCTTGATTTATAAATGGAGTTTGATTGGTAGACGGGTTTTAATTTAAGCGTGAATTAAAGCGATAGTTATTTGTTGCTATGGTTTATTTGTTTCTAATTTTATTATTCGCTAGACTCGCCGTTTTAAAGCACGCCGCTTGATTGTCCTGCGCCGTGGAGCGTTAATGATAATCAGCTACACTGGTATTGATACTGCTACTGAGTTCCGGTAATCGCTTATTAAATCCTGTTTACTATGTGTTTACTATGCGTTATTTACCGATACGATTTACGTATTCAGCCGAACTAATTGCGACGTAGAAATAAATACTGCACATCCCCTTAAATTAACTTCCTCCTTGGAGAATCGTATTATGAACAGCGCCTCGTTCACGCGTAAATTAATTCAAACCCTGATCACTGTCATGTTGCTGACTGGTTCTTTGGGCAACATCGCTCAAGCCGGTATGGTGTCCACTCAAGCGATGATTGTGACTCAAGGCGAGTCTTACACGAAGTCAGATCTGCAAACCGCCTTAGCGTCTGAAGAACTAAAAGGTCAATTGCAATCAATGGGGGTGGATCTTGATCAACTTAATGACCGTATTGCTAGCCTAACCCCAGATGAAATTCAGCAACTCAATGCTGAGCTAGAGAAGCAGCCTGCGGGCGGTATTGTAGGCGCATTAGTGACAGTATTTGTGGTCTTAGTAGTGACTGACTTATTGTGTGCGACTGATATCTTTAGCTTTGTAAATTGCATTAATAAGTAGTGAAATGCCCGTAAGCCCTTCAAGATACAGCGACGCAAGACCCAGGCACGCAAGACACAGATCTGCGCGAGGTTTTTTAATCGTAGCGCTTGCGTGCTTACTGATAACGGGGTGCGCAAGTGGTCTTACAGGGTATTCGGATGACCCTACCTCTTGGACCGTTGCTGCGGGCGATGAGGTTCGGCTTGCGCCATCTTTTACGATTGAAAACCTACCTTACTTCCCTCAAGAAGACGATCAGTGCGGTCCCGCGTCCTTGGCTACTATGCTGGGTGCGCGTGGGATTGAGGTAAGCACGCAAGCACTGCGCAATAAAGTCTATATTCCCGCTAAAGAAGGCGCGTTGACCACTGAAATGGTGGCGCGAGCAAGGCGCTATGGATTACTGGTTTATCCTTTGGCCCCTAAAGTAGTGGATGTGACTCGGGAGATCGGTGCGGGTAATCCTGTTTTGGTGTTGCAAAACCTAGGGCTTGATTGGTTTCCGCTTTGGCATTTCAGTGTTGTGATTGGTTATGACCTTAATCGACAAACCCTCACGCTGCGCTCCGGTAAGCAGCGAGCGTATGAAGTGGACTTGGCGTTATTTCAAAAGACTTGGCAGCGCGGTGGTAGTTGGGCGGTGGTGATGCTTCCGCCTGATACATTACCGGCGACTGCACAAATTGCGAATTTGATTCAGTCGGCGAATGAGCTGGAGCAAGTCGGGCAGTTAGCCCCAGCGTTAGATACCTATGAGGCGATGATAAGCCGTTGGCCTGAAAGTCCGATGGCATACTTTGGTGCCGGCAATGCCGCTTACGCACTCGGGCAATATAAATTGGCCAGTGATCAATTTAAACACCATCTCCAACGAAGCCCTTCCTCGTCGGCGGGTTGGAATAACCTGGCCTACAGTTTGACGGCGCTGCAATGCCCGCACGCTGCAACGGTTGCGATCAGTTGTGCGTTGAAATACTCCCCAGACAATACTGAAGTGCAAGCGAGCTTTGCTGAGATCTCATCGATTCAACGCACGAATAATGCCAGCGAGACCTGCACCACTTTAAGCGCGTCTATGATGCAGGGCCATGCGTTGGTGCAAACTGAACAGACAGGCAAGGCTGCTTGTCTGTAGGGTTTGATTTTCTATCTAGGCGGATTTTTGCTCTGTGGCGGTAAAGTCAAAGGGAGTCTTTGTTAAAGACTCGGATAAGTCCCAGAGTTTGCTGGCCACCTCTAAATCATGAGCACGTTGGATGGCGCTTACTTTTTCGGGCCGGCCTCTGAGTTCCAGTATCCCTTTCGGACCGTAATAATCGCCCCCGCAGACTTCTGCGCCTGTCGCGGCTAAGGTGCTCGGTAATGCGCCGGCTGTTGCAGGTTGTGCGGTTAATCGCGTGCCGACTCGACTTAACCAAACACCCATGCTGGAATTTTGCATGGCGGGAGCGTGTAAGGCGAGCTGGGTGGCGGCGTAGCCTGGGTGTGCGGCAACAGAGAGTGCATCGATGTTATGGCGTTCAAAGCGGCGCTGTAACTCGTAGGTGAAGAGTAAGTTGGCCAATTTGCTTTGGCTATAAGCGAGCCATTTGGAATATCGCTTGTGCCAATTTAAATCGTCAAGCCGGATATGCCCGATGGTATGAAAGCCACTGCTGACATTCATAACTCTGGCGTTGGGGGTTGCAATAATAAGCGGCAATAAATGACTGGTGAGTGCAAAATGTCCCAGATGGTTGGTGCCTATTTGCATTTCAAAACCTTCGGCCGTGCGACATAAAGGCAGTGCCATGACGCCGGCGTTGTTACATAAAATATCCAAGGCCGTGTGTTTTTGCTTAAAGCTTTCTGCAAAACGTTTAATTGAGCTAAGGCTGGCTAAATCCAATTCCTCAATGTGAATTTCACCGCGATCTTTCGCAGCAATTGTATTGGCGAGTGTGTCGGAGCCATGCCGGGTGAGTTGTTCTGAGAGTGCTTCGGCAATTTTGTTTTTTGCTTGCTCGGCTTTGTCCGTATCGCGACAGGCCATGATGACCGACGCCCCCCATGACACGAGATTTTTAGTGGTTTCATAGCCCAGGCCACTGTTTGCTCCGGTGACGATGACGGTTTTGCCGGTTAAGTTGACTGCGTTATTGGCAAGCCATTGTTGGTTCTTATCCATGATCTGTCCTTACGTATTGATAAAGTCGTCTAGCTTTCTTCGGTCGCAGGTTCTGGTGAGGCTGTGTTTTCTGAGCGAGTGCTTGATGTATCGGGCTCTGGCGGAAAGGCGTCGAGTGCGATTTGTTTTGCCCATTTATAATTGGCTTTACCGTTGGGCGCACGTTTAACCTGTGGGACGATGACGACATGTTTGGGTAATTTATACCCGGCAACGTGTTTGCGGGCTTCGAGTATGAGTTCTTTTTGGATTAAGGTTTGCCCCTCTAGAGGTGAGGCCACGGCAATGACTTTTTGTCCAAAGCGTTCATCCGGGACGCCGACCACCAAGCAGTCGTAAACGTTGGGGTGACGTTTAACGGCTTCCTCGACTTCTTCAGGAAATATTTTTTCGCCGCCGCTATTAATACACGCTGATCCTCGGCCTAATAATTTAATGCTGCCGTCTGCTTCTACCGTAGCGAAATCGCCTGGGAAACTATAACGCACGCCGTCGATGGTGCGGAATGTTTTAGCTGATTTCTCAGGGTCTTTATAATACCCCAAGGGCACCATTCCGCCTGCGGCAATGATGCCTATTTCGCCAGACCCGGGGGTTACTTCTTGGTCTTGCTCATTGAATACTTTGGCGTGTTGGCTCTTTTCAAATTTGGCAGTTTTGCTGATTGATTTACGACTGGTAAAGGAGCGGCCCATGGAGCCTTCGGTGGAGCCCATGGCATCCACGAGCATCATGTCATGGTGTTTGAGCATGCGTTGTTTGATTTCGGTCGTCCACATCACCCCGGAAGAGATCACCATGCTGAGGGAGGAGATATCGTGGGGCTCACCGGCGGCGAGTGCTTCATCGAGGGCTTTGGTGATGGGCTTGGCGAAGGCGTCACCGACAATGATTAAGTCGGTGACTTTATGTCGGGTGACTTCTTTCAATAAGCCGTGTGCGTCAAAATGGATGTTCGGTAAAGTGACGGCACAACCGCCGGCCATTAGCGGGCAAAATCCGCCTAACCAAATGCCTGTTCCGTGCATTAAAGGGCACGCGGCGAGATTAACCGGAAGCGCCTCTTTGGCCTCTAGGGCGAGAATGGCTTGTTTTAATTCTTCTTTGGAACGTGGTTTTTTGAGACCGCGAAAGTCATAACTAAGACTCATGCCTTTGGTGTGATCTCCGTGGCGATACATGACGCCTTTGGGCATGCCGGTGGTGCCGCCGGTATAGAGCATATACACGTCGTCTTCTGAGTATTCAATGCGCGGCAGGGGTTGGGCGCCGGCAAGGAATGCTTCAAACTCCACTGCGCCATTAATTAACGGTGCTTCGGTGTCATCTTGTACTTGGATTAATAGCTTTAGCTTGGGCAGTTTGTCTTTCACCGAGTTAATACGTTCGGCTAACCGACCATGGAATATCACGGCTTCACAATCGCTATTATCCAGCAGATAGATGAGTTCTTCTTCTAGATAACGGTAATTGACATTGATCGGGGACGCCCGCATTTTAAAGGCCGCGAAATGGGTTTCGATGTATTCATTGCAATTATAAAGATAGTGACCAATTTTAGAATCGGCCTTAAGTCCGGCGGTCACGAAGGCATTGGCGAGTCGGCTGGCGCGGTGCTCAAACTCGCGCCAAGTCCGTGTCGTGTCACCATGAATGATGGCGGGTCGATCGGGCACGATTTCTGAAACGGTTTCCCAAACTGATGCGTAGCTATTGATCATCTTTAAAACCTCTCCTTGTAACGGTTTCCCTGACAGCGAGTTTTTAGTTTTATTTTGATACCCGGATTACACACTCTATTAAAGTGACATCAATCTAATTTAAAATTTAATTTGAGTTCTATTTTGAAATCTAAATTGAAATCTAAATCTAAATCTAATTTGATCGTGCAATGGGGCTGAGTAATGGCGCTACGTAAACGAAACACGGGTGTTGATTAACGATGATTTTTATTTTTGGCTTGCGAGGTAATATTGAGCGCAGGTAGAGCACGCGATTGTCGTTCGCCATGGGATTCAAAAGACGTCCTTTGTCCTAGTATCACCGCAAGCCTTACTGCATTGATTAGGCTTAAGGCAATGTACGACCTTTTGAAACTCAAATCAAAGTATTCTCGATTTTTTGGGGGGGACCGATCTTAGGCGCAAGGACTTGTGGCTTGGACGCATAGCATTGCCGCGGCGTGTGTGAGGTGGTCCATAATCTATCTTAGGGGTAATCCTAATGCAGTGGGTTTCATAGGCTTAGCGCTGGGTTTTGATGCGCACAGAGGCCCTTGTGGAGCTATACGAGAGGCGTATGTTTTGCTGTTGTGTGTTATCTATCTGATTGATTTTTAGTCATTTAGTGATGTTTGTGGGCTCGGGCGCAGGAGGCCAAGGGGGCCCTTAGGACACAAAATTAATTATCCTGTACCGCGCTTAGCGTATATAATCGCGCGCTCATTAATTGTACTGGATTTACGATCCAGCAAGCACAATAGGAAAATCGAATGTCAGCTGTTGTTGTATCCGCCTTATACCGGTTTGTAGCCCTCGAAAATTTCAGTGACTTACGTGAGCCTCTACTTGAGGTCATGTTAGAGAATCAAGTGACGGGCACCTTACTGCTGGCGAAAGAAGGCATTAATGGCACCATCGCTGGGACTGAGCAAGGGGTTAATGCCGTATTAGCCTGGCTTAAAAGCGACCCCCGTTTAGCCTCTCTTTCTCACAAAGAGTCCTACTGCGACGTAATGCCTTTTTACCGCACGAAAGTGAAGCTTAAAAAAGAAATCGTGACGATGGGGGTGGAGGACATTGATCCTCGCGAAGTGGTTGGCACCTACGTGAAGCCGAAAGATTGGAATAACCTTATTTCCGACCCCGAAGTATTAGTGGTGGATACCCGTAATCACTATGAAGTGAAAATCGGCACCTTTAAAGACGCACTGAATCCTGAAACGGAAACATTTCGTGAGTTCCCCCAGTATGTTTCCGAGAACCTTGACCCTACGAAACACAAGAAAGTTGCTATGTATTGCACGGGGGGGATTCGTTGTGAAAAATCCACGGCCTACCTTAAGCAACAAGGCTTTGATGAAGTGTATCATTTGGAAGGCGGTATTCTTAAATACCTAGAAGAAGTGCCTGAGCAAGAGTCTTTGTGGGAAGGGGAGTGTTTTGTCTTTGATAACCGTGTTGCTGTGGACCACAGTTTAGAGAAAGGCCAGTACGATCAATGCCACGCTTGCCGGATGCCTATTACCGAGCAAGAGAAAACCAGTGAGCATTATGTGCAAGGGGTAAGCTGTGGCTATTGTGTTGACCAATACAGTGACGAGCAACGCAAACGCTTTGCTGATCGTGAAAAACAAATGCAGTTGGCTAACCAGCGCGGCGAACAGCACTTGGGGGGTAACGCCAGTCAAGGCAACAGTCAGCGCCGCGAAGAAAAGGTCCGCCTTAAAGCGCAGCAACGCCAAAGTAAATCGTCATAAACGTTCTAAAGCGGACTTGGTTTATTTTTAAGCGTTAGTGAAACGTTAATGGCTAGCGGACAATATTAACCTGCGATGAAAATCTATTTACTCACCCATGAGCGTGAGTTGCAGCGAAAAACCAATACCGGGCAGTTGGCACTTGATGTGCTAGGCCCGATGGTTGAGCGAGTGACCTGGGCGCGGCGCGAGCCATCACCGGTGTTGCTGGATTTAATTAATGCCCATCCACCCGCCTTGATGTACCCCGAGGCGGGCGCTCAATACAGTGCTCTTGAACAATTCGATGATATCGTTTTGATCGACTCCACCTGGCAAGAAGCGAATAAAATTTATAATAGAAGCGCGTATTTACACGCCTTACCGAAAGTGACGATTGAGAATACGTCCCCTTCAATATATCGGTTACGCCGTAATCAACCTGAGGGCGGACTGTGCACGGCAGAGTGCATCGTCGAATTGTTGCGCCTAAAAGGCCTCTTCTCAGAGGCTGATGCGCTATTGCAGGCGTTTGGAACATTTAATCAGTAGGCCGATGCGTGAGGTGGTTATTTATAAACTACCC
Organism: Gammaproteobacteria bacterium; assembly: GCA_002402085.1. Classification (GTDB taxonomy): domain Bacteria; phylum Pseudomonadota; class Gammaproteobacteria; order Pseudomonadales; family UBA3067. Next base: position 8,188 of record NVVB01000042.1, read on the forward strand.
GCATTGCTGTGCATGGAATAAATGTGATTGGCCGTGCGGTGCTTGCGTATTACTAATCGTAGGGTTGTCCTTGCATTGTGGCGAATAAAAACTAACTTGCTTAGGGCGTTAGTTTCCTGTCTTTTTGTTTTTTTTATATTGGCTTTGCAGTTCCTTCGCTTTGGGTGGTTAGTCTATGCTCGGTTGGTCAAGGGTGCCATCACCGTGGCATTGTAATGATGCCAATTACCGTGCGAAGGCGGGTAAGTTTTTTCGTTTGGATGGTAGCGTTTAAGCCTGCAATGAATTGTTGTAATAGCTCGTAATGGACATGAGTTGTTTAACTATTAATAGTGCGTAAGCTTATGTGAAGGTTTTATCTGTTTTAACAGGCTTTAAGCGATTTAAATATATAATTGTCGGGCGTCACAGGGTCGTTAATTATTTTGCTGGGTGTTTCGAGGTTTAGATAGATTTCATAAGTATAAAAATGTATAAATTAAAAGTGTGTAGATGAGGTGCGAGTTCTGAATATTAATCGTGGTTGTGTAGAATTAAATAAAGGTTGATCTCGGACTTATTTGTATTCGTTCAATGGACTGAATTGAGTACGTACCAGTTGCTTTGAGAGCGGTTCGTAGGTGTTCTCTAGGATTGAATGGAGGTGATGAATTGATAAAAAAAATGGCAATACTACAAAACGAAGTAAATAATAGAAAGATGGTGTTATTGGTGGAACCCTTGTTTGGTATGTTGCCGGAACAGCTTAACGATTCGATGATCGAGGGAGATGCTGTTTTAGTCAGGGATGTGGTTGACGGTGGTTTTAGCGTAGTGGATGCCCAAGCACGTGACTTAGAGGGTTTGGGGCGTAATAGTGATTGCTGGGCGCTTATCAATGTTGAAAATCCGAAAACCTTACTATTATCAATGACAGATGAAGTGGACGATATAGTACTGGGCGAGATCACTCAGTTGCCTTCCAAGTTAGACCCTGAGCTTATTGTTTATACAACGCCTGGGGGGCGATGGGTATGTGAAAATGAATCTGGTATTACGCTACTAAAGACGGGTGATAAAATCGAGGTAAGAGGGAGCGCTTGGTATTTTGTGGAGTGCCCGTCTCAGTTGGAGTCTGCTAAGGTGAGTGAATTACGCGGCCTAGGAGGCAATGTGCTGGCCGTTTTCGATGTAAGCAAAGACGAAGCCTATGTCTCCTTAAAGTTGATTGCCGATAAAACAACCTATAATTTATCTCACAGAAAGCACCACGGACTAATGCTGTTGTTAGCGCGTAAACGGTTGGACGATGTGGCGAAAGGCGTTCTTAGTGAGGAGCAAGGTTGGATACGAAAAGACGCGTTAGGCGGGGCTTTAGGATTAAAAGAAACCCACATCAATATCCAGCTGTATCGGTTTCGACAGCAATTGATGGCTACAATGCCCTCAGGTTTTGAAAGTTTTCAGTTGGTGGAGACTCGCCGTGGTGAGGTTCGTTTTGCTTCAAAATTAATCGAAATAAGAGGAGGAGTAAGCCGTCAGTACGCGTAGCGGGTGATTTTTTGAGCGATGTAGACGCGCACCCAAACGGTTTTTATTATTTTGCTGTGGTTGAGGGAAGTCATGTGGCGGTCAATTGCAGTAAACGAATTTTATTGAAAAATAAATACCATATTAGTTAGAACCTGCCTGGGCATTAACCAAGAGAGTTTTTTTCGCAAATATTTTACTCACTCTTCACTCTTCTCTCTTTTTATTTTAATGCCCATCACCCATCACCCATCACCCATCACCCATCACCTAGCTCTGTAACTGTCCCGATCGACGCTTTGGCTTGTATGAGCGTTATGCCGCGTGAATTAGAATAACGCGTTGCATTATCCAGATTTCGATTAAATAATATACTGCTTTGATTTGTTTTTAACCCGCGTTTAATTAATACGTGCAAATTAATTCGTTTGTGAGCCAAGTTACTTTGTCGATTCTAAAAGCATTGGCATGCTTCGGCTCAGTGTGAGCAAAGTCGTAAGTGGGAATGGGTCAGTGTAATAATGTGTAATGGACATAATTATTATCTGATTTATAACTAGAGACTAGTTGCTGCGTGAGTTTTGCTAGGCGATTTAAAGAGCGTTATTCGGGTGGCTACTGTAAATTCTTTATTTATTATTATTCTTAATGTATAACGTAGCCATATCAATAGCTGTTACAAAGCGAAAATATATTAATAATATTAGATGTCTACGACCCGCGTTTGTTTTGCTTAAAATATGTTCATATCAAAATGAGATCACTTAACAATAACCAATGCATAATTCATTAGCACTCGATTGAGGTTAATGTTTGGCCTAAATGAACTTTGCGATGAGTTTAACCTGTGTAATATAGGGTAATGGGTTGATTAAGGCGTTCGCATTATTTAAAAAGAGCTAATTAACTGGAGGTTAGATTTGGCGCTTTTGATAAATCAAAGAACGAAGGAAAGGGTGGTGCTTCTAGGGGAACACTTATTTGGTCGACAAGTAGGCGAATCAAATACCGTCTTATCCAACCCCAATATTTCACGCAAGCATGCATGGATTGTATGGGGGCTCGAAGGGTGGTTTTTGCAGGACTCCAGCACTAACGGCACATTTGTTAATGAGGCGCGGGTATATCCGGGCACCAAAGTGAAACTTAAAAGCAATGACCTGATTCGATTTGGTGGGGGCGATAGTGACGGCTGGGTCCTTATGGACGTACAGCCGCCTCAAACAATGTTAATAGCGATTACTGATGGGTTGCCAGATATTGTTTTGGAAGACATCGTAGCGCTGCCTTCAGAGGTTAATCCAGAAGTAACGATTTACGTGACACCTGATGGAAAATGGGTTTGTGAAAGTCAATCTGGGGTCTCCTATCTGAAAAACGGAGACCGGGTCGGTATTAAAGACGCGGTGTGGCGTTTTGTTGAATCCACCCCTGAAGTGGAAACTTTAACCGTGGCTGACGGGCCGCGTATTTTAGTTTCTAGTATTCAGACCATCTTCCACGTCAGCCAGAATGAAGAACATGTATCGCTTAAGCTGGTCGTTAATGACCAAGAAATCGATTTAAAGCAGCGAACACACCATTACTTAATGTTGATTTTGGCCAGAAAGAGAATGGAAGATCAGGACGAAGGTTTTCAAGTCGAGGAGCAAGGCTGGATCGGTAAAAGCGATTTAGGGCGTCTATTAGGTTTAAATGAAACTCATATTAATATCCAGATCTATCGGTTTCGAAAACAAATGATTAAGGCGCTACCGTCCAACATCGATTTGCCTAAGATTATTGAAACCCGGCGAGGTGAGATGCGTTTTGCTGCTGAATTTATCAAGATTAGTGGCGGGCACCCTGTGATGGCTCCCTAGTAATAATTTGAAGCCGCTAGTTACAACGCGTCGCTTCTACGCGTCACTACTTCGACAACTTTTGCGTACATGCGGTGTTAATTTTGATAGTCCCCCTCTTTTAAGGGGACCCTTGTTAGGAAATGTTAATGGAAATGCAAGTTTCAGACGTACCTACCTCTTTGAGCGTCGAAGGCTATGAGATTCAAGAAAAAATCGGTCAGGGAGGGTTTGGCCGTATTTACAAGGCGGTACACTCCGCGACCGGTCAATATGTTGCGATCAAATACCTAACCTTGAATGTTGATTTTGATGATGCGAAACGAAAGCGTTATGTAGATCGGTTTGAGCGAGAGACTGTATTGGTTAGCCGATTACAGCACCCCAATATTGTTCGCCTTTTAGATAAAGGTGAGTGCGGTGATAATCAGTTCTACGCGGTGTTTGAATACGTTGATGGTGTAACGCTGAAAGATATGTTGTCACAAGCAGGGCCTTTTTCGGCACCGGAGGCAGCGGATGTGATGTCGCAAGTGCTCGATGCCTTAGTGCATGCCCATGAGCAAGGCGTAATTCACCGTGACATTAAACCCTCCAATATAATGCTCACCAAAGTGGGTGCGAAAACCCACGTTAAGATATTAGACTTTGGCATTGGCTCGCTTACTAAAGAAGCAAGACAGCTCGAATATCAAACCCTTACGTTAACCCAGGAAACATTAGGTACGCCATCGTACAGTGCGCCCGAGCAGCTGCGCGGCGAACCGCCAACACCTAAAACGGATCTCTATGTGTGGGGGTTGGTGTTTCTAGAATGTCTGACTGGGCAGCCGGCTATTTCTGGATCTAGTTTGGCTTCTATATTCCATAAGCAGCTTAGTCCTTCAAATGTTCCGTTGCCTGCTTCCGTGGCTGGGCATCCTGTTGCTGATTTGTTGCGACGTGTATTGAATAAAAAGGCTAGTGATCGGGTATCGAGTGCTTCTGAAATATACCAAGGTATGCGGTTAATCAATTTTTCTACGCTTGTGGGAGATTTGCAGACTGGATACGGGGCGGGGAGCGATCTGTCTAGTAGTGCTCAATGTAATCCAAAAGATCTTACAGTCACCCTAGCGATAGATAACCAAGCCCATTTATACACCGGATTGACTGAGAAAAAGAAGATATCAGTACTTGCCGTGCTTATTGACATTCATTCTAATGCGCAAGCCAACATTGACGGCGGCATCGATGATGAGGTCGGTGATGCACTGCTTCGAGATCAAAAAAGTCAATGTATTGATATTGCGATTCGTTACGGCGCATTCCACGTTGGTACATTGGCCAGCAGTTTGCTTTTCTACTTCGGGTATCCAGTGGTCAGTGATAGCGATAGTCGTTTATGTGCTCGAACTGCCCTTGAAATATCAAGTAATATGAGGAGAAAGAATGCTTTGCTTAAAAATTCCCAAGGATATGAATTTGACTATCGCATGGGTATCAATACAGGGTTAGTAATCACTTATGCCGATGCCATTCCTGATGGTCGGATAGTCAGCTTAGCGATGAATATTGCATACGAGGCAGCTCCACAACAGGTGCTGTGCTCCAATGCAAGTAAGGCCGAGTTGGACGGTTATATAAGTTTTAAGCCAGAAAATAATAGACGTATAAACAGCACTTTGGAATCCGCCAGATTTTTTCAGTTAACCGGTGAGCGAACGGTTGAAGCTTTTGGGTTTTTACGGGGGACTAGAGCGAATTATGATTTTGTCGGGCGGGAGCGGGAGCTGGTTAAGCTTACTTCGCTTTTAACGGGTGCTCAACGCGGCACCGCCGTACATGTTTACGGTGAGGCTGGTATAGGGAAGTCTCGTTTAGTTAATGAATTCCGCAATCGAGCGAATAATTTCCAGCACATTATCGCGCAGTGTTTACCTGAATATAGTTTCAATGCGCTATATCCTATTCTGGAAGCACTTAAATATCAATATTCACTGAACGCTATGGAACCAGAGCGAGCTGTTTCGGTATTAAGCGAGGTGCTTTTTGCTGATAGCTGTATTGATTCGGTATTAGCGTTACCATTGCTTTGTAGTTGGTTGTGTTTACCGTTTAGCGAAGAAGCGAAAGTTATGAAGCTAACCGCTGATGTTCAGAAAGAATTGATATTCGGAGCATTGATCAGTTTGTTCCTAAAAGGAAATCAAGAAAGAGGCCTTCAAGTGAAATGTTTGTTCATTTTTGAGGATATGCATTGGGCCGACCCCACTAGTATAGAGTTTATAAACTATTTTTTAAATCATTCATCCTATGAAAAAAGTAGAACTGTGTGCGTTACTACTTCGCGAGAGGTTGTTCCTGATGAATTAGAAAATGCCGTGCTGACGCCTATCGAGGTGGTGAAATTTTCGCTGGATAAGATTAATGATTTTCTTGTTAGTTTATTTGATGGTAGACCGATTTCAAAACGTGTGTTGGACGTCGTGGCTTCTCGGGCCGATGGTATTCCATTGTTCGTTGAAGAGCTTGCGATTATGTTGCGGCGTAAAAATCTGGTGGAGTATCTGAATGGTGTCTTTGACTTTGTGACTTCCGAGAAAGTACTTGAAGTTCCTTATACCTTGTTGGGGTCCTTGCAGCAAAAGCTGGATACCTTAGGCAGTTCAAAAGAAACTGCCCAGTTGGCAGCAACCATTGGTCGGGAGTTTGATTATGGGTTGCTAGTGGCGTCGTCAGTACGGTCAGAAGAGCAGGTTCAAATTGATTTGAATGAGTTGGTTGCTAACGAACTGATTTATCTTCAGCGTCAGGTGGCAGGTGATCGCTATATTTTTAAACATGCTTTGGTTCGCGATGCTGCTTATGAGGGCATGGCTAATCGAATGTTAATAAATTGCCATAAAAATATTGCAGACTCCTTGGTGGATGATTTTCCAGAGCGCGCGGGAGGCATCCCTGCAATTATTGCACGCCATTATTTTTATGCTGGTCTTGTTGATAAAGCGTCTGTGCATGGTGTTGCCGCAGTAGAGCAGCAAGTTGAGAAGTCGGCGAATGATGAGGCAGCAGCCTTTGGTGAGCAAGTGCTGCAATGGATTCCGACCATTAATGATCAGGTTTTACGGTGTAACAACGAATTAAAAATACTGGCGGCAATGTTGCCTGCTGTTTTAACTGTTTCGGGCTATGGCGGTGAGAAAGTCATGGTGATGAGCCGTAGGATTAAGGAGTTGGTTGAACAATTAAATCAATCCGATGGGAAATCAGGCGATGAATTTAGGAAGAATCTGTCAGATAAAAGCGATTGGATTTTGTTTTTAAGTTTACATTATACCTCTAAGCGTGACGCAGCTAGAGTGTTGGGCGAAGAAATATTAGCTCGTGCAAAGTTGGAAAATGATCGACAAAAAACAATGCTGGTATTAGCTCACTTGGCGCAGGCGTTTCAGCTTGATGATGAGTGGTCTGTAGCCGCGAGTCAGTTGGAAGAGGCGTTGGGAATGTACGACGAGGCAATAGATCGACAGCTTGCGAATGAGTTTGGAGTCGATGTGAAAGCGCAAGGCCTAGCGATGTTGTCGTTTAGCTATTTGTACGGTGGAGATCCGAATAAAGCCCTGAAAACAATCGGGCAGGCGATTAGGTTTTCAGAGGAAATTGGGCATGATTCATCGATAGCATTTGCTTATCTTTATATGGGGTTATATGGGTTTTATATCGGCGATATTTCGTTAGTAAAAAGAGAAATGGCGAATTATAAACGCAAGCATAATAAAAGCCGAGAAGAAGTTTGGCATACTATTTTTATCGATACACTTGAAGCGTGCGCAAATAAAGAGGTCGTAACAGCTAGGGAATGCGTGGATGAGATGATTGCTTCCGGACAAGATTTTGTTATCGGTTGGTATACGCCATTTTTGGCGAAGGTATATATAGAAGTTGGGGAGCCTGATTCGGCGATCCAGTTAATGGAGCTGGTTAAAAATATTGTGTTTGAAARGAAAATCGTTGGGGTCTATTCAGTGGTGCTTATCTCTCTGGCAGATTGTTACTATCAGCGAGATAAAGAGTTGACGGATCGCGTAAAGAAGCTGCTTGTTCAGGCGGTAACGCATTCAAATAGACATGGCGAAATATATTTCGAGGCGGAAGCGATTGTATATTATATTCGCTTGGCTGGCGCTGATGTCGTTCCAGAATTGGTTGAAAGGCTGGAATCTCTTTATCAAATATTTGAAGCGAAGAATACGGGCAAGAAAGTGAGGGTACATGAGGAATCTGCACGTATAGTTGGGCAGGCATTAGGGTGGAAGCCTTAATGGGCGGTTTTATTATATCTATTATTTTTTGAGGGAGAAAATATGAGTTCTGATATTTATATAAATAATCGAGACGATTGGGATAAGGCTTGGCAGCAAGTAGTGGCTTTGTATTGGGTTGAGTTTGATGACTTATGGGAGGCTCAGGGGCTTTCTGTCGGCCCGAAGGCAGGCGAAGAACGAAATGTGTTACTTTATCTTCTCAATAAGTTAGGGGTAAAGAATGTTGGATGCGCAGGGGTAGAGGGTAAAAAATATAGCGTTAAATTTTACTATAAGAATCTTGTGGTTACTAAGCAGGATAAAATCCCGCATCAAAAAAATGATGAGAGTAACGTTAACGTTATGGTTGTTGCAACGTTTCCGAATGATGAAGGTGAAGTGAGGTATCGCTCAAATCTGGCCTATACGACCACTAATGGGTGGGAAGGGTTGTGGAGTAGCCTTGAGATTAAAATACCATTTAAGTTGGATTTTGGAGGTTTTAAGATGCCAATCCCATATCTTTTTGAAGAGGATATGAACGATTCGCTAAAAGAATTAAAAGAATTAAAAAACATATCGAGAAAGAATGAAGACGTCATAGATTTAATCTGTGAAATGCAGGGTGTCACTTTGACTGTCTTGTCTGACTATATTAGGTTGGGTTCGTTTTTTCCTTTTGGTTTCGATATGCAAGATTCTTCTGGATTGCTAGATTCATCATTTGGGCCAGTGAAAGTTACCTCTGAAATATGGACGAGAAATAATATAGAGATGGCAAAGGTTTGGATGGAAAAGATCGAGCCCAGTGAAAAAGGAGACAGTTTCGATAAATCTTTCGGTGGTTGTTCGAAACATGGTGATTTGAGCGCTGGCGCTACTACTCTTTCTGAGGCCGGTGACCGAGGGGGAGCTGAGGGGCTTACGGATGATTACGGTTGGGAACAGTTTGTACCTCGTATGGTTTCCTATGTCTGGGCACATTCCCGCGGGGAAAGTGTGAAAGATGCGTCTTTGTTGGATCATAAAGCAATGTTATATGACTTAGGTTATAGGATACCTAATGGGGTCGGCGTATCAGTGAAGCCTGTTGATGTGAAAGTCGATGATGACGGTAATTTTAAAATTAAAGAGGTCGACTTTTATAGTACATTAGAGGTAGTGATTCCCGCTCCTCCTGCGTCTAATTATCAGCCTATTGCCTTGTCTGATTTTATTGCTGTTAGGTCGAACGAGCCCTTTACGTCCGTCTAAACCTGTAAGGTTTCTGGTTTCTTAGGGAAAGGTTATGTGTAGTAATTTCTGTTAATGGGTGTGTGACAATATGATTTCTAAAAATTCAAGTTTTAAGGGCAGCTATAGCACTGATGGTTTTCTAATCGTAGATGAGCAGGTAGTCCCGGATGATTTAATTGTCAGATCTTTGCAAGGAGTGAAAGACGTATTATCAGATACCTATGACAGGAATGCACCTCGATGTAGTATATCCGCCGGTGATGAGCGTAGGATTCAACGAATAACTCAAATACATCATGCAAATAATGCAATTTTTGAAATGTTGAGTCTAGGTCGTATCGGTGAGTTTGTAGAAGCTATTACTGGTGTAAAACAAGCCAAAGTGTGGGGATCCCAACTCTACTATAAGCCCTGCGGAAGTGGTGAGTTAGGACAAGTGGGATTTCATTGTGACGCGCAACATTTGTCTTTCTTGGAAGGTGAGGTGTTGACGGCATGGATCCCATTAACTGACGTCACCATAGATTCTGGCCCCTTAACTTATATCAACGGCTCTCATAAGTGGGGGCGAAGGTATGGTAATTCGGGGGGTGAGATACAAGACTTGGTGGCTCAGCGAAGGATGATGCAACGTGATTTTCCTGAGCGTGAATGGAGCGAAACTCCTGTGCTATTAAAAGCAGGTAGTATTTCATTCCATCACAAGAATACTTTTCATGGCAGTTTAGTCAATACTAGTGATTCCGATCGGATAGCCATTTGCTTTGGCATATTAACGGAGAAGTCTCAATTTGTTGACGGCGTTGATGACTGTGGTGTAAAGGAGATTATCAATAACCCATCTATATGTCCGATATTATTGGATAAAATATCGAGTGCTGCCTAGGACAGCAATGGTGTAGTAGAAAGGGTGTCGCATCTAACTGAGCGATACCATAGCCTATGGACTATAAATTAATTTTGAATGTTTGAGACTATTGATGAGTGTTAATCTTGTTTATGACGCAGATCGTCATGTAATTGAACCAGTAGAGATGTGGCGAGAATTTGTTTGTGGGGACGTGTTCAAAAAATACCCTATAAGATTGAGTTACGATACGCCGCAGAAGTTAGCTCGCCGGGTGAATCGATTGGGTGCTAAAGGTAATGTCGTGTTGCCACCTACCTATAAAATAGGAGATCAGGATACTCTTTTTCGGTGGGGCGATGAACTGCAGATCGCATGCGTAGAAGGTAGTAATAATAATATTCCCGAGAGACTGGCGGCGAAATCCCCGGTAAGCATGCTTCGGTCTATGAATGAAACGGCTGTTAGGTGCGCTAGTCTATTCCCAACCTTTGCGACCTATCTGGTGAGTCACGAAAAAATACCTGCTTTTGTTTCCTTGGAATACGCGAACGCATACAATCGTTGGTTAAAACAATATTGTGATTATGATCCAGTTAGGCTTATTGGCGTGGGGTTTGTCAGTCGTCATGATCCCACTAATATGTTGGATCAATTGGCTACGATTGTATCTTATGGATGGAAAAGTATAATTGTTCGCCCTGAAATAATCGCGGGAAGAGTATTGGGGCATCGTGATTATGATCGTTTTTGGAGCGAATGTGAAAGAAATAATATCGGTGTAGTGATTCATTGCGGTTCTCACGCATTCTTGCCAACAGCAGGCACAGATAGATTTGACTCACATTTTTCGTTGAACGCCTGTTCTCATYCCATGGAAATTCAAATGGCTTTTTTGTCTTTACTTGAGTCCGGTACGCTGGAGCGTCATCCCAAATTGAAATTTGCTTTTTTAGAAGCTGGCGCGTCTTGGCTGCCTCATTGGCTTTGGCGTTTGGACAATATTTGTTATCCAGAATTTAGATCTATTACGAAAGAAAATATTAAAATGTTACCGTCGGAATATTTTAAGCGCCAGTGTTGGGTGGCTATGGAATTCGGTGAACCTTGTTTGCGCCAAGTGATAGATATGATTGGCCATGAAAAGCTTTTGTATGGTACTGACTTCCCTCATCCCGATCATTCACAGTTTGCTGTAGGCGACCTTGATGGACAGTTCCGTGAACTGTCCGCCTCCGAGCTTAATGATATATTGGTGAAAAACTCATTAGAATTTTATGGTGTGAATATTGATGTTCAGGGGTTTACTAATGAGGTGCCCTCATTAGCGCTGCCATCTTAGAACCTGAAAAAAGCGTCAGGATTTTAACGTGGCATCCAGGTTTAAACGTTTATGTCATGAATAATCAGGATGTGTTACTACTTTCGGAGTGCCAGCAATTATTATTGCAAGCAACTACATTCCCGTTGGTAGCCTATATTAATGGGGTAGATAGCCTTGGGGGCTTGCTACAAAATCACGATATCCAGGATAAGCCTGTAGTGGCGCTGTTTTATAGGCAAATTGAGAAGCTCTGTGAATTGTCTTTGTTGGTGAATTCTGATAAAGAGAGTAATAAGTACCTAAAGCCTAGTGTTGATGATCGATGTTTGATTCTAACTTATTGGCTGAACGAAAATTGTTTGATAGAGAATCTATCGGCCTTAGGAGAAGCACTCCTAGATAATAATGAGGGCCTCTGGGAGACTATTGCTAATAGTAGGGCTGTAGCCCATAAATCTCCTGAGTCGTTAAGTTTGATTCTTGTGGACGACTTATTAGATTCTCGGATTTGTTCGTTAGCAGTCCAAGATTATTTTATAGTGGTAAAGATAAGCGGTGAAAAAATCAGTTTTAGTCCAAAATATTCGCGTAATGAAAAGGCGTTATTCAGCGGCTTGCAAGAACAGCTATTGGCCAATCAGCCGGTAATGAAATGGTTGATGACGGGCTGGCCAGAGGGAAGTCACAGTGTTCGTTTTTCTGCCCGGCAAGTATTTAGTGTGAAGCAGAGCGAGGGGATTGCTAAGCTATTAAGCGAACAGCTCTTAAATACGAACACCCGACAGTTAATAAATTATAACCTCCAAAATCTTCGAACGGATTACCATTCAGTTAATTCTGGCATCCAATTTAGTCATGACTTTTCTGCTAAGATTCATACTCCGCTTAAATTGAACCAATGTATTAGCCGCTTCAACAAAGACGGTGGATCGAGAAGTATAACGGCTGAGGCGACGGTGCAAAGGCTAATGCCGTTGGTTAGCCCTGTGACTGGTATTATCAATCACCTCATTGAAGTTGAATCAAACTTCGATAATCCTGTAAAGATATATCGGACAGGGTATTTTCAAACACCTAATAAAAGTAATTCCTTACTATTCAATCAAAATAGCTTTGTCCAGATCTGCCTCGGCAAAGGCGTCAGCCCAGAGCAATCCAAGGCCAGCGCGCTCTCGGAAGCGATAGAAAGGTACTGCGCGTTGTATCAAGATGATGTGCCATTGTATAAAAATACTCAGTCAGCGCTTACTGAGAAGGGCGAACGTAGCGTTTCTTATCATGACTTGGTGCCCTACAGTAATCAGCAATACCAAAATTTTGGAGATAGGAGCGGTGCTGAGTCTCAGCGTAAACAAGCCTCAACCCCTTATCAAGATGAAAGCATCCACTGGTTACCCACGTGGTCTCTTAGTGGTGAAGAAAGAGTTTACGCACCCCTAAGTCAATGCTTTAGTAATATTCCATTCGATGACGATCAATTCGGGCGTTGGCATTCCAATGGTTGTGCTGCAGGTAATACTTTAGAGGAAGCTATTTTGCAGGGCCTTTTTGAATTAATTGAGCGTGATGCAGCGGGGATCTGGTGGTATAACCGAATTACACGCCCCTTGTTTGATTTATCCTTAATGGACCAGGGTAACTTAGAAAAGCTAAAAGAAACTTTATCACCCACTCATTCAAACGATGTTCCATCGCATGATTTTTGGGTCTTAGATCTTACCAACGATCTTGGTGTCCCTGTAATGGCGGCAATAGGGAAAGATACACAAACGGGTGGTTGGGTTATGGGGTTTGGTTGCCATTTAATTCCTGCTATGGCGGCGCAACGTGCTTTGACGGAGTTGTGCCAATTAATCCCTATTCGAAACCAAAATTCAGCGCCGTTTGATTTTGATGCGATTGAGGCGGGGAGTTATCTTTATGGGGACTCTAGTGAGAAAGCAGCGCCCCCTATGTTGTCGAGCAGCGGGGATATTAAGGACGATATTCTAGCTATAGTGGGGCACTTGAAAGACTTAGGTTTTGAAACGCTGGTATTAGATTACAGCCGTGCACATATCCCCCTGCATACGGCGAAGGTGTTTGTTCCCGGCTTGTGTCATATTTGGCCGCAGTTGGGCAATGAACGCCTTTATGAAGTACCCGTGTCGTTAGGGTGGCTTAGTCACCATAATACTGAGCTTTCAATTAATCCATTGGCTCTGTATATCTAAAAGAGTCTGCTCTTTTGGGCCTTAAACGAACCTTAAGGCCCAAAGCAAACTTTGCCTCTAACGTGATGCAATTAATCTACGTGACGCGATGCCTGCTAAGCCAAGCCCTAGTAGGCTAAAGCTTAGTGGTTCTGGTACGGGTATTGGGTGTATATCGGGTGTTAAGGATTCGATAGTAATATTCAATGCGAATGCATTTGATCTGTCGTTAAAATTGGTGCTCGTTGAGCGATTAAAACTTGAATTATCTTGCAGCGGCCCTCCGACATACGAAGTGTCAAATTGTGCTAGCGCTACCGTATATGAGCCCGCGTCCAGTGTTAGGTTTAATAGCGCGTCAAAGGATTGAGGACGAGATCCAAATCGTCCTCCATTTCTAGACCTTACGTTAGATGAGTCGTCATCCATGAAAAGGAGGTTATTGGTGATAGCATCGAATAAAAATATTTCCGTATCCAACCCGCCGTCGGGGATCACTTGGCCTGCTCCGTTTGTTCCTCCTGCGTAACCAAGTGATCGTATCTCAACATTAGAGGTTTCGAAAAGTTCGAAGTTGGTTCGAAAGATGTGGTCGTTACTAGGGAAATCGCCAGTTTCGCTTATCGTTCTTATCGGTATTGCGTTGGCAGTAGTATTAAGTAAAAGCACTCCAATACATAAAAGTATTATCTTTTTTATTTATATGTCATTTTTTTAATCTAATTAATTGATATATCTTTTAAATAGGGCCAGCTATTACTGCGAATTTTCTAGTGAGGCTATCTCATGCTAAAAAGTCGCTCTTTTTGAGATGTTACCGATTACAATGGCCCTGCTTTAATGGAAATGTTTTCCAGGATAAAACAGCCGATGACAATTATAATTAACGTTTCCGTGCAGAAATATTACGTAGCATTACCCGTTTGATGCGTCTGTCGCTTGAAGGCTGATCGGTTTTTAGTCGACCATGTAACAGGTTTATTATTTACGCCGTATTTGTATGCACTCAGGCAGTAAATACAATCCATGATTCAACTGCCTTTCTGGGGTGTATAGTTATGCTAAGCGAGCAAGGGCATTGGAAGCCGCGATGACGTTGGTGATATTTTGCTCAATACACTGGGCCTTTAACCACCTTTTTAATTGCGCGGGAATCTATTTGTATTAAATTGTTATTTTTTATAGTTTTGGATGTCTTATCAAAGTCTGATAGGGCCTTAAGGATGCCTTAAGGCCCAAAGCAAACTCTGCGCTCTAACGCGATGCAAATAACCTACGCGACAAAACTGCCGCTAAGCCAAGTCCTAGTAGGCTAAAGCTTAATGGTTCTGGTACGGATACTTGGGGTTTGGTCAAACTATCGATGTTGATATCCAATGCGAATTCAGTACTTCTTCCGTCGAACCCGCTGACTATCTGGTCCCAGCTTGAGTCCAAGTTAATGTCCCCAGAAACGTATTCATTATTAAATCGAGTTAGTACTGCGGTGTAAGAGCCGGCATCTAGTGATAAGTCTAATAGTGCGTCCCTGGATAAGCCAGATTGTGCAGAGGTTATGCCAGATGAGTTGTCATCTGACGTGATTAGAGAGCCTGCTGCGTCGAATAGAAATAATAGAGTATCAAACCCACCGTCGGCGATCACTTCGCCGGCGGCGTTTGTTCCGCCTGCGTAGCCAAGTGATCGAAGCACTACATTAGAGGTAGTGGCGACGTCGAATGAGGCATAAAGACGGTCGTCGTCATATAAGAATTCGTCCGTAAAGCTTATCGATACTGCGTTAGCGGTAGAATTAAGCATAAGCACTCCAACACATATACAAACGATCTTTTTCATTTAAAATCCTTTTTTAAATGTAATTGAATTTAATTTATACGTTGTAAGTATAGCCAGTAAAAGCCACGAATTTATTTGCGAGTCGATTGTATGTTGGGAATATTTCTCCTTTTGGTGTGGTTGTTGAGGCATGGATTTATTTCTGTTGATTGGACGTAGTGGGTTTTTTCGATGGGTTGTTGTTTTTAGAATATTTAGTGAGTATTTGATGTGTGTTCAGAAATTGATTTGGTGTTGAGTGTGTAATAACGGGTAATGGTGTTCTTGTAATAATTAACATAGCCTTTAATCTCCTATAAATTTCTATATAGCAGTATATTTGATAAATTAATAAATTGTCAGGCAGAGTGAGCGAAGCGTTATTTTTAGGGTTGTCTGAGAGTGAAGTGTAATTTTAGTAAATGAATTATACAAAAATATTGTCAGTAAATAGACGATGGTATTATTTGGCATTACGACACTTCTGTGAGCATATATACTGAAATCTATTCAATCAGGGTGTATGGATAAGTTTTCTTCGCATTGGTCAAGATAGGGCGGCCGATTAAAATATTATAAATAGTTACTGTCTGTAAATAATATATTTCGACCCGATCTATTGTATGGGCGGAGGTTTCCTGGATGAATAATGGCTCAGTTTACCTCTGCATATTAAGTGCATATTCGAATGAGTGAAGTGCTTGGAGTAGCTCGTGAAAAAGTTCCTCGTAATTATTTTAATGCTTTTATCATTTCACTCCTATGTTTGGGGGGATGAGTGTCATACGCTTGACTTGACTGATATTTGGTCTAGTCAGTTTGCGTCGAGAATAAGCGCGAGTCAACAAAGTTGTGAGTTAATAGTCGAAGGCCTGGATAACAAACCTATCTATGTGGAACTCCTTAGTGCAGCCCATGTGAAAAATATTTCAGGTGATGTGCGTTCAACGGGTACCGTTTTTAGTCATGGGGAGGCGATTAATTGGTCAGATGGTACGCAGTGGCGAAAGGAGATTGAACAGGTTTTCTATATGGAGCGGGAGCAAAGTGATGCCTGTGAGTCTAATTTAGATTCCTTGATTAAAACTATAAAAGAGCCGGACTCTTTTGATGAATGTAATGCAGCTTGTGCAGACGTCGATTGTAAAAGCTTCCATGTTCGGCGTAAAAATAATGTTTTAGAAAATGATGGTCGGTGCAACCTTTACTCAATTGAGTGTACTTACCAGGACGAGGACTTTTGGGTCGCACATCTTCCATCTGTTTATTATGCGCAACCTGAGTCAATATCATCCGATCTAGTCCCGGTCGTGCCTAAGGGTCCTAGCTCTATCCTTAATTATGCGTATATTGACAGAGGGGGGGATGAATCAGAATTAGCAAAAGACTTAAATGAAGAAGGTACTAAGGAAGAAGGAAAGCCTAAACTAAACTTCCTTGCGAAGAATGATACCCCAAGTTCGGCTGATTCAGACTTGGACTCAAATTCAACGCTTAATGCTGATTCGAATGGTGACGCGAAAGAATCGGGCGATCAGGGCGTCGTTGAAAATGCTAACCGAAGCTCGGTTGATGGAGTGCTCGCGTCGGCTGATTCAACTACAAACCCTAGTCTGCGAGTGAAAAGAACGGCTCAAGAAACGTCTACGAAAAATATCGTTGAGAATGATACCCCAAGATTGGCTGATTCAGACTTGGATTCAAATTCAACCCCTAATGCTGATTCGAAGGGTAACGCGGAAGAAGCGGGCGATCAGGACGTCGTTGGAAATCCTAACCGAAGCTCGGTTCATGGCGTACTCGCGTCGGCTGATTCAACKACAAACCCTAGTCTGCGAGTGAATAGAACGGCTCAAGAAACGTCTGCGAAAAACATCGTTGGGAATAATACCCCAAGATTGGCTGATTCAGGCTTGGACTCAAATTCAACGCTTAGTGCTGATTCGAATGGTACCGAGGAAGAAACGGGCGATGAGGGCGTCGTTGAAAATGCTAACCGAAGCTCGGTTGATGGAGAGCTCGCGTCGAATGATTCGAATACAAACACTCGTCAGCGAGTGATTAGTACGGCCCATGAAACGTCTACGAAAAACATCGTTGAGAATGATACCCCAAGTTTGGCTGATTCAGGCTTGGACTCAAATTCAACGCCTAATGCTGATGCGAATGGTAACTTGGAAGAATCGGGCGATCAGGGCATCCTTGGAAATGCTAACCGAAGCTCGGTTGATGGAGAACTCGCGTCGGCTGATTCAACTACCAAACCAAATCCGCGCGTGAATAGTACGACTCAAGAAACGTCGACGAAAAACATCGTTGAGAATGATACCCCTAGATTGGCTGATTCGGACTTGGGTTCAAATTCAAATCCTAATGCAGATTCGAAGGGTAAAGCGGAAGAAGAAGTGGGCGATCAGGGCGTCGTTGGAAATCCTAATCGAAGCTCGGTTGATGTAATACTGGTTTCGAATGATTCAACTACAAAACCAAATCCGCGCGTGAATAGTACGGCTCAAGAAACGTCTACGAAAAATATCGTTGAGAATGATACCCCAAGATTGGCTGATTCAGGCTTGGACTCAAATTCAACGCCTAATGCTGATTCGAAGGGTAACGCGGAAGAAGCTGGCGATCAGGGTGTCGTTGGAAATGCTAACCGAAGCTCGGTTGATGTAATGCTGGTTTCGAATGATTTAACTACAAAACCAAMTCCGCGCGTGAATAGTACGACTCAAGAACTCTCTACGAAGATCACCGTTGGGAATGATACCCCAAGATTGGCTGATTCAGACTTGGGTTCAAATTCGAATCCTAATGCAGATTCGAATGGCAACGCGGAAGAAGCGGGCGATCAGGCCTTCGTTGGAAATGATAATCGAAGCTCGGTTGATGGAGTACTCGCGTCGGCTGATTCAACTACAAACCCTAGTCTGCGAGTGAATAGAACGGCTCAGGAAACGTCTACGAAAATTCACGTTGGAAATGATGCCCCAAGTCTGATGGATAAAAATAAAATGTCTAATCTAGTCTCTACTTCAAAACCATTGAAGGGCCTTATTTCAGAAGCTCCTTTCGAAGTACTAAGTTTAATCGCAATAATTGCGTCTGTAACCGTTGTTGCTGGATCCCTTTTGGAGAATTCTGTCTTTGGGAAAGCTCCGAGTTTAAGTAAGAGCGTTAAGTCCTCTCCTAGAAAAGTGATGCAGGAATTAGGCTTCCAATTTGTAGGTGAGTTAGGAGGTATCGCTTTGCAGCGTGACAAACCCAATAAGTCAAAGGCAGGCAAAGACAAAACCATGCAAGAGATGGGGTTCCGGTTTAAGGGTGCATTGGGTGTTATGTCGGTTGATGATTCAATGCCCAGAGCGGTTAATCTGTGTCAAGAGGCAGCCGGCGAGTTCAGTCTCGATTGGAAATATAGCGCTTCGTTAGGGCGATTCGCCATCCTAGGGAAAAAATTGAATTAGTTGTAAATTATGAATTCCGCAATACCACCGGTGTTACTAAAAGAGATACTGAGAGAGGAGATTGTTGTGACCATAACCATTGCAGATTTATTTAGAGAAACCCTATCCACGATTGGAGAAGGTGCCGCAGATGCTATGATGGAGCAGGCGAGTGAGGAGCTAAGTGGGCGAGCTGAAGCGGTTAAAGCGTCTATTGACGAACGAATTGAAACTATTACGAACAAGGTAGTACAAAGTATCGTCGAGTTAAGTAAGGATAATGAACAAGCTCTATTGAATGGACAAGGCCTTAGTGCCCGTCAGTTAAAGAAAAAAATATCCGAGCTTGAGGATGTTGCACAAAAAGAAATCACCGCCTTACGAAAGGATGTGAATTGGAAAACCATGGGGCGGGCATTACGTGATTCGTGTATCGAAGTGCTTGACGTAGGGATTGATGCGGTTATGGGCGAGGTGTTCTGCAATTGGGAGGAGCTGCAAGAATTAGCGGACCCAGAGCAAACGCCACCGGACCAAGTGAATGAATTTTCTATTACTAAATACGGGGTACAGGCAGCGTACAGGCCCAACGTCGAAGTCAGTTTATACGGTATCAATGTCATGGATGTTGATTTCAAAGTCTCCATTAAGTTCCTCATTGATGGGGGCACATTGGTTATTCAGGGTGGAAAAATACAAACGCTACGTTTATCACGACTACGATTCTCCGGTGTAATGCTCATGAAAGATCAAACGATTCTAGAGCAAGCGCTGACGTCTGTAGAAGTACCGGGTGCGATCCATCTTAAAACCCCGATCGCCATTAACTTTAAGGATGCGATGAGCGCCGCTTAAACGGGGCATGAGGATGTGACGGCAGAAGTTGTAAATAACAAGGACTAGAAATAGTGCTTAGAAATAGTGCCTAGAAATAATGCCTAGGAATAGTGCTGAGGATTAGTACTTAGAATTAGCGGCTACAAAAAGCGCCAAAAAGAAAGCGCTTATAAAAGAACTTCTAAATACCGTGTAATTTTTTTACCTTCTGTGACTTTGGGGAAGTCTTGGCGTGTCACAGGGTTCTTACAATTTCTAATGCGACTGTGTGTTAAGTACCCACGTTAAGCTTCTTTGGCCGGCTCGAGTGTAAAATGAATGGTTTCGCTCTTGCCAACCAGCATTACCAGGCCACCCATTAAGCCAACACCGCCGCTGAAAAGCATTGCTGTAGAGAGCGCGAAAGCGCCCGCTAACGAGGAAATTACAAGCGGTGACGCTGCCGTGCTGAGATCGCTCATCGAACGCCAAGCAGCCAAAAAGATACTGCGATTGTCAGTGGGGGCCAAATCAAGGCCTAGGGTCATGATAATACCGGCTCCTAGGCCGTTAGCGACGCCTGCAAATACTGCAAGCAAGATAAGTGAATTGTAGTTTAGGCAATACGGCATCGATAATACGCATGCCGAAAGTATTACAACGCAGGGGATTGCTACCCATTTGCGGCCGAAATGATCGGTAATGTAGCCGCCGAGGTACAATAATAAAATATCCATTGCAGCGAAAACACCGAACACGACACCAATTTGCGTACCGTTTAAACCCATGTGATTCGCCCATAAGGGAAGTAGTAGCTGCCACGAACTTCTAATCATTCTTAAGCTCATTACAAAAAATATTGAGGGCACTAAAGACTTTACGTTCCCCTTAATGTACGACGGCATCCATTGAATGAAGCTAATTAGGGAACGACTGTTTTGTTTGGGGTGATCAGAGAGTAGGCCAAAGGAATAACTTATAAGCCCAATACACATTAAACCCCCAGCCAATAAAAATGCTGCGTGATGACTATATAACTCAGTGACACTGCCGCCAATGATCGGGCCCAGAAAGTAGCCTGCTCGCTGTATACTGGATAATTTGGACAAGGCGCGGCCCCGTTGTTGAGGACACACTTTTGCACTAATAAGTGTATGCCGTGCGAGAGCGATACATCCCATGCCCATGCCTAAAAGGAAGGTGATTACGATTAAGCCAACGAATGAATTAAAGAATAGGTACCCAAGGCAAGAGGCGGATACCGCCGTTTTGCTTAGTTGCACCAGTTTCCTTTCACCAAATCGTTCAATAACGAAGCCAGCTGGGATATTGGCCAATAGTGTGCCCGCACCTCGCGCGGCTAGAAGCGAGCCTAAGGATAACAGTGAGATTCCTTCATTGATGGCGTACAAAGGTAATGACAAGGTGATAAGGCCATTGACGAAAGCAACGAGAAATACAGATAGATAGGTGTAGTAGATGCGACAGTCCTTTACAAATCTAAAATTTGGGCGAAGAAGATAGGCTGGATAGTCAGCGCTTTATTCTTGAAGGGCAATTTTCGGATTAATCAATGAGGCGCGGGGGAATCAGGGGTACCCGCTGTGTTGACTTTTAGTCACTTAATGCAATCTGCCAAGTACACTGTATGGGGTATTAAATTAAATTGGTATTACATGCCATTACGGAATATTTTGATTTCGAATAATTAGAATTTATTGAGGGTTTATTATTTTAAGAATTTGATATTTAGAGGGTGGGGGTTAATCTTGCCAGCGAAGCCGTAATGCAGTGTAATAAATACCTCTAGTATAAGGGCGGTACTCGAGAGGCTAAATAGACCGTGGGCTACTCGCTAAGCCCAGTAAAGTACAAAAGAAACTACTTAAGACTTATCCTAATATTGAGCTCAATAGGGGTGTTGGTAAGCAAGACAACGTTAAACTGAAAACTTTAAACAGTAGCTGCCATGCCCCATCATCAGTGGGCTTACTTGTTACTCAGAAAAATTATTTTAAATTGGTTGATTGGGCTGGAAGGTAGTACGGAATGGGAAGCGAGGGGCTGTCGACGTAGGGCTGCCGTCGATGCTAAGCCGATTGGGAATTGAGAAAGAGAGCTGGATAGACTCAGTTGATACTTTCAGAGGTATTTTTTTAACGCGGGGGATAGCGTGTCTACTTTAGAGAAGTATCAGGCAAGAGTGAATCAGGACAGGTTAAAAAATGGATAACCCTTGCTTGTCTCTATCGACTCTAATTGTAGTCAATTTAACATGGTTTAATGAGGATTCCTGCCGCGAGCTTGGGTGGCTTTGGCAGGGTAAGTGGAAATAGGCTTAGGTTTAGGTTTAAGCTAAAACTAAAACTTAACCCAAAGGCTTACTGTACCGAAAGCAATAAGGCGTTGGCTTTTCTCAGATATAACAGATACACGGCTACTGATCTGAGAGCCTCTGCGTGCCATTGCTTCTGCGACGCCAATAAGGTTTTCGTCTTTCACCGCTTCACACGATGTGAGCGAGATATCCACTGTCGAGCCCATGCCCATGGCATTAATTCCCGCTAACGCGCCGAAAGCGCCGACGTTATCGACTAAGGTGAGTTGCGCGCCGCTTGAAATGTAGCCATGTTGGTCTTGGTAGCAGGCGATGTTATCAAGGCGCATTCGGCAGAACCCCTCGCCCATTTCTTCTACAGCCATGCCTTCTACTCTGGATTCAACGACCGACTTCATCATGTGCTTAAGGGAGTGGTCAGCGACCTGTTTATTTAAAAGAGGCACGTATAGGTCGGGTGATATCGGCGTAGAGGCTTCTTCTTCCCAGGTACCAAAGCTACAATTTACACTGGCCACTGGCTGTCCGCTTTTATCAGTGGCAACCACGTTAATAAACGCCATGCGCTTTGATTGGCGTAAAATAGTTGCGTCGATGGTTAGGTCGGTCTCTTTGGCGGCGCGAAGAAATGATACCTTGAAGTCAATGGTGCGTACGGTTAGTTGTTGTTTGTCAGAGAAAGCATGCGTAGCCAGCAGAAGGCCTGCATCATGCATGGCTGATGCGATAATGCCGCCATGAATAGCGCTGGTGCCATTATTAATTTCTTCGCTGTACGGTAGGCGTAGTTGGCAGTTTACAGGCGTTAGTAGATCAATGTTTAGATTTAAACGCTTAGGCCAACTGCTTTCTAGGTAAGCGTTTGCAAAGTCAGAATACGCTTTAGTTGCGGGTTTGAGAGTGGTGATGCTAGTCATTACAGTATTTCCTTCCAGGGTGGAATAGACTATTTATAAAGTGATTAGAGGTTATTAGATTGTTTTGAGAATGATTAAATGTTGACCTTTCCAATAATTAATAAGATTAAATAAAATAAGCGAATGGATGGGGTTACGTTAACGCCAATGGCTTTGAAAGAGTGACAACGCGGCGCGTAGTGTACGAATATCATTGGCCTCCTTCAAGTCTCGATGTGAATTATTCGTTGTGCTGAGATTGTTTGGTATTGTGTCACTATTGATCAATAGTGGAAGGGGGGTGAAAGGAAATCACTTTTGGTTGTGAAAAATATAATTTGGTGAATGTGTAATTTGGCTCGAATGACAAAATAACAGGCTGGATGATTGCTGTTCAACTTAGACTTGATAGTGTGAATAAGTTTTCCTTGCGCACCTATTTACAGGGGGCTGAGCGGACGTGAAATTGAAAGTATAGATGGCACAAGGACGTGAGGGCGCTAATTTTCCGCATTCACTGCATCGATCCAGGGTCTATTATATTGCTTCGCTTTAAACGCGTCTCCGCCGGAAAAACGCGACTTATTGGCGTTAGGGCGAGACGCGCTATTTGCTTTTTTGAGCAGGGGGATATTCTTTGAGCAATGTATGTACGCTTCTTCTACTTCAACAGCTACATAACACGCTATATTGCTCTGTTTGCCGTATTCTTCTTGCGTGTAACCGTGTTCACCCAGGTAGGCGTTGATGTTGTCATTTGATACGATGGTTG
The DNA here is from genome assembly GCA_002402085.1 of Gammaproteobacteria bacterium. GTDB lineage: Bacteria > Pseudomonadota > Gammaproteobacteria > Pseudomonadales > UBA3067. The sequence continues at coordinate 31,506 of NVVB01000042.1, forward strand.
CTTTGCCGTTGACGTGAAGGCCAATTTTTGAATCGAAGAAATCGATAAAAAGAAATGAGATGTTATTGTTTTCCGAGATGTTTCCCAAGCTGGCCATTACGCCATTGCCTTTGTATTCGGGGTATATTAAATTTTTATTGTTAATGCTTGTAATGAAACCTGCGTCCCCAGCTCGAAATGTACAATCACACGCCCCTTTACTGTCGGCTGTGGATACAAACACCATTTCTTGTTCTGCAATGAAATCACGCATTAATGGTGAGAGCTCATTTAAAACCTGTTTATTGTAAAACGACGCCGCTTTTCTTTCTGTGTTGAACTCTCTTTGCATCGCGTGTTCGCCATCAGAGCCTGGTAGTATTTCAGTTTTGTGTGTTGATTCGTAGTTCATCCTATTGGTGCCCTATTTATTTTTTTATCAGGATGCGTTCATTACATTGTGCGATAAAAGATCGCGTTTAATGCCCACACGGTAGGAAGGTGTAGGGTACTTCTTGCTGGGCGGTTGTGGTATTACAGTATATTACACCGGGTATTGCGTTGAAAAGTGTGCGCAGAGTCAATGTCAGCATGCCTGCTCACTTGTACTCTACGCGTGGATCAATGCCGTACGTTTGTATATTTTTCAGAGATGTCTGCGCCATAAAAAGAAGCCGCCGGGTACCGGTCAGCCAAAATCCCCAATAGTGCAGCACTTCCACAATCGCGATCAATTAGCGTGAAATTTATTTTCGGGAAATTGGTTTCAATAAAATCTGGAGTAACTCTAACTGTCGTGACCCTCTGGTGTTAAGCATTTTGTCGAAGTTTTGATCGTATTGGTTGTCATGTCAACGTCCGTTGTTGTAAATGTATTGATGTTTTGACGTCGTTATAATGCTCCAATCTTAGGTCAGAAAAACGGTGGATTTAAAACTAGAGGAAAAGGTATTGAGTTGTGTCGAAGGTGAACGGGTGGGAAGTGTGAATTGAAATTAGAAATATTCTTGTTTTGGTTGGTAAATAGGCTGCGCAGGTTGCTGGTTAATTCATTCGAGCTTGGGATTAACTATTTAATTTTCATGAAAGTGAATTCTGGTTAACTCCAACCGTTTGCCCCTTACTCTGCATATGCTCAAAGTAAGGGGCAAGTTATGATGGGTTACTGGCCGTTCCTTTTAAGGTGCGGTCATTCCGTATCCGTAGCCGTTCACCCGCACGCCATGGTCTGAGTAGTGATACCACAAGTAGTAGTAATAATACGAATAATCATAACTGTAGTCGTAAGGCGTTTCTGTTAGCGAGATTGACGCTTCGCCGCCCCAGGTTTGGCCCGTGTCATCCGTTACTTGTGTGTAAGTAGTGATGGACTCTTTTGCGTTGATAAAGTCGCCGTAGTCATAATGGTAGTTGTATTCGTAATTGTAACCGCCCCAGTAGCTGTACCAAGATCTAGAGTAGTATACGTAGTCGGCTGCATACGATGACACATACACATAGCTGTAGTTGCTGCCGCAGTAATCGTAGTTATAGACATAGACCCAGGTATTATCGCCCACCTGCGTCGAGGAGTTTTCATAGTCATAACAACCGTACTGATAGCTGTAGGTAGGTTGGATGTTTTGTAAGTCTATAAAGTCAACGTCGGCACCGCCATCCACACTCATAGTCATGTGTACATCAATGGGAAATTCCATGTGTTCGTTGATATAGAGTTGTTGGTAGAAGGATTCTGATTGTCCTTGTTGGTCGTATACTTGGCGGTAGCCATAGATCGATGCATAGTCGTAATGATAATTAAAATCGTTCCAGTAATAGGACATGTAATATTGAACGGTTTCTATTTGATTAACGACGTCGATGGTAAAGCTGAATTGATTGTTCCCAGTGTCAAAATCCCTAGGAACGACTTCATCGATATTCACGGTTAAGGTTTGGGTGCCTGCTTCTGAAAATGCCACGGAGAATATAATGCCCGCGTCTCCGTTGGCATCCACCACTACTTCGCCGACGGAGTCGATGATGCCATCTAGATCAGATAAGGAAACCGAATTGATTGCACCCAGATCTCCATTGAGTTCTTTTATAAACACGGCGATATTGACTACTTCGTCTATTCGTACTGATTCCTGTGCGTCGACTCGGTCAACGGTCATGTCGGGTCGCAGTAACACCTGGGTGGAGGATTTCAGTACCTCGGTATTCACTGTTTGCTGATTTTGCGCTTGCAGCTTGATTCGGACTTCTTGATAACGACTCATGTCGTCATAACTAAGCGTGACTTGGCTGCTGCCATCGCCCGTCTCCAAGGCCACCTCTTTGTAATTCTGGGTCCAGCGAAGATTACCATCTGAATCAATGGATTTCATTTGTACGTGTTTTGCAAGGTCAGCGGGTGAAAAGCCTGTCATTTCCACGTCAGTGGTTAGGGTGACGTCGGTGACTTCATTGATGTCTTGCATTGCAGTCACGCTAAGGGAAAAAGGTTTTACTGTGCCGTGGCTTTTTCCTTTCCCGGGCCCAGCATGGGAGAGGGGCGTTAGCATAAATGCTAGGCAAGTCAGTAGCGTGAGGATGATTCGATTCATAAACTGAAGCTCCGGGATTGAGTTGTATACTCTTGGCTATAGCTTGCAGTTGACTAGAAGCAACAATGCTCTAGATCAAAAACGATAAAAACCCTGTCTTTTAGATCGATTCTATATCGGTCTGGGTGCTTAAAAGACTAGGGTTTAAAACCAGTTTTACTGTCTGCAAACTCTTCTGCGCCTTGTCGATGAGCAGCCTGCTTCCCTGATCTTGTCGTTCGTCCTGATCCAAATAATTAGATATCGGCGTTGGCGTTTAAAGATTAGCAAAAATGTGAAACGCATCAACCTTAAATTTTGCTTAAAACGTTGTTTGGAACTTGTCGTTGGATGCTGTGTTTTTGACGGGCGTGCTAAGGCTCGGAAATGTATAACATGCCATTTTGAATGGCCGTGCCGGTTACAATGTAATGAAGTAAGCGCGAAAAGGGTTAGCTGTATATAGTCTGTTGAATCATTGATGGAGATATTATTGACGTTGAGGGTTCGCTTTATGTACGGTTTAACCACGGAAACCAAAGGTTGGTCCTGCCAGAGATAGCAGGGTTAATTTTTAACACGTTTTAATATAATGGCGATATCACTGCTGAACGGTAATGAGCGTACTTTAAAAGATTGATGTCGAGGGTAAAATATTAATTAACTGAAATTTATTCGGGGGAAAGATGATTCTAGAGGTAGCAATTATAAATATTAAGACCGGCCAGGAAAAGTCCTTTGAGGCAGCTTTTAAAAAAGCCGAAAATATTATCGAAGACCAATCCGGTTATGTTTCTCATCAACTTCAACATTGCTTGGAGATAGCGAGTCGTTATATTTTGTTAGTTAACTGGGAGTCTCTTGAAGATCATACTGTGGGCTTTCGGGAGTCGGAAGCGTACCCGCAGTGGCGGGCATTGCTGCATTATTTTTACGACCCTTTTCCTACTGTGGAGCATTATCAATTGGTTTCGTGAGTGAGGTATAGTGCGATTAAAATTTACTCACGGTTGGGTTGGTTCGGATTGACACTCTTGCTGGATGCCTGCGTGGCTCGATGAGAACAGTGTGCAAAAGCGTTCGGCAAGTCTGGGTTCGAGTTTGGTAAGCTCTGAGAAACTTGTAAGCTTGGTAAATTTAGACGGTTTGTAATCAARCAGTAAATAGTSRGATTTCSAAAATGGGGGGGCGAGCTTTCCTCTGAAGATTGCTTTATCGCCAATGCGTAAACCGTATTGTTTGGTTTGAAGCATTTTTTTGATTTCGTGTTCTCTAAGCCTCATGCGCCCGTTACTTTGTAGTTGATACAGGCTTAAGCTTTTCTTGGCGAGTTCTTCAGGGATTAAGTCTTCTTGCCCTGGTTCGAATATGGTTCTGCCTGACTCAAAAGAAATTTCTTTAGGCGTAGGCGTAGGTCTTAGTAAAGAATAGCCGTCGTGATTTTTTTGGATCGGTAGCCCAAGGGTATCAAGAATTGTTGGACTGATATCCATGAGTGAGGCGAGCGCTTGCGTGCTTCCTGTCGGTAAGTCGAAGTGCTTTAGTGCCAGGAGTACTTTTTGAGACTTGGGGTTGATGATGCTAGCACCGTGTCCACGGCTAGATATTTTCAGGGCATGTCCGTCCTGGTCTGTGAATTCTGATTCAACGTTACCCCAGGATTCACCGTGATCGCTGAGAAATATTATACGGCTGTTTTTCAGTAGACCATGTGCTTCTAGCGCATTAAACAATGTCTCTATTTGGTCGTCGATGGCCCTTAAATTGTTSGGGTATTTGGGTTCATCACTGTAATCTTTTTCCTCTTTATGGCCTGCATACGTATAAGGCCAATGCGCCAGGCAGTAGTGAGCGGCCAAAAAGACAGGTTTGTCGACTAGGTGATTCAATTCATAGGATAAGTAATTGTTAAATTGTGCTGGTTGATAACTATGTGCTGCGGCTCTATTGGCGTAGAGTTCTGGGAATAACCATTTCGAAATCAAGAATTGATTGATAATGTTTGTGAGGGGGTAATCGGCATATTGGCCTAATAAAAAGTCAGCTGCACCGGTTCTGGGGCCTATGACTTTTTCGAAGCCTTGAGTGCTGCCTACATTGCTAAAGCGTCGTTCATCGCTCGCATAGAGTGTTTGGTAGCCTTGTGCTTGAAGGGTTTGGGGTAAGTAGATATTGCTGTCGGACAGCATGCTTTCGAGCTGCAGGTTATAGCGTGCACCATGATTAACGGGTTGGCGGCCRGTGAGTATGCTTGTCCATGCAGGGTAGGTGCGTGCAAAAGGCGTATAGGTGTTGGTGAAGCGAGTGGTGTGCGCAAGCTGGGAATTTAAAAATGGCATGTAGTCTTCGATTAATTCAATGCGTAATGAATCAATGCCAATTAATATAATGTTTGGTTTGTCTTCGGTCAGAGATTGCTTCGTCGGTGCCATATTAAGCGTGAAAAATACGACGAGTGCGATGCTAGTGATAATAGAGGTAGTCACTTTGTAGCATCGAAACGCGCTAAACAGTAGCGTTGCGAAGGGAGCCGCGATTAAGAGCATTAGTGCAAGGTGCTTAAAGGGATCATCGCCGAGCAGGAAGTAGTCGGGAAGGTCGTAAGCCGTGTGTGTAAATAGAGCCCTGTTGAGTATCACGAGTAAAAGTGGTGCCGCTATCGCCCAGCAGATATGGAGCAGTATCGGGTTTGTGTCCTTATTAAAGCGATTAATCACCACTGACGCGAGCAGATAATTTCCGTAGGTGAATCCCCAGGTTAAAATGCCGAATAGCAATAGGTACTGTAGGACCGCGATACTCGCAAAGGAAAAGATGAAGTGGCTTAAGGATAAATTAAGCAGTACACCGCCATTGAGGTGGCCTACTATATGGTCGCCAATGGTATAGAGGCCCAATGAATGCACAAAAATAAAAAATAATAGATAAAGGTAATACATCGGTACCCCTAGGATAAGTCATCGAGTTACTAGGTTTAACTTTCTAGGTCAAAACTCCCAGGTCTACGGCTCGATAGAGGGGGGTGTTTAAGATCCCTTGGACAATGCGCTGGATTATACTCAGTCACTATCGGGAATACTTCTTGCCGAGTCTCATTTAAGCGGGATATCTTTTTGCCGAGGGCTGCGATAAGCCTGTGCTGTAGCTGTGTACAGGAAAGGTCAGCGGTCACGACATTGAGGGATAGGCTAGCCAGCACCCACGATCGTGTAGTTCATTTATATAACGGTGCACGATACACCCCATGTATATTGACTACACATTTAGGCCTATCGGCACCGACTTTCACGCTATACAACCCAACAGTCTATATCTCAGCAGCCAGTCTGGCGGCTTGGTCAATGGCGCGCTTGGCATCAAGCTCCATGGCTTTGTCTGCGCCGCCGACTAAGTGCACGGATGCCCCTGCGTCTTGCAGTTCGGCCAGTAAGGCGCGTTGAGGTTCTTGGCCGGCACAAATAATAATATTATCCACGTCAAGGCAGCGCGCTTCGTCGTTGAGGACAATGTGTAGGCCTTGCTCATCAACGCCTTTGTATTCCACTCCGTTGACCATGTGTACGCCTTTTTTAGCGAGGTTGGCGCGATGAATCCAGCCGGTGGTTTTACCTAAGCCGGCGCCGACTTTGCTGGTTTTACGTTGCAGTAAAGAGATCTCGCGAGTAGAAGGCTCTATGACCGGCTCGATTCCGCTGATGCCGCCGCGTGCTTGCAGGGTAGTGTCGATTCCCCACTCTTTCATAAAGGCCATTTTATCAAGGCTGGCGTTTATTTTGCCGTGGGCTAGGTATTCTGCGATATCAAAGCCAATGCCTCCAGCCCCGATGATGGCGACCTTTTTGCCTACGGGTTTTTTGTGCAGGATGACGTCGATGTAGGACAATACTTTGGCGTGATCAATGCCGGGGATGTCTAATGCGCGGGGCGTGATGCCGGTGGCTAAGATGATTTCGTCGTAGTGTTGATTTAATAAGGTCTCGGCGCTGACTTGGGTATTTAAATGCACGTCGATGTTGAATTTGTCTAATTGGGCTTGATAGTAGTTGAGGGTTTCTTGGAACTCTTCTTTACCAGGGACTTGTTTGGCAATGTTGAATTGGCCGCCTATTTTATCGCCTGCATCAAAGAGGCTGACGCTATGACCGCGCTCGGCGGCAACAACGGCAAAGGATAAGCCTGCGGGGCCTGCACCGATGACCGCGATTTTTTTGCTGTGTTGAGTTGGGGTATAGACTAGTTCAGTTTCGTGGCAGGCTTGTGGATTAACCAGGCAGGATGAGCGACGTCCCATAAAGGTGTGGTCCAGGCAGGCTTGGTTGCAGCCGATACAAATGTTGATTTGCTTGCGTAAGCCCTGGCGTGCTTTGTTTACAAACTCCGGGTCGGCGAGCATGGGGCGGGCCATGGAGACTAAATCGGCTTCACCTTCTGCAATGATTTGTTCTGCGACTTCGGGGGTGTTGATGCGGTTGCTGCTGCACACCGGGATAGAGACTTCTTTTTTCAATTTACCGGTCACCCAAGAAAATGCGCCTCGGGGTACGGAAGTAGCGATAGTGGGGATGCGGGCTTCATGCCAGCCGATGCCGGTGCTGATAATAGACGCGCCGGCGGCTTCGACGCCTTTAGCGAGTGCGACTACCTCGTCCCAAGTACTGCCGTCGGGGACTAGATCAAGCATTGATAATCGGTAGGAGATAATAAACTTGGGGCCTACGCGTGCTCGAATACGTCGAACAATTTCCAGTGGGAAACGCATTCTGCTTTCGTAATCACCGCCCCATTGATCGTCACGATTGTTGGCGCGAGTGGCGAGGAATTGATTGATTAAGTAGCCTTCGGAACCCATGACTTCTACGCCGTCGTAGCCTGCGTACTGAGCCAGTGCGGCGGTATTCACAAAGCCTTCGATTTCGTCATCGACTTCTTGGGTTGATAACGGGTGGGGCGGAAACGGGTAGATGGGGGACTTAATGTCAGACGCGCCGATGGCTTGAGGATGGTAGGCTTGGCGACCGGCGTTAAGCATTTGTAATGCGATTAGGCCGCCTTCTTGGTGTACCCGTTGGGTCACTATTTTGTGTTTGTCTGCGTCCTGTTCGGTGAGTACGGCAGCCGATCCTGGCCCTAATACGCCGCGCGCCGAGGTGCCAAAGCCCCCGGTGATTATAAGTCCAACGCCTCCCTTGGCACGGGCCGCAAAGAATTCGGCCATTTTCTCTAAGCCTTCATGCGCCTCTTCTAGCCCAGTGTGCATAGAACCCATAATGACACGGCTGCGAAGTTGGGTATATCCTAGGTCTAAGGGTTGGAGCATGTGTTCATAGGGCTGAGTGGTCGACATAATTCGGTGTCCTGTGTGAGGCGGCAATACTTGTTTTGTTTAACTTACCTTAGATAACAAATGGTTACTGAGATTTAAGGCAGGTTTCTATTGTGTTTAAATAAAACCCGGAGTCATAAAGTGGCTCATTAATGATCATAATGTACTGATTCAAACCGATTGCCTCAATAGCTTAAGTGAACACTTTGCTAACCCATCTGTACAGATGGGTAGGGTTTAGTTACTGTACGTTGGATACTGACGTTGGTTTATAAACAACAGATATAAAAATAATCGATAACGCTGGCGTGAAGGTGAGCGAGTTTGAAAAATAAAATTGGTGATGTCTCCAGTACCTACATTAACTCTTTAATTGTAGCGGGTGAGTCTCTGGGCGTAGATCGGGGCTTTATTTTACGTGAGAATAACTTGTCAGAGCAGGGCTTGAATGACCCCGACTGCCGCCTTAGTTTGGTGGCCTTGATGAAGGTCGGCCAGAGTATTATCCATAGTGTTCAAGAACCTGCATTGGGCTTGATTGCCGGCAGTCAGTCGGTGCTGACGGCACTGGGGTACCCTGGCTTGTTGGCGATGAACGCGT
>NVVB01000043.1:0-1024 GCA_002402085.1 Gammaproteobacteria bacterium
GGCGTCAGCTCCGGCCCGTTTAATACAGATTAAAGATTCCATCATGACTTTTTCTTCGTCTAGCCAGCCTTTTTCGCATGCCGCCATATGCATGGCGTATTCGCCGCTGACTTGGTAGACGAAGGTTGGGGCGTGGAATTCGTCTTTAATTCGGCGGACAATGTCGAGGTAGGGCATACCAGGTTTGACCATTACCATGTCGGCGCCTTCGTTTAAGTCTTGTTGGACTTCGTGCAGGGCTTCATTGCTGTTCGCGGGGTCCATTTGGTAGGTGGATTTGTCACCGCCTTTGAGGTTGGCGGCAGACCCTACGGCTTCGCGAAAGGGGCCGTAATAACTGGAGGCGTATTTGGCAGCATAGGCTAGGATTTTGGTGTTGATGAATCCTGCTTGTTCGAGTTTTTGTCGAATGGCTGCGACGCGGCCATCCATCATGTCGGACGGGGCGACAATATCGGCACCGGCTTCAGCATGAGAAAGCGCTTGGCGGGCGAGTATTTCTACGGTGGTGTCGTTAAGCACGTAGCCTTCGGCGTCGATGATGCCATCTTGACCATGAACCGTGAACGGGTCTAAGGCAACATCGGTAATCACGCCCAGTTCTGGAACGGCTTCTTTCAATGCGCGGCAGGCGCGTTGTGCAAGTCCGTCAGGATTATAGGCTTCGCAAGCGTCTTCAGTTTTTAGGTGCTGCGCGGTGACAGGGAATAATGCGACGGCAGGAATGCCTAAGGCAGCCCATTGTTTTGCTTCTTCGACTAATAGATCAATGCTGAGTCGATCGATGCCAGGCATGGACGGGATTGCTTGCCGGGTGTTCTCTCCGTCGATGACGAATACGGGGTAGATTAAATCGGCAGCGCTGAGCTGAGTTTCTTGCATGAGTCGTCGGCTAAAGCTGTTTTGACGCATTCTGCGCATGCGGGTATTGGGGTAGGCGGCACGGCCTAAATTGGTTTTGCTCACGCTTGATCCTATTAATAGAGAACGTTGGCTTAATAACGCTAATTAGAGAARGTTGATC
>NVVB01000043.1:1029-39910 GCA_002402085.1 Gammaproteobacteria bacterium
TGGAATGGAATGGGTTATTTTAGTCCTTCCCGCGCAAATATGGAAAGGGCTAAACTTGCGGCTGTTTGTGTTGGTAGGTTTTTGCTTTGGCGTGAGCCGAAAAATGCCAAACCGGATAAACATTAGTTAAGTGCTCGCTGAGTTAGGAGCAATTTCAGGAACTATTAAGGGCGTTAAGGGGTCTACTTTGGCGTGACGATGGCGCTGCGGTGATAGAGCCTACATTTATTTCTTTTTAAGGACTGTTTAAATCTATGAATAGTAAGAAAGCACTGATCATTGTTGTATTGATGGCGCTGGCGGGGCTGTTTGTCGCGTTTGATCTTGGCCAATACTTGACCCTGAGTTATATCAAGTCTCAGCAAGATACCATTGCCGGTTGGTATCAAGCGTCACCGGTGTTGGTGGTGGGCGTGTTTTTTCTGGTTTACGTACTCGTGACGGCTTTATCCGTGCCGGCGGGCGCGACCTTGATGACGTTAGTGGGCGGGGCAATATTTGGGGTCGTGGTGGGCACTGCGGTGGTCTCTTTCGCGAGCACCATTGGTGCGACGCTGTCTTTTTTAGTCTCGCGTTATATTTTAAGAGACGTGATGCAAGCGAAGTTTGCGAGCAATTTGGAGTCCTTTAATAAGGGCATCGAAAAAGACGGCGCGTTTTATTTGTTCACCTTGCGCTTAGTGCCTATTTTCCCCTTCTTTATGATTAATTTAGTCATGGGGATTACCAAGATCAAAACCTGGCAGTTCTTTTGGGTGAGTCAGGTGGGYATGTTTTTGGGCACGTTGGTGTATGTCAATGCAGGGACTCAGCTCGCGCAATTGGAGTCCGCTTCAGGGATCTTGTCCCCTGAAATACTGTTTTCGTTTGTTTTGCTGGGTATTTTCCCCTTAGTGGCTAAAAAGATTGCTGATTGGGTGGCGAGCCGCCGAGTCTATAAAGGCGTTGTTAAGCCCAAGCAGTTTGACCAGAACATTGTCGTGATCGGCGGGGGTGCTGCGGGCTTGGTAACGTCTTATATTGCGGCGACTGTGAAAGCGAAAGTCATGCTGGTAGAAGCCAATAAGATGGGCGGTGATTGTTTGAATACCGGTTGTGTGCCGAGCAAAGGCTTGCTGCGCTCGGCCAAAATCCTGAGTTATATTCGTCGTGCGGAAGAGTTTGGTTTGAACGCCATGGAGCCTACGTTTGAATTTAAAAATGTTATGGCGCGCATTCAAGACATTATTAAAAAGATTGAACCTCATGACAGTATTGAGCGATACAGTGCGTTGGGTGTGGAGTGCGTGACGGCTCGCGCGACCATTAAGTCACCTTATTGTGTGGAAGTGGATGGTAAAGAAATTACCACCAAAAATATTGTCATCGCCACCGGCGCACGGCCTTTTATCCCGCCTATTCCAGGTTTAAGTGAGACCGGGTATGTGTGTTCGGATGATGTCTGGGATTTACAACAATTGCCCAAGCGTCTGGCAGTGATGGGGGGCGGCCCGATTGGTTGTGAATTGAGTCAGGCATTCGCTCGYCTGGGCGCCGAGGTGTTCCARGTGGAAATGATGCCCCGGCTAATGATTCGGGAGGACGAGGAGGTTTCTGAGTTCGTTGAGCAAAAATTTACTCAAGAAGGCATTCATGTCCTTACTGGTCATAAAGTAGTACGTGTAGAGCAGGACGGCGCTGATAAAGTGTTACACTGTGAGCTTGACGGTGAATCGGTCCAAGTGCGTTGTGACGAGATTCTGGTGGCGGTAGGCCGCAGGGCCAATACCGAGGGTTTGGGCATTGAAAACCTCGACCTAGTAGTCAATAACAACGCCACGTTACAGGTGAATGAATATTTACAGACGCGCTTTCCGAATGTGCTGGCGTGTGGCGATGTAGCAGGCCCTTATCAGTTTACTCATATGGCCGCTCATCAAGCCTGGTATGCCTCGGTGAATGCATTGTTTGGACGCTTTAAGAAGTTTAAGGTGGATTACAGTGTGGTGCCCTGGTGTACCTTTGTTGATCCTGAAGTGGCGCGGGTAGGCTTGAACGAACAAGACGCCAAGGCAGCCAATATCCCTTACGAAGTAACACGTTATGGCATCGATGATTTGGATCGAGCCATTGCTGATACCGAGAACGTGGGCTTTGTAAAAGTGCTCACGGTGCCGGGTAAGGATAAGATTTTAGGCGTGACCATTGTCGGCCATCATGCCGGCGAGCTGATCGCAGAATATGTGCTGGCGATGCGTCATAAGTTGGGGTTAAATAAGGTCCTCGGAACGATCCATATCTACCCTACCTTGATGGAAAGTAACAAATACGCCGCGGGAGAGTGGAAACGAAACCATGCTCCGGAGAAATTGTTGCAGTGGGTCGAAAAATTTCACCACTGGAATCGACATCATTAAAATGGCTATGCTTAGTAAGCGAGCTTAAAGCAGGAGATTAGAGGTACGTATGCAAACTAAAGAAGTAGTTAAAGAGCGGTATTCAGAAGGGGCTAAAGAGCGCCAAGAGACTTTGTGTTGCCCCGTGGATTATGACGCATCATTGCTAAAAATGCTGCCTCAGGAAATTATTGATAAAGATTACGGCTGTGGTGATCCCTCCCGTTATGTRCGTACTGGCGATACTGTTTTGGATTTAGGCAGTGGTGGCGGCAAAATTTGTTACATGGCGGCTCAATTAGTCGGGCCTAAAGGCGCTGTGATTGGGGTTGATGTCAATGACGATATGTTGGCTTTAGCGCAGAAGTATCGCGCTGAAATGGCAGAAAAATTAGGTGCCGACCCGGTTGAATTCAGAAAGGGCTACATCCAAGATTTAGCGTTAAGTCTTGAAGCGCTCGATAGCTACCTGAATGAGAATAAAGTTGAAAATTTGCAGGATTGGGAAGCATTAGAGCAATGGAAATCTGAGCAACGTAAGACTAACCCATTAATTGCCGATGAGTCGGTGGATGTTGTGGTGTCTAACTGCGTRCTTAATCTAGTGGCTGAAGAAGATCGTACTCAATTGATCGACGGTATCTTCCGTGTATTGAAGCCCGGTGGTCGAGTGGCGATATCCGATATCATTGCTGATCAATGGGTGGATGATCACCTTAAGAATGATCCCGTGCTTTGGAGTGGCTGTATTTCAGGGGCTTTCCATGAGAAAGATTTCTTGGATGTATTCTTGGATGCCGGTTTTGTTGCGGTTCAATACGATAAGTGGGATCTAGAGCCCTGGCAAGTCGTTGAAGGCGTTGAGTTCCGATCAGTCACTATCATGGCAACCAAGCCTTTTGATGTGCCGAATCACGACGTGGGCCAGGCTGCTTTATATAAAGGCGCCTACAAAGAAATCACTCTAGACAGCGGTCAAACATTTCAGCGCGGTGAACGTCGTGCGATTAGTGAGCGAAGCGCTACGTTAATTGCCAGCGGTGCTTACGGCGATGATTTCGTGTTGATTAACCCCGAGCAGCCAACTGAGCCGAAAGGTTTTTGTGCAAGCAATGCGCCCAAACGTCCGGCGACAGAAATGAAGAATTCAGCACACTGCATCGCTGATTCCGATGGCGCTAGCCAAGATTCTGGATGTTGTTAGTGTTGAGGGGCTTTTAGTCTTAGTGCTGATTAAATTTATGCTTTAGGACTAGCCCTGAATAAATGCGTGGTCTCGGTGATGGTGTCACAACGCTGTAATCGAGACTGCACATTGAATGATTCCTTTCTTTAGCCCTTCCCTTTAACTCCTTTTTTTAATTCTTCTCCTCAACTCTTTCTTTAACTTCCTTCTTTGTTACCTCGTTTGAAACCCTTTCTTTGTTAAGACGCTTGGCTGGCATTTTTGCTTGCGGGGCTGAGCCAGTAACGTATCCTTTCTTGTAGTAACGCTTTGTTGATGGGCTTTTTTATATAATCATTCATGCCAACCACAAAGCATCGTTGTTGATCTTCTGTCATTACATTGGCCGTCACGGCAATGATCGGGATGTCAGAGAGTGGCGCGGACATCGCCCGGACTGCTTCCGTTGCTTGATAACCGTCCATGACGGGCATTTGGCAGTCCATTAATATTAAGTTGATTGGCTGAGTGCTGAGTAATTCTACGGCTTCTTTTCCGTCATTGGCGGTAATGATTTGATAGCCCATGCCTTGTACTAGTTTCTTGATCACCAGCTGATTGACTGGGTTATCTTCGGCAATAAGGATTAAGTTGTTTTCGGGAATCTCGGCTGTTGAGTCGGCTGATGGATCGAACTCTGTTTGATTGACCGCCATTGTGCTGGGCGCAGCTTCTTCTTGGGGCGGGGGGTCGATGACCGATAGTTTGGTTGAAACGGTAAAGCTTGAGCCTTCGCCGAGAGTGGATTGAACGGTAAGTTGTCCGCCGATGGTGTGGGCCAGCTGGCGGGACATGGAGAGCCCAACCCCTAAACCGCCAAATTCCCTGCTGTGAGAGCCATCGAGTTGAGTGAAGGCCTGCATGATTTCTTTCGTACGGTTTTTCTCTATGCCGGGGCCGCTGTCGTTAATAATAAAGTCGAATTGACTGTCGTGTTTTGAATTGTGCTCTGGGGTTTGTTCTGAGTTGTGCTCCGAATCGTGAATGATCAGTTGAAAGATGACCGATCCATGGTGGGTGAATCGTACTGCGTTATCTAAAATAGGGCCTAGAATATGCTCTAGAATCATCGGGTCAGCGATGATCTGGTGAGGGTTTATTTCTGGCGCAATGTATTGGAACTGAATGGATTTCTCTTCGCAGCCAATTTTGTAGGGCTCGCATAACTTGGCTATGAATTCGCTTAAATTAATTTCGGTGTTGCGGGCTTTAACGCCGCCTGACTGTATCTCAGTAAATAATAAAATATCGTCAATCATTTTAATCATCTGGGCCGAGGATCGTTTTGCGATGGCTAGGTATTCTTGTTGGCGCAGCGGGTTTTTTTCATCGTGCATCAGCTCAAGTGCACCCTCAACGCCATTCATCGGGGTGCGAAGCTCGTGGCTGATGGTGGCGAGAAACTCATGTTTCATTAAATTGGTGCGTTCTAAATAGGCGTTAGAACTTTTCAGAATCAGTTTGGTTTTATGGCCTAGGTAGGATTTTTCATTGGTTAGGGTGCGTATGCGGTCGGCGAGCGCAAAGGAGAGCAGCAGTATTTCCAGAAAGCTGCCAATTTTTTGATAATACGCGGTGAACTCAGTATTGGGGATAACTCCCGCGATAGAGCCCGTCGATAGAAATAGGCTAAGACTAAAAACCCCCCACGCGAGAATGAAAAATCGTGCCGATTTATTGCCTGCGAAATAAACGCGTACCGACACGAAAAAAACACTGATACAAAAGACGGCCATCAGTAGCGAAAAAATCTTCAATACCAACGGCGTATGAATGATGATTGCGGTGGGGCAAATAATCGCAAGAAGCAAAAAATAGATTTTCAGGATTCGGTCGCTTAACGGCGAAAACTTATGCGTCTGTAGCGCTACTTTGGTGAACAGTAAAATAAAAAAGACTGACAGGCAGGCGGCAAGCAGTAGCCCGTTGCTACTGGCCCATGTCGTATTAGGCCATAAGAATTGCGAGCCGAAGCCATCCAGGGCGGTCATGAAAATGCCGAAAAATAGGATGTGTAGTGTGTAGACAAAATAGGTTTTTTCTTTAATTGAAAAATACAAAAAAAGATTGTAAATCAGCATGATGCCCAACATACCGTAATACGAACCGTTGAGCACGTAGAAGGGCCTTGCGTAGGCGTTGAAGGCCGCTTCGCTGCGCAGTTTAAAGGCCAGCGCTAAGCCGCTTCGTGAGCTGATACGGATATAAATATCGTTTTGGCTTTGGGGCGTAAGTTTGAATTGGAAGGATGTATTAGTGAATTTAAACGGTCTGTCGTTGAAGGGCAGGCTATCGCCATTCTCCATCACTGAATACTGATTCTTTGAGGTCGGAATGAATAGCGTGATTTGATCTGCGAGAGGACTGACGTGTTCAAGAACCCATGTTTTATCGGTTTGAGAATAGTTGGCGTGTAGGGTGAGCTTTAACCAATAAATTGAGGTGGAAATTCCTTTATTGGATTCATTGGCTTGGATTCGCGTGAATTGTCCGCGATCCATGTTGAGGATATCGCTGAAGGTTAGTGCGTTGTTTGGATCCTCTAAAAATCCCATTTCAGGGGTGAGGTTTACGTAGGATGTTTCTTGATTCAGCGGGGTGACGGCGGCTGCGTTAAGCGAATAGACCAGCAAGAGAGCAATAATAACGCCCGCGTGTTTGATCGGCTTAAGTGGATGCCTCAGAGGGGGAAGGTGCCGCTCGCGTTTCACAATGTAAGTGCCACCTTGGACTTATCCTTTATCTCCTGTGTTTAAAGTATAACGTTATTCCTTGTGCTTTGGGTTCGCTGGTTAGGCTTGTTTAGTCATTGGCGGTGCGCGGTTATATGTTTTTTGTATTGATACATTAAACCGCGCAAGTTTGTTGAGGTCCGCCTTTATGGATTGATTGGACTATTTAATCTTCTTTGGCTAAGAAAATAGCGTTGTAGCTAAAATATAGTGTGCAACTAATAAGTATGGGCAACACTATTAAACCGAGGCCAAGGGGGATCAGTGCGAGTATAAACACGGGAATTAGCAAAAAACTCCATACGGTGAGTGCGCCCATGTTTTTTAGGCAGCCCTTGAAACTCATTGAAAACGCTTGTCGAGCAGGCAGGTCATTTAAAATGATAAGCGCTGGGGCATATAGGATCCCCATGAATAAAGGCACCATTAATAGCAGGCCCAGTAATCCGGCAAGCGCCAAATAAAGCAGAAATTGGGGGTCTGGAATATTGCCTGGGACGCTGAGTTGGTTCAGCTGATCTAGGCTGGATTGATTGAAGCCCACTATTACTGCACCAGCGATGCCAATGACTACGATAATCGCAATGAATCCTAGTATGTACAGCAGCGACAAAAATAGAAATGACTTGAGATTCTGTTTGAAGCCGATGAAAAGAAAGCTATGTTTACGTTGGTCTTCGGTATCTAGGCGCATGCAGGCATAGATTAGGCCCGCGCTTAGTATCGGGCTCACAAATTGGCTTAAGATTGAAACGATGGGCAGTATACTGATGGTTATGAGCAGCACTAAAAAAACAATAGAGACCACGGTTAAGTAACCGGGGGCTTTAAAGAACAGACCGAAGCCGTCTTTCATCCAATTGATGCCTGATCCCCAGGAGCAATAATTGGGGGTTTCGGCCAGTAGTCGTGACTGGGCGCTATTAGGCGCTATATTCGTGGAATTAGGGGGAAGGTAAGGATTTTCAACTGACATAATTTAGGCGCCACCGGACGTTAACAGGAGATTGGGGTTTGTAGGGCGCCATGATAATTCAGCAATCTACATTAGGCACTTAATTTATAGGTAAATAATTGCCTATACCGTGACTTGCTGCTGAGTTTGATTGGGTATTTAGACGCTAAAGGCTCGACATTGCTGAGAACTTCTTTAAGGTGTAGTTCAGCCTTGTATAGGCTTAGACTTTAGGTTCTTTAGACATCAACTTATTGAAAATAAACACGTACTTTTATGTTAGATACTCGTCATTCAATTGAAACCCCTGAGGGCATCGCTTTACAGCTGACCGTGGCCGGGCCTGGTGTTCGAGGGTTAGCCTATGCGGCAGATTTTATGATACGAGGCGTGGTACTGACCATCTTTAGTGTTTTGTTTGGTTTGTTGGGCGTGACGGGCATTGGTCTGCTGACTATCTTTGCGTTTGTGCTGGAGTGGTTTTACCCCATTTTTTTTGAAGTGTTTTGGCACGGCCAAACGCCGGGTAAGCGCTTTATGGACATAAAGGTAGTCAATGATAATGCAACCCCTGTGACGTGGTCTTCTTCGGTTGTGCGTAATTTATTTCGTGTGGTGGATTTTTTGCCGTTGTTCTACATTACCGGACTTGTGTGTTTCTGTGTGAATAGCCAGTTTAAACGTGTGGGGGATTTGGCCGCTGGGACGTTGGTTATTTACAACACCAAACGTAAAGCGTTTAAATTTGATTCCGGTGTAGGTACGCGTGTTGCGCCGATGCCCTTAGAGTTACAAGAGCAACAAGCGATCGTGAGTTTTTGCGAACGAGTGCCACAATTATCCCCTCAACGAAGTTGTGAGTTAGCCAGTATATTAGCCCCGGTATTGGGTGAACACGATCAGCAGGCTGTGGATGCATTAATGGAAATAGGCAATGGCATTCGAGGTGCTGAATGAAACAAGCTGCTTTTGAAGCACGTTACCGTTCCAATTGGTTGGCGTTTGAAAAACATTTGGACCGCGTGCTGTCTAGGTCTGCTGGCCGTTTCGCTAAGGCCTCTAAATTAAAGTCCACCGACACCGACACCGACACCGACACCGATCCGCAAGACGGTGAGGGCCCAGTCGATTTTTCGTTCAGCGAAGCTTATCGCCAAGTGTGTAATCATTATGCCTTGGCTCAGCAACGCGGTTACAGCGTGTCGCTTTTGGATTATTTGAATGACTTGTCGTTGCGTGGTCATAGCGCGTTATACCAAAGTAAAACTAATTTTCGTTATCAGTTGATTCGGTTTGTATTATTTGGACTGCCCCAGGCGGTGCGCAAAGAGTGGAAACTGGTGCTATGCGCGAGCTTATTATTTTATGTGCCTATGGTTGCTGTGGCGGTGGGGATTGTGTTGTCTCCAGAACTCGCCTACAGCATTTTTTCCCCGGATCAGGTGAGTAGTTTCGAAGCCATGTATGATCCTGCTGCGGATCATATTGGTCGAGAGCGAAAATCCGAGACCGACGTGGCGATGTTTGGGTACTATATACGAAACAATATAGGCATTGGATTTCAAACCGTGGTGACGGGCATTATCGGCGGGCTCGGGACGTTGTTTTATCTTATTTATAATGGCCTGGCCATTGGCGGCGTCGCAGGGCATTTGATACAGCTGGGGTATTACCAACCCTTTTTTGGTTTTGTGTCGGGGCATAGTTCCTTTGAATTAACCGGGATTGTGATTGCAGGTGCCGCCGGTCTTAAAATAGGTTTTAGTTTATTGTTCCCTGGGCGCCTGCGGCGGATTAATGCCTTGACGACTGCGGTGGCTGAAAGTGTGGTGCTTATTTACGGAGTGATATTTTTATTGTTGATTGCTGCGTTTGTTGAAGCCTTTTGGTCCTCCAATGGCAGTGTTGATTTTAGTGTGAAGGTCGCCGTTGGCTTAGGCACCTGGTGTCTTGTGTTAAGTTATTTCTTACTGGTAGGGCGTGTTCGTGAAGCTTGAGAATATCAGTGCCGAAATTCGTCCAAGAACGTCTTGGGAAGCCTTAGACCTTGGCATACAAATGGCGCGCACGTGGTATAAGCCACTGTATTTAACCTGGCTGGCGACCAGCGTGCCCATTTTTGTGATTTTGTTGTTGGTGTCTATTRAAGTGCCGTGGTTAAGTTTCTGGTGGTTTTGGTTATTTAAGCCGTTAGTGGAGCGAGGCCCCTTATCGGTTCTAAGCCATGGGTTGCTGGGGTCACTACCATCGGTGAAACAAACGTTGAGGTTAATGCCTGCACTGCTAAAACCGCAGTGGTTCGCGACCTTGACCTGGCGGCGGTTTAGCTTGACGCGTTCGTTTGATTTACCCGTGTTACAGCTAGAAAACTTAAACGGCCGTGTTCGCAGTGATCGTTTAGCTACATTGCATCGTCAGGGCGCTGGGGTGTCGATCTGGTTGACCCTTTTTTGTTGGACGGTGGAAATCGCGTTAGCGTGTGGGGTATTGGGTTTGGTGGCTCTATTAACGCCAAGTGAGTTCGATTTTGGCTGGGAAGAATTGTTGGTAGCAGATTATTGGTTTAAGGAATATCTGCTGGGCGGGGTGGTTTTCCTCAGCGCGAGTTTAGTGGCACCCTTTTACGTGGCGGGTGGCTTCTCGTTGTACATTAATCGGCGTTCTCATCYAGAGGCGTGGGATGTGGAGATTCAGTTTCGTCGATTGATGAACCGCGTACAAAGTAGTGCCACTAAAAAAGGCGCGTCGTTTACCATTAAAAGCGTTGCGCTAATGGCGGTGCTTGGGTTGGGGATGTTGAACGACTCATCCACTTGGGCGGCWGACGMGGATAACAATTCAGCACCAACGGCTGTTAAAGACGAGGCGTTGGAGTTCCCTCAAAGTATTTCTAAAAAGCAGATTCAAGACGTGTTGGACAGTGACTTGTTTCATCGGCGAGTCACTGAAGAGCAGTTAGATACTGAATGGTTGGAGTCATGGTGGGAATCACTGTCTGAGAATGAAGACGAGGAAATAGAGTCCGAATCTGAATGGATGAAAACTATGCTTGGCTGGATTAAGAATCTAGGTGAGCTTTCGGCGAGCTTTGCTGGCTTGGTGGAAATTGGTTTATGGGCGCTATTGCTTGCACTCGTCGTGATCGTGGTTTGGAAATACAATGATTGGATCGCGCGGGTATTAACGTTAAGTCCCTCCAAAAAGAAGGCTAAAGAATCAACGCATTTAGTCTTTGGAATGGATATTAGTCCGAACTCGTTGCCTGATAATGTGCTGGATGAAGCGCAAGCATTGGCGGAACGAGGACAGTTACGATTAGCGGTGTCTTTGTTTTATCGCAGCGTGCTGAGTCAGATGAATGATCAGCTCATTCAACAATTAAAACCGGCGTTAGCCAGCAGTGATACCGAGGGTGATTGCCTTCGGAAAATAACCCTAGTTGCCGACGATGGTTTAATGGCGTTTATAGAAAGCATCGTTGGAAAGTGGCAGCGCTTGGCCTATGGGCATATGAGCCTAACGAGTGCTGAGTTTGATGCGATGTGTGAACAATGGCGGGAGCATTTTGATAACACAGCAGGGGCTCCGGAGGTGCGTCAATGAGTAAAAAAGAACTGCTGGCATTTCTAACCCTGTTTCTTGTGATTGGGGGACTCATTGTGGGGTATCAGCGTCTGCAATGGATCGATGTTGAGGTCGACCGGGGTTATAGCGATGAGGCCAGGGCTAACCCTTATCTAGCCGCAGAACAATTCCTGAAACTCAATGATGTGGACGTGGCAATTCACGAGGGCCTGGGTAAACTCGACCAGTTACCGCCGGTGGATACCGTGCTTATTCTGTCTAGCAATCATGGTTCTTTAAGTCAGCGTCGAATTAATGATTTACTCCAATGGGTGCACGAGGGCGGGCGCTTAGTGACCACCGTGACTGATCATTATAATGATGTGGTGGGCACCAGCGGTGACCGTTTGTTGGACCCTGTGTACATCTATTTGGCTCCGAATGAGGAGCAGCCTGCGCCTGATTCAGATCATGAGGAAGCGTTTGATYCTGAATTTGATTCCGCGTTTGAATCCGCTGCTGAAGAGCAAAATAATAGTAGCGGCGCCCCGAACGATGATGTTTCTTTAGACTATAACTATTTGGACGACAACGCTTCAGACGACAGCTCTTCAGAAGATAGCGACTTAGATGATAGCGACTTAGATGATAGCTCTGTTGCCGAAACGTCGTTGGAGACTGCGGCGCAATGTAGCGTGCGGGCCACGGCGATTTTATTCGGTGATGATGAATATGAAACCTGGGTGGATGTAAGAGGGGTTTATGATATTCAGTACTTAGGGGTCGATGAAAATATCGTTGGTTCGGTCTATGGGGACGCGGGCTATCGGTTTCTTCAAGTAGCCCATGGCGAGGGCATTATCACGGTATTTCCGTCGATAGACTTTTGGTTGAATAGCCGTATTGATCAACACGATCATGCTCATTTACTGTATCAATTGACCGGTAGTAAAGTGTGGATGCTCTATGATCGCAGCGCGCCGTCAATCGTTGCCYTGATTTGGAAAGTGGCGCCTTATTTAGTGGGCGTGTTTTTTATTTTGTTGGGTTTGTTGAGTTGGCGTCATAGCAGTCGGTTTGGGGGTGTTATGAATCATACTGAGCAAACCCGACGTCAGCTATTGGAGCATATCGGTGCTAGTGCTCAATTGATTTGGAAGAAAGGCAATGCCGAAAGTTTGCTGAAGCCGCTTCAATCTGAAATTGCAGACTTATTACGTGCCAATGCTACAAACTCAAAAAGTGATGCGCTTTCCGAGGGCGCTATTAAATATCTGGCTCAGCAGACTCAGTTGTCTGAGGAGCAAATCGAATCAGCACTGAATTTCAGTAAGCTACGCACTGAGTTTGAACTTGTCGATAATATTCAAATGTTGCAAAAAATAAGGAATGCATTATGAGTGAGTCATCCCGGTCTTTTACCGATGAGCAGTTGAACCAGGCCCATGGCTTAGTAATGCAATTAAAGGACAGTTTGAGTCAGGAGTTATTGGGTCAGCCTGCCGCTATTACGGATACCTTGGTGGCATTGCTTGCCGGTGGTCACGTGCTTGTGGAGGGCGTCCCGGGTTTGGGTAAGACGCTATTAGTACGATGCTTAGCGGAGTGTTTGGGCGGTGAATACAAGCGGGTACAATTTACACCGGATTTAATGCCCAGTGACATTACCGGGCACAGTATCTACGACCTTAAAAGTGAGCATTTCGAATTYCGAAAAGGCCCGGTGTTTACTAATTTTYTATTAGCCGAYGAAATCAATCGAGCCCCMGCTAAAACTCAAGCGGCTTTGTTGGAGGCKATGCAAGAGCATCAAGTGACGGTCGATGGGGCGTGTTTTACCATTGAGGCACCGTTTATGGTGCTGGCGACCCAGAACCCTATCGAGCAAGAAGGCACCTACCCGCTGCCAGAGGCGGAGATTGATCGCTTTATGATGAAAGTATTGATCGACTACCCCGAGCAAGCCGATGAAGTGGAATTGGTGATGGCAGTGACGGGCGGGCAAGTTAAACGCTCATCAGCGGAGCCCAGTTCCAAGGTCCGGCTGAGTAAAAAGAATTTATTGTCGCTGCAACATTTGGTGACGTGTATTGAAGTGGATCGCTTAGTCATGGAATATTGTGTGTCGATTGTTCGAGCGACACGATCCAGTTTGGGCATTGTTCATGGTGCAGGGCCTAGAGGCAGTATTTCCCTTATCAAAGCCGCGAAGGCCAGGGCATTAATGGCCGGGCGCGGGTATGTGGTGCCTGATGATGTGAAGGACTCGGTGTTGTCGGTGTTACGTCATCGTATTACCCTGAGTGCAGATTTTGAAATAGAAGGTTTTTCCAATGATGACGTGTTGTTGCGCTTGTTGGATGACATCGATGCGCCTCGCCTATGACGCTTTATTCGATTCGCCCTGCGGTTAATTTATTGTATGGACTGATACCCCTTGGGATTATAGGGGGGATGTTGCTGGGCTTGAATTTTATTCGCGCTGATTGGGTGGCGGATTTTCAGCCCTTGTTGAGYACGGGATGGTGGCTGGGCTTGATTGTCCTGTTGGTGCTTGGGATTTATGATGGATTGCAGTGTCGCTATAACGCTGGCATTACGATGCAGCGACGGGTGCCGCATAATATTCCGGTTAATCAGTGGGCGCCGGTGGAGTTGACCTTTAGTCATCAATTTAAGCACGATAAGTGCGTTGAGTTGTTTGACGATGCGCCTGAAAGTTGTGAAGTCACGGCGTTTCCTTGTGAGCTAAATTTTCAGCCAGGCCAGAGCAGTATTTTTCAATATAAAATAAAACCTTCGCGGCGGGGGGATGGTGTATTTGGCACGGCCTTTTTGCGCATTCGATCTCCGCTGACTTTTTGGCAGTTTAGTTTTCGCGTTGGTGAAGCCAAAAGCATTAAGGTGTATCCGAATTTCTCACGTGTTCACCAATTTTCAATGCTGTCCATGGCCAGCCATATTCCTTTAATGGGGATTCGAAAGCGTCAGCGTCGAGGTGAGGGTTTAGAGTTCCACCAGCTTCGAGAGTATCGTCAAGGCGATAGCCTGCGTCAGGTGGATTGGAAAGCCACGTCTAAAAAGCGMAAATTAATATCTCGTGAGTATCAAGAAGAACGGGATCAACAAATTATTTTCCTGGTGGACAGCGGTCGGAGTATGCGCGCCATCGATAATGGTGAAAGTCATTTTGATCATGCCTTAGATGCGTTGTTGTTACTCAGCTATATTGCATTGAAGCAGGGCGATGCAGTGGGTATGTATTTACCTGGGGCGAATAAAAGCCGGTACGTGGCGCCGAAAAAGGGCGTGGCGAGCATTAATGGGCTATTAAACAGTGTTTATGATATTGAGCCGTCTTTGCATACCTGTGATTTCAGTAAAATCAGCCAAGAATTTGTGAAGAGTTTTCCGCGTAGGTCATTGGTCGTGTTGTTAACGAACACTCGAAATGAAGATTTCGAGGGGCTGTACGATAGCGTTTCGTTTTTGGCAAAAAGGCATTTGGTCTTGTTGGGTAATATGCGCGAGCAAGCGCTGGATGATCGTTTGTCGGAACCTGTACATTCGCTGGAAGACGCGTTGGGTTATGCGGGGACGGTTGATTACTTACAGAAACGAAAGCTCTATCGGAAACATTTCGAAGGTAGGAATATATTTTACGTGGACGAAACGCCTCGAAATTTTGCAGCGACTGTCGTTAATGGTTATTTGGACATTAAAAAATCTGGGGTCTTGTAGTGAAGCGGATTGAATAGTCATTGAAGGGCGGTCATTAAGGTTAAGAAAACAAAAAAGGGCATTGCCTAAACAATGCCCTTTTTTTGTGCGTGATGTTTGCTGTCGGTGATGCTAAATCAAGTTAAATATAAACCAGGCCATGAGCCCTAGTTGTACGGAAAAGAAACTGGCTCTCAACATGACTGCAACAACGGACGTGCTGATTAAATGGATGGTACTTTGGCCTATTCGTGCGGCGAGTAACACCAGCGCTAAAGAGTCGAGGGCGGATGTTTGTTGGGTAATGAGCGCATAAAGACCGATAACGGCAAATAACGGCAGATTTTCTAAGCAGTTAGCATGGGCTCGGCATAAGCGGTTAGAAAACGCTGAGACGTCAGCGCCATCAGGCGAATAACTGTTGAGTGCGTGATCTCCTTTCATGCTTAAGAAACCACGCATCATTGCGATGGTCGATGCTAGTAATAATGTCCAGGATGTAAAGCCTAAGAGGGCGATCGCGGTGTTACTCATGGTGAACTCCAGTATTATTCTTATTGATTGAGGACGCGTGCTGATTATTGCCGCTGCTGAGCGCGTTTATAACACGGCGGTCCTCGGTAAAGGAGGCCCAATGGTAGCTACTTTTGGCTTATATAGGAAGTCAGGCCGGCGGTAAAATCCACCAGCCTGCTCGCCTTTGTTCTATTGAGGGTTTTTATGCAGGGCATAGGTGCCCCGCACAGAGGCGCTGAGGAGGGGGACGCCAGCGCCTCGAGTGTTATGTCTTTTGTTTCAGGGTTAAAATTTAAATACTTCTCTAACCGACGAGTCAACTAGCGCGCTATCGATGTAGCCGATCGTGTTTGGATTGGTTGAAATAAGTTTTTTCATTGCCTCGTGATCGCTTACCCCTTTGGGTGGGGCACCTTTGCCGGTAAAGATCAAACGCCCCCAATAGGAATCATATTGGTGGGCTGACTTTTTTATAAACGACGCGACAAATAAGTCGTGTGCGACGTGATTTTTATTCAGCACCAGGGGAATGGCTTTGTCGCCATTGGGGAATACTTCACTCTTGGTTAAGAACAATCGTTTAATGTATTTTTCAGTTAAATCGTTTTTGTTGTCTGGATGGACAATAATGGAAATTTCTGCCATTACACCTTGGCCGAGCATAAGGCCGGCGGAGGCGAGTACGATTAGCGTTAAATTTTTAATTAATGATTTCATTTTTTTCCTCCTCAGAACATTAGGTCAATGCCAACGGCGAATACGTCCACTTCGTTGGGTTTGCCGTTGAGCGTTTGAAAGAAATCGTCCGAATCATCCGTTGATGAGGTGTAGTCGATTTTGAGCGCGGTTGATTTTCTGAAGTCCCATCGCAGGCCGAGATTAATCACGTTGGCGACCACCTCTAAACCCTCTAAACTTGGCGCCAGGGGCGGCGGGGCGGTATCACCGACCAATTCTGAAGTTCTAGAGGAAAGCGTTAGATGAGGCGTGAATTCGCCGATTCGAATTCCCCCGGTGATTAGCCAGGAGATGCGGTCAGCTAAGCCAATAAAGTTTAATCCGGATTGAAGAAAGGGGTTTAATTCGAGGCGAGTGACTTCGGCTCCCAAAAACCATGTGCCGGTATCGTAATTTGAGGAGATTGCTGAATAGCTGCCGTTYTTTTCGTTTTCCTCGCCTAGAAAATTTCCAAATCCTGGCGGAGGCGACGAGGTTTCTTCAACCCATGCGCCAAATGATTCGTAGGCCGCTCTTATGGTTAACGCTTCGCGATTTAAGGTAAGCGCGACACCTATATCTTTTGTTAGGTGTATATGGCCTATGACTGCGCCTGCGTTTTCATTCTTTTTGTCACCCATAAAAAACATTGTTTCAATGTCCCAGTCATACACATAGGCTGAGTGAGTCAAAGATAATCCTGTATAGGTAAAGGTGCCTTCCCCATACACTTCCATCGGGGGACGGATCCAATGGTAGACATAGCCCACCTCTTGAAAATCGGAGTAGAAATAACGCGGGGCCCGTTGTCTGCCGATTTTTAATTTAAATTGAGTGTTTAGCTTAATCGTCGCGTACAGCCATTCAATGCCCGGTTCGAAATCTTCAGTGCCTTTCGAGGTGGCTTGTACGGTAAACGAAACGTGTTCGTTCAGTTTTGTATCGAGTTGCAATCCGAAATTCGAATCGGGATTAAATGAAAGGTCTTGGTCATAGTAGCTCGACGTATTGCCGACGTTGGAAGGGTCGGTCAGGTACCTGGATACCTGACCATTGGCAGTGCCTGCTGATTTAAGGTCTGCATCTTTGATGGTTTGTCCAAAGATCAATGACGCGAATCCGCTGACCTTCATTTCTGCGGCGAAGCCGTTTGAGACGGCTCCGATACAGATCAGAAGTGCAAGGCAGGCATGCGTGTTCAATGTTTTTTGGGGAGTCATAAAGCCTCCTGGTGATTAGGCATTTTAATAAGCAAAAGGTGCATTAATAATCGTGTTGTAATTAGACTGCTACCTTTAACAGTAGCTATAAAATCGAAATTCTTGATAGAAATGAACCTGTTTAATGCTTTTATCTTGTGAAGTGAAGTGAAGTGAAGTGAAGTGAAGTGAAGTGAAGTGAAGTGAAGTGAAGTGAAGTGAGCGTGAAAGGCTTAGTCAAGGGCATAATAAATCAACTAAACCGCGTGGGATTCTACTGGGTTGTTAGGCATTTTTACTCGATGACGGCCCATTGCATTGCTTATAGCCAATCGAAAGGGTTAAGCGTTGGGTTAGATTCATTAGGCTTTATGAGAGACGAAGGTGCCGCGATTGTTGTTGATTTTTAATGCTAGGAATTTCACACCACTGCAATAGTGTTTTTGCCCGAGGTTTTTTTTGCAGCGAATGACACTGGCTACCGCGCTCAGCTCCTGATTTTCCATCTTTAAAATATGACCCATTTTTAGCGCCTGGGAGGAGTTGATTTGCATGCCGGTGGGGGATAGGTCGATGACAATGGCAGAGAAGGATTTCTCGGGGGCAGTATTGAGGGATACTTGAATCTGAGTGTTTTGTTTAAGCCGATCGCTTCGTCGTTGAGTCACCCAGAGTGGGTTGAAGTTTATGAATTGCAGCGGGCTTTTGCATTGATAGCAAATAATGGCTTCTTGATTGTCAGCGTGTTGATGGAAGTGATTGACCTCTTTGCAGAAAAGACAGGTGCTGTGGCGAATGTCTGCGTTGGGCAGTTTGTTCGTGATGCCGGTGTAGGTGTGCTCGCCTATTTCTGCGTAGTGTTTATTGGTAAGGCGTGGTGTGGTGGTTTTCGCGCTGGCATTTGGCGGACGCTTATTAGWCGGTGTCTTTGCTTGGGTGGAATAACTGTATTGTCCCGATGAATTGGCTGCGCTTCTGTGGGTGTGGGTGTGGGTGTGGGTGTTGGTGTTGGTGTTGGTGTTGCGGGTGTTGGTTTTTGATCGGTTGTCCGGGTGATTGTTTTCGTTATTTGGGGCCGAGTAGGTGTGGTTGTGCTTTGCTTGTTCGCGGACACTCGACGGCGGTTTGTTATGGGGCGATGGTTTTTGGTTGTCGGATTCGTAGGCGCTGGACTTTGGCGATTGTTTTTTTGAATGGGTTTGCTTTGATTGAGTTTTCTCTGGGTTAGCACTTTTGCGATTAGTGTTTGGTTTAGTATTTGGTTTAGTGTTCGGTTTGGCGTGTTGCGGGTGTTTGCGCTGGTTATTTCGCGGCGGGGGCGTTTGGGGCTGCGTGTGTTTTGGGCGAGTGTTTGGCCATGCTTTAAAGGCTGAATCTGTGGCGTGGGGTTGAGTGCTTAAGGTCTGGTCGTAGGCATTGCGTAAGCTTAGATTTGATAATATGCGATAGGCCTCATTGATGCGTGCCGCGTGTTCTTTATCGCCGCCTAAGTCGGGGTGGTGTTTGAGCTTCTGCATGAGCGTGCGATAGCTTGCTTTGATGATCGCGACATCGGCGTCGGGGTGGACGTGCAAGGTATGATAATGATCCTGCCGATCTCTCATGCCTAGATCCATTGAGGGAATAGAATTCAGTTAATGCGTGTGTCCGGACATTGATAGAATTATAGCTTACCGGCCTGCTGACTCGTTGCCTTTGTAGTGGAGAGGGTTGAAGATGGCCCTTAATGCCAGCATTGAGGGTTGATTTATTTTATCTTAAGCATTCAAAATCGTTCTATAATGCGCTGTCAATTCAAGAAGTCTCGGCTGGGTTATTTTCATAAGGCCGGATTCATCAGGAAGCGTTTGTGGGGAGTAAGTTCTGTAGACGATTAAAGTCGGGGACTTATTGGTTTCCCAAGTATTCGTAGTCGTAAGGTCTTGTCGTAAGGCGCTGTCGTAAGGAATTGTTGGCCGTTATTTTTTGTAACACGCTGGGAATTCTTGAATAAACAATAACAATCAATCGTGGAGATTATCGAATGAGTGAGTACAAGCTGTTAATTAATGGTGACTTACTGAGCACTGAAAGTAGTTTTCCTGTGATTAATCCCGCTACGGGCGAGGTTTTTGCGCATGGACCGGAGTGTAGTCCTGAGCAACTTAATCTAGCGGTGGAAACGGCCCATGTCGCATTTCCCGGTTGGAGCAAAGATTTAGCGGCGCGTAAAAAAGCGTTGATGGATATGGCAGCCGCTATTCAGGCCAATAGTGAAGACATTGCAAAAGCACTGACTTTGGAGCAAGGCAAACCGCTGCAACAAGCAAAAACAGAAATCATGGGTTCAGCGCTGCAAATTCAATTAGCGGCGGGTCTTGAGTTGCCGGTGGAAGTCATTCAAGACAATGACAAAGGGTTGATCGAAGTACGCAGAAAGCCTTATGGGGTCGTGGCAACGATTACGCCCTGGAATTTCCCCGTGAGTATCGCCATGGGTAAAGTGGCAAGCGCGTTAATTGCGGGCAATACCGTGGTGTTAAAACCGTCGCCGTATACGCCGCTTTCGACGTTATTGGTTGGGCAAGCGATTCAATCTGCGCTGCCTCCTGGGGTGTTAAACATTGTGTCGGGCAGTGATCCATTAGGGTCTCACTTAACCAATCATCCTTATATTCGAAAAATTGATTTCACGGGTTCTGTAGGCACGGGCAAAAAAGTTGCTGCGGTAGCGGCCACCGATTTGAAACGTGTCACCCTTGAGCTGGGCGGCAATGATGCGGCGATTGTACTTGATGATGTCAATGTTGATGCGATGGCTAAGAAACTATTTTGGGGCGCGTTTACTAATTCAGGACAAGTCTGTATTGCCACTAAACGGGTCTATGCCCATGAGTCTGTGTATCCCAAATTAGTGGAGTCACTGGCTGCAATGGCGGATAAGGTCGTTGTA
Organism: Gammaproteobacteria bacterium; assembly: GCA_002402085.1. Taxonomy (GTDB): domain Bacteria; phylum Pseudomonadota; class Gammaproteobacteria; order Pseudomonadales; family UBA3067. Next base: position 20,965 of record NVVB01000043.1, read on the forward strand.
GGGGATGGCATGTTGCCTGAGACTCGCCTAGGGCCTGTGAATAATAAAGCGCAGTTTGATCGCGTCAATGAGTTGGTGGAAGATGCCCGCAGTGGCGGAGCGAATATTGTAACGGGCGGCCGACCGCTTGGCGATAAAGGCTATTGCTATGCCAATACCATTATTTCTGATGTAGATGATTCAGCGCGTATCGTGGCCGAAGAGCAGTTTGGTCCGGTGTTGCCGATCCTGCAATTTAGTGATATCGATGATGCAATCAAGCGCGCCAATGATACTCACTTTGGTTTAGGCGGGTCGGTGTGGTCTTCGGACGTGGATAAAGCCACGGAAGTCGCCGGTCAACTTGAGTGTGGCACTGCTTGGGTGAATCAACATTTAGCGTTGACGCCCATGGCGCCTTTTGGCGGCTCGAAATGGTCTGGCGTAGGTTACATCAACGGTCGTTGGGGCCTTGAAGGCGCCACTGAGTTGCAAGTCATTAATGTCAAACGCGGTTAATCAATCACCGTGAAATGCCCTGGGTGCGGCCAGCGGTCGCGCCTTGGGTTCTGTGCTGGTTGACAGTTGACGGTTGAGTGCCGGTTGAAATTAAATGGTTCGGGCAATGCCGTGGTGACGTGTGAGGCTAATCCAACACCTGACAGCGAAGTGCCTAAAAAAACATGCACACTCTAAAAACACATTATCGAACTTGTCATATTTGTGAGGCAATGTGCGGGCTTGCAATTGAATTTCGTGGCCAACAAGTGGTGTCGATTAAGGGGGATAAGGATGATCCGTTTAGTCGAGGTTATATTTGTGCAAAAGCGCTGGCGTTACAAGATATTCATGAGGACCCTGATCGATTAACGCAACCGGTCAAAAGAACCCCGCATGGTTGGCAAAARATATCTTGGCGRGAGGCCTTTGATTACTCYGCTGAAAAAATTAAAACCATTCAAAGAAGCTATGGCAACGATGCGGTAGCGACCTATATCGGTAATCCGACTGCGCATAATCACGGCAATTTATTAATGCTGAAGGGCTTTCTTGACGCCATCGGCAGTGTCAATCGTTATAGCGCGACGTCGGTGGATCAGTTGCCATTGATGTTGGCGGCAATGAATTTATTTGGCAGTAGTGCGTTGTTTCCCATTCCCGATGTGGAACGAATGACTTTCCTGATTATATTAGGCGGTAATCCKTTAGCTTCTGGCGGTAGTTTTATGTCAGGCCCGGATATTAAAAAACGTTTTGAAGCGATAAAAAAGCGGCCCCGAGGACGTATTGTTAATATTGATCCTCGGTATACCGAAACCTCTGCGGTTGCCAGTGAACACTATTTTATCAGCCCGGGTCACGATGCGTTTTTATTGCTGGCCATGATGCAGCATATTTTTGCGGAAGGTTTGGAGTCAACGGGGGCCTTGCCGGTGTCTCAGCTGGAGGCATTAAAAGTGCGCGTGAAAGACTTTAGTCCTGAGCGTGTGGCGCTGAAGATCGATTTTGATGCGGAGGTGATTGTTGATCTCGCGCGTTCCTTGGCTACGGAAAAACATGCCGCAGTGTATGGACGCCTGGGTACCAGTATTCAAGAGCACGGCCCCTTGTGTACGTGGTTGATCTGCGTGCTTAATATCATTACCGGCAATATGGATGTGGAGGGCGGCATGATGTTTACGCGGCCTGCCATCGATCTCGCTGGGCTGGGGGCCATTGCTAATCAGGTGAATAGCTTTAATACGCGCCGTAGTCGGGTGCGCAATTTGCCGGATTTTGCGGGCGAGTTCCCGGCCGCGACGTTAGCGGACGAAATGTTAGCGGGGGGAGAGGGGCAGATTAAATCATTGATTACCTTGGCAGGTAATCCGGTGTTGTCGGTGCCGAATGGATTGAAAATGGAGCAAGCCTTGAAGGGGCTGGATTTTATGCTCRGCTTTGATATGTATATTAATGAAAGCTCCTGTCATGCAGATATTATTATACCGCCTACGAGCCCGCTGGAGCATGGCCATTATGATATTGCCATTCATCTGGTGGCGTTTCGGCATAATGCAAAATACTCCCCCGCTCTATTTGAAAAACCTTCTGGCAGTTACCATGAGTGGCAATCCATGTTGGAGGTCTTCACGCGGATTAATTCTACGAGTTATTTAAGCGAAACAGTCGCGCAGCTTATTCGAAAAATTATTTATCGATTAGGGGATGAGGGGCTGTTGGATATTTTACTAAGGACTGGCCCTTATGGCGCGATACCTCAGTTCTGGCAGCGATCGTATCAATGGCTTACGGGCATTAACGTTTTAGGCGCGGGTGCCTGGGTCAAGACATCGTTGAGTAAACTCGTGGGCTACTTGCGCCAATCGCGTAAGGTGAATGCCTTGCTTGAGGTGAGCCCGTTTGGGCGTAGCAGCTTCCCTGTTGAGGGTGGGTTGTCCATCAGCAAATTAAAAGAGTTCCCCCATGGCATTGATATAGGCCCCCTTAAGCCGGTGATGCCGGGGCGATTAAATACCCCCGATAATAAAATAGATTTACATCCGGGTATTTATGGTGAGGCCATTGATGGGCTTCAGGCGAGTTTGTCGGGTGTTGAGCCTGGGGTTAAGTCAGCCGATAAGACCGAGGTTGAAACTGAATCAAAAATTAAAATTAAAGTTGAAACTAAAAGCAACGGCTACGACTTACAATTAATTGGACGTCGTCATATACGCAGTAATAATTCCTGGCTGCATAACAGCCATCGTTTGGTTAAAGGTAAAAATCGCTGCACGGTATTGATGAATACCAACGACGCCCTGGGGAGAGACTTACAGCATGGCCAGCGCGTTAGAGTGGTCAGTGACATTGGTGCGATTGAGTTAGTGCTTGAGGTGACAGAGGATATTAAGRTGGGAGTGGTGAGTATCCCGCATGGCTGGGGCCAYGATCGAGACCGWGTGAAGCTATCGCGTGCGGCTCAATCGGCAGGGGTGAGTGTGAATGATATTGTCAATGATGAACGCGTAGAGGCACTTACTGGTGTGGCGATTTGTAATGGTGTGCCGGTTAATGTTGAGGGTGTGTTTTCCGAAGTCTAACGTTGTTGGATTATAACGCCGGTGATCGATGGCGTTAGTGTAAGTCGTTAGGTTTGGCGTTGTTCTCGATGACGTTGATGTGATCGAAAAGCGTGTTGAAAGCAATGGGCTTGGTAATTAAATCGTTCATTCCGCTGGCGATGCATTGCTCTCGGTATTCCGGTAGCACGTGGGCGGTTAGGGCAATAATGGGCACGGATTGATTTGCTTGCTGCTGTTCTATYWMGCGTATTTTTCGAGTGGCTTCATAACCTGTCATRGTGGGCATTTCRCAATCCATAAAGATTAGATCGAAGGGTCCGCTGTCTGATTGAAGTGCTTGGGTATAGGCGTCTACGGCAAGGGAGCCGTCGGCGACGAGTTCAGTTTTAATTTTCAATTTCTTTAGCATGTTCTTAATGACTAGTTGGTTCACGGTGTTGTCTTCCGCGACTAGTATTTTGAGACGACTAAAGTTGGGTAGTTCTGATTGCGCTTTTTGCTTGTTGGCCTGAGGGTCCGTGTTGAGTGTGTTCAACATGGCATTGCAGATGTTTAAAAACTGTAAGCTTGATAAGGGGCGTTCGGCGGCGACATGGACTTGGCTTTGTACGATGTCTTCTTTGGCAATGGGTTGGTTGGGTTCAGTGAGGGCGCAGGTTACAAAATTGGTGTTGGTGTTGGTGTTGGTATTGTTGTTGGTATTACCGTTGTAATGCAGCGTTAGCTCTTTCGCCCTGGCTAAGCTCGCTTCGCTGTTGTGCTGACAATAGACTAATACTAAAACCGTTTTGTCTTGTGCGGCGTGCACTAAGTCTAGAGCCGGGGTGTTTGGATCGCGTATGGTAACGTTGATTTCATGGGCCGCTAGTTCTTGTTGGACGGTGTCGTTTAACTCGAGGGCATCGGAGAGTAGTAATATTTCTGCGTTCCGAACCGATTGACTTAAGAGTGATGACGGCGGTGCGTTKKCRTCKCGSTTAARSCWRGCGGTRAACCAAAAGGTRGAGCCWTGCCCYTCWRTRCTKTCRACRCCRATYTCTCCKCCCATYAATTCRGATAGTTTTTTACTGATGGTSAGYCCYAASCCKGTSCCTCCGAATTKYCKRCTRGTRGACGCRTCKACYTGTGARTAMGATTTGAATAGCTTGGWRACKCCCGYTKCRCTRATGCCKATGCCTGWATCTTGMAYYGAAAAYTTYACCARTTGTYGGNGCKTNCNGKTWTCTTTNNKGANRCWTTTCNMYAWCGNAMCTTGNATGYRRCCTGWYTTKGTGAAYTTAAASGCATTRCNCAMTNARGTTSARTATKATYTGSCGTACSCGRGCRGGGTCKCCAAGMACGYGTTCATTRCAYTSAGRRGARAASKSGTTGACTARMGCSAGTTTYTTTTCTGMKGCYTGRACTGARAAAAGTGCYARKGAYTCATTAATYAATTGTTGYAAATYGAASGGRATTTCYTCSAGYKCCATKTTSCCMGATTCGATTTTRGAGAARTCCAATATGTCATTRATAATGTCYAGCAAKGCTTGWCCAGARTTRTGRATGACATTGACRTAATGTTGCTGCATTTCATCCAGCGATGTGTCTCTGAGTAGGTCGGCAATGCCTAATACGCCGTTCATGGGCGTTCTTATTTCATGACTCATGTTGGCTAAGAAATCGCTTTTTGCTCTGGCGGCAGCTTCGGCAGTCTCTTTGGCAAGTGTCAGTTGGGAGGCTTGTTTTAGCAGGGAAATATTTTTTACGATGCCTTCGTGTCGAACTATCTCTCCTTGATCGTCCCTGACTACGTTAAAGGTCAGCAATACATCGATAACACTATTGTTCTGGGTTTTTAGTTGGACTTCGAAATCAATTATTTCRTCGCGAATAAGTAAGTGGTCGGTTAGTTTTTGGTGGTCTTTTTTATTAATAAAGTGGYTGATGGATAATATATTCCACTTGTTTTGCATGGCATCGACACTGTCGAAGCCAAACATGATTGCCAGCGCTGAGTTAGCGGTGAGTTGGTTGTCAATGAATTGAAAGATGCCTTCTGTGGAGCTTTCAAAGAGCCCCCTGTATTTATCTTCGGATGCGGATAAGTTTTGATAGAGCTTGGCGTTTTCGATTGAGATGGCGGCTTGCGTGGAGAGCATCGCGAGCACTTTGACGCGTTGTTGCGTGAATGCGCCGATGTTGTTCTTGTTTTCTAAATAGAGCACGCCTTGATATTGTTGATGGCGCATTACCGGTAAGCACAGTATCGAGGTGATATTGTTTTCTTTTATGTAGCGGTCTTGTTGGTAGTCGCCTTCTTCGGAGGCATTGTCCAGTACGATGACTTGTTTTGCGTTGCCGCAATAATTAATGATGCTCAGCGGCAGTAATGCGCACTCCTCGAGAGGTTGGGGCAGTGATAAGGGGGTTTCTAAGCTTAAGTCAAAAAGCGAATACACATTAAGGCCTTGCTCGCTGTTGATTAAGAAGCTGGCCTTGGTGGCCCCAGCATTTTCTACCATGACCACCATGAGGTTGGAAATTAGTTTCTTGATTTCTATTTCACTGGTCAGGCTTTGATAGGATCTAAAAATTGAATCCATATCGATTTGGTCAGAGGAACTTTGAATAGTCGACGTGGTTGGGATTGTGCTGGTGATGGTGGCGGACGAGGTTAAGCTTTGGATGGGCGGGCGCTCGTGTTTTACATCGTTTAATAACACTCGATAGGTCTCAAATATTTCCGTTACTTTGCCTTTTGCGCCCCATTTTCGATAGCTTTGGATGGCGCGCACTAAGTAGTCTTGAGCGCTGTATTGATTGCCTGTGGCGATATAGAACCGAGCGGCAGCTTCCTCTGATAATGCTGCTTCGTGAATGAAGTCATGTTTGTGGGCAAATTCTATGGCCAGGTTGTAGTGTTTGCTCGCCGATATGGTGTCGCCTTTTAGATGTTTGAGTTCTGCTTCGAGTAGATAAAACTTGTGTAAGGTATTGGCTTCGCAGTGTTGCGAGTAGAGCAGAAGCTTGTTGCGATGCCACATTATTTTTCGTAATAATCTAAATCGTTTGTAGCCTTTCAGTTTTCGAATGATGCCTAGGCGGGTAAATCCTGCGTGGTAATGGAATACAGGGCCTCGTGGTGTTGCGGTGTTACCCGGAATGAGTGATTCATATCGATCTACTAAACCGGTTACTTGGTTGATATCGTCCAGATGGTAATAGAAAACCCGTAAGACTAGTTGATACCCGTAAATCCCGAGCATCGCCGTGGTGTCATTGATGCTCTTGAAGCGGGGGAGTTCTAAATCTGCATTGAAATGTTTGCCATTTAAACTGCAGGGATCTTTTGGGTAATAGATTAAGTTGTGGGCGACCTGATGAAGGGATTCAATTTTGTCTAACAACAGCGTTTGTTTAAAATCTTCCGCGATCTTTCTTGATTGAATGCAATCTTGTTCTAACTTGGTTAGGCTTTTTCCAGTATAAAATGCCCCGTAGGTATAGGCGAGAAATGCGGACGTGGCCTGCGCAAGTGCGCCCACGTCTAAGCCTTGATAGTAACTTTCGAGTACCGGGGGTAATGCTTCTTTAAGCGGGAGTTTCCAGTGTTTAATGAAAAAGTACACCCACATCCTGGTTCCTGGCCCTGAGACGCTTCTTTCGAATTGACTTTCTACGGTTAATGCAAGCTCTCCAAATTCATTGGCGCGATCAAATTTTTCGAAGTTGCCCACGAGAATAATCGCATAAAAGGAATAGGTGTTGGCTGAGAACTCAGTGTTGCCGTGACGAATACTCATCCGTACTGCAGCGATGGCGAGGTAGGCTACCAGTATTTTGTTAAGCAGGTAGGCACCTAATAAAATGGATGTAATGATCCGCATCCTGGCAATGATTACTTCGTCTTCACACACAGGAAGTTGACTGAGTTGAGACGTGCTTCTTCCTTTTAGTTCAATGTTGAGTTTGACGTACTCTTTCAATACGTGAATTTTACGTGGGTATTGTTCTACGCAGGTGCCAAGTTCTATCAGTGCTTCGAATCCTGTGGCGATGGCCTTGATCGGACTTTGTTGGGCGTTCTCGGCGGCGAGTCGTATTTCAAGGAATTTCACCCGATCGGTAACGCTCTTGCTGTTTACGGAAATTATTTTGCCGAAGTCCTTCATGGCCTCGTAGTCGCCTGTGAGGTAACTTAATTCGGCGGCGTTAATGTGAAGGTCAAATGTTAATTGGTATTGGCTATCGTTCCATGCTTTTTTATCTAAAAGGGATAAGCCAAATTTAAAATAATTGAGCGCGGCACGATGCGAGGCGCTGGCTTTGGCATTGAGGCCCGCTTGAAGGTTTAAATCAGCCAGTTCAGTTTTTTGTGCTTGGCCGTCTATCAGCTCGGCACTTTCGTTGAGGTGGTTGGCGATGTTGAATAGGTTGCCTTGGCCTTTTTTCTTATAACGKTCGAGGTAGTAGGTGCCTATTTCATGGTTGATGTTGGTTTTTTCATCGTCGTTAAAGAGACCATAGGCCGCTTGTTGTATCCGGTCATGAGAAAATCGATATTCAATAATGACGTGCTCTAATATTATTTGTTGAAGCTCTGCTTCATTGAGGTCGATCACGTTCTGGGCGTCGCCGATAAAGATAATGAGCGACTTTTGCGCGGCTAATTGAAGCCCTTGCAGTGTTTGGGAAAGAGAGTGCTGACAAATGTTGGCTAATTCTTCTAGTTTAAATTGATTGCCCATGCAGGCGCCATAGGATAGGTAGCGCTGGCTGGTATCGGGCAAACATTTAATTTGCTCTGTGAGCAGGTCAACTACGTTGTCGGTAATGTCGGTATGGCGGATTTTTTCTGAATGCCATTTCCATCGGCCTGCATCRCGATCAAAATAGATATAATCTTGTGCGGCTAAGGTTTTCAGAAAACTTTCAATAAAAAACGGATTGCCTTTGGTTTTGTTCTCGATGAGTTGGGATAGTTCTTTTACTTCTGATTGGTCTCGGTACAAGGCATCGGCGCACATTGCGGATATGTGGGCGGTGTTTAAGGTGTTTAGTTTGATTTGGTGGACTGGAATGCCTTGATCACTCAGGTCTCTCACTAGCGTGGTGAGTGGATGGGCTTCGTTGACCTCGTTGTTTCGATAGGCGCCAATGATGTAAAGGTAGGCGAAACTTTTATCCCCTAAAATGAGGTTAATTAATTTCAGTGAGCTGGAATCAATCCACTGTAAGTCATCCAGAAAGACGATGATTGGGTGTTTGTCGCTACAAATTGTTTGAATGAAGCTTTTGAAAACTAAATTGAAGCGGTTTTGAGTCTCCTGGGGGGCTAGTTTGCCCACACTGGCCTGCGGGCCAATGAGGTATTCTAGTTCAGGAATAACATCAATGATGACTTGACCCGTGTTGCCCACCGCAGTTTGGATTTCGGATTTCCAGCGAGCTTGAGATTCTTTGGTTTCACTAAGAAATTGTTTAATCAGGTGTTTAAAGGCAAGCGTGATCGCGCTGAAAGGCACGTTTTTTCGAAATTGATCGTATTTCCCGGATATGAAATAGCCCCGTTGGGCGGTCATGGGCTTGTACAGTTCTTTGACCAGGGAGGTTTTCCCTATGCCTGAGTAGCCGGCCACTAACATGAGTTCTTTCGCGCCGTTCTTGACTCGTTCGAAGCCGTCCAATACTTCTTTGGCTTCGTTCTCCCGGCCGTATAAAATTTGTCGTAATTGAAACTGGTCAGGAATATCGTTTTCGCCTATTTCGAAGGGCTCAATTTTTCTATTGAGTTGGTATTCTTTTAGGCAGCGTTCGAGGTCGGTTTGTAAGCCCCAGGCGCCTTGGTAACGATCCTCCGCATTTTTTTCCAATAGTTTCATTAAAATATTTGAAACCATTAACGGGATATTTTCGATCTTCGTGTGCGGCTCGACCGGCTTGCGAGCGATATGGCTGTGTATTACCTGCAAGGGGTCGGTGGACTCGAAAGGCAAGGAGCCAGTTAATATTTGGTAAAACGTCGCGCCCAATGAATAGAAATCGCTTCGATAGTCGATGCAGCGGTTCATTCGGCCGGTTTGTTCCGGCGCCATATAGGCCAAGGTGCCTTCGAGTGAGTCAGGGCTGGTTAAGGATATTTCCTCTTTCGGGAGCAGGGAGGAAATGCCAAAGTCGATTATTTGTACCGCATGGGTGTCACGGTTATAAATAATGTTACTGGGCGTAATGTCTTTGTGGATGATTTTTTTTGCGTGAATAGCGCCAATGCTACGCGTGACCTTGATCCAAAGTGTGAGCACTTCTTCGATGCTCATGGGTTGTGTCTTCATTAGCTCGGCAATGGATAAGCCGCCAATGTCTTCGAATATAAGGGCGCAACCCGTATTGTCTTGTTCGAATGACAATATGTGAGTGATGTTGTCGTCTTGAAGGAGCTGGGTGATTTCGAATTCGTGCTTATAGCGGCCAATTTCGCTGATGCTCGGCAGCTCTGAGTTAAGTACTTTCAGTACCACGGGTTGTTCGTCGCTTTCGCGTTTGCCACGGTAAACTAGGGTCTTGGGGCCCGCGTAGGTGGTCTCAGTAACTTGGCAGCCGAAAGTGCTTGTCATGGATAAAACAGCTTAAGCCAATGCTGGCCTAGTACTCCTCGTAATCGAATAACCTGAACTAAAGTGTAGTCGAGTGAAGTCAGACTAGGCCATATAAAAAGAGATTACAGCGAGAGCGTGGATTACGTGCAGTGTTACGTATGGATAGGGGAGTACTGAAGGGCTGTGAGCTAAGGTTCTTGGGCGTGCAGGAGGAATAATGGTGAGTGGAGAGTGGAAGGGGGAGAAGGGGGCTTTGAGGGRCCAGAAGGCCCCTCAAGTGCTGCTCTAGACTGGRATGACTCGAACAGGCAGGCTGTTGTAGCCTTTTACAAAGTTAGAGTAGGAGCGATCAGGTTCGCCCACTAGTTCTACTTTCTTGAAGCGCTTGAGAATTTCTTCCCAAAGTACACGCAATTGCATTTCTGCTAAACGGTTACCCATGCAACGATGGATTCCGAATCCAAAGGACACGTGATGACGAGGACGATCACGGTCGATGATGAAGTTATCCGCATTTTCAATCACTTCACTATCGCGGTTACCGGATACGTACCACATTACCACTTTGTCGCCTTGCTTGATGTCTTTGCCTTGGAAGGTAAAGTCTTGGGTAGCAGTACGACGCATGTGCGTTAGAGGTGTTTGGTAACGAATAACCTCAGGAACCATAGTCTCTACTAGCTCTGGATTAGCGACTAGTTTGTCGTATTGGTCAGGGTTTTCGTTAAGGAACAAGACACTGCCTGAAATTGAATTTCGAGTCGTGTCATTGCCGCCAACGATCAACAGCATTAAGTTGCCGATGAATTCCATGGGGCGTTCAGTGGCCATGTTTTTGGTTTCTTCACCGTGAGCCATCATGGAGATCAGGTCAAACTTAGGCTCTTCAGCTTCACGTTCTTGCCATAGTTTCATAAATGCGGGTGCGCATTCTGTGGTGAGAATACGAATACGATCAGCATTGTTTTGAATAATGGAATCTGGACCCGGTACCGCTGTAGCGACATCTGACCAGTAAGTGAGCTTAGCGCGCTCTTCGATTGGGAAATCGAATAAAGTGGCAAGCATAAGCGTGGTCAATTCGACGGATACTTTTTCTACCCAGTCAAACGTTTCGCCTACGGGTAGGTCGTCTAGGATCTTGCTAACACGCTCACGAATCAAACCTTCCATTTGGGCAAGGTTACGCGGTGCTACAGAACCTTGAACGGTACGACGTTGATTACCGTGAGTAGGTTCATCCATGGCAATAAACATGGATACTTTAAAGTCTTGCAGCGGGTCCTGGATACCAATTGAAGGCTCGGAAGAAAATACTTCAGGGTTGCCTTCGATCGCAGAGATATCATTGAACTTAGTGATCGACCAATAAGGTCCAAATTCAGAATCTTTACAATAATGAACTGGATCTTCTTTTCGAAGACGTTCGAAAAAACCCCACATGGTGTTGTTACGAAATAACTCGCGTTGAGAAACGTCGTAATCTTCCAATGGAATATCGAAAGGGTCTTTGCCGACCATGCTGGTGCGAGGCTCTGGCACTGGATCACTGCTGTGTGCAGTCTTTATTTCTTCACTCATAATAAAACCTGTTACAAAAAGGAGTTAGTACTAAATCTAGGCGAGTCAGTTAAAACTGAAATTCTGGTACGTGTACGACTAGCCCGTCTAATTCGTCTGACACTTTAATTTGACAGCAAAGACGAGAGTTAGAGGTGCGGTCAGGGTTTAAGCTCATTATAGCTTCTTCGGCACTATGTGGCTGACCGACTTTTTCGATCCATTTATCGTCAACAAAGACGTGGCATGTGGCGCAGTTGCATTCGCCGCCGCAATCAGCATCGATGCTAGGAACCAAGTTGTCGACTGCCGCGTTCATCACTGACAGGCCGTTTTCTGTTTCATATGTGACGGATTCGCCGTCGTGTTGAACGAATGTAATCTTAGCCATTGGAGGTATACCTACTTTAGTTGGTCATGTAGTGGCCTTGCTGATCAAGGCCGTTAATTTACTGCAATCTGTTTTTAAGACGGTGCGAAATGTTGATCGCGGCCTTGGTATAGAAATACAGGGTTTTCGATTAATTTGTTTGCGATGCTATGGTGTTACGAGCGCGTCTTTTACTTCAATATCAGAATCGGCCAGTTTGCTTGGGTCGAACGCTTGTCCGTACAATTTTCTTCCAACCATGAACTCTTTCGCGCAGTTGACTGCGTCGACAGCGATTAAACGGCCTTCTTTAAGGTAGAAAATTGCAAACCGTTGCTGGGTTTTATCGCCTCGAAGTACTTGCTGATCGTTGCCCGCTGAGTACCCTACCATTTGTAGCTTTAGGTCATATTGRTCRGACCAAAACCACGGYACGGCAGAGTARATTTYTTCTTTGCCCATAATGTTTGAGGCGGCGACTTTGGCCTGATCCATGGCATTAGGCACCGACTCCAATCTTAARCGTTTTTTAAGAATAGGGTTGGGGTGGTTAGAGCAGTCGCCTATTGCATAGACACGGGGTGCTGAGGTCCGACAGAAAGCATCGCTAGTGATGCCGTTTTCGCAATCTATACCCGCTTCTTGGGCCAATTCAATGTTGGGAATAATGCCGATACCCACGATGGCAACGTCTGCTGCTAAGGTTTGATCTTTGCAAAGCACGTGGCTGAGTTGACTTGTTTCAGTGTCGCCTTCAAAACCGTTGACGCCGGAGTTGACGATAATCTTAACGCCACGGTCGGTATGGAGCTTATGATAGAACTCGCTCATCTCGGCGGTAGTAACACGCTTTAGAATCCGATCTTCGGTTTCAATAACGGTGACGTCCATGCCCGCGGTGACCGCAACGGATGCGACTTCTAAACCAATATAGCCGCCGCCTACGATGACCATTTTTTTGCCTTTTTGAATGGTCGGCTTAATGGCGTTGACGTCGTCGAGTGTGCGTNAGTAGTGGATGCCGGCTAGTTCGCTGCCTGGAATATTTAGAATTCGAGGTCGGCTTCCGGTGGCCAGAATCAAGTCTTGGTAATCTATTTTTTCGCCTTGATCGGTGCATATTTGTTGAGCACTTGGATCAATGGAGGCGATGCGCTCGCCAATGCGAAGCGTGACCCCTTGATCGGTGTAAAATTTTTCTGCGCGTAAGAATACGCGGCCTTCCTCGTGCTCTCCAGAAAGGTACTGCTTGGATAAAAAAGGACGTTGATAGGGTAGATGAGGTTCATCCCCGAACAGCATAATCTCTTCTTTGTAGCCTGACTGACGAAGGCTAGCAACGGCTTGTCCGCCTGCTTGTCCTGCTCCGATAATTACTATTCGACTCATCCTTTACCTCTGAGTTTTGATCTGTTGGGTTGGAAAGTATTGTATTAGGCGATCAATTAAAAAGCTGAGTGTACTCAATTGTCCTAATTGTCGTGTAATCGCAGATAATCCCGCGGTGGAGATTATAGGGTAAATGAGCGACCTATTATAACCTGTGCTAATTTAACCCGTTTTGTAAACAGGAGGTTTGGCCTAATTCCTGGCCAAACTTACCTTTATGTCTTTGCGATACTACGACTGCATTGTCAGTGCGGCATAGTCTGCCGAATAGAGCCGGTGGTCGTCAACTGATTTTGATTCGAAGCTTTGTGAAATGATTCATATTAATTTGAGTGATGAGTATGCTTGGCGTTGCTGAATGAAGGTGGCGCGTAAAAGCGATTTATCTGACGTAATGGGGCGAAGAGATTAATGTTTGTTCAAATAGGCAATTTATTGGCGGGGGAAAATAGGGGAGGAAGCAATGAGACCTCAGCGCGCTGATTTAAAGTGCGCGCCAAGGCCGGGTACTATTTCAATGCTAACTGTTGGAGATTTTAAGCGCTAAGCGCCTTTTCGCGGTTTTGACGCCTAGACCGGCAAGGAGCAATAACAAGCCATAAGAGAGGCTGCCGCCCCCGCCGGAAGAGCTACTTTGGGCCGGAGCACTTGTGTCGACTGCAACGGGGGCTTCTGGAGCAGTTTGTGCATCTGGAGTCGCTGGGTTGGCCAATACTTTGACCGACACAGTAGTCGCTGCGCTGATCTGTCCAAGCGTGTTAGTCACTTGGTATTGGAAGGTATCGTCGCCTACAAAACCGCTGTTGGACGAGTAGTTGATGCCTAAGTTGTCGGCACTGAGCGTTACCGAGCCATTACTCGGTGCGTTGATGACCTCGAGCGTGTCCAAGTCCCAGTTTGCGATTCCTGGAGAGTCGTTGTCGAGAATATCAAGACTGATTGTCTGGCCCGAATCCACCGTTGCGCTGTCAGGCGTTGTGCTTATTTCGGGCGCGCTAAGCGCCRKYKTTRMKRTWSMRAYGYTSYTKWCSARSMMKWSAMTAKWTRWKAYYWRGKMWSTAAWGRKGTMYTSRMMAATWTNNMYTTGGTCATTTAGTTTATAGGTGATCTTGCCTGGGGAGTCCGTTAGATTGAGTTCACCGCCTTTGGTGTTGCTGACGATGGTGATGCTTTCTAAGTCGAATTCGCCCCTGGCAAGCGTGTCATTACCCAGTACGTCTATCTCGATGTCATCTAGTCCCGCTGTTAATTCAAGTTGAAAACTATCGTCTTCGGCTTGAGGGGGCGTGGCTAGGACGGTCACAAATAGCGTGGCTTCATTGCTTGATCCATTCACGGTATAAGTGATTTGATCTTGCCCACTTGTGTTGATGCCTGCGGTATAGGTGATCGTACCGGCATTGACGTCGGTTTCAATCTGGCTATCGGCCAACAGCGGGGCTGAAAGTAGATCAATGCTGGACAGCAATTCGCCTTCGGGAAGCGCGATGAAGTCTGTGATGGCGACACTAATACGGATGCCGTTTAATACTTCGGTACGAATGTCCAAGACCACGGCTTCAGGCATCGACGTAATGGCGATGGCCATGTCGGCGGAGTCGATATTTCGCTTCGCGTCAGTCAGTCGTACATTGATGTTACGAAGCTCAGGAGAGGGCTCGTTTTCGGTGTTGCTGTAGGTGATTTTGTTTAATAAGGAGCTGACCAGTGCGCTGGTGTCGAGTCGATTAAACTGTAACCGAATCTTGCCATTTTCTTCAGTCAGGATCTCCGCGATGACTATATTATTGTGAAGCAGCCAGGTGTGATTGCCTGAAACAGCTCTTAGCCATTCGGGGCTGCTGTCTAAGTTCAGCGACAAGCGATCTTGGTCAGCATTAAAATTGTCGACTATGGATACCGTAAGGGTATTGAAATCTTCGCTGTCGGGATCGTTTACCGTGGCCGTTGGGAATAGTAGGACTTCGCTATTGGCCGAATAGTCGAGTAATACCCTATTCAGTTGGACGCTGGGTCTAGCTCGGTCAACGTTATTTGCGGTGAGTTCCACTGCGCCGGAATCACACGGGGCAAGACGCTCTATTTGGCGTTGGTCTGTGTCCGTGCAATCAATAGTCAGCGCGTTGTCTAGGGATTGCTCGGTGTCGGGGCGGTGTGTCAGTGTTGGGCCGCCGTTATCGCGTAGAGAGGCTAACGAGACGGTTCTTACGTCGAGGTTAAGTTGATCGCAATCAAGCGTATCGGTAATGGAGTCGGCGCCGGCTTCGTAGTTGCCGCCTTCGCTGCTTAAGCCTGAACCGTCGGCAAGGGCACAGGTACTTTGTGCGTCCGCTTGGTTGCCGATTAATGCTAGGTTTTGCAAACGAAAGAGGGCCGCGCCGTTATTAAATAGAGCGCCGCCGATGCCTTGACCTTTGCCTTGGCCGTCGATGTTGCCTCGACCGCCTTTGGCTGTGTTTTGGCTGATAGTGCTGTTAGTGATGGTGACTTCAGATTGCACGTTGGCAAAAACAGCTGCACCAATGCCGGCGCCGGCCCCTGAGCCGCTGAAAACATCATTGATGGGATAGCCATTGCCCGCGCCATAGCCGGCGATGCCCTGTGTACCAACGACGGGCTTCTCTGCGCCGAGGAATGAGTTTAAGAGTTCGGGAACTGTTGCTGGATCCTCTGGGTTGAGGATTGATGAGAAAAATAATTTCTGTAGGTCGTTAGTGTCGGGTATAGCCCATCCTGCTGCTGCGCCGCCGGCACCAAATCCGCCGTTGCCGCCGGTGCCAGTGCTGTCGTCATTGCCTGAAGATCTTGCGCCGCCACCGCCGCCGCCTCCTAAGAATTGGCCCTGCCCCCCAGTCTCACCTGTTCGGTCGAATATACCTAGACCTAGTTCAATTTCGAAACTTGCTCCACCGCCGCCGCCAGCGATGCCCTTTGCGTCTTCGCCATTACTCTCTGAAATACCAGTGCGCAAAGAGCAACTTCTTCCGCAGTCCCCGCCCGCGCCCGCGCCGCCGCTACCAAAGATTGACCTGATAAGGCTTATTGATCCACCCGTAGCACTATTATTGGATAACGTACTATTGCTTAAGGTCAGGGTGCCTGGGCCGTCAAGGTCGGCAATATAGATTCCGCCGCCTACTGCCCCACCGCCACCACCGGCAGAGCGTGCCGCTTTGGCTTGGTTGTTTGAGATGGTTGAGTAATTAATGGTAAGGGCGCTGCCTTGGGCTGCGATGCCGCCACCGAGCGCGCCGCCGCCACCGCCTGAGCCTACTGCCGGACGTTGACTCGTAACGACGTTGTTGTCGATGGTGCTGTATTCCAAATTAAGAATGGTGCCTGGGCCGCTGTAGATGCCGCCACCAAGTGGGCTGTAAGTGCCGCCTTCGAGACGGGTGCTGCTGTCGCCCTTGACTTCGTTGTCTCGGATTAAGACGTGGGTTAATGTCAGATTGCCTTGATTATCGATGCCTCCGCCGACGCGCGTGAGATCACGAATATTGCCTGAACCGTTAATGATGCTTAAACCACTGATTGAGGCGGTGACCTCCGGTGAAATGGTGATGACACTGCTATCGATTGACCGGCCGTTAATAATAACCTGATCTTGGCCAACCCCAGTGAGGCGTAAGGATTTGTTAATGATTAAACCGCTGCCTAAAATATACTGGCCGCGAGAAATTAATAATTGTTCGCCTACTTGCGCTTGGTCGATTGCGTAGGCGATGGTTTGGCATGGGGTCGCTGAGCAGTCTTCGCTGTCAGAACCCGAGGTGGAAACAAGGCGAATGGCGGCTTGACTTGACGCGCTTGCGATCAGTAATGGCGCGATAAGAAGTAGTTTTGAGGCCAGGGCCGGCCGGGGTGTTTTCATTGAGACAAATCCTTTTCTTTGGGTTTTCTTCGAGACGGTTATCGATGTATTGAGCTTCGTTGCTGGCGCGAAAACCTCGCGTTAAAGCTCAAAAATTTGAAGTGTGATGGAATCGCATCATTTTATAGCAATAGTGTGCACGCAAGATGTAATTAGTTGGCTTGTTTTACGGGTTAGTACCGTTGATTTTGCTGGAGGAGGCGGAGCGGTTTTATTATTGCATGGAGTTAGTGTGCGGTGATTTGTTTTTTTGTTTTTAATTGTTTCTGTGTGGCTTTTTTGGAAATTTATTCTTGATTTTTTGGGTCTTGATGGGTAGGCGTTGTTTTTTTGCTGAGGGCTTTGTGGGTGGTGGTGTTATTGACTTATTTGATTTATTGGGCGCTATGGATGGCGAGGGTGTCGAAAAACTATTGATAGTCGAGGAGGGTAGGCCTTAGTGCGGGAATGTTAGGTTTCCGCGCACTAAGCTTGAGAGTGGTTTTAGTGTGAGGACGCGTAACGGGGATTAACATGTGTTTTTTTATTTTTAATCCTAGCGCGAAAAATAGAAAAACTAGACCGAAGGAAAGACTGCCACCGCCGCCACTGGAGGAGCTGCTTGAAGGTGGGGGTGGCACTGGAGTTTCTGTATCAGGGATATCAATAATATTTGGGTTCTCCACAACTTCAATCGACACGGTTGTAATGGCGCTGGTTTGGCCGAGCGTGTTGGTGATTTGATATTGGAATTGATCGTCCCCTATAAACGTTCTGTCAGACGAATAGTTAATACTTAAATTATCCCCGTTGAGAGTCACCGAGCCATTGCTAGGCCCGTTAATAACGGTGAGCGAGTTTAAGTCCCAGTCTGCGATACCCGGAGAATCATTGTCGAGGATTGGTATGTTAACGGTGCTACTGGCTTGCGCCGATGCACTATCCGCTGCTGTGCTTATGTCGGGAGCACTGAGAGACAGGGTGACGGTGGCGACGTTGCTAACTGGACCGCTACTATTTGAAATTTGATAAGAAAAGGAGTCTTCGCCAATGCGGCTTTGATCATTGACTTTATAGGTGATCCTACCTTCAGCGTCCGTTAGGTTTAGTTCGCCGCCTTGGGGTGGGCTGACAATAATGATACTGATTTGGTCAAGCTCGGCACCCCGAAG
Source organism: Gammaproteobacteria bacterium (assembly GCA_002402085.1). Lineage (GTDB taxonomy): Bacteria > Pseudomonadota > Gammaproteobacteria > Pseudomonadales > UBA3067. The sequence continues at coordinate 38,925 of NVVB01000043.1, forward strand.
GTTGTCGTTACTTAATACGTCCAGTTCTATGTCGGGCAGGCCGGCACTTAATTCCAGTAGGTAATCATCCTCTTCCGCTTGAGGCACGATAGACATTACCGTCACAAATAACGTGGCTTGATTGCTTGTATCATTGATGGTGTAGTTAATTTGCTCGAGTCCGCTAGAGCCAGGGTCCGAGGTATACGTGATGGTCGCGGCATTGGCGTCCGCTGTGATCTGGCTTGCGCCCAATAAGGGGGATGAGAGGAGTTCAATGCTGTCGAGGGATTCGCCGTCAGGAAGCACAATAAATTCTGAAATTGACACGTTTACGCTTGCACCACTTTGCACCTCGGTAAAGATATCGAGGACCACCGGTGTGGGCATGGTGGTAGTGGCGATGCTCATGTTAGCGCGGGCTGTGTTTTGTTGTGCGTCATTTAATAGTACGTGTACGTTACGTAAACCGGACGAAGGCGGATTAGCTGAATTTTGGTAGGTAATAGTCGCTAGCAATGAACTCACTAAGGCGCTGGTGTCGAGTCGGTTGAACTTTAGTTGAATTTCTTCGGCTTGTTCATTGATTATTTCTGCAACTACGACGCCGTTATGAAGTAACCAGCTGCTGCTTAGGGCATCGATTCGTTGCCATTGCGGGTTGCCGTCTATATTAAGAGACAATAGATCTTGGGCGGCGTTAAAGCCGTCGGTGATGGACACGGTTAAGGTATCGAAATCTTCGCTGTCTAGGTCGTTGACGCTGGCTGAAGGAAATAAGTTGGCTTCGCTGTCTGTTTCGTAATCGAGTAGTAGTACGTTTAGCGCGACTGAGGGTGCAATGTTGGCTGTGTCGTTTGAGGCGAGCTCGACGGCACCTGAATCGCAGGAGATGGGTCGCTCTATTTGGCGTTGATCAGTGCTGGCGCATTCAGTCGTGCTGAGGTTGTCAAAGGCTTGTGCCGTTGGCGGGCGGAGCGTCAGTGTCGGGCCGCCATTGTCACTGA
>NVVB01000002.1 GCA_002402085.1 Gammaproteobacteria bacterium
TACTAAACTGCACCCCAAATAAAGGCCCTCCAGGTTGCCCAAATTCACCCGGATTAAAATGCTCCTGAATAATTTGATTCGCCGTGCGTGTCGTAAAGGCATTGCCTTCAGAGGACAAATAAGCTCCAGTGACCGCTTTAGCGATGGAGGCGAGTGTTGAAGGAATAATATCGATGCCTTCCAATCCTCCAATAACACCCCGTTGCGAGGTTATTTCCACAGTAGCAAGCGCACTATCCATTGAGAATACACCCAACACATTACCCACTCGATCCACTACAGTAATAGTCGCCTGCTCACCACGAGCCAGCGACTCGGCGACCCCTTGAGCAATGATTGTTTCAACGTCAGCAATGCTTAATTTGCTTTCTAATGTAGAGCAGGAACCACTGCACCCATCCGAGGATTCTGACGAAGAGTTACTACAGCCCCCTATAAAAAGCCCCAATGTAATCATGGAAAACCAGACTAGTGTTCGCAATAGCGTATACCTCATATTCATATGAATTCGTACGTATATTTTAAAAAGACAATTACTACAAACTAACGTCAAGATTTATCGGAAATTGCCCAACCGATTTTATCACCACGAAGTATCTCTAAAGCGAAAACTGAGCAGTTGAATAAATACCAGTCAAACAAAAGCCTATACCGCCAACAAAAAAATGATAAAGCCAGACTAAAAAGTAGCCATACAAAAGACACGGACCCGAAGCACGCCAGTATAAAACGATGCAGTTAAAAACCAAGCCTGTAATTAGATACGATTAAATTATTTTATTTAACTTTATGGACATTTGTTTAACGGCTTTTCTAAAGCTTACCGCTGAATATTTTTTTTCTTCTGTAATCAATTGAAAAATTATCGATAAATCCTTATCCAAACTTCCCAACTGAGAGTCACTGATCATACCAATACCTTGGGCAAAATATAAGCTCGCTTCCAGCCCCCAGGCAATTTGTTCTGCCAATAAAAGATCCCTCACTACGGGGCCTTTTCCTGCCTGAAGCAACCCTTTAATCAAGGCTTTTACGTGCGTCGATTGAAACTCAAGCTGATCAAATTCCCCCGTTAATTGTTTAACGATGGATTGTAATTGCCTAGCCTTTTTATCAACCTCTGGCCAACCTTGACCGCTCGCAGCATGGAGTCCTTGCAAACCCTTCACTAGGCTTTTCGCTTCACTGTGCCCTAATGCTTGCAAGGCCAAATGAGTCATAAATAGCGACGTGTCATTAAACCGCAATACGCCGGGCTTAAGCGGCTGATGCGCCACTGAACGCCAATTCTCCTGCTCAAAAGAATGGTGGCAACTGTGGCAATCCAACAATGACAATTCCACCGACAAGCCTTGGCTTCGAATAGACGAATCTAATAAATTATTAAGAAAGTACTCCCCGGAAATAAGCTGCCCCGCGAACCACATCTTTAAATTCGACACCTCCCCTTTACGCTCAACGTATTCTTTATCGATTAAAAAATGCGCGGGCTGAGTGGCTGAGAAGTTATCTAGCTCGAATCGTAACCGAGGATGTCCAGCGCCGTATAATTGATGATCAAGAAACTGTTTGCCCTTGCCAATATGGCAAGAATAACAAAGACGCGCTCGAGCCAAAGGTTTCACTATTGGGTACAAGCCCTCATCAACATTGTCTTGATAGGAGCGATCCTCAACCGTATGGGTCTCAATCCACTTTTCTGACGGACCATGACACACCTCGCAGTCCACGCCACTGTCCAATCGAAAACGCGGGCCTTGAAAAGCACGTGCTACATTATGCGTATGGCAATCAAGACAGAGATCGTCTTGTTCAGGTTTAGAAATGCCTAAACGTTTCGCTATTTTCTTCGACTGGTCGGTAAATAAATGTTTGTACGCCTTCGAATGAGGGTCTTCACGACTCCATAGTACGTATTCATTCTGAAGAATTCGAGTGGTTGATTTCTCTTCAATCGCGCCATGACATTTAGCACTAGCACAAGTCACCACACCCAATCGAGAATGGGTACTCTCATAGGGCAAAGAGGTTTCTGAATAAACGGCTTGATAAGGCATCGCCAACGAAAAGGCCAATACCAACCAATTGAGTTGCAAGACCTGACGGATACTAATATTCATCAACATTCTCAACCATTTTTTCTTAAAATCTTGGGCCGTTTTCTAAGCCAAGGTATAGGACCTGATAAAACATTGTCCTGCTTTGTCATCAAACCATAAAGTCCAGGGGACATAACTTACTCTCCAGGGGCATTATGGCCAAATTCCACTCATACCGTGACTATACTGTAATAGACATACCAAGCAACACCCTTTATCACTCAGGCTTTTACGCCCAATTAATCCGCGCTAGTTTATAGTAAATAGTCCATTCCTACTATGGGTTATCAGGGCAGACAGAGTGTTGTATTCGGATAACAAAAAATGCAAAATATAAGGGAGTGACTACATTAACCTAAGCGTACAAGTAATTTAATTGTTGAATACAAGCAAACAGCAATTAATAGTAAATTGCACACTATAAAATTAACAAGTAATAGGGGCGCACCAACGTAAAAACTCTCTGCATAATGTAGACTTTTTCTTACAACCACCCCAGAAAAATCGACACCCGTTCAAAGTAAATAGTATTTTCCGCCAATATACTCACAGAATTAGACCTTATGGTAGAACAAGTAAAAATCGCCATCATCGGAGCCGGCCCAGCAGGACTCAGCGCCGCGGCGCGCTGCCAAGCCCTGAAAATCCCTTACCGACTCATTGACCGTGCGCCACACTTAGCGGATACCATATATAAGTATCAGAAAGAAAAGTACGTCATGGCTGAGCCTAGCTTTCTGGAGCTTCGCAGCGACATGCCTTTTGACGCAGGCAGTCGAGAAGAAATTCTTGGCAATTGGGACAGCACTTTCCAAAAACAAGACATCCCCAAGCCTTCATTCTATGAAGTCAGCGAAATCACCTTCCAAGACCCATGCTTTCACCTATTCGAAAAAGACCAACACGTGCTCAGCGCAGAGTTCGTCATACTCGCCTTAGGGGTCCAAGGTGATTTAAGGAAACTTGGCGTCGAAGGGGAAAGCTTGCCCTTCGTGCAATACCAACTAGACGATGCAAAAGCCGTCAACGAAGAATCAGTAATCGTCGTCGGCGCCGGTGACTCGGCCCTAGAAAACGCCCTTGCGCTTGCAGAGACCAATCAAGTCTACATTATCAATCGAAAAGACGAGTTCGCCCGAGCCAAAGAAAAGAATAACGATGCCATCTTAAAAGCCATCGACAGTAAAAAGATTCAGTGCTTTTACAAAAGCTCTCCGATGGGGGTCACGGCCACTGAGGGCGACCACAAAGGCGTCATGTTACTCAAAACGCCCGACGGCGAAGTGAAGATTAACTGCGATCGCGTTATCGCTCGTTTAGGCGGTATTCCCCCGCGCAAATTTGTCGAAAGCATTGGTGTGGAATTTTTCACCAAACAAGCCAATTCATTGGCCCGATTAAGCCCCTATTTCGAATCCAGCGTTGCCGGTCTATTTATTGTCGGCGCACTCGCCGGCTATCCGCTGATCAAGCAATGCATGAACCAGGGCTATGAAACAGTAGAGAAGATCAACGGCAACCCGTTAGTGCCAGTGGACGAGCCTTTATTAGAAACCAAGCTCGCGGCGATTTTCCAAACTGCCTCGGTTAACGACAAACTCGCCAAACTGAAAGAAACCATCACGTGGTTACAGCACCTTTCAGACCTACAAATTAGAGAATGGCTGTTTGAAAGTGAAATAATTTCAGTCGAAGCAGAGCAAGTTATTTACCCACAGGACCAATACACCCAATCCTTGTACTCCGTCGTTGAAGGCGACATTACCTTGTGCGGCTCTTCGTTGTATGGCGAAATAAAAGAAACCATTGGTAAAGGCGATTTTTTCGGCGAAGTCAGCCTTATTTCAGGTCGCCGCAGAGAGCASWYMRSTANGCNGCYRMTRANGMYKGSTKWMWAAKRWAWACNSYGYRMMKGCNANKTAWMARGYTAATTAACAGTATTGAGCCGCTTAACACTCAAGTGCAGCAAGCATTTACCGTTCGCCTTATTCGTCAAGCGTTTAATCCCCAGGTATCCATTGAAAACCTTAATAGCCTGTGTGAAGCCAGCGAAAACATTCACCTAAAAGCAGGGCAAAGCACCTACAAAGAACAAGATCACGCAGATCAAATCTACGTCATTCGTAGCGGGTCAATTGCTATTTCCCGGCACATTGGCGACCGTAACATCACTACGAGTTACTTGGCCGCAGGCAGCTACTTCGGTGAATTGTGCGCCTTGGACCTTAATCTACGCACAGAAAACGCCCAAGCGAATGTCACCACTGATTTAGTTGCACTGCCAGTTGAAGCATTCAAAAAATACTTAAAAGAAGACTTAGCGCTTAGCATACGATTAAAGCTAGAAGCCAAAAAACGCCTGACCGCCAATGTCCGTATGGAAATGCGCCCCGAGTCAGGCGAACTCGTGTCATTTTTAGTCGACCAAGGCATTGGCGAAGCCACCGATATATTACTCATCGACGAAGGGCTTTGTGTAGGCTGCGACCAATGCGAGWMRGCMTGTGCKGCWACGCAYGRWGGYRYTTCAMGNMTWGNCAGMRAGSCMRRSGCRACNMTTTSCASAANATWCAYGTGCCMAYMWCMTGYCGRCAYTGCGAASWMCCWCAYTGYATGAMMGACTGYCCACCMAATGCWYTKCAYCGNTMRCSWGKCNGGWGAGGTGTWYRTTGATGAYAGCTGTATTGGTTGTGGCAATTGCGTTGAGTATTGCCCCTACGGCGTGGTCAAATTAGCCGAACCCGTGGTGCATAAAACCAACTTGCTGGGGTCACTCTTATTCGGTCTTGGCAACAACCCAGGCTCAGCAGCAACGTCCAGTTCAAACAAAAAATCAAAATCCAAATCAAGCAAGGGAGAGACGCCCAGCGCCACACAAAAAAAGGCGGTAAAGTGCGACATGTGCAAAGACCTAAGTGGCGGCGCGGCCTGTGTAAGAGCGTGCCCCACGGGCGCAGCAGTGCGGCTCAGCCCCGAGCAGCTGCCCAAATACATCGGCGTAGTACAAGATAAAAGCTAAGCCGAGACACTTTATGTTAACTCACTCAGAATTATTAAATACGTGAAAAATTCATTTTTAAGTCATCAAAATTTTCGATACCTGTGGATTGCCTCCGCGCTAGGCGTACTGTCCATTATTTTCTACCTGATTGATGCGCAATATAGAATCCCCAACGGTGGCACCTGGCTAGGCTATGGCTTAGGCACGTTAGCCGCACTCATTATCGTTTTATTAAGTTACTTGGGCATACGAAAAAGACAGTATCATTCCAGGCTCGGCACAGTTAAAGGCTGGGTGTCGGCTCATGTCTATTTAGGCCTACTTCTAATTATTCTCGCCACCCTACACAGTGGCTTTCAATTTCACTGGAATATCCACCTACTCACCTACCTACTCATGCTCAGTGTAATTGCTACTGGCAGCATTGGTATTTATGTCTATCGAAAATTCCCACAGCTAATCACGCTCAATCGGGGCCAACTCAACAATATCCAAATGGTCGAAGAATTAAAAAAGCTCGATGATGACGCCTTAAAACTGGCCGACTCAATTGATAAGAACATCTATCAAATCATGCTCCGGTCCACCGAGCGCGCTCAAGTCGGAGGCGGTTTGTGGTCACAGCTATTTCCTAGTAATCACTATGGAAAATTTGCCAATGACATTGAACAGCAACTCGACAGCCTCTCCGAACAAGGCACCTTTTTAGGTCGCCTGGATGAAACCAGCGTAGGCGTCAACATGGTCAACGGGCTATCCCAGGTAGCCACAGAGTTCTTTATGGTCGACCAACTTRTCAGTGAAGCCGATGAAGAAAAAGTCATTGCAGTAAGACAATTATTGGATTTAATCCAGCAAAAAAGACTGCTATTAGGGCGCTTACAAAAAAACATTAAGCTACAAGCTTGGATGGAGATTTGGCTTTATTTTCATATCCCGCTCAGTGTGGGGCTTTTAGCCGCTCTTTTTATCCATATTTTCACCGTTTTCTTCTACCGCTAAGAATAAATTATGCGCTCCACTGTCATACAACTTACCGATGCCTCCCAAGCCACGCATGTGGGGCAACGTAGCGAACACGACTTACCCTACATTAGTATCGGTCGCGGTGCGGATCAACCGATTCAACTCCCCGATTTACGCGTTGCCCTTCATCACGCACGCATATCCATCGCAGACAACGGCAAGCTTCAAGTCGAAGCCAGAACAATCATCGGCATAAGGGTCAATGGCAAGCTATTAAAACAAGCCAGCCTAGAGCCTGGTGATTACATTGACATTTCAGAATACCGTATCACCATCGCCCCCCCCGAAAGCGGCTTCGACGCCCAACTGATCGTCGAAAAAATCCCCAGCCACGAACTCGAGGGGCAGTCCGCGTACACGCTCCCTAAATCAGTCTCGGCTTTAAATATTAGCAAACGCAAATACAGCTGGAGCCTATTCGCGATTATTTTCATTTTGTTCTTCGCGCTGCCCATGGCCAACTATTACGTTGACCCGAAAGCACCAATATTAAAAGACACCCCACTCCCCAGCGACAATGCCTGGTCTACAGGCCCCCTCGACAGCGCCCACAGAAGCTTTGGCGAAACCTGTACCACCTGCCATGAAGTGCCGTTTCAAAAAGTCCAAGCAGGCGCCTGCTTGCAATGCCATAACAAAATTGCCACCCACTTAGAAGAGGAGCCCAGCACCATCGGGCCTCTAAATAATGACGACTTAAAGCACTCTGTGTTCGAATTTGACGATTGCTCCGAATGCCACCGAGAACATCAAGGTCATCAAGGCATGGACATCATGCCTAACTCCCAATGCGTTAACTGCCATGAGGAGATACCGCCACCTTCCGAGCAATCAATCGCCATCGGTGCGTTTTCCAATTTTGATGAGGAACACCCTCAATTTACCGTCACGACACAAAAATACGTGCCAAGCATCAACCGAATACTTTCCGTAAGCGTTGCCCTGGACGACCCCTACTTACAAGAAACCTCCAATTTAAAATTTCCACACGACCTGCATTTGGAGAACTCAGGTATTCGCGGCCCTCAAGGCAAGGAAGTATTACAATGCGACTCCTGCCATCAGGTGGAACCCGGCGGAGGTAAAATGAAAAAGGTCTCCTTTGAACAACAATGCCAATCTTGTCATCGTCTTTACTTCGAGCCAGGCGTATTACGGGAACTTCCCCACGCAGACGTAGAAGCAGTACGCTACACCTTGCGTGAGTTCTACGCCAACGAAGCACTGAACGGTAATATTAAAAACGAAGCCGATTTGGGTCAACTACGACGTAGACGCCAAAACAACCAACCCACCACTCAAGTTGATATTAATCAAGCCAACCAATGGGCACGTAAGAAAGAACAGACTGTTTCCACAGAAATATTCGAAAATCGCTTATGTATAGGCTGTCATATAATCGATAAAAAATCAGACTTCGAGTGGAGCGTGCGACCGGTCATCACCACGAATCAATGGTTTAAAAACTCCAAGTTTAAACATCTTGACCATCAAACAGAGCAATGTGACAGCTGCCATAATGCCAAAAAATCGAGCTTAAGCAACGACGTCTTAATCCCTGACATCGATAACTGCCGCCAATGTCATAGCGATAGCGCTGACCATCAAAAAGTAGACACGCCCTGCTTAGCGTGCCATGTATTCCACAAGAGCGAACAGTGGTATACCCCACAAGCACAATCCAAAGAATGAACCGCTCGCGCCGAAATCGGAGACGGGTAACGCCAACGCATTGCAGCCCTGTATTCTAGGGGCTGTGTTCTAGGGGCTGTATTTATGCCCTTGTATTGAAGGCATTGTATTGAAGGCATTGTATTGAAGACAATCGTATTGAAGGCAATCGTATAGAAGATTTTGTACTCACGCTATTGCACTGAAGTGATGGCCGATTGATGGCGAACTACATCGCCATCAATCATAAACAATACGTGCTCGGCGATGTTGGTGGACAAATCGGCAATGCGTTCCAAATACCGAGAGATGGACAATAACGATACAGCGCTCTCCACCGACGCCGCATCAACCTTCATTAATGCCTGCAAGTCGACGTACATTTGACGATTCACCTCATCCACCACCTGATCCATAACGATTACCTTACGCGCCAACAGCGCATCCAGCGTAACAAACGACTGAAGACTGTCATGCACCATCGCACGGGTATTTTTTAACATCGAACCAGTGAACGAAGACGGGAAATCAATAGGCGGGCTTTGAGACAAAAACAATACCCGATTGGCGATGTTATTCGCAAAGTCTGCCATACGTTCTAAATCATTATTAATTTTGATCACGGCAACGATCAACCGTAAATCCACAGCAACAGGTTGATGAAGCGCAATGAGTGAAAGGCACTGCGCTTCAATCTGCACTTCTTTCTGATTAATTAAGCGCTCTTCGATAAAAATGCCCTCGACTAAATCTGCACGTCGATCCAACAACGCACGGATTGCACGGTTAACAACGGCTTCCACCCGCGCACCTAGCTGTACTATATTTTTTTTCAGCAGTTCAAGATCTCGCTCAAGATGAAGTGACATAACATTCCCCTCCCGTAGGTCTATTAAAATAATCCATTAACCRAAACGYCCCGTTACATACTCTTCCGTACGCTTCTTCTGAGGCTGCCTAAATACTTGGTCCGTATCGCCATACTCAACCAACTCGCCCATTTCCATAAACGCGGTATAGTCAGAAATTCGCGCCGCTTGCTGCATGCTGTGGGTCACAATAACAATGGTGTAGCTGGACTTTAATTCATACAACAAATCCTCAATGTGGGCACTGGAAATGGGGTCCAGTGCCGAGCATGGCTCATCCATTAACAACATATCAGGCTGCATTGCCAAAGCACGCGCAATGCACAATCGCTGCTGCTGCCCACCGGATAAACTTAAGGCCGACGTCGAAAGGCGATCTTTAACCTCATCCCAAAGCGCCGCCTGGCGCAAAGATTGCTCCACAAGTGCGGCCAAAGATCCTTGATAGGCATTGATTCTTGGTGCCCAGGCGACATTTTCAAAAATCGATTTTGGAAACGGATTAGGCTTCTGAAACACCATCCCAATACGTCGACGCACTGCCACCGCATCAATGTCTTTAGAATATAAATCATGCCCGTCATAGAGTATGTTGCCATTTAACTGAACGTTAGGCACAAAATCATTCATTCGATTCATGGCACGTAATAACGTGCTTTTACCGCATCCTGACGGCCCAATAATCGAAGTGATTTTATGACGCAGGATTGGAAAGGTAACTTGCTTTACGGCCGCAGTATCGCCGTAATAAATACTCACCCGCTTCAAACCCAGCAGCACTTCTGTGTTTTTTTCAATGCTATTGGATTGGTTCGATCCACTAGCGCTTCGCGAATAAGTCTCAAGCGCCGTTGCATGTTCGCCAGCCCTTAAATCAAGTAGGCCTTCCGAGCTAGCTAGCCCACTCAAATCAGATAACGCCTCAGGGTTCCCAGCAACTAATCCTGGAGCCGCACCGATAGCGCGTGACGTTTTACTTACCTTGAACTCTGTTGTATTCATATTTAAAAAACCGTAACGGTAATAGTAATGCGATAATAATTTATCCCCCGTAATGCGGTGATAAATTCTACGATAAACACCGCTATAAACGCGTCTCTGCTCTATAGCGTATAAAAATAGCCGTGGCATTCATTAATAACAGTAAGCCTAACAAAACAATGATTGCGCCAGCCGCAAGCTGGTGAAACTCTTCCTGAGGACGTGACACCCAGTTATAAATCTGGATCGGCAATGCGGTAAAGGAGTCCATCGGACCCTCGGGCAAAAATGCCACGTAAGTCAGCGCACCAATCATGATTAATGGCGCCGTTTCACCGATGGCTCGGGAAAGGGCCAGAATAATTCCAGTCAAAATTCCAGGGAAGGCCGTAGGCAACACATGCGACCACGTTGTCTGCCAACGCGTTGCACCTAAAGCCAATGCGGCATGGCGTGTACTCAGCGGTACGGTTTTAATGGCTTCACGACTGACCACAATAATCATTGGCATAATCAACAAGCTCATGGTCAACGCCCCAGAAATCAAACTACGCTCCAGCCCAAAGCCTCGTACAAAGATCGCCAAACCAATAATGCCGTAGACAATGGATGGCACCCCGGCGAGATTAGCGATATTCAACTCCACAAGTCGGCTTAGCCTGTTTTTCGTTGCAAATTCTTGCAAATACAAGCCCGCACCTACCCCAATAGGAATAGCGATAACAATGACCAGGCCAATTAAATAAAGGGTTCCCACCACCGCTGACTTAATTCCTGCGCGCTCCGGAAAGCGTGACGGGAAACTACTTAAAAACTGCCAATCTAACCACCGCAGACCATCACTTGAAACCTGATAAAACAACAACCCCAACAAAGCCGCCGCCATCCATGTAACCGCAAAACAAACCCTAGAAAAAACTGCCGCTTTACGGTGCCGCCGAGACAGGCAATCTGCCCATTGCGCCCCAGGCTGCAAATTCAACGGGTTGCTCGCCCCCATACCCGCCTGGTTGTTTATCGCACGTCTAGTCATAAATACATTCACTCTTATAAACTCATTCTCTGCAAAGTAGGCATTCGTGTAAGTAGGAAACTGTATAAGTAAGCAACTGTGAAAATAGTTGTTCCCGTATTTACTTTGCTTCTTAATCTACTGATTAAGCGACCAATTAACCTATCGATTAACCTATCGATTAACCTATCGATTAACCTACCAATCAAACCCACCATTCAAACTTACCATTCAAACTTACCAATCAAACCGGCCCATCAAACTTCCCAATCAAACCTGCCCATCAAACTTACTAATCAAACTTCCCATGAAATTAATCGTACACTTCGTTATATTTTTTTAGCACCCATTGAGAGGCAACATTAAGGGTTAACGTAATCAAAAATAATAACGTCGCAACCGCAAACAAAGTTTGGTACGCGATCCCACCTGCGGGCGTATCACCCAGGCTAACTTGAACAATATAAGCCGTCATAGTTTGTATACTTTCAAAAAATGACAATGATAAATTCGGCGTCGCACCGGCCGCCAAAGTCACCGCCATGGTTTCACCTATCGCGCGCGAAATGGCCAGTAAAAAAGACGCCAGTATCCCTGAAAATCCCGCAGGCACCACCACCTTGGTAGTCACCTCATAGGAGGTCGCGCCAAGTGCATAAGCCCCTTGGCGCAGTATGTCGGGCACCGCCTTTAGCGCATTATCACTTAAGGTCACAATCATCGGTAAAATCATAATGCCCACCACGATGGCACCACTTAAGGCATTAAACACTTGCAGCTCAGGCAATACCGCGCGTAACGCAGGCGTCACAAACGTCAACGCAAAATAGCCATACACCACCGTCGGGATTCCCGCTAACAACTCCAAAATTGGTTTTACTATTGAGCGAGTGGTCACCGATGCATACTCACTCAGATAAATCGCACTCGCCAAACCAATGGGAATGGCAATCACCGCCGCACCGAAAGTAATCAACAAGGTCCCCCACACGATCGGCAACACCCCATAAGCCGCCGGCTCAAACAAGGGTGTCCACTGCGTACCCAACAAGAAGTCAGACAACGCAACAGTCTCAAAAAAACCAATACTCTCTTTGCCCAAAATAATCACGATCACCACCGTAGTCATTATCGACAGGGCCGCGCAAAGCCAAAGACTGGAGTGAATCGCACGTTCCCCCCACCGTATGTTGCGGCCATACAAGTGATTGGCATCACTGTTTCTTTTACCCGTCATCATGGCGGTAATCCGCGCTTTTCGTTTATCTACAGCCATAAGATTCAAATACGTTAAAAAATAGATTGGCAACTTAAATTTCTTAATTTAAATTGCCGGCGGTAATGGGTCAGCTACGAGTTGGCAGTCAACGCTGACGTTCAATTAACGCTAATATCGACGGTACGTTGGCTTACGCTATTAATGCGCTCCAGCGCTTGCTGATACAATTTATCTGGCATCGCGATATAACCCACTTCCTCCGCCAGCTGCGCTGCATTTTCTAAGTAAAACTGTACGAACGCCTTCGCCTCAGAGCGACCAAGCGCGGCACTTCGCACATAAATATAAAGCGGTCTAGACAACGGCGCATAGCTGCCATTATTAATTGTTTGTGCGCTTGGCGTTACAGGCCCTTGACCATTATCAATGGGCACAATTTTTAATGTGTCCTTATTCGCTGAATAATACGCAAAACCAAAGTAACCCAAGGCATTAACATCTCCACTAACCCCTCGCACCAATGCATTATCGTCTTCTGATGCGGTGTAGTCAGGGCGAGAACGACCCGACTTACCATTTATTGTGTCCGTGAAATAGTCAAACGTACCGGAGTCTGTTCCCGGCCCATATAAATCAATTTCTTTATTAGGCCAATGACCACGCACATCACTCCATAACTGAACGGTGCTGCCAGGCTGCCAAATCTTTTTTAACTCGGTCACTGTCAGAGAGTCCACCCAATCATTGTCTTTGTTCACCACCACCGAGAGCCCATCAAAAGCTACGGACAGCTCCAAAAAGTCAATGCCCTTTTGCTCCGCCAACTGGCGCTCCTGGTCTTTGATTGGCCGCGACGCATCATTAATATCAACCTCTCCAGCCAAAAACTTTTTGAATCCACCGCCAGTGCCTGAAACCCCCACAGTCACCCTTACACGCGGATGCACCGCCAAGAACTCCTCGGCCACCGCCTCACTAATAGGAAATACCGTACTGGAACCATCAACTGATACCGTACCGCGCAAGCTTGTCTGCGCATAAACATTAACAGCACTAAAACTCAGCAGAAGCCCACAAAAAACCGTAAAACAACGCGCCCAATAAACTGCAACAGAATATTTTTTCATTTTAATCCCCTTCCAAATAAAATTATCGATCAATGTGTTTTTCATGCTTTTATTTTCACCGACAAACATTAAGAATTAATAAATTTATCAACTTATTAACTTATTAACTTATTAACTTATTAATTCTTAAATAAAGACAGGCACGAGAAGACAGCATTCGAGATGAATTTAAAGTGGCTTTTTATATTAGGGGGCAATGCATCGGGTATATTACGCGTATAGAACGACGAACGATCGCGCGCATCAGAAACTGCAAACATCCTTGTTCGCAGACTACAACTTGGGCCTATTGACCAAGAAAACTAAAAACTAAAAACCAAGAGACCAGCGGACTAAACTAACGCATTAATTTAAAGCCCACAAAAGAACAACCAATAATACAGCACTAGAACTTTAATTCATAACCCACCGCAATCGTGGAATCTTCCAATTTCTCTTGCAGTTGATCCTGTTCAACACTGGCGTAATAGACAAATACTTTATTGTTTTTATCTAGCTTCTTATCAACACCCAAGGCCATTTGCGTGTCCTTTCGTCCTGTACTGTAATCAGTGACGCCATACTGAGCCTTTAAACGCAGCCCCTCAAAACTAGCACCGGCTAATACATCACTTTCGAAGCTGACCAGCCAAGAATCTTCATCGTCATTGCCATCCGAATCTTCAGCGCTTTGGACAAGTAGCCCAAGCTTAATTTTATCCATGTTAAAGTCAGCCACTAAGCGTGTGACATCCTGTAAATCGATGTCCTCATTGTGCGCCAGCGCAGCGGTAAGCCAAGCGTTACTATAATTAATAGACGCAGAGATGCCATCCGCAAGACCATCCGCCTGAGGTTTAACTTTGTCATCGCTATCATTCGAGTTCTCACCCGGCACCACAGCAGCAGTCAAGGAGAATCCGTTCACACTAGGAGACGAATACATGATCAGGTTACTCACGCGGTCTTCGCCTTCCACGTATTGCTTTATATCGCCTAACACTAGATCATTAAATCGATCAATTTTTCCTTGCGCCAACTTAAGCGGTGTATCATGGCGACCCGCAATCAACGCGCCCCACTGACCTTTCAAGCCTGCGTAGATATTTCGTTGAGAAAAAGTACTACCGTCCTTGTCCCCGTCATCGACCGACACCTCATACTCCATCTTAAAGATTGCCGTTAGCCCGTCATTAATCGTGTGCGTGCCTTTGACACCCAAGCGAGACGCATTACTATTTAACTGCCACTCATCGATGGCTTGAGACTCTTGCTCAAGGCTGTTGAGGCTTAAGTTGGCTTTTCCGTAAAAGYTGATATCTCCAGCAACGCAGGCATTACTCGCGCAAAACAAAACAACTGCCGAGGGAAACACAAGGGCATTCTTATTCATCAAAGGATTCTCTAATTCAAACAAGGGGGTAACACCGAGACTAATGCCCTGACCTTGGCCACCACCCTATGCGGCGGCCTCCAACCAAAGGCATTAATATGTAATGAGGGGGATTATGGCGACGTATTTTAAAGCTAAGATTAAGAAAACTGGAATTACGGGAAAGTAATTGCACATAGCAGACTCACCAAAGAAATAGACTTATCTCTTTCAGCACGTCCAGCGCCTTAACTCGGCTCTGAAGCCGCCTCAACACGCAACGGCAACATGACCGTAAAACACGTGCCCAGACCAATTTGACTCACCAAACTAACCGAGCCGCCATGCTGCTCTGCAATATGCTTAACGATTGACAAGCCCAGACCTGTCCCGCCTAATTCACGCGATCGGGCTTTATCTGCCCGGTAAAAGCGCTCAAAGATACGTGGCTGATGCTCTGCACTAATGCCCACACCGGAGTCTTTAACATCGACCTGCACGTTACCGGCACTAAGACTCAAGCGAATGGAAACCAGCCCTCCCGAAGGCGTGTATTTGATGGCGTTATCAAGCAGGTTATCCAGCAGCTGACTGATACCCTGCGCATCACCTAGTAACTTAACCTCAGGCTCAGACAAGCTCACCTCAAGGCTTAACTCTTTTTCTTGGCATGCCACTTGAGCCGTGGCCACAGACCCATTAATTAAATTACAAAGATCCATTGTCTGGGAGTTTTGCTCWCCATGATCAGACTCCAAACGRGATATCGTTAAWAGATCTGACACYAATGCCGACAAACGAAAACTCTGCTGGTGTATCTTTTCTGTAAACCGCCGCTTGGTGTMCGACGCCATCTCATGATCATCAAGGATGGTTTCAGTTAAACCGCGAATAACCGTTATCGGCGACTTCAGCTCATGGGATGCGTTAGCAACAAAATCTCGACGAATTCGTTCAAGACGATCAAGCTCGGAGATATCGTTTAATACCAGCACCGCACCGATGGAGTCTCCAGCCTCATCACACAGCACCGCAACGTATATATCCACCACCTGATCATTGCCTTCACATTGACGCCTCATCTGGGATTTTATAACGCCATTAGTACTCATGGCTTGTTCCAGCGCATGATTAATTTCATGCACCCGAACTTGCTCCCAAATAGATTGATTAATGCACTCAGTCGACGACAATTGCAATAACCTCGCAGCGGTTCGATTGATGTGTAGTATTTTCTGACTGTCGTCAATTCCAATCACGCCCTCCACCATMCCGGCRAAAATCATCGCCAGTCGATTGCGYTCAGTAGTGATCTCGTCCATCCGTTGCGAGGAGCTTCGAGCCATGCTGTTGAATGCCTTYGCAAGCGCACCGATTTCGTTATCCTGGCTGATTGAAATACGTCGATTGTAATCCCCCTCAGCGATGGCTTCGGCGATTTCAGTCATTTTTACCAACGGGTCTGAAAAGCGTTTGGCAAAATAGAAACCTATTAGCAACGCAGCAAGCGCCGAAATCCCTGCGCCAAATAAAACGGTTAAGCGTAACTGAACAAGACTGCGGTCAATGCTGCTCAACGGCAATGACACACGAACGAAGCCTAGGATTGCTGGCTCCGATTTTGAGCGACCCTGAGCATTATGTTCGACCACATTGCCCAGGCTGGCCCCGTCAATTGAATCGAGCACTGACGCGGAAAACGCCCGCTGATCAATGCGTAGTGCGCGGTAAATCATTTGTTGATTAAGGGTTTGACTATACCGGGAGGTCGTCGATGAACCGCGCATTCTGGCATCGATTATTTCAGGCCGTTGCAAGTGGTTATCCATATTCTCAGGCCGCTCGCGAGAGTCCGCAAGCACCGCGCCGTCGCTGGCGATAATGGTCAATCGGCTGCCGGTATTTTTACCCAGCTGCACGAGGGTTTGCTGGAGCCTAACGCCATCGATGACCTCACCTTGCAATGACAGCWTGGCAATCTCTCCCAACAACTCCGTATGAGCGGCCAAGGACAGATGAATCTCCTGCATGCCATTCTCAGAAATCTGCCTGCTATTGAGCACGCCGACGATAAACGTAGAGATAATGACAATGGCAACATAGCCTGCATAGACATGCCAGAGGAGTTTAGAACGAAACATGGAGAGGCCTAACGATCAAAAAAAATGGACAGGAAAACAACTTACACACCTTGTAACCCAGCTATTGTAACGCCGCCGCGTTAAAGCGGTAGCCAATGCCACGTACCGTCTCAATCATCCCTTGATGCCTTAACAGCTTCTTTCGAATGGCGCGTACGTGCACGTCGATATTTCGATCCACCACCACCGAATCACTGCCAAGAGATTGGTCAATTAGCTGCTCCCTAGAAAACACGCGGCCCGGGCGGCTAGCAAGCCGGTGCAGTAGTCGAAACTCTGTGGCGGTTAACTTGATACTATTTTGGTTTAAAAGCACCTCAAAGCGCTCCGAATCAATGACTAAGCCCGCGATTTCAATACGCTCGCGAGAGGCACAGGACTCGGGTGCCGGACGCCGCAACACCGCTTTAATGCGCGCAACAAGCTCCTTTGGACTGAAAGGCTTGCTGATATAGTCATCCGCACCGGCCCCCAAGCCCGCCACCACATCGCCTTCCTCACTCTTTGCCGTCACCATAATCACCGCAATGTGTGCGGTCTCTGGGTCACTCTGAAGCTGTTCACAAATACTTAAACCGCTCATACCCGGTAACATAAGGTCAAGCAGCACTAGGTCTGGGCGCTCCTGACGAATTAACGCAAGGCCCTTTAAACCATCCATTGATGACTTCACGGCGAAGCCTTCACGTTTAAGGTTGTAGGTCAGCATTTCCAGGATATCGGGCTCGTCTTCTACGACGACAATTTTTTGTTTGCTCATGGGGGATCGTTATAGCCAAGCTAGATTAAGATAATGTTAAGAATTAGCAGAAACATCCTATTTTGTCATAGCCCTTTTCGCCATGTGCCCACTAAGATACCAGCAAATACGACACCTTATCAGTGGTTTAGCCACCTAAGCTAGACCCAACTAAGCTGGAACCAACTAAGGCAGACCCAACTAGTCGGCACCACGCCAGCTCATTTAAAGACAGCGCTTAGCCACTAACGCTGCGTCCACGGTGACTGTGCCTGAATCGATGCCTGACACCTTCGACATCGCCTTAAGGGACATCCCGGCTATGAATTGGCGTTCGAAATCCACTTCACCTCTCAGTTAGGCATGCAACTTTGTGAGGCATCTCCCCTAACCCAAAGAAAAGCACTAGAAACACTTTTCTCCGCCACAAAATAAAGGCAATAATCACCGCAACAATAACAACAAAAACCATTGGACACCGCCTCATGAAATTACAGAGCACTCCATCCACTTCTATGCAGCGCGATCAAAGCCTCGCTATAGAGCCCTCGACATACGCCGATCCATCGTTCGATCAATTTAACAATGCGCAAGCCAAGGCGTTAGTGCTCCTCATCAAGAACAATATTGAACAAGGCAATTCCAAAATACCCCCAGTACTCAACATACTCGATCGATACAACACCCTTCCGAGACACTTGATAGGATCAGAACAACTCATCGAATTGAAATTTAGAATGCAGCACTGGCGCAACCTCATCACCGAGCGATTGCTCGCTAAAAACTGGACTGAAGACGACTTAACAGTCCGCAACAATTCGATTTCAATTTTAAACTTTATCAATGTTAAACAATCAAGCGACGCGCTGAAATCACTCTGGAATAAGATACAACATCCATCGCTCAGCAAAGCGTTTCAATTGTACTTAAAATCCCAGGCCCAAGGCCCCCTTCTCAAAATATTATTTAACGAACAAAATGACATTACAGGCCCGAATCAGTGCCTCGATATAAAACCCATTGTGCCCACCAAACACCTGGACAACAACTGGCGAACAAACCCCGAGCTCTCGCGCTATCATTACACCCAAGAAGGCATCGTATTTCGCGGCATTGAACTAAAGCCGGGGGATATAATGATCACCAACTTAAATATCGACAGCGACGGAATTTATTCGGCACTCTGTAGCCCGAAATCGTTTGCCTCACACGCCGGCTTTTTCGTAATGCTAACGCACGGCAATAAAACATTTCCAGCGGTACTCGAAATATACCAGCACGGTCTYCGTGCAATCCCGGYAAACGTYTTTCTATCTGAAAAATTTTCCTCTTACACCGAAGTCTACCGAATCAAAACCCCAAAGAAATTAGACTACGAAACGCTCAATACTGAAGGCAAGAAACTGCTGCAATCCGTCAAGGGCTATAATTTCAATACCGAAGATCAAAACCCACACTACCTTACCTGCGCTCAACTGGGGCGCCAACTGTACCAAAACGCAGGCATCGTCCCCATCACAGCCAAAAGCGCAATCGAACATCCGCAAATCCAAACCAATCTGGCTAAGTTCGGCGTCAACTACAAATCAGTATTGGCACCGATGAACTTTGCCATTGATCAACGAATGGAACTCGTAGGCACCGTTGACAACAATCAACTGACGGATTCACTTGCGCACATGTTAGTCAAACATCGGTTTTTCGACTATGTCAGCACCAAAGAGATTAATTTGTTAAAACTTCCTAAGCTCTATCAATACAACCTATGGAGCGTAAATAAAATCCAAAACAACCATTGGTTTGGATGCATACTTAGAAAAGCAAAGGGATTCAATAAAGACAATTTCCCCAGAGGCCCTGAAGGAATATTAGCGTTAGCAAAAGTGATCGAGCCCATAATAGGCAAAATCAATAAACAAACAGCCGCATTTATAAACAAAAACTTCCCACTGGACAGCCTTAGTTCGTATCAATCATTGCGAAACGAGCCACTCATGGATAAATTTTTACAACACAAGTTCGCCCCCATCAATAACTTCTTTGACTAGCGGCCCAATCACATGCCGCGCTATGGGCTTTACCAACCCAATCTTTTTGAAAAACGGCCATTACCAATACTCCCACTCATCAAAGCACAGATATCAAGGCACAGGCGTCAAAGCACAGGCACCGGCTCAACGTAGCGTGAGAACACTTGCGACAAATGCGCATCCCTTCTTAATTGATACAACCAAGTGTCCACGTAATTCTTCCAAATCATATCCTGATGCATCAAAAAACCTTTCTCTGAATGATCCAATGTTTTGCTTGGCATAGTGGCACACAATAACGGATTGTGTTGCGACTGCACCGCCACTTCGATCGCATCGGTGATCATGACATCTGCTCGACCCAGGGCTATCTCTTTAAATATGGTTTGATTGTTATCAAACACATTGATCTCCGCACGCTTAATATGCGCATCAACAAACCGCTGATTAGTACCGCCTGGATTCACTATAAGTCGGGTACCGGACTGATCGATCTTCTTTAACGAATCAAAGCGTGCTTTATGCTTGCACAGCGCAATCGGCGTTTTTCCGCCCTGATGATAGGCTTGCGAAAAAAGTCCTTGTCGAAGTCTAAACAACTTAATACTCACCCCAGACATCGCAATATCGAATTTATTATGTTCAAGATCCGTCAATAAACTCGGCCAAGAGGTATGAATCAACCGCAACTCCACGCCTAAAGAATCCGCCAGCGACGCCGCCAAATCAATATCAATGCCTCGATACCGATCCTCCCTAACAACAAACTCACTGAAGGGAAAGTAATCGCCAGTGGTCCCGACTCTTAACACACCGCTTGATAATACGTGCGCCAAGGTATGACCCGACGCTTCGGCCAGACGCTCAACCTTCTGTAGGCTCTTAACCAACAACGCCTTGCTTTCCTCGCTAACCCCCTCAATATTGATTAACGCACGCCCTCGTTCCATCAACAGCCGCTGATAACGTGGATTATTCAAGATGTATTCCGAATCAAGCAATGAGTCAGTAATCTCAGCCCCCAAGCGAATTAAAGCGGGCCGAATTTCAGCGCTTAAATCTTTTGAAAGACCCGCCACGTGATCAACGCCTAATCCGGCCTGCCAACGACCAAACCAATAACGCTGAATCTCCTTAGCGGCCTCAATCTGAATACTAAAAAATTCGTCCACCGCAGTAGGGTCAAGCCCTAACTGCTGGGCCTGATCCAAGGCACTGGCAATTACTTTCTGTTCTCGTTGAGGGTGCTCAATGGCAAGGTCATTTAGCCATTTATACGCAGCAACAGACTGCATATGGCTTAGGCGCTGATTAATCGTAGCAAACAAGCGATCTACTTTTTGATTGATTTGATCATCGCGCTCAATAGCCGCTTCATTAGCAGTGCATAGATTGGCCAGCGCCAATAAAACAAGTACCCAGACGCTTTTAAACGCGCCCTTAACATTCACTTTCACTTTCACACCCACATTAACATCAACTTTCACGATAAACGGTTCCCTCTATTGCGACTCGATATTTCAAGCCTCATTTTATTCAACAGACTCCGGCGCGCCTTCATCGAATTGCACAACGCCCTCTGGAATGACTTCCCATTTAGCTTTTGAGCCAACATAAATATGTTTTCCAATTTCAATGTCTGGATCCCCATTAATGCAGCCCAAAGTAACACCGTGTACGACGCCCTTAAAAACGCCAACAAGCGTAGATCCGCATTGGCTACAAAACTGGAGCCCAAAGCCCTGCTGCCCCACATAGGAAGTGAGCAAGTCCTGCCCCAACAACCAACTAAACGCTGACGCATCGACTAAGGCATAAGCCGACGCTTGAGCACTAAATGCTTTACGGCAACGAGAGCAATGACAAGACCTAGCATCACGCAACCTGCCCTCAAGTTGGTATTTAACCTCCCCACAAAAACACTCACCCGTTATTTCCACTTAATCCTCCAGATCCCCTTATGCTGCGGCAACTAATCCTGAGTGAACGAAACCCAGCTATATTTTGAGCGGGCCTGCCCCACAAAACACACAACCCCAACCGAATCAACCAGTTACTTAGCGATCCAGTAAGAAAACCCTACACCATCAAGCACCAAGCACCAAGYACCAAGCACCAAGCACCAAGCACCAAGCTYCACTCAATCACACGTCCTTATGCAGCGCGCTTATTGACGGTGCGCTCTTATTCTTGCCGCGCATATAGCACGATATATTGTTTATTCCTGGYCCGCAATCAAGCAGTTAGAAACCAAATTCAGTCCACGGTAGTCTATTCTTAATAAAAGCAAAAACCCATTTTTATCACGCAAGTCTATCGATGGAAGTAGTCCCCACCGCAGCACTTACGCTTTTCTTGTTCCGTCTGGGAAAGCTCGCTTCGCACATTATTTTTACTGTGTGTGTTTTTGTCTACGCCGTACAATGCTTCGCGAGTACCGACACAGCGCTTGTTAATGCGCATTCAGGCATTCGAATTCTCACCTTTGCCGATAAAGAACCGCAATTCAGTCTCGGTCCTTATATGCAATTCCTCATCGACGACAAAGGCCAATTTAATCTAACGAATATAAGTCGCTCAGAGATAAATCAACGTTTCAATGATGTAAATGCAGACATCCCAAACTTTGGGTTGACGGACAAAGCCCACTGGCTACGATTCGGTTTATCGTATCAAGGCGAATTACCCGAGGTCGTTAAAGAGTTTGAAATAGCCAACCCCTTACTGGAGTCAATTGATGTGTACATTTTTGACGCCTCGGGAAACATTCGCCATATACGAGGAGGCTTCGCCCGTCCTTTATTAGAAGCCGACGTAGTGTCTCGGCATTTCGTATCAAGATTACGCCTCAAACAGGGGGAGACCCAATGGGTCTACATTAAAGTACAAGGGATCAGTGTATTAAATTTACCGACCTATTTGTGGGACATAGACCACCGACGCGTTAAAGATGAAACACAAATGATCGCCTTTGGCGCGTATTACGGATTACTCACCGTGATGTTTCTCTATAATATGTTTCTGTATTTTTCGACTCGATTTAAAGGTTATTTATTTTACATCTGCTTTATCGCCTTTAATATCATGGTATTTTTAGCCAATGACGGGCTGATGCGCGAGTACTTTACGCCAAATCACCCGTGGACGAATGCGCGATTACTCTGGTGTTTTTCATGCTGTGTGAATTTCTCTGCACTGCTGTACATCCGGGAATTTTCCTATACCCGTACGCGCCAACCACGAATGGACAAAGTATTATTATTAATTATGGCGCTATTAATGTGCGGCGCCTTCCTGACCGTAACAAACATCTCCTTAATGAGCAGTTATATTGTGCTTATCGGCGCATCGCTGACCGCATATTGCGCACTGACCAGCGCAATTATCAGCGTATCGGATGGCTACCAAGAAGCAAAACTATTTTTAGTGGCTTGGGCGTCAGTCATCATAGGGAGTTTGGTATTAATCTCGGTTTATTTTGGCCTAATCCCTGCCAACAACTTCACGCTATTTGCCGCCCATTTAGGATCATCCCTAGAAGTATTACTCTTTTCTTTCGTGCTCGGAAATAGAATAAACATTATTACATCCGAAAAACTAATCATCGAAAAACTCGCGAAATCTGAACTTAAAAACAGTCATCGCTACCTTGATGCAAGTCATCGCTTAAAAGATGATTTCATTGGCTCCATCAGCGAAGAATTCGTCGTGCCCATTTTCGGTGTTATAAATCGACTCGCCATGCTCGACGTAACCCGACTTGATCAAGAACAGAATAGCTTTATCAATATCACCACTCGATCTGCCCGCTCCATGATGTTCATGGTAGAAGGACTTATTCGATTTACAGAGAAAAACGAAACCGCCTACCTCTCATCAGAATCCTTCGGGTTACGCGATAGATTAGAATATATTCGCTTAAGGTATTGGGCAAAAAGTCGTGCCAAAGGTTTAGATTTCCAATATTACATTGCAGACAATGTACCCGAAAGCTTGGTCGGTGATGCGTCACGATTGCAGGTAGTCATCTACAACCTATTAGACAACGCAGTTAAATACACCCATCAAGGCAGTGTGATTTTCACTGTTAATCGCCGCCTCACAGAAATCAAGGGCCATACGGTGACCTTAGAGTTCAATATTACTGATACCGGCCCAGGCATCCCCGAAGATAAACAAGACGCTATCTTTGAGCCGTTCTCTATGATCGAAGCAAGCGCCTTCCGATCAAACAAGGGAATCGGGATAGGCTTAGCACTCAGCAAAAAAACCAGCCAAATAATGCGCGGCGACCTGACACTCAAATCCCAATGCGGCCGAGGAACACAAGTCTACTTTACGGTGACATTTGAACTAGAGGCAAAAACAGTCTTCGAACCCGAAGCCGCCACTGTCCTACAAGTCGCCGAACCCAAAGTAGATTTTTCTGCACAAGAGTTTAACGGCCACCAGATCCTAATTGCCGAAGATAACCCAACCAATCAAACCGTAATGAAAAAGATTATCGAAAAACTTGGCTGCGTTGCCATTGTCGCTAAGGATGGCAACGAAGCACTTCGCTATCTAAGCGAGCAATCGGTAGACCTAATATTAATGGACTGCCAAATGCCCAATAAAGATGGCTACCAAGCCACCCGCGAAATCAGAGTCTTAGAGAAAGGTAACCGACACATTCCAATAATTGCAGTCACAGCAA
Source organism: Gammaproteobacteria bacterium (assembly GCA_002402085.1). GTDB lineage: Bacteria > Pseudomonadota > Gammaproteobacteria > Pseudomonadales > UBA3067. The sequence continues at coordinate 23,963 of NVVB01000002.1, forward strand.
ACGCCATGGAAGGAGACAAAGAAAAATGCCTCGAAGCAGGCATGGATGATTACCTCAAAAAGCCAGTGAAGCTCGACACCATCAAGGCTACATTAGATCGATATTTATAAGGCAATGAACCTTCTACCCATACAAGTACCCTAACAATGTTATTAACACGCCATAAAAACACATCTCACAATAAAGCGGCCTGTTGGTTGTTGCTTCCAAGCAAGCTTGGCTGTGCATTTTTACTTATTCTATTAACCACCTCGCCTACCTTTGCTTCAGACTTTTCAACCGATCCAACCACGCGAACTACTCACTTCACAGACACTGACCCAAAAATCGCTCTAGGCCCTAATCTACAATACCTGGCCGCCAAGAATAACGACTGGACAATAGACGATATACTTCAAGCCAGAAATGCCATGCACTTTAGGGATACCGGGTCTGACGTTCCTAATCTAGGGCTTTCCGCGAAATCTCACTGGTTTCGATTAAAAATAAAATACGATGGCACCAAAGAAAGAATAAGCAGGGTCTTTGGCATCGAATTCGCCCAACTCGCCGAAATAGATTTTTACGTGTTAGATAAAGCCGGTGATTATCGGTTGGTAAAAGGCGGTTTTTTACGTCCCCAAAACAGCCCCGAAATAAAGTCACGTCATTTTGCGGCAACGCTAGAATTTAACCCAGGCGAAACCCAATGGATATACTTTAAGGTCCTCAGCCAAGGGCCTTTGATCTTACCCACGTATTTATGGGACCCAGAAGCTCGATTCCAACAACAGCGTTCACAACTAATTCTTTACGGCGCGTATTACGGAATCATCTTGGCAATGTTTATCTACAATCTATTCCTTTATCTTTGGATGCGCTCGAACAGCTACTTATTTTACGTACTTTATATCGGCTGTATTGGTGTGGGGCTTTCTATTAACGACGGCATTCTAAAAGGATATCTTCTAGAAAATAATGATTGGGTCAATATGCGTCTGCTGTATTTTCTTGCCTGCGCAGGAATCATTTCCGCCATGCAGTTCTGTCGACTCATGTTAAATGCCAAAGACGACCACCCAACACTCAATAACGCCATGCTAGTAACCATGGCTTATGGGGCGTTTACCGGCTTATTAACCCTCGTTCACATTTCTATTATCAATGTCATTCTGGTGACTATTCTTATCGTCGCCGCTGCATTGACCACGCTAATCACCAGCGCGCTACGCATGTACGAAGGTTATCGAGGCGGCGGATTTTTCTGCTTCGCCTGGTCTATTCTATGCATTTCCTTTCTCGTCTTTACCTTACTCAATATCGGCCTTCTACCGTTCAATAGCTTCACCGCTAACGTGCAATACATAGGCTCCGCGCTAGAGATCATCCTACTATCCTTTTTTCTTGCCGATCGAATCAATACAACAACACTAGAAAAACTGGCCATTGAACAAGTCGCCAAAGAAGAACTAGAACGAAGTCTAATCAACCTCAACAACAGTCATCGACTCAAATCCGATTTCTTTGCCACCGTAAGCCACGAACTACGAACGCCCATGAATGGTGTAGTCGGGATGCTGGACTTGATGTCCAATACCAAGCTAGATAAAGAACAAGCAACGCATGTGGACGTAGCGATTAAATTCGCCCGCCTGATGATGTATTTTGTAGACAACCTGTTGGGTTTCGCTCAAAAAACCGAAAGTAATCGGGTAATCCTAAGGTCATTCCGATTACGAGAAAGCCTGGATAACATCCGTTTGCGATTTCTAGCRCGCTGCCATAGTCAGGGGTTAACATTCCAATACAATATCGCAGACAACGTCCCTAATCAGTTAATTGGGGATTCCTCACGACTACAGGGCGTAATTACTCACCTTCTCGACAATGCAATAAAATTCACCGACCACGGCGTGATCAATTTAAATGTAAGCTGCACCGCCAACCATAACGACCACAACAAAACCCTAGTAAACTTCTTCGTCATTGACACTGGAAAAGGAATTTCGAAAACACAGCTTAACAACATATTCGATCCCTTTTCAGATGCCAACGCACAACAAGAGTCCCCATCCCCCAGCCGGCCCGACACAAGCTCGTCAGTCCAAACCAAAAATGGAGACACGCAGCATAAATTAGGAATAGGTTTATCGTTGTGCAAAAAATCTGCGGATGTGATGGAAGCGGACATTACAATAAAGTCTCAAGTAGGCAAAGGCACCGAGGTTCAGTTTCTAGTACCCCTGGACATTGACGACAAAGAAAACAATTAAGCGTTACCTTAGGCGCCGTACATTGAGCAATATCAATAAGCCCATATCAATAAGCCCATATCAATAAAACAATATTATCCGACAACTTAACCATTAGCCGCCTAAATTCGAAGGCAAGGTGTCATATTTAGGAATACCCGCTGGATACACAGCCCACGGAGGTGCGGAAGCAGTATAAATCGCCATTTTAGGCGACAATTCCCCCGCCGCTTTTAAGGTCGATACCGCTACGGAATAAAAGCCCCCGACGACAACTTCCACACAGACTGTTGTTCCACAGGTTCCACAAAACATTTTATTCATGTCTTTTCCCGAGCTGCCGACTCGAGTATGCGTTAACGGATTGCCTTTGGTTATTTTAAAATTATCATTGGGAATCCATAGTCCAAACCATTTATCAGAGCCGGTACTAATTTGGCATTCTTTGCAATAACAAAACACTGAATTGATTGGGTCGCCTTCATAGCTATATTCAACTTCCCCACAACTGCAACTGCCGCTACTAATCCCCATCACAATGATCTCCATTTTAATCGATTTAAAGCCTAAGGCTTTATTATAATGCGTGGGCCTACTTCATCGAAGCAGGACTGTTGGCCATGCTCGAGTAACAGAAACTGTCGAAAGCCCTCGTAAACTCAACCCCCTAAAAACAACGCCTACATCCCACGCCATCTCTCGGTTTAAGTAGCAAGTTGCTACGCTTGCAAGCGTCCCATTTTAGCCCCTTAAATTCAATTCAATATTGACTGCTTTGCGGACCAGCCAACCAGCCATTACCGCTCGATAGCCGTGACCAACACACTTTCTAGCGCCCCAAGCAAGACTGCTGACGTCACTTCAGTAAGCACCAACACAGCCAAACCTCATGAATAAACGATGCTATAATCCCCGCTCTATTTCCAATTAAAATAATCAACAGGGCTCTCCAATGCTTAAACTCCACGGCTTTGCCGTTAGTAACTACTACAACATTGTCAAACACGCCATGCTTTATAAAGGCCTAGCCTTTGAAGAAGTACAAGCCAGCCCTGGCCAATCTCCAGAGCTTCTTGCCATGAGCCCCATGGGCAAGGTGCCGTTCCTAGAAACCGAACACGGCTTCCTCACTGAAGCCAATGTGATTATCGAGTACCTTGATGAAATCCACCCAGAAACACCGCTTTACCCTACGGATGCTTTTCAARAAGCCAAGGTAAAGCAACTGTTAAAAAGTGTCGAGCTATACGTTGAGGACCCCGCGCATAGCTTRGTGCCTGCCCTGATGGGCATGGCACTGCCGGACCATAAAAAGGAAGAGGCTAGCTTACGATTAGATAAAGGYTTACCGGCTTTTCAACGCCTGGCTACATTTAGYCCCTACGCCTGCGGCGACACSCTAACTGCGGCTGACCTGTTTATCTATTACTCAATCAAACTCGCTAAAACCGCATCCAAGGTGGTCCTGAAAAGAGACGTCATTGCKGAAGTAGAAGGCCTAGGCGAATTAATGACCCTTATAGACGGCACAGAAATCGCCCAACGCGTCATTGCCGATAATAAAGCCGCACTGAAATCTTTTAGTTAATCGGAACAGAAAACCAGCCATGACTCACCCCCAAGACCGTTTTACGCTGTACTACTTTCATGATCCTATGTGCAGCTGGTGCTGGGGGTTTGCACCGACCTGGCAAAACCTACAACAACAACTTCCCGATACTGTACAGGTTCAATACGTACTCGGCGGGCTAGCGCCCGACACAGACCAAGCCATGCCCGCGGATTTACGCAGCATGATACAAAATACTTGGCGACGTATTCATGAGGAGTTAGGCAGCGAGTTTAATTTCGACTTTTGGACTCAAAATATCCCTCGACGTGCCACCTATCCCGCGTGCCGCGCAGTGATTGCAGCCGAGCAACAGGGGCAAGGTCGCGCAATGGTAAGCGCGATTCAGCACGCCTATTATTTGCACGCACTGAATCCCAGTGATCGCAATGTGCTAGTACCGCTAGGCAAGGCACTTGGGGTTGATGAGACGCGCTTTAATGCAGCGCTCACTAGTCGTGAAACAGAGCAATCGTTGCAAGCACAAATAACACATTCGAGACGGTGGGCAGTCCAAGGTTACCCTTCCTTGGTACTCAAACGTCAGTCYCCGTCACWGAAMGATGAGGCGGATAAACACGCGATTGGCTCACTCAAAGAACTCGCCTCCATCCCCTTGGACTACCATCATTACCAGACCATGCTGAGCCATATCGAAAAAGCCACCAAGGCCCTCTAAATCTAGCATCGATTGCCAACCCACTAAGACACGGATTCAACCAAGACACGATTCAACAAGCCCACTAACCCGCCAATCGTTTCTGTGAATGCTCAGCGGCGGTTTGCTTAACCTCCTCAGGCACTTGTGCTTCAAACCTGTGGCTTTTAAGGCTACTAAAGCGCACTCGAAACCAACGCCATATCGGTGGAAACGGCGTCGGTAATGACGCATCGCCGTGACGATCAAAATAATAACTATTGGCTGTGGAGCACGAGCCATTAACAAATAAAGTGTTTTTAGACATTTTCTGCATTAACGCAAAATACGCATCGTGAAACGACTGTTTCACTTCCACATAGGTGGCTTTTTGTTGTGACGCTTCCTTTAAGCAACGCACGATATAACGCCCATTGGCTTCGATCATGGTAAACCAGTTCAAGCCGCCTGAATAAGGCCCGAAGGTAAGAAACAAATTGGGAAACTTAGGCACTGACACACCATTAAACGCCTGAAAACGRTTTTGCTCCCAAAACGCCCCAAGCTCTTCACCTTCCAAACCATGCACTTCAAAGCTCGGRTTATTACCCCGCTGCTGMGTCTTAAACCCGGTGGCAAAGACAATCGCATCGTACTCATGCTCAACGCCATCCTGGGTCAAAATGCCTTTGGCGGTAATACGGTCAATGCCCTCGGTAAGTAAATGAACATTATCGCGATTAAAGGTGCGTAAATAGTGACTCGACATGGTCATGCGTTTGCAGCCAAAGTCATAATCCGGCGTGAGCTTTTTACGCGTCTCTGGATCTTTAACCTGAGAAGCCAAATACTTTTTGCCATTAATCTCAATCCCTTTCGTCATCCAAGGGATGTACCGGTAAATCACCGTCGCACTCATACCCAACTCTAAAGCCGTATCAATCAGCTGACGCACACACCATTGCAATAACGGCAGGCGTTTAAAAATCGCGTTAATGGTTTTAGAAAACCGCACATTGGTTCGAGGTAAAACCCATACCGGGGTGCGCTGCAAAACGTCTAAGGACTTCACTTTAGACGCAATCGCAGGCACCACTTGCACCGCAGACGCGCCCGTACCAATAATGGCTACTTTCTTGTCCGTAAGATCGAAATCATGATCCCATTGATTGGTATGAAATGAAGCCCCCTTAAAATCACTACGACCCTTAAAGTCAGGAATGACCGGCTGACTTAAAATCCCCGTAGCAACTACAAGGTATCGACAATAAAGCGTCGTTTGATTCGCCAAGTGCACGGCCCAAATACCGTCCTCAACAATAAATTCAGTACGCACCACTTTACTGTTAAAACGGATTTTATCGCGAATTTTATATTTATCTGCGCAAAAATTTAAGTAATTATAAATCTCTTTACCCGGCGAAAATAACTGCGACCAGTTTGGATTCGGCTCAAACGTATAGGAATAAGAAAGCGACGGAATATCCACTGCAATGCCAGGATAAGTATTGTCTCGCCACGTACCGCCTAAACGATCACTTGCTTCCAGCAATGAAAAATCATCCAAGCCCTGATCCAACAATCGAATCCCCATATAGAGGCCGCTCACACCGGTGCCCACCACCATCACTTCACTGTCCAATACCGGGTAATTCTGTTGAGATTCCTTTCGATCAACATTACTGGCCATCGGGGCCTCCCTATCCATTGATTAGATTGTAATTTTTTATTCTGTGCGACCCATGCCCTATCATTACCGATAAGAAACACGCGAAATCATAAGCAACATGGAGTGTTCTAGCAGGGCAAGGACCACCACCCGCGATCAATCAGTCCCAATATATAACAGCAAGTAGCGACAGCAGGACTTAAAATGAGTATGCAGCAATGCCAGATTGATGTCGACGGCGGCCTGGCGCGCAAGACCAGACAAGATCAATACGCCCCTCACCGATCCCGATCAACACTGCACCCTTGATCAATTAAGGCCTACATTAAGCCGCCGTCATTCAGCCCCAACTAACTTGCACGGCGCTCCCGTAGCTTTATATTGAAGGTCCTAAGGAGGCAATAAAGGATCAAACTAAAACTGCAAATTAAACCTCATTTTGACCACATCAAAAGCACAAATTAACGTGTTTTCGGGTAAAATCATTCGCCGATGCGACTCAGTCGCTCACTTACTTTATTGAACAGGACTCCCCGTGGCAAAGAAATTTTACGTAGTATGGCAAGGCAGAGAAACCGGCATCTTTACCGACTGGGCAAGCTGCAAAAAACAAGTCGATCAATTCCCCGGTGCGCGCTACAAATCCTTTCCTGACCACGCTCAGGCAGAAGCGGCCTTTAATGGCACCCGCAGCAGTGCCTCCTCAAGCGGCTCGTCATCCAAAACCTCAGCGCCTCGAAAGAAATCAACCGCCAATACCGTCAAAACCTACACAGCAAAAGAAATTGACGCCATGAATATCGAGACCAAGATATTCACCGACGGCGGCTGTGACCCCAACCCCGGCAAAGCAGGCTCCGGCGTGGCGGTCTATCGAGACAATACCCTGGCCGAACTTTGGTACGGTTTATATGAACCCCATGGCACCAACAACACCGCCGAACTTCACGCACTACACCAAGCCCTGATCATGGCTGAGACGGAAGTTAAAAATGGCACCAGCGTGGCGATTTATTGTGATTCAAAATACTCCATTCAATGCGTCACTCAATGGGCCGTCAACTGGGAGAAAAAAGGCTGGAAAAAACAAGGCGGGGAGATCAAAAACCTCGACCTTATTAAAGCCTCATTCGCGCTCCATCAAACATTAAAAGATGACATTCAAGTCCTACACGTTAACGGCCACGTAGGCGTCGAAGGCAATGAGCTTGCAGATCGAATGTCCATCATGGCGATTGACCGAAAAGACTTGGAGTTCCTCCAGTACACGGGCGGTCTTGATATCAGCGCACTCCTAGCCATGCGGGCGGGTTAACAGACCAAAGAATAAAAACAAACCATCGAGACTCGACCCGCACTTCAATCCGCGTTAAAACATACAGGAAACTCCGCCATGTCCTCGCATATCCTTTTGATTGAAGACGAGCCCAGTATCGCTGACAATGTCATTTACTCGTTAAAATTGGAAGGCTTTAATGTCCACTGGGTGAGCGAAGGTCAAGCAGGTCTGGCACTACTCACCCAGCAGGCCATCGATTTAGCCATTATCGATGTCGGCCTGCCTGACATCAGCGGTTTCGAAGTCTGCAAAACGATAAGAAAAACATCCGATTTACCCATTCTATTTCTTACCGCGAGAGGGGACGAAATAGATCGTGTGGTGGGCTTTGAAATCGGTGCCGATGATTACGTCGTGAAACCATTCAGCCCCAGAGAACTCGCCGTACGCGTAAAAGCCATTCTAAGGCGAGGCCGCGATTCAACTTCCAGCACGCCGGATTCTAAACTAGCTCCTAGCCTTACTTCTGAACCATCCCCGACACCCAAGCTCTCTTCATCGGCATCACCCGCTAATGAATCTCCCTTTTGCATTGACGAACAAAAACGATCCATACATTTCCATAACACCTTATTGGATTTAACCAGTTACGAATACGGCATATTAAGAGAACTGCTCAAGCAACCCGAGCGAGTCTACAGCCGGGAGCAATTAATGAATGCAGTATGGTCGTCTCCGGARGAAAGTTTCGAGCGCGCAGTCGATACCCACATCAAAACAGTGCGTGCCAAGTTACGCGCCATTGATGCCAGCGACCAATCACTCATTACTCATCGTGGCGTAGGCTACAGCGCAAAAATATCTAGACTACCCCGCTAACACGAGCCAGGTCAGGACAAGAGAACCCCATGAGTTTTAACCTAAGAATTTTCCTGGTTTATTTTTTCATCGTCGGCGTCGCAACCTCGCTGTTACTCAATGTAGTGCTGTCAGAGCTTAAACCTGGTATTCGCCAATCCACAGAAGACGCATTAGTGGATACTGCCAATTTACTCGCAGAAATAGTCGCCGAAGATTTTAATAGTAGCCTAATCAACCAAGAAAACTTTTCTCAAAGCATGCACCGCTTTCTCGCGAGAAATCATAAAGCCAAAATTTCTTCCATCAACAAATCCAGCAGCGCCCTGCGTATTTACATTACCAATATTCAAGGCATCGTAGTCTATGATTCAAGCGGTCTGGCCGTAGGCCAAGATTACTCGCAGTGGAATGATGTGTACCTCACCCTCAAGGGCCAATACGGTGCCCGCAGCACCCAATCAACCCCAGGCGATGAACTCAGTACTGCAATGTATATCGCTGCCCCAATCATTCAAAACGGTCACATCGTGGGCTCTCTCACCGTGGCCAAGCCCGGCATATCAGTGCAGCCATTTATCGACATCGCACGTAATAAAATCCAAAACCGCAGCATACTGTTGGTGGCGTTATCACTGATTGCTGCAATTGCATTGTCCTATTGGCTCACCCGCTCCATTCGAAAGCTGGTTCATTATGCTGACGAGATAGGTCGTGGTGCGCAGCCTCCCGCGCCGCAATTAAAGGAAACCGAACTCGCCAAGCTCGCAGGCGCGATCGACAATATGCGTCGTCAGCTTGAAGGCAAGGAGTACATTGAAAAATACGTTTACGCACTGACGCACGAACTCAAAAGCCCGATCTCCGCCATTAAAGGAGCCGCTGAAATTATTAACCCTCAAATGCCAGATCAGGATTTAGCGCACTTTATGGGCAACATACAATTTGAAGTAAAGCGCATAGACGAAATGATTAATCGCTTGCTGGCACTGGCGTCAGTGGAAAAACAGGAATCCTTAGAGCACACTCAAGTTGTGAACCTGCCGGACCTAATCCAAGAAGTGATGACGAGTAAACAGCAACATCTACACAATAAAAAACTTACCCTCGATATACACCTACCCGCCACCGCACAGGTTCAAGGCGATGCGTTTCTACTACTACAAGCCGTGGATAACCTACTGCAAAATGCCATTGATTTCAGCCTTGAAGGCGGTAAGATATTTATTCAACTGAACACTGAGAACCCGCTAACGTTAACAGTCCGCGACCACGGTGTAGGAATCCCTACCTACGCGCTGGAAAAACTTTTTGATCGCTTCTACTCGCTAGCCCGCCCAGACTCCCACAAGAAAAGCTCGGGCTTAGGGCTGTGTTTTGTGGCACAAATTACAGAGCTGCACCGCGGCAGCATCAACCTACAAAACAATAAAGATCAGGGCGTTACAGCAACGCTTACACTGCCTCACAGTCAAACGACTTAAACCCAAGGCAAGGCTTCACAAACCTCATCGAATCCACATCAAGCCCTCACATTAGCGGCTTATCCTAAGGTCAATCGTTCCAATACCGCCCTTATTGGAATCCCCCATGACACCTTAGGAGTATCCCAATGAACAACGTACTGTTTAGAAAACTGGCCTTTATCGGCGTGATTATGGCCTTACTAATAATCCCGTTGATGATGATCTCCGGCAAGATTACAGAGCGTGATGCCTTTCGCGTCGAGGCAAAAAATAACGTTTCCTTAAGCTGGGCTCGAAGTCAAAAACTCATGGGGCCTATATTGGTCATTCCCTACTCGCATCAAATCCAGCGATCAGTCAGCAGCCCCAAAACCAACGAATTAATCACTCGCACAATACGACTAGAAAAAAGCCTATTTATTCTACCCGAGTCTACTGAGATTAATTCACACATTGACACCGATACCCGCTACAAAGGTATTTACAAGATCCCGGTTTATACCACCCAAATCAATGTCAAAGGAGTATTTTCGAAAGCTTCTATTCACCACGCGATGGACCAAGTTCAAGACACCGTAGAATCCGTTTCATTCGAAAAAGCGTATCTAACCACAACAATCTCCGATCCTCGCGGCATTAACACAATCCCCACACTGCACTGGCAAGCAGAAGAACGCCCCTTCAAGCCTGGCAGCAAACTGACCAATCAAAATAACGGCATCCATGCCCTCGTAGGATCTCTCGAAGACCTTAATACGGATCAAATAAATTTTGATTTCCAAATCGAATTACGCGGTACAGAACAGCTGTCATTTATTCCTTCAGGGAAAGAAACCCAAGTCCAAATCACCTCCCCTTGGCCTCACCCACAATTTACCGGTTCTTTTTTGCCTCACTCAAGAACAATTGATTCCAATGGCTATCAAGCGCATTGGAAGATAAGTTCGTTTGCCAGCAATATCAGCAGCAACGCACAGCGCTGTGAGCAAGGCGATTGCCTCGCCCTGTTCGCTAGTGAGTTCGGCGTTAAACACATCAACCCTGTGGATGTCTATTTACAGTCAGAGCGGTCGGTGAAATACGGCTTTTTATTTATTGCCTTAAGTTTCGTAACCTTTTTTATTTTTGAGATCATTCAAAAACTATCCATCCACCCGATCCAGTATTCGTTAATGGGGCTCGCCATTGCGCTCTTTTATTTACTGCTAGTCTCACTTTCTGAACACATCGGGTTCGCAAAAGCCTACGGTATCGCCGCCATCAGTTGCGTCAGTTTATTATTTTATTACCTACGTTTTATACTCAACGGACTCAAACAGGCGAGCGCCTTCTGCGCATTACTTCTTCTACTCTACGCGATACTCTACATTATCATCAGCGCTGAAGACTTCGCGTTTTTAATGGGCGGTGTACTCACCTTCCTAACCCTAAGCATTGTAATGATCACCACGCGCAATATTGACTGGTATCAAATAGGCCTTCAAGCCGATGATAAAAAACAACAGGATCTCCGAAACAACACAGCGCCAGGTGAATAACTGAATGCCTAATAAATTGAAACGCGTAATCCCAGCATTCATATGCTTCGCATTTATTTGCTGGGTTATTCTGCAGGCCAATGCCGGTGCCAACACGGTGTTCTTCAACATCGTTGCCGCACTGCCTTATGGAGACAAACTGGGCCATATCATGCTCTACGGAGTACTTACCTTACTTTTGAACATTGCTTTGGGATTCAAAATAATATCCCTTGCGAAGGTTAAGGTCTCCGTGGCTGCGAGCTTAGTCTTATTTTTTTCTGTAGGTGAAGAGATAACACAAGCGTTCATCCCTAATCGCAATTTCGACATCCTCGATCTTATTGCAGATGGTGTCGGTATACTTTTATTTAATGGCTTGAGCATCCGATATGTAAAAGAAAACCGTACATAGGAACTAAAAACCAGCCTGCCCCAACAAGGTAGGCTGCATTCACGACACATGGAAAGAACATGATCTCTGACAAACCAACTTACAAATCGCTCAGGCCATAACCCAGGCTAAGAAACACCCTTTAGCGTCTGACGAGGCGATGTTGGCAGCGACGACGCCAGGACATCGACATAGCCCTTAACAAGCTCACTTTCAAGTGCAAAATACATGCTGAGCGTTGACTAAATAACGTATAATCCCGCGAATATAAATCAATCGATAATATGGATATACGATGTTTAAATACCACTCTCCCAAAGCCCTCAAACTTAGCCTTCATAGTTTATTATTTGGCAGCCTAATCACCCTTGGCGCCTGCGGTGGCGGCGGAGGAGGAAGCGGCTCAGATCCTGAAAGCAATATCGCTCCCGATAGCATTGGAACCGATAGCATTGGAACCGATGACACTGGAGCTGACAACACTGGAACCGACAACACAGAAATTGATAGTACGGAGACCAACGGCACCGAAATTGCGACATCACCAGCCCCGTCACGAAGCGATCCGTTTACCGGGCAAGCACAGCTCGGCCCGCTAATTAACGCGACGCTTGAATTACGCTTAATCAATCAGCTCAACGGCCCAGCACTCTTCACCACACAAACAGATGAGAGTGATGATTTAAGCCTGGCCGGTCTATTTCGCATCCCCGAAGAAATGGTCACCGACCAAGACTTTTATCTTATTAGCATTACCGGCGGAGAAGACATCGACGCCAATGACGATGGCGTTTTGGACGACCAACGAACCACCAATATCGGTACGATCCACTCCATTATTACCGGCGCCCAAATCAAAGCGGGCAACTTCGGCGTAAGTATCGTCACTGAAGTGGTCTATCAAAATAACCGCTATCTATTGGCCACTCAGCCCGACTTCGCCGCACTGGGTGATCGGCTCAGAACTATCGCTAGGCGTTTATTGAGAAGAGATATTACCGACGACTCAGAAATCGCCATGGACGATATCCTTGCGTGGCAACCCACCCTGCATCAAACAGCACTCGTGCACAATTATTCTGACTACCAAACATTAATCGACGACATCCATGCAGGTAGAGACGTACTCTATAACTCTCTGCCGTTCAACAGCTTTGAAATTGCGCACATCGACAACCCGTCGCCTCAAGGTGTAGTAATTAAAAACGGTTATGCACTATTGGCTCATTCACAACAAGGCTTCAACGTTATTGATGTGCGAGATAATCAGCAGCCGGTTATAGTCACCACCCCCAGGTTACACCGCGATGGCGAAGACATTGCACTCTTTAATAACACAGCCTACATCGCCACTGGCGTAGACTTTGCGGAAACTCCAGGGCTTTCCGTGTGGGATGTGACTAACCCAGTGCAAGCGGTCTATACACAGTTGATCGACTCGCCCTTTACAGAGCGTAATCACAGAGACTGCACTACCACAACCGAAGAGGGGAATGCCGTCCGACGCTGCGAAGTGACCATGTTTGCGGCAAACAGAGTAGAAACCTCCGATCGTTACGCCTACGTCATCTATAACTCTCGCGCTCTTTTCGAACAAGTGACCGTAAGCCTGGACGAGAACAACAGCACGAACCCCACGTCTGGCATACAAGTAATTGACCTTAATGATAATACCCAAGTCGACTTCGTCGATTTTGTCGGAGCCACTGACATTGCACTCACCGAGGACGGACAAACCGCTTATGTACTCGACGGCAAGAGAGTGGTTCGCGTCAACACCCACAAAGACACCGACGGCACTCTCGAAAGAGAAGAGCTAACAAGCATCTCGGGCGATCAACTCACCATCGCAAACAATCATCTATACCTCTACACCGCCCAAGGTAATCTCGACATCTACTCACTTCCTGTGACACGCGATAGTATCGCCATTTCCTCGCTCACTGTTTCCGGCAATCGCGCTCGTAGCCTCGAAGTCATAGACAACCACGCCTACATCGGGGTGACCGGCACAGTGAGAATTGTTGATGTAAGCAATGTCCAAGAGCCCTTTTACAAGGCTGGCGCCACCAATCGCGGACCAGTCACTGAGGGACTCGCAGTCGAAGGGGATTTCTTATACGTCGCAAACCAAAACGCTGGATTCATCATCTCAGACATTGGCGCAGTCATCGAAGACGATAATTACCGCGAGGATTTTCCTGCCGTAGTCGATAATCAGCCCGAAGTCAGCACTGCACTAGTGCGTAACGGAAACCACCTCTATGTAGCCAACCATGGTTTAACCGGTTACGAAATAACCGACCAAGGCGCCCTTGCACCTGTATCAAACCAAGCCTTCGAAGACATAGAGCAAATGCAAATCGTTGATCAACAACTGATCACCGTTAGTAATACTCAGCACGTCAGTACATTTTCATTAGCGGACCCAAGCACGCCCACCTTTCTGGGTTCCACATCCAATGTTGCCGGCGACCCCTTGCCGACATTCGACAAAGGCCTGGTCGTTCATAACCAATATGCCTACGTCAGCACATCGCCAAACAATGCCGCCGAGATAGCGGTCCATGTCTACGACCTCAGTGCAGGCGATGATAATACGTTGGTCGAAACGCTATTGCCCGTTCAGCAAGAGCGCCGATTCGGATGCACTGTACGCAATGGTGATTACCTCTACGCAATCGGTGATCGTCGTGTAGAAATATTTAACCTGGCCGCCGACCCGATTTCCCCTCCGACCATCAGTACGGCTCGATTTCCTCTCTGTGAAGAAATTATTATCCGCGACGACATTGCCTATATTGCCTCAGGCAACGAAGGTGTATTTATTTATAACTTTTCTTCCGCGCTAAACCCTACCGAGTTGAGCCATTTTGACACCACTGGGCACGCAGGCGGAATATTCTTAGACAATGAACTTTTATACATTGGCAGCTTCAACAGTGTCTCAGTGGCGAACATTAGCAACCCGAGCAGGCCTACATTGATTGGTGCTGCACGAACCCCGGGGGAACCTGGAAAACTATTAGTTACAGAAGAATATGTGGTGGTAATTGATGGTTCAAATGGCATCACCGTATTGCATGCCTTAGATGAATTAAATGATCAATTAGATGAGTCCGATGAATCAGGTGAACTGAGTGAGCCAGATGAATTGGATAACTTGACCGCCCAATAACTCCCGTTAGGCCCTCCACCCAAGCATCCTATTTATTGAGTCTAGTAGTAGACATAAAATGAAATAGGGTGCTTTTTTCAACCCCCCTTAATTACACTGTCATTCACAAAATCTTTCGCACACTATTTACTAGGCTTATCGCCTATCGCGTTGTTCACTTTACTGCCGCCAAACTTTACCAACACTATCCTTAACGGTATGATCAGCCCATATCATTGAGCGGTTATTCATTAATAGCCTTTTAAAAAATTCATCGCAGATAATACTGCAAAGCGTTTACCCTTATATATTAAGCACCAAACAGGGTTCTGGCAGCCGCCCATCAAACAAAATAAATTAAAAAAAGACTCAAACTAGTTCGTTTAAATATTCTTTACGGGCCAGTAATTTTAGACTAAATCAGTTTCTACCCAGAACGCATTCATTAAAACAACCAGTTCGAACATTACCTAGACCGTAGGCAGGAAGCATGATTTTACGGCCTGTAAAATAAACAATGAAAAACAAGAATCCTCACGCATCAAAAAGAGAGTCATTTACACGCTGAATTGCACACACGATGTGTTAACACGCCTTAGGATAAAAGATTCAAGCAGCTAACCGATAATAAAAAGGAATATAAATATCATGAGCGCAGTCATTGAAGAAGAACGTACCAGCATGATTGGAATCGGCCCCTACGATATCCCGCTAGAAGATTATGACGTATCTCAGCGCGAATTATTTCGCTCTGACAGCATGTGGGGGTTTTTTGATCGTCTTCGGGAAGAAGAGCCCGTTCATTACTGTAAAGATTCAGAGTTTGGACCGTATTGGTCTATTACTAAATTCAAAGACATCATGGAAATCGAAGGCAACCCTGAAGTATTTTCCTCAGAACCTACGATTGGTATTCAAGATCGTTTGCCGGGCTTTCAAACCACCAACTTCATTTCCATGGATGAGCCTGGGCACGGCAATCAACGCCGAACAGTTCAAAGCGCAGTCGCGCCTAAAAACCTCGCCAGTATGGAAGGGCTCATTCGAGAGCGCGTAATTACAATTCTAGATTCTTTACCCACTGGGGAAACTTTCGACTGGGTCGATAAAGTATCCATCGAGCTAACCGGACAAATGCTCGCAACACTGTTTGACTACCCCATCGAAGAACGACGCAACCTTACCTACTGGTCCGATGTGGCCACAGCACTTCCTGGCCCCGACTCCATTGTTTCTTCTTACGAAGAACGAAATCGAATTTTAATCGAGGACTGCATGGGCTCGTTCGTAAAACTTTGGGATGAACGCGTCAAACAACCCCCACAATTCGATTTAATCTCCATGATGGCCCACGGCGAAGAAACCAAAAACATGGCCCATGACCGCCCCATGGAGTTTATGGGTAATTTGATGTTGCTTATAATCGGCGGCAATGACACAACCCGTAATTCCATTTCAGGCAGTGTTTTATTCTTAAACGAAAACCCTGATCAATACGACAAGCTACGTCAGAACCCTGACTTAGTGACGAACATGATCCCTGAAGTAATTCGCTATCAAACCCCTTTAACGCTGATGCGTCGTACCGCAACGAGAGACATTGTATTTAAAGGCAAGCACATCAAGAAAGGCGAAAAGGTAGTCATGTGGTATGTCTCGGGCAACCGCGATGAAGAAGCCATTGACCGGCCGTATGAATTCATCATCGATCGCGAACGTCCTCGTCACCATTTATCCTTTGGCTTTGGTATCCATCGATGCATGGGCAATCGACTGGCCGAAATGCAACTACGAGTGGTATGGGAAGAAATACTAAAACGCTTCCACAAAATAGAACTCGTGGGCGATCCTCAACGGACTTACTCAAACTTTATTAAAGGCTACACCGAACTTCCTGTTCGAGTTCATCCTTTGTAGGCGATGAATTAAATAAGTCTGAAAGCAATAAAACGCGTACACAGCAGATGATCTTAATTTACCGTTAAGATCATCTGTTCAAAATGCTTAAAGCGTAAAAACCCAATCCCAAGCATCAATACTGCACACCTAATCGCACGCACCGAGCCTTCTAACCTTGCCCACTAAACCTTGCTCACTAAAGCAGAGTCGCCCCACTAACGCCCTCCGTTCTAGAAGGGCTCAACTTACAAGCACTCAATTTATAAGTGCTATATTTATAAGTGCTCAGCTAAAAAATCCAAACTTCGCCGCTTGGCCAGATCAGACGACTCCTGCTGATAATCACTGCGCGCATCGCAATTAAAGCCATGTTTTGCGCCCGAATAAATTTCAATCTTCACTTGCGGTTGCGCACTGCGCACCTTTTCCACATCAGCCAGTGGGATATGGGCATCATCACCTGCGAAATGTAATAGGGTCGGGCATTGGGGCGTCTGATCCGCAAACGAAGCAATCTGACCACCGTAATAACCGACCGCACAAGAAAAACTATCCAGTGCTGACGCAGAAAGCCACGCCATGGTGCCACCAAAACAATAGCCAACAATCGCCGATTTCGTTTCAGGGTACTTTTGTTTTATTACAAAAGCCGCCGCAGCAATATCCGCCATGGTGTTTTTCGGTTTCAGCTTAGTTACCAGCTGAATTCCTTTTTGCATTCCTTGCGCGTCATAGCCTAACGCAACACCCGTCTCACAACGATCGAAAAGTGCCGGCGCAATCGCGTAATAACCTTCCCCAGCATAAAACTCAACCACGGACTGAATATGCGCATTGACGCCAAATATTTCTTGTATGATTACCACACTGCCCTTTACCTTCCCGACAGGACTGCTTTCATAAGCAGAAAACTCATGTCCATCTTTTGATACAAGCTGTAGTTCTGGCATTGCAAATCTCCTTTTAACGTTAAGTTTAATTCCTTTCAGTTTTTATTATTTTATTACCGCCCCCCTATCGATGCATTAGGATTTACCTGATTAATTAATGGGAATTTACTTTCGCTAGAAACCGAATTCTCTTTGCGCACGATGACTTAGTCCGCTGGGATTATTTTAATTCCACGCAACAGGGTAAAATGGTCATATTAGGCCTTAACGGCATCGATTTTAAACGTCTGTTTGAAAAATACAAAAAAACCATACGCCCTAGCAGGTACGACAATCAAGGGCATCCCCACAAACTGAACAACAAATTAACGTCTTTAATTAATGGCAAAAAATTTAACAATAACAACGCACTTCTCAGTCTCTGACAATTAAAACTGTTAAAACCAAATAATCGACAAAGTTAAACTTCGGCCTAAATAGAATAATTTGGAAATCTAACTAGATATCGAGGCCAAGAACTTTTATAGTTCCAAACTTTACAAGAATTCTATAATAACATTAGAAAAAAATAATAAATCATTATCTAGGAACGCAAGATGATAACAACTAAAGAAGTATTGCGACTAAAACAAACCCGAGGAGCGGGGATCGGATTTGCAAAGCAAATAGGGGTTAAGAACGGACTAAAGACTCTCGCGAAAACGTTGTACCTAAACAAAGTAAAAGGTGTCAATGCTGGCCAAGCATTCTTCTCCTCCTATTGGGAAGTCTTAGGCGATCGTGAAGCGGTGGTATTCGAAGGGAAATCCATTTCCTTCAAAACATTTCGTGATCGCGCCTTACGTTTAGCCAACGGAATAACCAGTCTAGGCGTTCCTACTAACACACGCGTTGCAGAATTACTGCCCAACTGTGCCGAATGGTTCGAAGTCAACCTCGCCACAGCGATGAGCGGCCGTTCCATGCCCATGCTCAATTGGCATTTAAAACCCCACGAAATAGTTGCTTGCGTCAACAAAGCAGAAGCACTCACACTAATCACCGATGGCAGTTTCTTAGACGCCATAGATGCTGTAAAAGACCAGTTTGACACGGTAAAACACATTATCGTGGTCGGAGACAATGTGCCTGAAGGCTACATCTCCTATGAAGAGTTGATTGCCAAGTCCGAAGCCACTATCCCTGTGGGTGAATTCGGCATGTCTGCCTCATTCTATAGCGGCGGCACCACCGGCACCCCCAAATTCATGAACAGTGACGAAATGGCCTCCGTCGTAGCAGACCCCTCGGACGAACGTCGACGCGGTGCTACGCAAGACGAAATTCGAGCACTGACATTGATGCAAGCCGGTGCATTCCACTGGTATGAGATTGGCAAGTGCCGGGACAGTGTCAGCAAGAACATACGCTCGCTAATCCCTGGGCCGCTCTACCATGCAGGCGTTCAAATCGGAGTATTGCCGTTCTTCCTTGGCGGCACCGTGGTTCCTATGCAACGATTTAGTGCCGAAGGATTCCTAAAACTAATTCAAGATCAACGCATTAACTGGACATTCGTCGCCCCCACCATGCTTGAGCGGGTGCTCGCCTTACCTGATGAAATCCTAGCGAAATACGACTTAAGCACCATGAACAGCATCGTCTGCGCCGCCGCACCGTGCCCCCCAGACGTTAAGCGCAACATCAACGCCTTATTCCGTCGTCAAGGCAATAAAAAAGACGTCTTTATGGAATACTACGGCGCCTCAGAAACAGGCCTGGTGTCGGTACTCGTGCCTGTGGACTATCAGCAAGATGAAAACCGCTACAACAGCGTAGGCAAAACCCGCGCCGCACAATGCCAAATATACGACACCGACAAAGGCACCTGGGCAGAAACTGGGCAAGAAGGCAAAGTCCTGATTCGCTCCCCCATGGCCTTAGGTCTTCAATACAAAGGGGATAAAGAGAAAACTCAAGAAGCCTTTATGAAAGTTGACGGCGTCACTTGGTACGACGATGGATTGATTGGCTACCTAGATAAAGATGACTTTCTCTACCTTACCTCGCGCGCTAAAGAAATGATCATCTGCGGCGGCGTAAACTTATACCCCAATGAGATCGAAACAGTCCTCAAACGCCACCCTCAAATATTCGATGTGGCAGTCATTCGAGCCCCTGACAATGACTTAGGAGAAATACCTGCGGCAATTATCCAGCTCAACAAAGGTGAGCACATGGATTCAGAGAGCGTCATTCAATTCTGTAAGGATGAAGGCCTCTATGGCTTCAAACTTCCGAAAATCATTGAATTCAAAGAGGAACTGCCTCGCCAACTATCAGGCAAGCTGATCAAGCGCGAATTAGAAGAGAAGTATTGGGAGGGGGTAGAAACTCACGGTTAAATCGATCTACCAAGGCTAGCACTACACGCGTACTGCGCTAGCCTTGGTCTCCCCTTTTTTCTCTCAAATCAGCGCTTTCATCCGCCGCCAGCCCGTCAAAAACAACCTTATATAAATCAATTAGTAAGCAAGCCCATCCCAACACCCTCAGGCAACTCCGCTGCTAATAAGCTTTTGTTATTTCAATTATCTATTTTTTTACTCTATATATTCTTTATAGGGCTTTTTTAGGCCGTCACATTACTCATAGTGAACAACGTACAGTAAACAATGGATACATCCACTGACCCCGAACACCAGAACGCGATCAACTGCCTTCGGCTAACACTACCGGAGATGCAAAAGCATCATATTCCCGCTACGCCTCAGAACTACGCGGTGTGGTACGAATACTTTATGAAAACCACCAATGAACTGAACCAAACCATCGACGACCTTATCGATACCGAACAACAATTTTCCAACGCTATCAACAAATCCCTTTACGAAAAGTACATCTCTGATCGACCAGTAAAAGTAATGGAGAGTGTCCAGGACGCCACCAAGATACTGGTCAATCGTTTGATGGACAAGCTCAACTTAATGAAAAAGGAAACCAAGCAGTTCAGTGGTGTACTCGGAAATTGTGAAAACATACTGGTTGACGATATCGACAGCGATACCATTAGTAAACTGGTCTCCACATTAATCGATGAATCGAGCAAAGTTCAAGAATCAAACTCGGCAATGGAATTAACCTTGTCCGATATGGAAAACGAACTGGGGACGCTAAGAAAAGACATTGAAAAACTCAACGCAATCGCGCTGGTCGACCAGCTCACCAACATTGGCAACCGCCGCTCTTTCGACGAAAGCATGCAAACATTGATCGACCGTCACAAAATAGGCTGTACGGATAACGAGCATGAAGACGCGATCGAAACTTTCTCGGCGCTTATTTGTGATATCGACCTTTTTAAAACGTTTAATGATACCCACGGTCACGCAACCGGCGACCGAGTTTTAAGCTATGTTGCGAAATGCTTAAAACGCTGCATCAGAGGCGAAGACGGAGCCTACCGCTACGGAGGCGAAGAGTTTGTACTCGCTTTGCCCGAAACCAACCTCAAAGGAGGGCTCGCAGTGGCCGAAAATATTCGGTCTTATATTGCCAATAAAAAACTAACAGCCAAAGAAGGCAAGCAGGTACTCGGCAGAATAACCGTCTCTATTGGCGTCGCAGAAGTACGCCCGGGCGATACTGTCGAGTCGTTAATTGACCGCGCCGACCAAGCCATGTATCGCGCAAAAGCCAACGGCAGGAATTGCGTCATGGTAGAATCGCCAAGCAACGCCACCCTGCAATAGCGGGCCCCTACACCCCACTCAACGGCTTCTTTCGGTCATCAAACCACCGCTTGCCTTACTAATCTCCTCAATATCACTAGCGATCCCAATAGCGCTAGCTTTTCTCAATACTTGCGTTAGAATCTACGCGCAAAATCTACCTCTTTGATTTCATCAAATAACCCCCTATCATCGGTTTATTCACCGAGACCTCATTTTATTCCTCTTATTGGAGACCTATGCAATGAACCAAGCAACTCTAGCACTTGCCGCAGCTGCGCTTTTGATCAATGCAGCCAGTGTCATTGCCGCTCCTGAAATTAAGTTCTACGGCAAAGCAAACCTCAGTCTCAACAGTGTTGATAATGAAACCGACGCGCAAGACGAATGGCAGCTCAACAGTAATGCCTCACGCTTAGGAGTACTGGGTCAGCACGCGATTAATGAGAAATTGGACGCCATTGTAAAAATAGAATACGAAGTATTTGTTGACGATGGTCAGGGCTCTGACAATCAAGCCGTCAAACAACGTGACATCTACGCCGGACTTCAGGGCTCATTCGGAAAGGTTATCGCAGGTAAAGTGAACACGCCTCTTAAAGTCTCTCAAGGAAAAATTGACCGTTTCAACGATCAAGAGATGGCCGACATTAAAAATGTGCTGCGAGGCGAAGATCGTGTCAATAACATCATCATGTACACCATCCCCGAATTTAACGGTTTTTCAGCCACCGCAGGCATCGTACCCGGCGAAACATCAAAAGGTGGAGTCGAAGATGCCGAAACCCGTGATGGCCTTGCAGACGGTACGTCTATTTCATTGCATTATAAAAACGATCACTTCACCGCAGCGCTTGCTCGCAATGATGACATTAATGCGTTCGACACCACCCGGATCGTGGTAGACGTTAAAATAGCCCAAGCAAAAATAGGCTTCCTAATTCAAACTGCAGATGAGTCCGAGGGCGAAGAGAATCAGGACAGCTGGGTGCTTAGCGCTGCGATCAACGTAGACCACGGCATCCTCTTAAAGGCACAGTACGCCGCCTCAGCAACCAGCGACTTAGATGAAGGGCTAGACCTCGATACCGATATGACTCAGATAAGTGTCGGCATTGACAAAAAGCTAGATAAGAATAACAAGCTGTTTGCTTACTATACCAATATCGAATCAGAGCTAGGCGGCGACTTCAGTGGCACGACAGACGATTCAACGTTCGGCATCGGTTACGAACTTAAGTTTTAATTGATGTAACTTAAAATAATACAGCGGCTTATAAGATCAGTCAGTAGCCGCTGTATTATTTAACTGTCTAGGCGAATACCACAATTACAATTCATGTCATCCGCCGAACCATAAAACCCAGAACCCAGAACCCAGAACCCAGAACCCAGAACCTAGGCTTGATACAACTGATCTGTTTTCGCAGCCATTATAAAATCATTTTTATGCAGTGCTTTTATTTTATGGCTCCACCAGGTCACGGTGA
The DNA here is from genome assembly GCA_002402085.1 of Gammaproteobacteria bacterium. Lineage (GTDB taxonomy): Bacteria > Pseudomonadota > Gammaproteobacteria > Pseudomonadales > UBA3067. The sequence continues at coordinate 46,769 of NVVB01000002.1, forward strand.
CCTTGCCCCATTCCAACAACACCGCAGGATGATGCCCCTGCGCTTCGGCTGCCTCAGCGACACGATTAGTAAACGCCACCGAGTCCGTGTATTTCTTAAACGAAAAACACTTTTCCAACTGCATAATATTATCGCGGGTCTCGATATTCCAATCGGGGATTTTTTTCAGTAGCCCCCCCAGCTCCTCATCGGTCACCTTTGGCGCCCCCACCTTGCAGGCTTCGCAGGATTGCTCAGAGAGCCCATTGGACTGATTGACAGATTTATCTTCTACCGATGTATTCATCACAAAGCTCCTAATTTACAAAACCAGTCTAGCGTTGATCGCTATAGATCTTATTTCCATAGATCTTATTTCCATAGATCGTACTCCTCTAGACCCGCCCCCACAAACCCAATACCGAAGCCTCAATACTCACAGCTTCAATACCTGGATTTTAGCTCTATAGCCCCATCTGTTCTGCACGAGTGATTGTATTTCGATAGATCCTCACCGACGCGGCGTCCACTAAGATGCCGTCCACTTGTATAGCGCCGATCCCTTCAGACTCCGCTTCTTGATAAGCGAGGGATAATTTACGCGCAAGCGCAAGCTCATCCGGATCTGGAGAAAAGGTCATCAGCGCAGTTTCAATTTGCGCAGGGTGTATCGCCCACTTGCCCACACACCCTAAGGTTAGAGCCCGTTTGCATTCTTCAGTAAAGGTTACATCGTCCTTAAAATCAGCATAGGGGCCATCCACTGCATCGATGCCTGCTGCACGAGCGGCGATAATCATTTTATTCCGTGCGTAATGCCACACATCCCCCGGATAATCCGCTTGGCCTCCAATGGATTTGGTGATCACCCCCTGAGATGCCGAATAATCCCCCATACCAAAAATAATTGCCTCCAAACGTGGCGTGGCACTGGCGATTTCTTCGACATTAATCATGGCTTCAACTTCTTCGATTAAGGCCTCAAGGCCAATCTGTTTTTTCAGCCCTAGATCCTGTTCCAGCTGACGCAGCAGCGTTTCCACCCAAAGGATGTCGCGCGCATGCTTTACTTTAGGGATCATGATCACGTCGATGAATTCACCGGCTTCTTTGACGATATCGATAATATCGCCGTACGCATACGGCGACTCCAAATCATTAATCCGTACACAACGCACCGTATCCCCCCAATCAAGGGTTTTAAGGGCATTGATTATTTTCGGCCGCGCGGCTTTTTTTGCTGACGGCGCTACGGAGTCTTCTAAGTCTAAAAATACGTGATCCGCAGAGCTGGCCACGGCTTTGGCCATTTTATATTCATCACTGCCGGGTACAGCAAGTTGACAACGACGTAATCTCATCGGTTTTTGATACATGTTTTTGGCCTCTAGCTGGTTTTATTGAGACGAATTATTTTTTAAAAACTAATGTGCTAGGGAGGGTTGCTTTGCGGTTCTAACGTTGCCCGCGACACCTGTACTCAAGCCATAGCTCCGGCGCTTAATCAGTACACGCCGCTCCCCCTCAAACACCACGGTCTGATCTTGATTAACGCCCCAATGCCTAAATAACACCACGCCTGCGTCATCTCGATGGGCGTCTTGTAGCTGTAATACTTCGGTGTAGGCGTATAAAGTATCACCATGAAAGACCGGACTTTTAAAACGTATTTTATCCATGCCTAGGTCCATTAAGGCATTCTCACTGGTGTCCTGACTGGTTAACCCAACCACCAATGCAGCAGTGCAGCCACCAAAGACGATACGCTGCTCGAAGCGAGTATCCTTCATACTGTGTTCGTTAAAATGCGCCTGAGCCGTGTTCATGACCATATGAGTGACTAACACATTCTCCATATCGCCCACGGTCTTACCGCGCGCGTGTTTCATCACATCGCCAATCTTGAAGTCTTCGAAGTAATTATCGTTGCGAGTCAGCGCATTGAGATTCATTGGAATGCACTCTTACCCAATAAATGATCCGAAATAATACGTAACTGAATTTCAGAGGTGCCTTCGAATATTTCCGTGAGTCGCGCATCACGCCAATAACGCTCCACTGAATGAAGTTTGGTATAACCCGCGCCACCAAAAATCTGCAAGGCTTCACTGGTTACCCGTTCTGCCATTTCAGATGCAAAGTACTTCGACATGCCGGCTTCTTTATCGCAGCGTTGCCCTGAGTCAACCTGAGCGCAAACGTGGTAATTAAGTTGTCTAGCCGCCTCTATCTCGGTAGCCATCTTCGCGAGTTTAAAGCGCGTAACTTGAAAATCCGCGATACTACGCCCGAATTGCTCACGCTCCTGGGCATAGGCCGTCGCATCTTCTAGCGCAGCCTGAGCCAAGCCTATAGCGCGCGCAGCGGTATGCGCACGAGCAGTCACTAAATCAGCACTAACGGCATAAAACGCATTGCCTTCCGTCCCTACTAAGGCATCGCCCGGCACTCTCAAGCCATCAAAATACAACTCCCAGGTTTTCCAACCAAAATATCCGATTTTAGGAATTGGGCTGCCCTTAACCCCTTCGGGCAACACACCTACCGGTTTTTCAATTTTAAAAAAGCTCAAGCCGCGATGCTTTTTATTGGGATCGATATTCGGATCAGTGCGCGCCATGACCAATAAATAATTAGCCCCGTCGGCAAAAGTACACCAGTACTTACTGCCAGTAATAATCCAATCATCACCATCGCGCACAGCGCGACAAGAAATATTGGCAATATCCGACCCTGCATCAGGCTCAGACAAGGCGATCGCGCATAAGTATTCACCACTGGCAACACGGGGCAAAGTCTCTAACTTTTGTTGCTCCGACATTTCCCGCACCCCCACCATGCCATTGCCACGGGCAATTAAACTCGCCACACTCATCCAGCCGCGCGCCAATTCTTCAGCCACTAAACAGTACTCAAAACACCCTAATCCCAGGCCTCCGTACTGCTCCGGAATCATAATGCCGAAATACCCCATGTCGGCTAATTTCTGCCGCAACTCCATGGGAATATCGCCCTGAATCTCATCCAGCTCTCGAGCTACGGGTCGCACTTCTTTGTCTGTAAAATCTCGTGCAGACTGCTTGATCAGTTGCCGCTCTTCGGTGATATAATTCACTCAGTGCCTCCCGGTCTTTTGCTGACTAAATTGCTTCGCTTAAAATCAATGACCAACTCATCGTATTGGTTAAACCCCTCGGTGTGCCAGGTCACAATCCCTAACAACGGATTCTTGTTGGACAGCCTTTTTGCCAACACCTTTGAGCGCGCGACTAAGGTGTCTCGAGGGTAGACAGACTGATGATAGGTCAGCGCGTCCACGCCTAAAAATAGCCCACCGGCTTCGCTTAAATCTTCAACGCTCAGCCCAAAGACAGTATTAAAAACCAGCATTGGATTAATAATCACCGACGGGTGATCATGCCCTTGGGCATAACATTCATTAAAATAGAGTGGGTTCGCTTCTAGGTTCAGGCTACTAAAAAGACTATTGTCCGCTTCAATGAGGGTTTTTCCCCAATGGTGTTCAAACACCTGGTCAATATTAAAGTCCTCAAAGTAATTGCCCTTATTTTTGAGTTGTGCCTGGTTAATAAAATCTACTTCCATAGACAGCACCCTTCATTTAATTTTTATTTTAGAAAGTAATCAATCGCCGCTAACCCTTTGGGCTTTATTTTTTTTATGCGGCGTTATAATCTTTTTGAGTCTTTCGGTTACTTTATTCCATCAAAGAACTGAAAACTTAAAATACATCCTTATGATTCAACAGTCTATAGACAGACCGCAGATAGGACGTAGATCGATCATAGAATAGGCATCAATAGAGGAAGGTTTTGATAGGTTTAGGTTTAGATACAGATAAATGAAGGCATCTGTTTAGCAGAGTGCTTCTACGCCGATACAGTGCGCAAGAATCAAGCATTATAAAGGATAAAAAAGCGGCCTAGAAAAAGACTGCCTCAATAAGTGCCATCACTTTTATCGAGCAGCAAGCAATAAGCCACTCGCTAAGTCACTTCCTCAGCTTGCTTTCTTTTCATCATCCGAGTGCCTTCGATGTGGGACTGTCCCCAATTGACGATTTCCCGAATAATAGGCAGCAAGCCCTCCCCCTTCTCCGTCAACTCATAGCTATAGCGCACTGGGCGTTGCTGATACGGCACCTTTTGAATAATTCCGTGCGATATCAACTTCCTAAGACGTTCCGCAAGAATATTCGTGGGGATTTTTTCGGGCGATTGAGCGAAATCATTGTAGCGATGCTTGCCAAAGTAAATATCGCGCACAATAAGCAGGCTCCACTTATCGCCAAATATTTCCAGTGAATTTGCTAAAGGGCACGCTGAACGCTTGAAGGAGTTGGCTGGGGCATCGGTAATCTGAGGCATAGGGCGAAAACATACCAATTTAACCGCTAACTTTCAATCAAATTGAGCCATTGATCACATAAGATCGTCTATTTAGGGCTYGCATTACAAAACCTTACCCTTTCCTTATTACTGCAAAACTGCACCGGTCGAATCCTGCCACCGATACTACGGCTCAATAAACCCAGTATCCGTTAAATGCGCTTTAATTTCCGTCCAAAAAGGCTGGGAAACCGGCACGCCCACATGGCTATAGCCCTTCCACACCAACAGACACTGATTCCAGTGCTCTCCGAGTAATTTAACGTATCGCGGAATAGCGATCCGATCATACAAGCTACCGATGATCATGATCCTATCACTCGCAAGCACAGGCTCAAAAGTAAGTGCATTACAGCAGGCGTAGGCATGCCGGAATTGCTGGAATGAAATACCTTGCTGAGCAAGCAGCTTAACGATCAATTTATTGACCGGGGGCCACTCTATTAAGCTATCAGATAAGTTATAGACGGGATCAATAATCACAGCCGCGTGCAATCGTTTCTCAGCAGACACCACCAAAGACGCCACAAAGCTGCCTAGGCTAATGCCTCCGATAGCCACCTTACTGGCTATTTGTTGATCCATCATATAACTAATCATTGTTCGGCAATCGTGCACCGCGTGCGCCATAACTTCGTTAGTATAAGCAGGTCCATGACGAAAAAAGTGAGTGGTTTCAGCAAAGGACTTCATCTTACTGCGGTGGAACGGTAATTTAATCAAACAAATATTACAGCCCATGTCGTATAACTCACGCGTAGAAAACAAACCGCGATTAATACCGTATATTTCCGTATCGTAACCATGCACGACAATAAACGTAGGCCTTGGCTCACCCTCATGAACCCACAGTTCGGATTTAATATGACGGTGCGCGTGATGCTTCCAGTAACGATCCGTAAAATCCGGATTCACCGGCTCGAAGCTACTCGGAATCGACAGATGAACGACCTTTCCGGCGGTTAAGGTTTTTTTCTGAACGTGCTTAACCGAATCAGCCGCCGGCGAGCAAGGCACTTTAAAGATCTCATCCGCCGCGCCCTGGTCAGCGATTGCATTATAAAACCCCCACTGATCTCGATCACCGAAATAACTTTGAGGATCTTTACGCACCAAATAATAATGCGGCACTGAAAGCAAACCTAAAAGAGGCAACCAATCGAGAAGAGACAACAGACTGCCTCGCACTTTAGCCCAAATTGACTCCCCTTCAATTTCGGTAGTTTCCTTTGCAATGCCCAGGCTTAATTCACTCCACCATGACCCGCTTAATTTCACAACATGACTTTTAGGGTCAGATCGGTAGGGTTCTTTTCCTGCAGACACTTTCATTAATTCACACCCTTTAACATTTTATATCCTAAACACTATTTTATAATTACAAAAACCGCCAAAACCTTTCACTTAAAGCCAAACAAAACGACACGGCCATGATTACAAGCGGTATATATTTCGCCATACAGAATTTAAATATTTAAATTCACACCAAAACTAATCCCAATGCAAATTATTCACTATCTTTTGTCGCCATTTATAGTAAATTTCTCGTGAATTAACATTACTATGTCGAGGCAAATAAACCATAATCCAAATCTATAGCGTAATAATAATTAAATTAATTAAACGTCAAATTGGGCCGCAAGAAAAAAATAAACGCTGCACGCACGAATGTATTTCTATATTCACAAAGCACGCTCAGAAATAAGACTTATTAAAAATAACCATAAATTAGAGCTTAATCAAAACACCTAGAACGTTAAACCAGTAGCATTAGAGTCAATGGGTAACAGGCCCTGCAAGTATTACAAAAATAACCCAAGTATTCCGCCACCCTAGACTTAAGTGGCCAAAAACAACCAAGATAAACTAATTAACAACAACTTACAAAGGCTCCTAGATAATACCTGCGGCTAAGTCACTGACTAGGCTAGACTTAAAATTAAGTACAGCGCTTCAAATTAGGCCTAGAAAATCGAACCAAAAAATTGCAATAGAGGCATTTAAAACTAATCCACTACTAAAACTCAACCTTTCTTACAATAAAAGCAAAAACTTAGGATGACTTACTATGGCTACAACCCTTAACGAAACAAACTCAGAAGTCGCTGAGGAGACGCTAATAGACCGGTTATTTTTTCCGGTTAAAAATGGCGCCCCTCAAGCCCCCTGGCTAATGGCTTGCGTTGGTTCGGCAGGAGGCGCATTAGTGTTCGGCGTTTACCGCTGGTATCAACAAACGTATTCATTTACCGTCGGGCTGGATTACTTTGAACCCGAATTTCACACCTACTGGATGAACCTTTTATACGCACAATTGGCTCTAATCACCTTAATCGGAGCCGTCGCGGTGCCTTGGCTCTGGCTCACACGTCCCAAAGAAATAAACATTACCCCGATGAGAGAACTCGGCGTGTACAATTTAATGTTGACCTTTATGGCCGTGGGCAGCTTTATGGTGGTCGCCGTTCTTGGCCTCTTTGTTGAAGCCGATGCCGCCTGGCATCAAGTGACTATCCGAGATACGGATTTTACGCCAACCCACATTGGATTATTCTATTTTGCGATCCCTCTAGGCGCTGTTGGGATTATTATCGGGTTCGTTTGGCTTCATACCCGCATGCCTGATTTCAATAAACGCGTGTCATTACCCCTATGTTTAATGGCCTCCGCGCCCATCCTTATTATGCCCAACCTCGGCCTTAACGAATGGGGGCACACTTTCTTCTATGCCGAAGAATTATTTGCAGCGCCCATTCACTGGGGCTTTGTAACCCTAGGCTGGGGGCTTTTTGCAATGGGTGGATTCCTACTTCAGTGCTTCGCCCGCATACGTGTACTGACACTTACCGCAGCAGAAGCAAGCGCACGAGAACAAGTTCAAGACGAGCTATCCGAAGCCGCTTAAACTCATTACCCACTAGGGCTACGTACGATACAAACCGCTTCTTGTTACCGAGAAGCGGTTTTTTTAGGCCTGCACAACCACGCACTGACACGGCCCTACCTTATATCCGCATCAGTCTCTGTCACCCGAAACTTATAGATTCCGCACGCTATGCACCTATTGCCGCCCCATAGCCCTTCAGAGTATGTGCCCCATAAAGAACGTCTCATGATAGGTACTTTATGGCTAGGACTGCATGCCAATCATCTACTGACACCCCCTTCAAGGCTAAGAATCCTACGATCTAGCTCGCCGAGACCAAGACACCCCCTAAGCAAATAAAGCGAGTACCCAGTAAGTGGTTATTAATAGCGCACCAGCATTCAAGAAACAATTCCGATCTCTTGTTCAATAAACTATTTCTCTCCCCGATTAGCCACTAGTCTTAAAGCACTCACTTTGTTTGAAAACGGACTTTCTTCAAGACGATATGGCTGCTACACCAGCATTTAAAACACCTACAGACAATGGCCCAGCGGCTCAAGAACCCCAATACCCGCTGGACAAAATCGAAACACTCTACGGCCAAGGTAAATACCTCCAAGCGTTAAGCTATGGAGAAAATCTATACGGGCCTTTTCGACACTGGCAAGGGGCGCTATTACAAAACTGGTCTGCACGAATCGTCAATAACTTAGGCATGCGACGTACCGCGCAAGCGCTTTTTATTCGTAATTGGCGTAATCACCCACAATGCGCAATAAGCCGCTACTACTACGCCCGCACCTTAGCGATCCGCAAAGGCACACTGGCGGCATTGTTTTTTATGGAGTCCGACTTTAGCTTTGCCATTGAAGACAATATCATTAACGCAAAATGGCTTGCCTACAGAGCACACCTATTCGCACAATATCGAGACTTCGAAAACGCAGAAATTTTTCTAGATCAGGCACAATCCATTGCGCCGAACAATACCCGTGTTATTTTGGAACGCGCTTATGTGTTGGAATTACAAGACCAATACAAAGCATCCTTTGAACAGATTGAACCATTAATATCCAACAAAGCCTACCAACGCGACGCCGTCCAGCAAGCGGCCTATTTAATGATACTTCGGGGTAAAACCGCGAAAGCAATTCATCTATTAATGAGTGCCCTCAACCAGTTTGAAAGTGTCGGCGTGGCCTTTCAGTTACTTGACATTCTAATGGAATGTCAACTTTACCAAAAAGTGCCCGCCGTACTAGGCTATGTCGAAAAAAATCGTTATGAATCTAGCCAAGAAATTTCCCAACACCTCGCGGCGATCAAATCAAACCTCGCCTATTTTAATCACCAGCTTCCGGCATGTATTGACTTCGCAAAGCAAGCCGGTACGAGCTTCCATCAAGCCATTGCCAAAAATCTAAGTCTTTCAATCAAGGTACAGGATTTAAATTCGCCCCGTGCACGCGTCCTTCTGGACGTGCCTTTTGTTCGACAACACCACCAAACCTGTGCACCCGCCACATTAACTGCCCTGTGCAAGTATTGGCAAGTAATCGCCTCCCAAGAAGAAATACAAAAAGCCATTTGCTACAACGGAACCCCTGGGCACGCTGAACGAAAGTGGGCCATGGAAAATGGCTTTTTCGTAAAAGAATTCGAGCTCCAACCTCAAGCCATTATCACCCTTATCAACTTAGCAATCCCTTGCACCCTCACCACCACAGAGCCGGGCAACGCACACCTACAGGCCATTGCCGGTTATGATCAAGCGCGCGGGGTGTACTTAATTAGAGATTCTATTTCCCCCAAAATACAGGAATTCCTAACCCAAACTACGGGCGCACGTTACCAATCCACCGGCCCACGTTGCATGGCCTTAATTCCTGAACAACAAGCTCAACGCCTTAAAGAAATCACCTTACCCTTCAGTGAGCTATACGATCAATATTACCAATTAATGACCGACTTAGAAAACCATAAACTCGACAGTGCAACACAACAATTAAAAAACATGTTGTTTTTAAATCCCAACCACCGTTTAAGCCTGACCGCCCAGCGCCATGTTAGCCACTACCAAAACGATCAAGCAGGCACCTACGAGCACACCCAAAAACTACTCAAGCGATACCCCAATGACGTCAACTTAGCATTATCTAAAATCAGTTTAATGCGTACCTTAACCTCCCCTCGAGAACGCTTAAACTACTTAGAAGAACGCTGTTCGAACAACGCATGTTCAGCACACCTAACCATTCGATTAGCCGACGAATTAAAATCAGATCATCGTCAAAAGCTACGGACCGAAAAGCTATTTAAAGGCATCCTTAAAGAGCTGCCCACCGACTCAAAAGCACTTTACTCCTTCGCAGGCTTCAAGTGGAACCAACGTGAATTTAAGCAAGGCTTGCTGCTCTTTCGACTCAGTAGCTGCTTAAACATTAGAGAAGAATACTACGCTGAACGCTATTTCAAAGCAGCCTTACATCACCACCAAAAGAAACTCGCACTGTCTTTCCTTAAAAGACGTTATGAACAACACCTAGAACAATCCACCAACCCAGCCGCGTCCTATTGCAATGCGCTCGAATCCATTGGCAACCACACCGAATTAAGTACTGTGATCGACCAGGTGATCCAGAAACACCCGCACGATGGACGTTTCCTTATCTTTGCAGCCAATATCTATCTACAAAATGGCGAGATACAACGGGCTCAAACGCTGCTTAAACAAGCAGAGACTTGCAGCCACCGACATGATTTCCTACCCATTCTCGCGGCACTGTATGAACGCTTGGATCTTCGTGACAAATCAACTCAAGCCTTCGAAGAAATACTCTCTTGCGACCCGCTTAACACCCACGCGCTGCAATCAATTGTCCGTTATAAAGTGGAGCAAAATCTAGAAAGCCAAGCATTCGAATTCATTGACAGTAAGTTAGCAACATACCCAAGCAATCAATTCCTTTTAAGACTCAAAATTGACTGGACTTCAGACCACCAACTACCCGCAAAAGAATCTGCGTTACGTCAATGTTTACACCACTACCCAAACGATATTGAAACCTTATGCCAACTTGGCGAGGTCTTAACACGCCAACAAAAGCCCATCGACGCACTCGCCTACTTTATCAAAGCACAAGGTATCGACCCACTAAACGTCATCGTCTCATCCATGATGGGCAAGTACTATCTAGCGACTCAAGATCTCAACTCAGCACAACGTTACTTTCGCCAGGCCATTCACTACGCCATTGATCAGGCTCAGTGTTTTGACTCRCTCTTAAAAACAAGCAATGACATCCAAGAAATAAAACAACAACTGGAATTTATCCATCAAGAACTAATGTCTCAACCCACCCAAGGCGAAACCTTATTAGATTTCTACAATCTACTTCGCATGTATTTAAGCAACGAAGAAATCGCGCCTTATTTAAAACAGCTTTTTATTGAAAAAGAAAATTCCTTCCAAATTTGGATTGCCTGCATTCGCTTCCAAATCAATAAAAATGATTTGGACTATGCACTCGGCCTAGCCCAGCAAGCCAGCGACTACTTCCCCTTAACGCCAAGAATATGGGTTGAAAAAGCGGAGATATTTCGACTTAGAAACCAATTTGAACAAGCCGAACAAGCCTTACACAAAAGTCTTATCATTTCCCCACACTGGAGCCAAGCAACTGATCGCTTAGCCGCGTTATACGAAATACAGGGCCAACTTCCTAAAGCGATTACGCTACTAAAACAATCCGTCAAAACCCACCCGTTCAACCCCGCACTTCATAGCTCGCTAGCGAAACTTCTATGGAAAGAGAATAATTACCAGCAAGCCATCAGTCTGATGCGCAACACAGTAATTAAGGCGCCCAGCTACATCGAAGGCTGGGAGATTCTTCAGCAATGGAGTCATCATCTAGGCCACCCTGAATGGGTCCGATCTACAGCCCAACAATTAGTCAACGACAGCCCACACAATCCGGAACACTGGACTTTGCTGGCTTACGTGACAGAAGATCACATCGGCAAAATGGAAGCATTGGAGCATGCCCTAACAAGAGCACCGCTATCTATCCCAGTCAATAGTGCAATTATTCGATGCTTAACCAATCAAAATAGATTTATTGACGCCCACCAACTCTGCCAGCATGAGAAATGGGATAACAAGCCGCCCATCGAAATAAAGGCATATCAAGCATGGATATACGCCAAAGAAAACAATATCCCGCGCGCGATTATCGAAATGAAAAAGGTTCTTAATGAAGACCCTTCRTTTTTTGACGGCTGGCAATTATTAAGTCAATGGAGTGAACAGGTAACCCTTACCAAGGAGGCGCTGGAATGCGCAAACCAATGCTTGGACCTAAAACCTCACTGCCCTACGACCTTATGCTTTTGTGCCGAAAAAACAATTAGCCACGCAGCAACGCTAAGCCAAAATAAGCATTCAATACGCTATTCACAAGTCGATCCAGACCACGACTCAGATCGCCACAACGATCAACAAGACAACTCCCCCCAAGCACTCAAAAACACAGCCCTGGCATTACTTAACAAAGCATTTAATTTGGATCCAAGTGATCAATACAATGCCCTAACTTACATTGACTTCCTGATTGATCAAGATGATTACCGACAAGCAACACTGATTACAGATCGATTCAAACTTTATAGTCAAAGTCCTTACCTTCGCATTAGACAATTAAACATTGCCTGTGCCCGGGATCAGATCCAAGAAGCCTTGGATTTTTGGTATGCAATTTTAAACTCAGACGAAGCGAGTCCCTGGCTATTCAATACAGCACATCAGTTAATCGAACAAACCCAGATCAGTGACGAGGGTTTTATCGAACTGGAGAAAGTACTACAACAAAATGACGTCAACCCACTACTGGGACAGGTTTGGATTAACCATTACATTAATCAAAATAAAACCGAGCAAGCGTTGAAACGCATTAAACCTCTGCATCGCCATGAGCAACTATTAGTCAACGCAACAGAAACCTTACTTAAGCACCTGCTCACACATCAATTAGCCACTCCTAGGCAACTAATAAAACAATGCCTTCCTCCCGACGCCCTCTATCTTCACCGCGACCCACTACCAGACGGTGGACAACAGCCAAACTGGCGCTTAACTTTGGGGCTCATTACACTTAACTATGTCGAGCATAAACAATGGAAAAAAGCACAAAATTGGATCAAATCCTTTTGGCAGTGGTCCGATACTGAAGCCTGGGTAATCTATTATTACGGTTTAGCCGTTAGACAACTAGGACATTGGGATCAAGCCGCTGACATTAATAACTGCGCACAACAAAGACTCGCGAACACCTCAACAACGCCATCCCCTCACCATGGCTTAGGCAAGCGATGCCTGAAAAATTCCAGCATTCAAATCTGGTGGCTTTACGACGCCCTATTAAACAAACAACAATACCCACAAATTGACCACTTACTAGTCATCGACATTGAATCCCTCGCGCCACTCGAACAATATATTTATTGGATAATCTACACACTAATTTTTAGTCAACAACAGAACGTTGAAGACGGTCTAGAGATCCACCAAGGATTGAGTAAAGCAAAGACACTCTACCCGTCATTAAGAACCAACCCAGCAGCCAAATCTGCACGTAAGAAAACACGCGAAACCCTCGCCCGAACCCACCATGGCCTTGCTCCTCTTTCATTAAAACAACGCATCCATCTATTTACCTTGTTCTAAATATAGCCACTCGAAACTTTGTAATTCTAAACTTTGTAATTCTAAACTTTGTAATTCTAAACTTTGTAATTCTAAACTTAGAAAGTCTAAACTTAGCAATTCGAATCACACCAGCCGTCAAAAWTTATTYCAAAAAACCCCTAAAAAACAAACCGCTTAACAACACCTTCSCTTCAGCRAYAASACTATTAKCYCGGTTCGAGCTAGGGGCACTGCCAAGTCAGCCACACTCTTTCCTTGCCAAACAAGTTCCATTTACCCTACCATGCATAAAAATAAATAATAAAGTCCCCTAGATATTAAAATTATAAAAAGGAAGCGTACGATGATCCAATCAATTTACAAGCAGGACTTATTTAAGGATAAAGTCGTACTGGTCACAGGCGGCGGATCAGGCATAGGCCTAAGAATAACCAAAGAACTACTCTTTCTTGGCGCGCACGTAGTCATTGCTGGCAGGAATGAAGAAAAACTCAACTTGGCCACAGAAGCCCTTCAAGACTACCGTCACCAACTCTCTACCGTGTCATGCAATATCCGCGAAGAACAACAGGTGGACCACGCCGTCGATAAGATCCTCAGCCAACACAATCAAATTGATTTTCTAGTCAATAATGCCGGCGGGCAATTCCCTCAACCCGCAGATCAAATGAAAATCAAAGGCTGGCGCGCAGTCATTGATACCAATCTCAACGGCACATTCATCGTTTCACAAAAAATTTACAAACAATCCATGAAACGCACAGGGGGCGCCATTGTTAATATTCTGGCGAATATGTGGAACGGATTCCCAGACATGTGCCACACCGGTGCCGCTCGCGCAGGCGTAGAAAATCTCACCAAAACCCTGGCCACCGAATGGGGACCCGAAGGCGTTCGCATCAACTCGGTAGCCCCCGGGGTCATTCGCTCCTCCGGCTTTGACACCTACGATGAAGACTTTACCGCCTACCTTAAAACAACCCCCAAGGACAACAAAGCCTACCGCTTCGGCACCGAAGCAGAAGTCGCCGCTGCGGTGCTTTTTCTATTATCTCCCGCAGCAAACTTTATCACCGGTGAAACCATTAAGGTCGACGGCGGAGAGCCACTCTACAGCCCCAAATTCCCCCACAAAGAGCACGGCAAGATGGCACCGTGGGACGGCACAGGAAAATTTTAGTTGAAAGGTCTTTAATGCGCGGGCATAGGGGTAGAGTATTGCCCGCGCGAAACGTAAAAATTGCAGCCGAAAAAGTAACTCCTCATTGAATTAAAACTCAAATAAAAACAACCTCAATAGAAAGGAATCATTATGGACACGTTAGGGTTAGGTGTGTGCTGGGAAGATATGCCCGTAGGGTATCAATTTAAAACTGTCGGTCGTACGATTACTGAGCCCGACTTGGTTAATTTTATTAATTGCGTGGGCATGGTCGAAGTACTGTTTACGGATAAAACCTATATCGAGAAATACGCCCCTCAAGGTAAGCGCTTAGTCCCCGGCGCGTTGGTCTACAGTATCGCCGAAGGCCTGGTACTACAGGCAACACTGCAGGGCACTGGCTTAGCATTTTTAGGGATGGACCTGGATGTCAAAGGCCCTACTTTTGTAGGCGACACCATTCATGTGGAATCAGAAGTGTTGGAATCACGCGCCACGTCAAAAGACCCCAAAAGAGGCCTCGTAAAAACACAAAATAAAATCATCAATAACCGTGGCGAAACCGTTTGTATCTACACCCCTCTCCGCCTTGCCGCGGGGAGAGAGATGTTAGCGGAGCATTGGTCACTGGAATAGCGCTTCATAGTCGCGCGCCTAAATAGCGGGCTATTTAACTCGCTATTTAGGTATTGCGAATGACCCCAAAATGTTTTTGTAAAAAAGACAAGACAACGGGCATTGGCTTACCGGTGCCCGCAGACGCTACATTGGGGTGGTTACTGACAATCGGTTTCAAAATACCTTCCTGATCTTGGGTCACGTCCACGAACAAGATATGCTTGCCTTCCTTCAGTTCATCATCGAAGCGGCGGAATTTATAATTGGAAATAGAGATGCCAATCAACCCCCCCTCCCAAGAACAGAACCCAAACACCAAAACAGCCAAGAATATAAACGGTAGCCATCCTACTGTTTCAGTTAAGTTAAACAAATAGGCAGAAGACACAATAGCGCACAGACCAAAAACCCCAACAGCCGCACCCAACAGCGTCGAGTGCACTAGATCCAACTTAGTGATCGATTGCACTTCATGAAGATGAGGGTGCTTTGCCATTTCTCCGTCATTCAGACTCAACACATGAATCTGAGGCGTCGAAATCCCCCCTTCCTCTAGCTCTTCCTCTAGATGCTCAAGATCGTCCAAATCATTCCCAACAAAATAATATCTAAGCGATTTCATTATGCACTCCCCAATTTGCAGGCACCGAAGAGTCAGAATCTCAGATTCGTCTGCCCGCCAATTTAGTGGCTCGGATTATGATGCGATACGACAACGGTTTTTTCAATATCGTAATACTTCACGCGATTATTATAAGTATAGTCTCCTTCAATAAACATCAAGCCAATAAACACCGAAAGGAGTAAGGGCGGCAATAAAACGGCAGTTTTCAGCACCAACCGCTCCCATTTCATATGCATAAAGAACCATATGATAAATCCAGCCTTTAACACCATAAAGATAAGAATCAGAGTCCACCGCAACTCACCCTGGACTCTCATGTAATCCACTGAATACGAAAACGCACTTAATACAAAGAGTAAACCCCATATCCGAAAATATAAACTAAGAGGATGCTGACTACTGTCGTCATCAGACTGAGCATGTTCCATTATTAACAATCTCCTTACCAAAGATAAAAGAAGGCAAAAATAAACACCCACACTAAATCTACAAAATGCCAATACAGACCTGCTATTTCAACATTGTGATACGAATTGGTTTTATCGTAGTCCCCCTTAAATACTTTCTTGGCAACCCAGACCAAATAAATCACGCCAATCGAGACATGTAAGCCGTGAAACCCTGTAATCATAAAAAAGGTCGATCCAAACTGCTCCGCACCAAAGGGATTACTCCACGGCCTCACCCCCTCTGAAATTAATTTCGTCCACTCAAAGGCTTGCATTCCAACAAACGACGCACCAAAGGCAGCCGTGATCAACATAAGCACTGCCGTGCGTTTTCGATCCATGCGATAACCAAAATTGACTGCCATCGCCATCGAGCCACTACTGCTAATCAGAATAAAGGTCATAATCGCGATCAACACTAACGGAATATCATGGCCCGCAATGGTTAACGCAAAGACCTCACTGGTATTCGGCCAGGCGTCACCAGCGGACAATCTTACCGTCATGTAGGAGGTCAAAAAGCAGGTAAAAATAAAGGTATCGCTCAGCAGAAAGATCCACATCATTGCCTTGCCCCAAGGCACTGAAAAGGTCTCTCGATCGATACTCCAGTCTCTTACCAGTTCACTGTCTCCGTCATAGAATTCAGAGCTAGTACCGTCAGCTGTTACATCATTAGACATAGGCCACCTGTAGAATTTTTATTTTTATGCTTAATCAATATAGCCGACCTATACAAAGCATCAATAAATCCCAATCAGCTACTCGAAATAAATCTTAACAAGGCATAAATCCTAGCGATCCAATCACCTTTTTCCTAACGCGAGAAAGGCCAAACTATTTCATTAACTCTGTAGCGAATACGTCCGTATAGCCGCTACAGTTTACCTTTCACTTCAGCTTCAACTTTAACTTCAACTTTAGTTCTAGTTCTATTTCTAATTCTCTATCCAGGATCTCAACGTCGAGACTGAATTGTTATTTGCGTCATAAAAAGGACCTGCATTTTTAGGTCGATAACAACAAATAAAATAGCGCCACCCATAACAACAGGAGGAAATGCCAATACACTGCACAGAGCTGAATACTATTACGCAGCACTTCAACATCCACACCGCGTCCCATTTTAACCACAACCTTCCCCCAAGCCAGCAAGCCCCCCAACATGTGCAAGCCGTGCAGACCGGTAATCAGGAAGAAAAACGAATTCGCTGGATTAGACTCTAGATAATATCCTTGCGCCACCAACTGCTGCCAAGCAACCCACTGCCCGACTAAAAACAAACCAGCAAACGCGCCACTCACCAACAAGCCCGATAACAGTGCAGTTCGACTGCCGTCCTGGCCGGCCTTGGAGGTCCACTGCAAAGCAACGCTTGAAAATATCAAACTTAGGGTGTTAAACCAAAGTAAGTTCGGCTCAGGCGTAGGCTGCCAATCCGACAAGCCCATACGCAGGTAATAGGCAAATCCAAACAATATAAATAATGTTGTCACCGACATCATTAAAAAGTACAGCGCAATCCTAGACGAATATTCAATTCCTACAAACTTCGTACCCGTCCCTTCGATAATGCCCTGTTCCTGCCAAGGCTTGACTGACAACTCGTTAAAAAAACCCATGTTTTACTCCTTAACTTATGCAGTCCGTGTTTGTTCGAATTCTTCTTCGGTAAACTCTTCACCCTCGGGTACATTTTGCGGCACGAAATCTTCATCCGCCCCAGGCACGCTGTAATCATAGGCCCAGCGATGCACTTCGGGTAAATCCTTCCCCCAATTGCCATGAGCCGGAGGTGTTTGAGGTGTTTGCCATTCTAACGACGTCCCGCCCCAAGGATTCCCTGGGGCCTTCTTACCGTACCTCAAACTCCAAATCACATTAAAAATAAAGAACAGTTGAGCGACCCCAACAATCAGCGCCGCAATGGTGATCTGAGCGTTCAGCGCCATTGCAGTATCGGACATGAAATCTGTATCCCCCATGGCGAAGTATCGTCGTGGTAAGCCTTCGATCCCTAGGTAATGCATCGGAAAATAAATTGCATACGCGCCAATGAAGGTAAACCAAAAATGTATCTTGCCCAGCCCGTCATGATACATTTTCCCCGTGATTTTCGGGAACCAGTGATATAGAGACGCATAGAGCACCAACACTGGCGACACCCCCATCACCATATGAAAATGGGCAACCACAAAATAGGTGTCAGACAAAGGCACATCGACCGTTACATTGCCCAAAAACAGCCCTGTTAAACCGCCATTGATAAACGTAAAAATAAATGCGATACAAAAAAGCATCGGTACAGTGAAATGAATATCGCCTTTCCAAAGCGTCAACACCCAGTTGTACACCTTAATGGCCGTTGGAATCGCAATCATTAACGTAGTCGTCGCGAAGAAAAACCCGAAGTACGGATTCATGCCGCTGACGTACATATGATGCGCCCAGACAACAAAGCTCATGCCTCCGATAGCCACAATCGCCCACACCATCGTACGGTAACCAAAGATACTTTTTCGCGCATGAGTCGCCAAAACATCCGACACTAAACCAAAGGCAGGCAATGCCACAATGTATACCTCTGGATGCCCAAAGAACCAAAACAAATGCTGAAACAAAATCGGACTACCGCCATCGTAGGCCAAGTTCTCACCMGCAGACACCACCGCTGGCATAAAAAAGCTAGACCCCAAAAGCTTGTCAAACATCATCATAATCGCACTAACAAGCAGTGCAGGGAATGCCAACAAACCCAATATAGTCGCTGTGAATATCCCCCATATAGTTAGCGGCATACGCATCAGCGTCATCCCACGCGCACGGGCTTGCAGAACCGTAGTCACGTAATTTAAGCCACCCATGGTAAAAGCAACGATAAATATTGCCAACGATGTCAGCATCATAATAATGCCCATATCGGACCCGGGCGTGCCCGGCAAAATCGTCGCTGGAGGATACAGTGTCCATCCGGCTCCTGTCGGCCCGCCGGGAACAAAGAAGCTCGACATCAATACAATGACTGATACAAAGTAGAACCAGAAACTAAGCATATTCAAAAACGGAAACACCATGTCTCGCGAGCCAATCATCAAGGGAATTAAATAATTACCAAAGCCCCCCAAAAATAAGGCCGTGAGTAAATAGATCACCATAATCATTCCGTGCATGGTCACGAACTGGTAATACGAACTCGGGTCAATAAACTCAAAACTATTGGGAAAACCCAATTGTAAGCGCATTATTCCAGACAGCACCAGCGCCACTAAACCAACGCCTATGGCGGTAATGCCATATTGAATGGCAATCACTTTATGATCTTGGCTGTAGATATACTTGGTTATAAATGTTTGAGGATCATGAGCATGTTCTTGGTCATGATCGGCATCAGCTATTGCAACGTGGGCCATTGGCATTTCCTTATGGCTGGTTAATATCGGCTGGTTAATAAAGTCTRTAGCAATGTTTTATTATTTATTATGTTTACTGAAGCGTATTGATGTAGGCAACCACGTCATTGATCGCCGAGTCATCGGCCAACGTATCCGCCATGAGTATCATTTGATCGCCGTAAAAATCACCATCGTGGGCCCCGCGGATACCTTCTTTAAAATTATGAAGTTGAGTCATCATGTACCAATCACTCATTCCTGCGGCCACCGGCGCATTCATCGCTTCAATACCCTGGCCTTTCACGCCATGACAGTTTGCACAGTTCTCATAAATTGTTTGGCCCCTAAATATATTGCCTTCGATAGTCGCAACCGTGGCCGTATTAGGCATAGAAGCGATATACGCAGAAACATCTCGCACCTCAGATTGACTACTGAGTAGCCCCGCCATGGGCGCCATCATTTGCCCAAACACATCGTCTTTATGCGACCCTCTCACCCCGCTTTTAAAGTAATTTAACTGCCTGGCGATGTAGTGTGCTTCTTGGCCTGCAATTTTGGGGGCATTAAGAATCTGATTACCCTGCCCCTCAGATCCATGACAACTTAAGCAGCTGCCGTAGAGCGCTTCGCCGCGCACTATATCAATGGTTGCAAGCGTGGCTTGTGTTTCAGCGTAGGTGGGTTGCGTTGAAATCCAGGCGTTATAATCTTCATCGGACTCCACCACCACATGACCGCGCATTACAAAATGGCCCATCCCGCACAACTCTTCACACAGGATTTCATACTGCCCTATTTTAGTGGTTTCAAACCATTGGTAAGTGACCGTGCCGGGAATCAAATCCATTTTGACTCTAAATTGAGGCACCGCGAAATCGTGCAATACATCTTTAGAGCGCAGCAATAAATGGGTCACTTGCCCCAAGGGCAAATGGAGCTTATTGCCCACCACCAGAATATCATCTTGACCGTTAGGGTCATCGGGGTTCATACCGAAAGGATTACTCTTGGAGACATGCCGATTCGCTACTGTACCCATTACGCCATCTTGACCTGGGTATCGAAAGCTCCAATGCCATTGCTGGCCGACCGCTTCCACCTCCACTGCATTTTCAGGCACCTGAACGAAATCAGCCCATGTCGCCAAACCTGGCGCTAACATGGCCACGACCCCGACCGTGGTAATTCCTGTAAGCCAATATTCTAACTTTTTATTTTCCGGCTCGTATTCCGCACGATGACCCTCGCGATGACGGTAACGTACAATGGAATAAGCCATGAATACATTGACTAAAACGAAGACAATTCCAGTCACCCAAAACGTTAAAACCAACGTGTCATCCATCGATGACCAATTGGATGCAATGGGCGTGAGCCACCAAGGGCTATAAATATGAAACAACACTGAACCAACTACTAACAAGAGTACAACAATTGCCATAAGCATAATTCAAATCCCTCATCCTAAGGAGTGCGGCTCCATCATACGAACTCTAAAAAATAATTACAAATTGATTCTTTCAATCCGGCCTAAATTCATGGTTAGTAATCAAGCCTCACCAACACACGCTTTAATATTCAACATTAAAACAACATCCTCTACCCCTTGCTAATGCACGACTTTCAAAGCCCGACAAGACAAATACCCTTGAACTATAATTTTTAATCYACCCAAAAAAATATTTCCATCTATCCTCGCCCGCCTCAACAGTCCATGCCTATATTTTGGTTATTCAGGCCACCCTGACCCACATTGACCATGGCCTTTACAAGCTTGCAGATATTGGCCTAGCAAATAATCCCAACAAATCTAAAACACTCAAATCTACACATCACAACTTCAAATAAAAAACACATTTAAACATACGCAAGACGGCAACCAGAATCGCGAATAGGAACCCCCTCAATTTAGGGGAAATCAAAAACGCCATCCAAACCAACCCACACCAACCCACACCACAACTAAAATAGTTATTCCTTATAATTAACACGTGAAAGTATAATCGGCGGCCTTTAGAGAATGGCAATGACCGCCGTAACAAACAAACACTTAACGTTTTTTTATCTTGATGAGCGTTCGAAGAATATAAAGTACGAGACCGGGGAGCGCGCCCTCCTTTCGGCTAAATCACGCTAAAAATAAATCAAGCACTCTTATTGCGCGCTAACAAATCTATACGTGCCAGTCTTGCGAGCACAGACTTCGACGCATCCGCTAGGTCAGCAGAACGGCTGTAGAAAACCTGCATGGTAATGAGAACAATAATAAATAACGGCCAGTAGTCTGAGTAATCGATCGCTCCAACACGAAAAGGAAAAACCGCTTCAAAGATTTCACCACTGGCCGGGTGACGGGCTGTGATAATACCGATATAGAGCCCAGGACGCGTAAAGTTAATCTTCGCATTCACTCGTCCTCCTTCGAACAAAGTAGGCCGCATGTAATATTCAGTCATCGAATCGATATCGCTCAGCGAACGGATGTCTTTCGATGAGGCGCCTAAACCAAAATCTTGGTCATCGCGAATAACGCGGAAATCCATAGGCATTATCTTCAGTACATCATGCACGAACTCYAARACAAAAATACTCTGAGTCATATCGGGCAGGTCGTCGCAAAACTCTTTGCTGCCTCGGGTCTCCGGCTGGTACCCAGTAAAGCGTGCTTCCAGGTTTCCCATTCGAATCAAGCATTGTCCGCCTTCCATGCCTACCCCCCCATGCGCCCAACCACCTTGGCTGGTCAACAGAAGTAAAACAAGACAGGTGCTACGAATACAGCGATGCCTAATACCGACTCTCATGGCCAACTCCTTTTGTTATTTTGCTGTGATTAATGCTTTATCTATCCACCACCTAATACACCCGTACAATCACTACACGGTACAGTTTCTATATTTTCTACGCGGCTCAATGCCTACCCCCTAATATCAATGCCCTTTCTTAGCGGCACTCAAGCATGACGATATCTCTTCCACCAGGGCCTTGCTTAACGCTCTGATTATCAAAATGTCTGCGTTCACTCATTGCTTTTTACTGCCAGATTGGTATAACTGTGGCTGCCTCCGTTTAACCCCTTCTCATCAGAATCAACCGCCTGAAAATCAAGCACTTAGAACTTTAGGCCTATTTTTTATGGAACTGTATTGTTATGAATTCAGCCGTTTCAGCACCCCAAAATAAATCCATTGCAATTTGGCTTCTAGTGGTCGCAGCGTCCATATTTTGCATGATTGTATTAGGAGGCGTCACTCGTCTCACGAATTCGGGCTTATCGATGGTGGATTGGAAGCCCATCATGGGCATCATCCCGCCATTGACTGATTCAGACTGGCAAGCAAGCTTTGCAAAATACCAGCAATTCCCTGAGTTTCAGAAGCTCAATTCCGACATGACACTTGAGGGCTATCAAGGTATTTTTATATTTGAATACCTTCACCGCATATTAGGCCGGCTTATTGGCTTGTTATTTTTACTGCCCTTTCTTTACTTTCTTTTCACCAAGCAAATACACAGAAGTGATACGATTCGATTCACCGCGCTCTTTATACTGGGCGGGCTTCAGGGGCTGCTCGGTTGGTACATGGTCAAAAGCGGTCTATCCAAAGACCCTCACGTCAGTCAATATCGACTGACCGCCCACCTTGGCTCTGCCTTCTTATTGTACGGCTATATATGTTGGGTCGCGTTCGGTTATCTTATCAGTCGTGGCCCACAATCGGTATCGCAAGGGATTAAAGCCTACGGCTTTGTGATCACTGGCTTAATCTTTGTAATGATTCTAAGTGGCGGGTTTGTAGCCGGCACACGCGCAGGATTGGCCTACAATACATTCCCATTAATGGCCGGCCATTTCATTCCTTCGGGCATGTATTCGGTACAACCTTTTTGGATCAACTGGTTCGAAAATATCACCACCATTCAATTCAATCATCGCATGATTGCGTATCTATTAGCGCTGACSGTGCCCTTATTCTGGTTTATGGTGACTCGCTACACGCAATACAAAGGCCTATCGATTCACCTACTATTGGCTGCATTGATCGGGCAGATTTGCTTAGGCATCACCACGCTACTGCTATCAGTCCCAGTAGCGCTAGGCGCAAGCCATCAAACCGGCGCAGTGGTATTATTTACCATTGCATTATTTGTCCTTAGAAAACTAACGCAACCCGTTAAAGCAGCCTCCGAAGCACAGGCTTAGTGATTACGGCCCGAGCATACATTGCTCGGGTCAATGGCTGTCTACATTTACTAGCAGACTACATTTGCTAGCAAGCTAGGCCCACTGGTATACACGCCTTATCCTCAAACAATCTCTTGCAGACCCTCTTCAAAATTTGCGTAACATGCGCGAGGCGTAAAGCTTTCTGCGTGCGCTTCCTTCATTTCCCGCGCAAAAGACTCCGGATACGGCTCAGCTAATAAGCAGCCTGGTTTGGAATAAGGGAACACGCTATCGAATTGCGTTACCGTTTTCTGACTCGTACGCCTAAAAATATGCGTCCGGTTTAATTCATCTGCGTGGCTTAACCCWGCTGATGCGAGAAGCTCGGCGACGGATTTTAATGTCTCGTAATGGTAACGCTGAACTCGCTGCGCTTTGGTGGGCACYACTAAACCTTCGGCGAGGCTTTGATCCTGAGTGGCTATGCCTGTAGGACAGGTATTTAAATTGCACTGCAACGCCTGAACACAACCCAACGCCAGCATCATTGCTCTAGCGCTGTAACAAAGGTCCGCCCCTAATGCGATATTTTTTACTAGGTGAAAACCACTAATTATTTTTCCTGACGCGATTATTTTTATTTCGGATTTCAGGTCAAACCCCACTAAACAATCATACACAAAGGCAATGCCTTCTCGCAGAGGCATCCCCACCGAATTGGCATACTCTAAAGGCGCAGCGCCAGTACCGCCCTCCCCGCCGTCCACGGTTATAAAATCAACCACTGTTTTGGTTTCGATCATCGCCTTACACAGCGCTACAAATTCACTGCGCCGGCCAATGCACAGCTTGATTCCTACCGGCTTACCACCCGATAAGCGACGTAACTTGGCGACAAACTCCAACAACTCAACGGGTGTTTGAAACTCACTGTGCGCCGCAGGTGAATCCACACGTATATGGGGATCGAGTAATCGAATTTTCGCTATTTCAGGCGTATTTTTATCCGCAGGTAAAATCCCCCCGTGCCCCGGCTTGGCTCCTTGGGAGATTTTGATTTCAATCATTTTAACGGCCGGAAGAACCGACAACGATTGAAACGCCTTTGCATCAAAATGTCCTCTGGAATCCCTACATCCAAAATAAGCCGTGCCAATTTGCCAAATAAGGTCCCCACCGCCTTCTCGATGGTAATCGCTAATGCCCCCTTCCCCAGTATTATGCGCGAAGCGCCCAGCCTCAGCGCCTTGATTAAGCGCCAGGATCGCATTACCACTCAACGCACCAAAACTCATCGCGGAGACATTCAATAGACTCATAGAATAGGGTCGTTGGCATTGAGAGCTGCCTACAGTCACTCTCAAATCCACAGCTAAGTCTTGAGTATCAATCGCTCGAATCGAGTGAGCGATCCATTCATAACCGACACGATACGTATCCACGCGAGTGCCATAGGGAACCGTATCTAATTGCCCTTTAGATCGCTGGTAGACCACGGATCGAAACATGCGATTAATGGGCGTGCCATCAGTGTCGGACTCAAGAAAGTATTGCCGTATAAAAGGACGAAAACGTTCCATCAGCCAACGGCTGCGTCCTATTACAGGAAAGTTTCGCCACAATGAATGGCTCTTTTGACTCACGTCATACAGCGCAATGCTGGCTATAGGCACCAACAACAGAAACACCCAATACARCCCCTGTAAAAACCATGCCGCCAGGCCCACYGCTACAAAACTCACCGCAATTGCKAGCAAGACATTCTTACGCATTTCATACCCTTCTATGACAATATTTCCGAGCCGAAATAGTACAGAGTAGAAAGGCCAGAGTACAGAGTGCAGCTRTTATCCYTKATCAAGGRRRTAGATCGTGATGTTTAATTAARAAGTTTAATTGAGAAGCGAAGCGCAAACGCAATAACACGCCGCACGCCCCACTATTTAGGCAGCCATCATTGGGTGTATTACTTGCGCAATATGCTCATGAGCCAAGTCGGTTAAATGCACCCGGTCAGCAAAAAGCCATTGATCGGACGCAAAGAAAGGGTCCTGATTAAAATCTAAAAACTGAATATTATTAGCCTCACAAAGGCGCGCTACATCCGCCCTGTAACGGTCATAAATAGGCCCGAACGACACACTAATCACTTGGCGTAAAGGAAGATCAAAACAACTATCAAAACTGTGTACCAAGGCCTGTTCCTCGGAGGTTTGAATTTTATCAATCCAAGTCAGCACAGGCTGCAAACAAAAAAGTAGCTTTGCGGGGTGATCTTTCAACTTATTAAGTTCATCCTTAATCGGTTTAAGAACGTACTCATCATACACCGCTTGCCAATTTTCTTTAGTGTACCCGACACCACTATGGCCTTGCGCTGCAGCCGCTTCAGATAACTTTTGAGCAATCATTGACAGCGGAAAAGACAAATTATTAAGCCCTGAAAACCACACAATATTGTTCACCGATTCATTATCAGCAAATAACGTTAGGGTTTTTAGTTCGTGGGCTAATAGAGATGAACGAAGTGAAAAGTTATACCAACTCATTTCCGTCTCACCCAGCTYAYCCGCTCTCTGTTCAGACAAACGATTAAGTCGATTCGAAAATATTTTGGAATCCTCCGATACGCCAATCCCAAATGAAGAGCTACTGCCGATGACTAATGATTTCTTTTGTGTTCTATTAAGATTCCGAAACTCAGTCAAGGACACTACGCGTTGACCATCCGTACACACACGGCAGCCATTCTCATCGGTATTCAAGCTTTCCGATTTAAAATTAGACTTACAAACGCGACTGAGTTCAGGATGGGTAAACGTGGGCAAGTGATCACTGACCTCAAGCTGGGGCAGCAACTGGTATTTAATATCRCTATCACTTTCCAGCAAGCTCTTGGAGATATTTGAAAACCATTTGCTAACACGCGAATCCTGCGCCTCTAGATTCTGCTTAGACGGGTCCTGCAGATTAACAACCTGAGACTTAGCGTCCGGCAATACAGTCTTAGTCGACAGATTTAAAGACACTAGTTTTTCGGTGATCAACTCGATGGAATCGATCTCATTAACTACAAACGCAAACTGGTCCGGCAATGTGACGCTCAAGCGACGCTCTAGTGCGGCCAGCAAACTGGCCAAGGACAAAGAGTCAATAATCCCGGAATTAACTAACGACTGCGCGGAAGTAATATTTTCAACTGGGTACGCACTATTCGCAGAAATCACCTCGACCACACAAGCCCTGACGTTATCAAGCAACGAGGCAGAATCAGCTTCACTCGACGTGCCTGTGCCTGTTCCTATGCCTGTTCCTATGCCTGTGCTTGTGCCTTTCGAGCGCTCAACAGAAGTATGGTTTGGCTTACCAAACTCAGGTCCGGCAACAGGAGATGAAACCTCAGAACAAAATTCATCAAGATAGCGCTGTCGGTTTATCTTTCTAGAAATTTTACCTGAAGTCGATTTTTGAAGCCATTGACGCGCAACAATACGAATGTCAGCCACAGGGATTTCAAAATGACTATTAACAATCTGATACGCGTGCTCACGAATCCCATTGACCAATGTTCGATCCACTTCATCGGACTCAATGATAAGAATCAGTTGATCCGAACCTAATGATTCGTTAAACACGCCAAGTGCTACATTTCGCCCAGCAATCGCCCCCGAAATATCATTCAGTAGCGWCTCGATGTCCTGCGGATATATATTTTTACCGTTCACAATGATCGTATCTTTACTGCGACCGATCACATACAACTCYCCCTCCGCCAAATAACCCATGTCTCCAGTGAGGAAGAGGTCTCCGTGAAACGCCGCCGCCGTCGCCTGAGGATTATTATAATACTGCTTAAATAAACAGGGTGATCGAATCGCGATTTGCCCTACGCAACGTTCTGGTATCGATTCTATCTGGTCATTTACGATATACACGTCAGTATTTGCTACCGGTCGACCACAACTTACATTGGCGCGGCCATTTTCTTTATCACTGCTAACCCCCGTCCACCCGGCGGTTAATTCCACGGCTTTATTGTCCAGCGCCAGCGCTCGTCGGTCCACTACGTCGATGGTTAAAGGCTTCGCTAACGCCCCTTCGCCCACCTCTGACTGCGTCATTGCGAAGGTGTTTTCTGCCATTGCGTAACACGTGGATAACGCCGCTTCCTTAAGCCCAACCGGCTTAAACTGGGCTAGAAATTGAAGATGACTGGAGTCAAGCACAGGCTCTGAACAATTAATAAAGCTACGCATTGAAGACAAATCGATGCCTTCAATGCTTTTCTCCGACCCGAGCTTCGCCAACAGGTTATAGGCGAAATTTGGCAACCAACATAATGTCCCCCGATACTGCGTAATTAGAGACAATAACATCAAGGGCTTTTTAACCCATTCAAAAGGCGACATCGCTACTAGCGTCACCCCGGTTAACAAGGGCAACATAAAACAGGTGATTAAGCCCATGTCATGATAGAGCGGCAACCAACTCACCACTACATCCGAGTCAGAGTTCACCTTGATCGCATTGGCATAGGAATCCACTTGAGTCAGCAATGCACGATGACTAATGGCCACGCCCTTTTTAAGCCCCGTTGTCCCCGAAGAAAACTGTAAAAATGCCACGTCATCAAGGCACGGCTGATGAAACGCCCCGACCTCAGCAAATAAGTCACACTCTACTTCATCATTGGATATAATCGTGCCCTGAAAACAGTCTTCGGTCTGCGTGATCAGGTCCGCTTTAAGCGCTTCATAAGTAACGATTAACTTTCCATCGGTACAGGCCACTAATTGATTAACCGATTTAAAATAGTCCGCCTTGCTTAACTTCGCAGAAGGAAAGGCAAATAGCGCGGGTACCATTCCTCCGAGTAAAGCACCGCAAAAGCTCGCATAAACATCCAAGCCATGGGGCAAAATGATAATGACCCGATCTCCAGGCAATAATCCTCGCTCAGAAAAGGCTAACTTCCAAGCCCATGCCTCGCGGACCAAGTCACGGTAGGTGAAACACTGATGATGCTGATCCGCTAAATAATGCAGGTGCAAAAACGAACCATTCCCACCTCGATCATTAAAGCGAGCAATGCGCTGGCAAACCGTGTCCATAATATTGTAAACCTAGGATTGGGCGATATACCAATAGTAGGCCATACTTGGTGGATTGTGCTCAATCCACGGGGGATATTTTGCGTGCCAAACATTGATATCAACCGAGCCACATTAGGACCTCTCGCCACCCAATGTTTGAGCGAACTCGACCGTCATTGTGTCGACAACAATATCAATGGAATACTGTCCTCACTGCAATCAATGAACCAATTGGAACCCGAAAACCATGAATTATGGTTTCACTCTGGGCTATGCCACTACCAACTCAAAAAACACCCCGAAGCCATCAACGCGTTCCATCAAGCAGTCAAACTCGAACCCCACGAACCTCGCTACGCGCTTAATTTAGCACTGGTATACCAAGGCGTAGGCAACCTCAACAAGGCGATTCATTACTTTGAAATAGTGCAAAGTCTAGCGCCGGATGAATTCATTCATTACGCAGAGATGGGGCAAGTCTTATGCAAGTTGCAACGAATTCCAGAGGCTCGAAGGTGTTATAACGTCGCCTTAGATTTAAATAACAAYTCYATACAAGCGCTAATCGGCCTTGCTCAACTAGAACARCTCGAAAAGAACTTCTCCCAAGCCATTGAGCTGTATGAACGCGTAATAAAGCTRGMYCCCAAACAAACCGTGGTGATGAATAATTTGGGRTTTTTGATTTTGGAGAGGAATTTGAGGCAAGTACTCGGCTAGCAGCGCGATGATGAACCGGTACCGCTAAGCCATAGTTTTTTAGATGCGTAGTAGTGATTACTCTTCTCGTCCGTAAATATCATCCAATCGAACGATATCATCTTCCCCCAAATAACTACCACTCTGCACTTCAATCATTTCCAAAGGAATAGAACCGGGATTGGCTAAACGATGCTGCGTACCAATAGGGATATAAGTCGATTGATTTTCCGTCACCAAAAATGTTTCATCACCTCGAGTTACTAGCGCAGTGCCCTTCACTACCACCCAATGCTCAGCACGATGATGATGCATCTGTAAGCTCAACTGAGCACCGGGATCCACGAATATTCGCTTCACCTGGAATCGCTCGCCATTATCAATGGAGTCAAAGTAGCCCCAAGGACGATAGACTTTACGATGCACGAAAGCTTCTGAGCGATTTTTAGCCTTTAAACGATTGAATATTTTTTTAACATCCTGCACTTTGTCTTTGTCAGCGACTAGAATTGCATCATCGCTTTCAACGATAACAACATTATCAAGGCCCACCGTAGCGATTAGCTTAGATTCACTCTTAATGTAACTATTCGTAGTGCCCTCAGTCATCACTTCGCCATTGAGCACATTGCCAGATTCGTCCTTTTCAGCAATATCCCATAACGAAGACCAAGAACCCACATCACTCCACCCACAATCCACCGGGACAACTACCGCATCCTCGGTTTTTTCCATCACCGCGTAATCGATGGAATCTTCGGGACAGGCTTCAAAATGGACTTTAGAGGGACGAATGAAATCAGCGTCGGTTTGAGCCCCAAGCATGGCTTGCTCACACGCATCATAGATATCGGGACGATATTTTTGTAGCTCGGCAAGGTAGCGGCTCGCTTTGAACATAAACATACCGCTATTCCACAAATAGTCGCCACTATCGACGTAATCTTGGGCTGCATAGACATCCGGTTTTTCAACGAACTGCCAAATCGAGTATACATTTTCGCCAAACTCAGGCTGAAGAGCAGATTTCTTTATATAGCCATAGCCCGTTTCTGGCTTGCTGGGTAAAATACCGAAAGTTACCAGTTTGCCTTTCTCTGCCGGTGCCATAGCTTGCCTAAGCGATGTTTCAAATGCAGGTACATCTTTGATCACATGGTCAGCGGCGAGCACGAGCAAGACAGGGTCATCTCCCCCATCGAGGGCTTTCAATGCAGCCAACGCTATGGCTGGCGCTGTGTTTCGCCCAGAAGGCTCAAGAATAATCCCCGTCGAAGACACTCTATCTTCGCGCAATTGTTCGGCGACTATAAAGCGGTGATCTTCATTACAGATAAATAAAGGCGCCGTATGCTCTATGTTCCCCAAACGAAGTAACGTGTCTTGCATCATCGTATTAGATGAGGCAATAGACAAAAACTGCTTTGGAAAGTGTTGACGTGATAGCGGCCATAATCGGCTACCGACGCCACCAGCCATTACTACAGGTAGTATCATTCGTTTCAAACCTTCGGCTTTGTCTACAGAATCAATTTCTATTTAAACATCAAGATATTATATTACACCTGAACTAATTGCTGTTTTTAATATCTCGCGCAAAAAACCCATTTATTAGTGAGCTTATAGTTCAGGTACGTCATATCAGGATAGGAATACTGAAGGTCACCCTCAATCAGGTCAACAAAAACCAAAGAATGACACCTAAAACATCTCGACCTAAAAATAAATCCTTATATATCAACATACTATATAGTCTCAACCGAAATCAACTAAACCTTTGAGCAGAACCCGCGTTGCCCCGCAGACTAACCAACCTATTCCCATATAAACAACATTAACACCCTCCACCACGCCAACCCATACAAACCGGGCAGTCCGTCACATTACCCCCATAAAAATACAACCAGAACTAAAGGGCAAAGAGATGTATTACTTTATTATCCCCCCTATAATACCCGACTGATTTTGGTAACCCCCCTCTAATATATTTACGGATTCAAGACAGTGGTAGATACAATGCTCGCCTCAAAAAAAATTGCCGTCATCCACGACTGGCTTGTAACCTATGCCGGAGCTGAACGAGTACTGGAGCAAATATTAGACCTCGTACCTCATGCGGACCTATTCTCAGTAATAGATTTCTTGCCGAGTCATCAGCGTGGTTTTATTCAAGACAAGCCTGTAAATACGTCCTTTATCCAAAAGCTTCCTTTTGCAAAAACAAAATATAGAAACTATCTGCCTCTTATGCCCCTCGCAGTAGAACAATTCGATCTCTCTAGCTACGACATTATAATATCCAGCAGCCATGCGGTTGCAAAAGGGGTACTCACGGGACCGGATCAAACACATATTTGTTACTGTCATTCCCCTATGCGCTACATATGGGACCTACAGCATCAATACTTGGAAGAAAGCCGACTCGAAACCGGCATTATGAGTTGGGTGGCACGCTATCTATTGCACAAGATGCGTCTCTGGGACTACAGAACAGCGAACGGTGTAGATCACTTTATTTCAAATTCTGACTATATTGCAAGGCGTATTAAGAAAGTCTACGGAAAAGAATCTACCACCATTTATCCCGGAATCGAGATTGATAGATTCCCACTAATCGAGCAAAAAGACAACTTCTACTTCACCGCATCCAGAATGGTGCCGTACAAAAAAATGGAACTAATTGTCCAAGCATTTAGTCGCATGCCGTCTAAAGAATTAGTCGTTATTGGTGACGGGCCTCAATTCGAACAAATAAAAAAGGCAGCCACACCCAACATCAAACTGCTTGGCTACCAACCCACCGAAACGCTCATTTCCTATATGTCTCGAGCCAAAGCATTTGTATTTGCGGCTGAGGAAGATTTTGGAATCATCCCTATAGAAGCTCAAGCATGCGGGACCCCTGTCATTTGCTTCGCCAAGGGCGGCACACTAGAAACAGTTAAAGCGGGCGTTACAGGCGTGTATTTTAAAAAACAAAGTGTCAACGACTTGATTAATGCTGTCACTCAATTTGAGGACACACAATCATCTTATAACTCGAAAGAGATAAGGTCCCACGCGGCTCAATTTAGTAAAGAAAACTTTCAATCAAACATGCTAAATATAATAATCAACCAAGCCCAAATTAACACCTAAAATAATCGCTCAAATATCAGTTGTCGCAACAAACTTAGCGATGCCTGGAGATGACGTCATGGATTTTCTCGGCAGACACCGTCCAATCGAATAGGCTGGCACGCTCTTTCCCCCTATCAATCATCTGCCGTACTAATTCCTGGCATCCTAATACCCTCATCATGCCAGCAGAAATCGACTGCACATCGAGAGGGTCCACATACACGGCAGCATCACCACACACCTCTCTGAGACTAGGAATATCAGAAACAACGCAAGCAGTGCCACAACTCATCGCCTCAAGGGGAGGGATACCAAAGCCTTCGTATAGAGAAGCGTGGACAAACAAATCTGCATTTCTGTACAAGCTCACAAGCTCCGTATCGGTAACCCTCCCCAGAAAAACCACATCCTCGTCATCACTACCATTACTCAGCGCCTCTGTTGCTGTAAAAACTCGATCGCCCGAGTTTCCTGCCCCAACAACTAAAAGGCGGCACAACCCGCCTGACCGCCTATAAACACCAAACGCCTGAATAAGTCGAGCAAGATTCTTTGACGGCGCTAAAGATGAAACTGCCAATATATACGGACCAGGTTTAATCTCATCCTCCACCGCCTCATCGAAAACAGCCGATATAGCGTTGGATACAACGCTCACCTTTCCTTCCGGTACTCGGAATCTATTTACAAGTTCCCGTTTAGAAAAGTCGCTTACAGTCACCACATCAAACGAACGTCTTACGATCAAAGGAATCATAACCCGATAGACCAAGACAAATTTTTTGGAGTAAAACTCGGGATGAGTAAAAGTAGCTATATCATGAATGGTCACTAATTGCTGTTTAAGCACTACTGGCGCGGTATTGGTTAGATTTATCAGAAATACGGGGCCTTCTTGAGCCTTACAATAAAAAGGCAATACTAACTGTTCCCACAGATATCCTCGTATTGATCCACCAATATATTGCACATCAAACTCTTCCGCCAACTTTAAATCTTGCACGCCCCGAGGTGCCACAACCTGCAAACTATGCCCACTATTGATTAACGCTCTAACTATTTCAATAGCGAAACGTTGAACCCCAGTAACTGGCTGAGTTAAAAACCTGCCATTAACAACTATTTTCAATGATTTTAACCCTCTTGCAGCCCACTATCTTTACCTCAAAGCATTAGAACTTTCACCACGAAATAAAAGTATTAGATAAAAAAAGACACATCAAACATCCAACTAGGCTCCGCCGTATACCTAAGTACTCCATTGAACGCAGAGACATACCTGGATAACTCACGAAAAACTATACCCCCGATTTAATCGTTTTCTCGTACACCTCCATATATCGTCCTATTGTTTCTTCCGAATCAAAAATCTTAGCCCTTTCAGAAATCCTATCGGCTCTAATCTCGCCATTTGAAATAAGCATGACAACCTTACTCAACTTTTCATAAAGATCGCCAGAAAGATCAGGGTTAAAAACGAAACCGTTAACCCCACTATCAATTATTTCAGGTATACCCCCAGTATTCGCTCCGACCACAGGCACGCCAAAAGCCGTCGCCTCAATAATCGTCCTAGGTAACGGCTCATGCCATAGGGAAGGCACAGCTAAAACATCGATCTTCTTAAAAAATTCTCGTGGATCGACTCGCCCAAGAAACTCAAAATCCAAAACCCCTTCATATTTACGGTTCAGCGCGTCTATATATCGCGAATCCCCCTCCCCACCTAAAAGTATTTTACACCGACCATCATTAGCGAGAGCCAATTCATCTAATAACAAATCCACGCCTTTAACAGGGCTGATTACGCCTAGATAACCTACAATGTATTGCCCCTCTTCTAACCGCCCTTCATCTACAACATCAGTAGAAACACTACCATCAATACAGCTATAGATGTATTCCTTTACATTAGCATTCTTAAAATAACCATTACGTACATGTTTATTTAAAATGAACTTACTATTCCCAACAACCGACTGTATCTTTGCCGATTGCCGCCGCCTCATATACGTAAAAACACACTTCCCAAGGAAACTAATATTCTCTAAATTTTTCCCGCGTCGAAACAGCGTGGCTTGAGGATCCATTAAATAATAATCTCTCAACGTGTGTACAATCGGTATCCCCAACGACTTAGCAGCATTCCAAACGCTAACTGAGAAACAACTTAGATTATTTGTATGAATTACATCGGGCTTTTCATGTTTCAATATGCCTTTAACATGGTCGCCAGCTAAAACATTATAAGTGTCGACGCAATGCCAAATTCCTCGAAAAACGCGACTTTTGGAAGCACCATCAAACGGCGAATAAATGTTTTTTATCGGCAAATAATAAACTTTCACTCCATTAACATCGTCTACCTTTACCCCAGAACTATGTTCATTAGACGTTATAACTGTTACCTCAGCTCCATCTCTGCTCAATTTTTCAGCAAGGTACTGCACGGAGCGCTCCGCCCCACCGACCATTGTCGGAAAATAAAGCGTATTAACAAGCACTATTTTAAAACTCATACCAACCTTTCATAACAGAAATGTAAATAAAAACACGACAACTATTCGCTCAAAGTTTTCCTAGCGCACCTGCCTCACCATCTCTGAGGGCACTGATTATGTATAAAAACCTCCTGAAACGCAGCCCTTTTACGGAAAACAAAAACAACAACACCACAAACATAGCTCGATTTAAACGATACCTAAACTGTCCAGCCCTATAAAAATGACTGTCGAAATAAACACGATTCCTTACACCGTAATACACTCTCTCATGCTCAACCTCCGCCAATAGCATTTCAAAAACAGCCCCTTCACCTTCATTCCAGGACGGCTCCAAATCACGCACTTCACATTCCGGCGCCAAAAATATTTGACCTCCAACACGAGCAATCCTACTAGTATATTCAGTATCATCGCCATAAAGATAAAAATCAGTCCGAGGCAACCCAATCGCATTCAACAAAGACAACGACAAAAAAAGCCCCCCATAAGGTGCATAAGGCAACTCAACACAATGACTACCACTTTCCAGAAAAGGTGGGTCGCTCTTTTTAAAAAACTTGTTTATTTTTTGAATGAAATCAAATCCATAAATACTGGATCTTGGCGGCATGACCTGTTCTTTCTTCCAACCTCTGGCCAACAAATTCAAGTACTGCCGACTCTTTCGAAGAGAAGCGATTGCGACTAATCGACTCTGCAATTTATGTTCTGCGTCACTAAGTTTTTCATTCAACGCCATCACAACCCCAGGAGCAGGACAATTATCATCGTCTAATAACAGAATTCTTTTACAGGGCATCTGTGATTTTATATATGAAAGCCCGCGATAGAAACCACCTGCAGAGCCGCTATTAGTGGTCTCTGTTAAAACAACAATCCCACAGCGCTCCACTAAAGAAGCAAGTAATTTTTTTGAACGATGAAGAGAACCATTATCGACGACAACGATATTATCAACGCCTTGACAACGCAACTCCTTAACTACCTTTACGACAAAATCGGCGCGATCCGAATAAGTTACAAGCAAGGCGCAAACATCGTCATTATTAACATTTACATCCTCCATATTCTCCCACCTAATTACCACAACAAATGAACCACATCCTCGAAGCGCCGAATATAATCAATCTACGCACCATGAACCAACGAAACTCATACTTTCAAGCAATCAAAACCATTAATGCATCAACAATAAACAGCTACAATGCTCTCGACCCTAAAACAGGACAAAGTCACTTCTCATCAAGGTCAGCCCCGACAGCCCAAATAGTCATACGCCCAGTTTGACCAAACAATGACATTATAAACGCCAACGGATACATCAAGTACACCAGACGCCCGGACGCAAGCGGAAACCTCATCAACCAGTTACTAAAAAATGATTCGCCAAATTTTTCGTT
Organism: Gammaproteobacteria bacterium; assembly: GCA_002402085.1. Lineage (GTDB taxonomy): Bacteria > Pseudomonadota > Gammaproteobacteria > Pseudomonadales > UBA3067. Next base: position 82,967 of record NVVB01000002.1, read on the forward strand.
ACAGACGTACCCCAAGCTTGCCACCAAATTACCCAAAACTCGCTGATGATAGATTTTTTGAGTTCGCCAACCAGATTTTCGCAACACTTCAGTTAACGTTTCCGTGTCGAAATGATACAAGTGATTTGGAACCTGCAAAGCATACCAATTCCTCTTAAATACGCGAAACTCAATCGAGCCAGCGTTTGGAACAGAGATCACTAGCTGCCCGCCAGGCTTCACCCAGCTTCGCATTTTCTTTAACGCTTTAATAGGGTCATGCAAGTGCTCTATAACCATCCATCCCACAATGAGATCATATTTAACAAGCGGCTCAGGCGCACACTCCACAGCGCCCGCAAAAACGTTATACCCCAACTGCCTTGCGCTTTCAGCGGCCGCCTCAGAAAACTCTATCCCTTCGACATCCCAGCCTTCGTTAGCCATTTTATGCATAAAAGCGCCTGAAGCGCAGCCAATTTCCAACATTCGCCCAGGATTTACCTTCGGCAAACAATTGGTATTAAACTTAAACAGCTTTCGAATAAATTTACGTAGCCAAGAAACTCTCTTCAAGCCGGCCAGTTCTTTCTGGCTCACCTTCGTACCCTGATAAGGGCCATAATCGTCAGGATAATAAAAGCCAATGGTCTCCGGAGTAGGTCGAGGATTAGTCCGAAGTAAGCCACAGCTTTGACAACTCACTACAGAAAACTCACCTGGGAGGTTACAAATAATATCTTTAGCATTCAACACTAACTTATCATCATCCTCACAACCATTTGGGCATTGCTTATCTTCAAGTTGAACCCCCGAAACGATCAAATCATCATCTACCATTTTATACCCGTGCATTAAAAACAAACATTCATTCGATCTTTTATCGCCTTACTTAGAAAGTAATACAATAAAATAAAATTCATCATGTAATATAAACTTGCCCCGCAGGCTAACCCAAGTATTCCACCAAGATAGAACCCCACTACTTTGATCAGCATGCCTAATGTAAATCCAACAACTCCAATCTTTGTTGGTAGTTTAGTTTCACCATAAGCATAAAAACTAGATGACAACACTTGACCGAATGCTCCACCAATCCATACCCCTAATAAAGCAATCATAATATTGCTCATCATCTCAACAGATTCAGAATCGAACACGCCTACCAAAAACATTAGCTCCAAACAAGCATGCCCAAAGATGTAAACAAATACCGAAAAGAGCACAGTAACCCACCCAATTAGCAGCAATCTATCTGTATACACCTTCCTAAACTGCCGCCAGCGCCCTTCACTTGCCAGGCGTGCTAGACGAGGTATCATAGGGCCAACGACAGCTCTTTGAAGAACAGTATGACCCGCCATAAAAATCTGCTGTGAAAGGTGCAGCAATGTTAAATTACCATTCGCAGTCAATGACGCCAAAAACTTATCCAGTAACTGGTCCGTTTTAAAATAGCCCGCCCCCAACAACAAGGGCCTTACTCTACGCCATCCCTCTCGGACAACACCAGAACTAAGATTAAGCGGCGAGAACCGCCCAATTGAAGGCAACAGAAATACTAATTGAGTTACCGGCTTAATCGCAAAAGCCCAGGCAGCGGCGTCCACCCCAATATAACCTACCCCCACTACCAAAAAGACCACACTCACAACATTCGAAATTACGGCAACAACCTCTACAAACAAAAACTTTTTATTTGCATGATTTACAGCCCAAAGAACTGATGCAAGCGAAACAAAAACCATGCCGACTAACTGAATACGAGCTAATCGAACCGTGATCAACCTTGAAGACTCATCAAAACCAGGAAACAACACCCCAATTATACCCTCCGCCCCCCATCCAAGAAGAAGCGCAAAGAGAACAAAAATAACCCCTATTATTTGAACATAATTCCAAGCATCAGCCACCCGTTCACGTGAACTTCTTTCTGACAAAAGAGGAACTAAAACATGGGTCAATGAACCACTAACTATAGATAAAAATATACTGGGAATAAGCAACCCAGCAAAAAGCGCATCAGTCTCTATCCCAACCCCAATTCGAGTTACAACAAACCACTGACAAAAAAAAGCTAGAAACACATTAGCTATAGCTAGAAAACCAAGGTATATAGTCAATCTCATAACAATACGGAGAAGCAACCTCAAAACAAATTTTTAAATAAATTAACACGACACATAAAAACTAATTCTATAAAGCAGGCTAATGCAATCTTCCTATGCCGTTATAGACTCAATCCACCTTAAGGGTAATTATTCAAACCCGTTGAACAAAATGCATTAAAACTTCTCGAACAAGTTAAATATCTAGTCCCAAACCACCTCGACCAATAGCATAATAGCGTAACCCTTTCGACGTTATTCTTGAGGGCTCAAACAAATTCCGCCCATCAAATATCACGTTATGATTTAGTTCACGCTTTATCAATTTAAAATCAGGCGAACGAAAACTTTTCCATTCAGTACAAATTACTAATGCATCCGCTCCACGCAATGCAGCCTCTTTTGTACCGACTAGATTCAATTCACTCTTAGAGCCATAAATTCTTTGGCATTCATCCATAGCTTCAGGATCAAAGGCTTGAACCTTAGCCCCTAACGACCACAAACCTTCCATTAAAACTCGACTTGGCGCTTCTCGCATATCGTCTGTATTCGGCTTAAAAGACAACCCCCAAATAGCAAAGACTTTATCTTTAAGGTCTCCTTCTGAGTCGACACCAAAATATTGCGTAATGAACTCAAGCAACTTTCTTTTTTGACGATAATTAACGGCTTCTACTGACCTCAAAACCTCAGAATTATAACCATGGATATCGGCAGTCCTTATTAATGCTTTTACATCTTTAGGAAAGCAAGACCCTCCATAACCGCACCCAGGATAAATATATTGAAAACCTATCCGATTATCCGCACCAATACCGTTGCGAACATGTTCGATATCGGCTCCAACTCGTTCAGCGATATTAGCCATCTCATTCATGAAGCTTATTTTGGTCGCCAACATTGCGTTAGCCGCATACTTAGTCAGCTCGGCACTTCTTGCATCCATATAAATAATTCGATCATGATTCCGGTTAAACGGCCCATATATCTCACGAATCACATTACCAATTGACTCAACATCATCCCCTGCTCGCGTGCCAATGATAATTCGATCCGGGCGCATGCAATCGCTAATAGCAGCGCCTTCTTTTAAAAACTCCGGATTTGACACTACAGAATAAGAAATATCTATAACATCTTCAGAAACTGCAAGCGGGGAAGTTAATTTTGCACCAACGGCTTCAGCAACTTTATCCGCCGTACCAACAGGAACAGTGGATTTATTGATGATCATCTTAGATGTACGCATATGGCAAGCGATAGATTCAGCAACCGCCAACACATGGCTTAAATCTGCAGCGCCATCTTCATCAGGTGGAGTGCCGACAGCAATAAAGATCACATCACTGAAATTAACGCCCTCCTCATCACTCGTTGTGAAAGTAATCCGACCGGCTTCAACATTCGATTTAACTAGTGGTGCAAGCCCTGGCTCAAAAATAGGGATCACGCCCCGTTTTAGATTCTCCACTTTAGCTTCATCAACGTCTACGCAACATACCTCATGTCCTACCTCGGCTAAAACTGCTGCCTGAACCAACCCCACATAACCTACGCCAAAAACAGTAACTTTCATAACACCTAATCCAAACTACGCTACATTCAACGAGAAGACTTGCCACATCCCAACACCTATCACGAAAGCCTAACTGTTATTTAACTCGACAATTAGCAGTTCACGCCAGTGTATTGCTGGCTCAGCAATCAACGCATCTAGCTTGCTGGAGCTTAAGACGCTATATTTTGGCCGAACAGCCAATGCGGAATACTGATCGCTTGTAATCGCGAGCAATTCAACATTAGCCTCTAATCCACGAATAACTCCTGCCTCATCCTTAATCGCCTCAGCAAACCCAAACCAAGAAACCTCCCCCTCACACGACCAATGATAAAGCCCATTAATGTCAGCCCGCCCCACAAGCTTCCACAACACATCAGCTAAAGCACTAGTCGTAGTCGGTGATCCGACTTGATCGTCAACAATACTCAACGAATCCCTTTCTTCAAACAGTCGCAACATGGTATTCATAAAATTAGCCCCATGATTGGAGTACAACCAAGAGGTTCTTACGACGGCAGCTTTATCAGGGATTAATGCCAATACATTATTCTCCCCTTCAAGCTTTGACTTACCGTACACATTTACAGGATTCGGCTTATCCGTTTCTACATAAGGGGTAGTCTTCTCACCATCAAACACAAAATCTGTGGATATATGGATTAATCGAGAATCATTATTCGCCACCCATTGTGCAATCAACTGAGGTCCAAGTGCATTCACTCGAAATGCCAGCTCCGGCTCCTCTTCCGCTTTATCTACCTGCGTGTAAGCGGCAGCATTAATAATTACATTGGGGCGAGCCGCATCTAATTTCTCTGTGATTTGCAGTTCATTGGTAATATCAAGCTCTGCACTCGTAAATGAGATTAACTCAACGCCTTCGGGTTGCAACTCCTGCACGGAACGCCCAAGCTGTCCGCCCGCACCTAATAAGACCACTTTCATTTAAAGTACTCCGCTTGCTCAAAGGCGATGCCATCTTGGTCTTTTTTAGACAACTGCGGCGACTCGCCTTTTATTAATGGCCAATCAATATTCAGTTTTGAGTCATCCCATTGAATAGAGTGCTCGAACTCCGGCGCGTAATACTCAGTGCACTTATAACAAAAGTGTACTGTAGGCGACATCACGTAAAACCCATGAGCAAACCCTGGGGGCACCCATAACATTCGATGATTAGTGCCCGATAGCCGTACGCCGACCCACTGTCCAAAGGTAGATGAAGACTTTCTGATGTCCACGGCGACATCGTAAACTTCACCTTCGATAACCCGTACCAATTTGCCTTGAGGCTGTTCCAATTGGTAATGCAAGCCCCGCAGAATATTTTGTTGCGAATAACTATGGTTATCCTGCACAAAACGGACATCCAAACCTAGGTCATCAAATGATTGCTGATTCCAGCTTTCCAGAAAATAGCCGCGTTCATCGCCAAATACTTTAGGCTCAATAATTTTAACGTCATTGATCGCTGTAGGGAGTATTTTCAATTTAACCCCGTTCAATCAAATTTAATAGGTATTCACCATAGCCGCTTTTCCTTAACGGCTCAGCCAATTTCAATAATTGTTCCTGGTCAATCAACCCTTGCTCATAAGCAATTTCCTCAAGGCAAGCGACTTTCTGTCCCTGCCGCTCCTCGATGACCCGGATAAAAGTTGCCGCATCCAACAATGAACTGTGAGTCCCCGTATCCAACCAGGCAGTACCTCGGCTGAACACTTCCACATTCAACTGGCCTTGCTCCAAATAGGCTTTATTAACGTCCGTAATTTCAAGTTCCCCGCGAGGAGATGGCTSGATGGATTTAGCRATATCCACCACTTGCTTGTCGTAAAAATACAAGCCTGTTACCGCGTAATTCGATTTAGGCTGAAGTGGCTTTTCCTCAATACCCAACACCTTTCCTGATTCATCAAAATCCACCACTCCGTATCGATCCGGGTCTTTCACCCAATAACCAAACACCGAGGCACCCTCTTCAGTGTCAGTGATCGCTCGTAGTTTTTGCGACAAACCCTCAGAATGAAAAATATTATCTCCCAAGATCAAACAAGTATTACTTTCACCAATAAACTCCTCGCCAATCAATAAGGCTTGCGCAAGTCCTTCAGGCCGGGGCTGTATCGCATAGCTCAATGAAATCCCCCATTGACTGCCATCTCCAAGCAATGTCGCAAATGCCTGCTGATCTTCAGGGGTAGTGATAATCAAAATATCGGTAATTCCGGCCAACATTAATGTGGACAAGGGATAATAAATCATCGGTTTGTCGTAGATTGGCATCAACTGCTTACTGACCGACCGAGTCAGGGGATATAAACGAGTACCAGAACCGCCTGCCAACACAATACCTTTATAATTCATAAGTCAAATACTCCCCTTCAAATATAAATACTTGTTAATTCACTAAGCTGATTTATTGGTCGCCACAGGGCTTCTCCATGCGAGCAGGAACGGCGCACCCCTAAGCTGAGCAACTCTTACGCAAATACATACACGCCTGCGCTTATCCTGCTCGCAGGAACAACCAAAACACAGGGGTTTGTAGCCTTAGAGATTTTCATTTTTATCAAGCGTTTAAGTAGCGCTTGCGGCTATCGAACATAGACTAAGAAGCTTAAAAAGCCTTCAAATTCAATGACTGTCGATACTAACATAATTCCCTAGCAACTAATGCCCTATGCTCTTGCGAGAACCGCCGTCATACCAACTACAGAGCAAGTAGCAAGTAGCAAGTAAGTTTGAGGAAAGCCGGGACGAGAAGACGAGAAGACGAGAAGACGAGAAGACGAGAAGACGAGAAGACGAGAAGACGAGAAGRCGAGAAGRCGAGAAGRCGAGAAGGYGAGAAGRCGAGAAGGYGAGAAGGTGATCCAACATACCCGCCCAATGTATTGTCACAACCAAATAAAGCACAACGACTGATTCAAAGCGCTAATAAAGAAAAACCATTGAGTAAGAACAGAACAAACAATTCACAACACGCTCACACCTCCCCCCCCTCCTCGCCCAATCCCATAATAGCGCACCCCCTTCACCTCCATCCGCTCGGGCTCATAGAGATTCCGACCATCAAAAATCACCTCTTGAGACAACTCTTGCCGAATCAAATCGAAATCAGGGGCTCGAAAATTCTGCCACTCGGTGCATATGACCAAGGCATCCGCGCCTCGCAAAGCCGCCTCTTTGGTACCCATTAGCATCAGGTCATCCCTTGGGCCGTAGATCCTTTGGCACTCCTCCATCGCTTCGGGGTCGAAGGCTTGTACTTTTGCACCTGCAGACCACAGTTCCTCCATCAAAACACGGCTGGATGCTTCCCGCATATCATCAGTATTCGGTTTGAAGGCCAATCCCCATAACGCAAACACCTTGCCACACAAATTCAACGGTAAGACTTGCCCCTTAGAGAAGTGTAACATTATGTATTCAAACAACTTTTTCTTCTGACGAGTATTCACCGACTCCACGGCTTTGAGTATTTGCGCATCGTAATCGATACCATTTGCTGTGCGAATCAACGCGCGTAGATCTTTAGGGAAGCAGGACCCACCATACCCGCACCCCGGATAAATATACTGAAACCCGATACGTGCATCCGCACCAATCCCTTGACGAACCTGTTCAATATCCGCACCGACTCGCTCTGCGATATTAGCCATTTCATTCATAAAGCTGATTTTGGTCGCCAACATCGAATTCGCAGCGTACTTAGTCAGCTCAGCACTTCGCGCATCCATGAAGATCATGCGGTCATGGTTACGGTTAAACGGCCCGTACAATTCCCGCATTACAGTACTAATGGTGTCAAAATCATCGCCAGAACGCGTACCGATGATGATCCGGTCTGGGCGCATACAATCATTAACGGCTACCCCTTCCTTTAAAAACTCGGGGTTTGATATTACCGAATAAGAAACAACATCCCGCTCATCTACCCCCTCATCACCCTGAGTGCTGTCGACTAATGAGGCTCTAGCACTTAAGCCGTCGCGAATCCGTTCCGCGACCCGGTCAGCCGTACCCACCGGAACAGTGGATTTATTGGCAATTATTTTTGATGACTGCATATAGGTAGCAATGACTTCCGCCACCGCAAGGACATAGCTTAAATCAGCTGCACCACTTTCATCCGGCGGCGTTCCTACCGCAATAAACAACACATCCCCGAAATCCACGCCCGCTTCCGAGTCGGTGGTGAAATGGATACGCCCTGCCTCCACATTTGACTTAACCAGCGGCGACAAGCCAGGCTCAAAGATGGGTATAAGCCCCTGCTTTAGTTGCTTCACCTTATCTTCATCGACGTCAACACAACACACATCATGGCCTACTTCAGCCAATACCGCAGCTTGCACCAATCCAACGTAACCAATTCCGAATACGGTGATTTTCATAATAGTCCAAAGTAAATTGAAGTTTGAGTCCCGCCCCGCCACAGAAAAACCCTATAAAGGGCCGCGGGTTTAAACTAACCAATCATGCAAATTACGGGGTACGGCTGGATAAAGTGATGGGGGCACGAAGATCAATGAACGGGAATAAATATCGCTTAATCGCTTATTATTTTTATCAATCTTAGGGCCTACTCGAATCTACTCGAGTGTCAGTTTTAAGTATTATCAAACCACCTTCTTCTGAACAGGCTCGTCAAAGATGGGCACAACGTTTTCGGCAACCAAAGCAGGCTCTGACTCAAGGTCACGCCAAAGCAAATCATTTAATCCATGCTGAGGCACATACCCTGTGCCCGAGTGCAGTAAAACATCTCTAACAGAAATACAATTATTATCATTCAACCCAACGGACAACTCTGACAATAGCGCCTCAACCTCAGCCCACTCTAAAGAGAAATCCTGAGCGACCATAATCCTAGGGTGTTTGGTCTTACGAGCGCTTCCATCCACGAGCAACTCTTCATACAGCTTCTCTCCAGGCCTAAGCCCTGTAAATTGAATTTCTATGCCTTCCTCACTTTCTTCGCCCTTAACCTTTTGACTCATTTCGTGAATTAGACGCTTCGCAAGATCAGCAATTTTAATCGCATCGCCCATTTCAAGCAGATAGACCTCCCCGCCCGACGCCATCGCACCGGCTTGTATAACTAACTGCGCAGCCTCTGGAATGGACATAAAATAACGCGTGACCTCTTTATGAGTCACCGTTACGGGGCCACCTTGTTTGATTTGCTCGATAAACCGGGGGATTACCGACCCTGAAGAGCCCAGCACATTACCAAAMCGTRNCGWSWKMAAARCAGNTATCNGSAYMSTTRMKNCAMMWWWYSWYRAWMKAYTWMTKCYRWAMRCCGTTTAGTAGCGCCCATGACACTAGTAGGACGCACAGCCTTATCAGTAGAAACTAGAATAAAACTCTTAACTCGATGTCGTGCTGCAACCTCAGCGATATTACGAGTGCCTAATATATTATTGCGCACACCTTCAAGAACATTGTGCTCTACCATAGGCACATGCTTATAGGCTGCGGCATGATAAACAGTATCAATTTGGTAGGCTTGAAATATTGTGTTCAACCGATTTTTATCGGTCACCGACCCGAGTAGCGGGACCACTTTAGACGATAAACCCCGTACGTTTAATTGATGATTGAGACTGATGTCAATATTGTAAAGCCCAAACTCACACTGATCTAACAACACAATTAGACAGGGCTCATAGTTCGCTATTTGTTGAGCGATCTCCGAACCAATAGTCCCACCAGCTCCAGTTACGAGAATTTTCTTCCCGTGAGTCGCTAAATGCATTAACTCTTCATCTGGCGCAATGGGTTCTCGATCGAGAAGTTTTTCAATATTAAGTTCGTTGGAGGAAATATCGAACTCATTGATCGCAGGATTTAACACTTCAATACGTACTGCGTTTCGTAGGCCCTTAATCTTTAATTCAGTTTGAAACGCCTGAAGCGATTCGTCCTCAGCATTAGAGGTAATGATTACATCCAAGCAATCATCTCTAATAAGCTGAACGATTTGACCTTTATTGCAAGTCTTTACAGTCTCCAAATCGTCCCCCGAACTCCTATCGGTAGCACCACTCAACACGCCAAGTAGTTCATAGCTTTCACTTTGTTCAAGCTGTAACGCTAAACGTTCGGGGTTATGGAAGTTGTCCCAGATCAACAACCGCTCTTTTGGAACAATCCAAGTTTTCAAGGCTCGTAAATAACCTGCCAAAATGGAGAGTATAACGCCAAAGAGGACCGTGCTAATTAGCGTAAACTGAATGCTATGAGCTATAGGGATAAGGTAAGCAACGCCGTAGCTTATGACCAAAAAAACAACAGAATAAAGATAGATGCGATTCGGCGTTAATAGAAACCGATCGGATTTGGGTCGCTGCCTTTCTGCTAACTGAAGCCCTAAACCAAAGAGTAAGCATACCGACATGCCATGTAGGGCCAATTCCGGTTGGAATGCGCCTAATTCATCAAAATACACCAAATAGAAGCTTAAACATAACCCAAGCATCACGCCTAACAGATTTAAACAATACGCAACCAATAAGTAATTTTTTGCCACAAAGCCATATTTGGTAAGCAATATAAAATCCTTGTCAGAACGAAGTCTGAACGAGCTACACATATTTTGGTATAAGCCAAAGAAGGGATCTAAGGAAGCGCTGGCTTAATTCTTATAGCGTCCTACTGCAAGAAAAGCTTATGTCTTATGGATCAATAATGACTATAGCTCAAAACCGTTTCCTTACCAGAAACAGCAAATAGATTGCAATATATTTTTTCGGGGCTTGGGGGGCGAATAAGTCCAAACATAATTAGGTCGTATACCGAAGTGAACTTACTGGGTCAAAGGTAGGTTTTCTGAAGAGGATTAAGATATTAGCCAGGAATAAAAAATACACGTCCGAAGTACGATTTAAAGTATCCAATCATCAAAACAACTTAGCCAGAAACTATTTTCACTCAATTTTAGACAAAACATTGAAGCTGAACTAATAATAATACAAAGCTAAAAACTTGATCTCTAGACCATTAAGTCTTCGCGCAGGCTCCCTACTACCTACTCTTTCAAATATAACAAACAGTCACGTCACCGCCTGCACATACCGCAAAAACACCCGCTCACTGCTTAAAGGGGGAGCGCCTCCAACTGATCATTGGCATCGGCCGTTAATTTCTTTCGATTTACTTTGCCACTAAAATTGGTAGGGAACTTAGAGATGGAAACTATTTTCTTAGGGTAAAAGATAGCTTCAATATTATTTCGACATCGCTTCTTAACTTCCTTTATTTGGTCCTTATCGAGTGATTGTGTTGTATAAGCCACCAACCGATCAACCGCCCCAGACTCACTGTAAATAGGCACCACCACGACCGGGTCCAAGCGACCATAGACCTGCAAACAGCGCTCGACTTCGCCTAACTCGATACGCCTGCCGGAGATTTTAATCTGGTTATCTAGGCGCCCCGAATAACAAAAATCTCCTTTCGCATTACGCCACACCAAATCGCCTGTTTTATACCATCTATTTTCAGCCGATTGATCCCATGGCATGGCCACAAACGCGCGCTCTGTTTTACGCTGCTCATCAAGGTATCCATCGCAGAGCTGGGGCCCCTTAATAACAAGCTCGCCTTTGTCTTCTGGCCCCACTAACTGATGATTAGCATCGACAATACAAAGCTCATGCGCGCCCAAACCAGCCCCAATCGGTACGTAATGATTCGTATCGACGTCCTGTAACTCGCTGTCAGAGATTACCTTATGACTAATATAAATAGTTGTTTCAGTGGGTCCGTACCAGTTTTCAAGTGTACTGTTCGGTGCGGCTTTTCGCCACGCCTTGGCCAAGCTTTTAGTCAAAGCCTCACCACAAAAAATACTACGCTCAATCGAAGGGAAAGAATTTTCCTCTAGCGCCCCTAACTGGCGTATGAATTCTGCAAGCGCAGGCACCGAAGCCCAGACCTGGATACCTTCCCGAACTATATAATCGCTTGGGCAATACAACTCTTCTTTAGTCAGCGCCGTTACTTGGCCGCCATGAAGCCAAGTGAAGATCAAATCAGCAACAGATGGATCAAAACTAAAATCGAATGTTTGAGAAGCTATAAATCCTGGCTCGAAATCAAAATGGCTCTGATACGCATTAATAAAACTTGTTAAATTCCGATTATTTATTGGAACCCCCTTAGGAGTACCGGTTGACCCTGAAGTGAACATTATATAAAGGCTATCACTATACCCCCCTCCTACCGCCCCTTCAAAGGTAGCGAGAACCCCCTGATCAATCACCCGAGGCAAAGAAGCCTCACGCGCTTCATTTTCGCTTGAGGCAGTTAGTTCGGGTACCAGCAAAGAGTCCAGGTCCAATGTTTCCAAGAGTCCTCGATATTCGTATAGCTGAGCCTCCGATATGACTAATGTAGATATATTGGCTTGCTTAACAATGCTCTTTATTTTTTCGGTCGAACTTTGCGGATTAATGGGCACATAAGTTCGGTTAGCAAACAATGCCCCCAGCACCCCTTGATAGGCTGCTAGTTCACGCTGCACCAATATTCCAACAGCACCAGACGTTGAGTCTTCACTGGCTAAATATCCGGCCATTTGCAAAGACAAGCGATAAAGCTCACCGTAGGAATATTTCTTATCCAGGATTTTTAACGCCGTAAGAGGGCCATAGTGCTCGAATGCTGAAATTAGACGCCCAACGATATGGGTCATTTTTATGCGATCTCACGTTGATTAGCAAATTCGACAATTTTGACCACTGAGGTAGCCTCAGCAATTTCCTTTGGCGAAAACCGTACGCCTGTATTTTCTTGAATCGCTGCAATCACTTGAATGTGATGATACGAATCCCATTCAGAAACATTTTCCATAGATAGATCTTCAATCCGACCGAGGTCACTAAGATCGGTCACATCTAAGACCCTTAAGATAATTCTTGCCGCACTTTGGACATCAAAACCTGTGTTCTCCTTATTTTTTGAAGCCGTACGGTAATCACTCTTACTTGTCTTTATTTGTTGCCGATACTCGTTCGATAGCAACCCATACAGCACCGCATCGTAATACCGGCCTAGATGGTCACAGTAAAAATCCCGTAATGTTCCTTCCTGTTCAAAACCTGCAGAAAAAACTGACGCTAAAGTAGGCTTGTTATCGGCRCGGGTTTTACCATGCAGCCGATGTAACTTAAGACCRTTAAATACATAATCTTTAGCAATCTCTTGGGCCTCCAAAATATACCCTTTCCCCCACTCGCCTGGATCAATGCCATACCCCCACTCACAGGATCGATAATCGTAATTAATATCCGTTAAACCAAAGGAACCTAAAAGCTTATGGTCAGAAACCCGACGGATAAACCAATACATTGCAGAACGCCCCATCACCCSAGTACCCATACGCCCTAACAACTTCTGCATGTACTTTTCGGTATCGGCAAGACAGGCATGAGGCGCAAAAGTAAAATATTGGTACAAACGAGGATCTTTAGAATAATCATACATCTCCTCAAGACCGGTCATTGCAAATGGAGAAAAATAGATGCTCCGATCCATATCAATATCTATAAGTGCATTAACATCACCACCAGGAATTGAGTGAGCTAGAAACTCATAAAATTCGGGACCGTCGAGAATATTATCTTTCTCCATATTTCCCCTTAAATCATTATCGTCAGGATTTACAGGTAATAATCGTTAAAGTACATAATTCGATAGGCCACCATCGAAATTAATCGTTACCCCATTAATATACTTTATATCGTTGGCAACGATCGACTTAACAAAATCACCAATTTCTTCTGGCTTACCGGCACGCCCCATGGGCAAGCCCTTCTCCGTGGCGTCCATGTCCTCAACTAAACTGTACAATCGATCGGTTTTTACGGGCCCGGGCGCAATATTAATACAACTTACATGCTGACTCGCCATAAGCTTGCTGAAAGACTTCAGTACGCTTACAGAAGCGATTCTATAAGCATTAGAAAGAATCAGATTGGGGTCCGGCTCTTTGAGGTTGAACGAGGAAACCATGAACACATACCCACCGGGCCGAATCGTTATGCCTTGCAAAATCAGGCAAAAACTTAAAAACAGCTGATGATAATACTTGTCCCATTCCTCCTCGCTTATTTCAAAAAAGTTTTTAGCCGGTGGGCCTCCAGTATTGAGCACCAAGATATCAGTGGCCTTATGCTCCTTAATATACTCTTTTACCTGTTTTATATTGGATGTATCCAGTTGCTTAGAAGAAGTCGCTATAACCTCCAAATCTAGCGTTTCCAAGGAATTCGCGATCGCTTTACCTATCCCCCGAGAGCCGGCCAATACTAATGCCTTTTTCATATCAACGTCCTTTTATTAGTGTTCTAAAGTGGAAAGTAATTGCTATTGCCATCAACTAGTTTAACCATAAGACCCTACCACCTACCCCAGGATACTTCCCCCCCCAGAGCCCTTACCTACAAGTCCTTACCTACAAGTCCTTACCTACGGGTCCTTAACTACAGGTCCTTAACTAGCGTCTACTCCGTCACTGGCAAATCAAATCATCTTCGGGGTGCAAGGTATTCTCTTGAACCTGCTTACACCCATCTCCCACGCACAACGAAAGTCTTTTTAATCGATCCACTAAATCCGGCAAGTCACTAACCGAAATAGCATGCGCATCATCTGGATGTTCACCATCTGTATCATCCTTAACGTAAAAGAATACTGAATCAGGAGCAAAGCCTACTGCAGAAAAAAGCACCGCATGCTCATCGTTATGCAATCCAAAAGCGACGCTTTTTCCAGTATCTTCTTGAATTGTCGTCAATGCTTTTAAATTGACCCCTTCCAAGTCATAATTTAACTGCGTATGGATAAACTCAACATTTTGATATTGCTTGCTGGCCGCCACAATTTCATCTAAGTCGGATAAGCCCGTGGAGATATAGACCTTATTGTTAGTTTTTTGCAAAGCCGTTTGTAACGCGTTATTTCCTAGATCCCAACTTAGAGTCTTCCAAAAAGAAATCCCCAGCGACTGAAAAAAACTGATCCGCTCTTGATTGGCCAACGCAACCCCGAACGCTACCTTGCGTTTTTTGGCAAAGTTTATCGCCTTCTTATAAAAAGCATCCGACAATTCGATTTTTCGAGGATGCGACTCATCGTAAAATTCTTTTTCTCGTACTTGAAACGTAATGCCGTCCACTTGGCTGTCCACCACTCTGGTGAATAGATCCCAAGCCCGTCGTTCTGAGCCATTATGATTAAGTCCAATTTCCGCGATAACTTGTAACATTAAAAATCTCCCTAATGAAGTGCTTGATTGAGCATCTACCAAACAGTCCTTCCACCGTCGATGACCATACTCGATCCCGTCATGTACGCAGACGCGTCGGCACAAAGGAATTGAATAGCGCCTCTATATTCWTGCTCAGTTGCCATTCGACCTAAGGGAATTAAATGCGTAAGCTTAGCGACCAATTCATCTGACTGGCCACTAAATATCCCCCCAGGACATAGCGCATTAACGCGAACGCCAGACTGAGCCCAATACGTCGCAAGGTACTTGGTGAGCCCGATCATTCCATGCTTGATGACTGAGTAGGACACGGGCTTACAGACCTGTTCCTCATCGGGAAGCCCTTCTACTGCGTAGATGCGTTGATCAGGCGCAATAATGCCAAGGTCAGATGAAATATTAACGATGACGCCTTTTTTTTGTTTCGCCATATACCCACCAAACACTTGGCAGCATAGAAATGCACCGGTAACCCCGACAGAAAACTCTTTATTCCACTGGTCAAGGCTAAAATCTTCAAAACGACTGCCTGTAGATTTCGCCCCAGCTTCCATCTTCTCGTTGTTCGCCGCATTATTAATCAAACCGTCCAAGCGCCCTCGATGCTCTAGCACTTTTGCTAAACTCGCCGCAACCGACTCCTTATCCGTTATATCTGCCTGACACGCCAATGCATCAACAGAAAACAAGTCATTAATTTCACTCGCAGATTGCTGGGCACTGTCTAAATTAATATCCATAACCACCGGCGTAGCGCCTAATTCAGCAATTGCCAAGCCGTGCTGTCGCCCCATCAAACCTCCCCCGCCGGTGATGACAATCACTCGATCTTGTAAACAAAACTTTGATTCCATTGTTTGAGTCACCGGTTTAGCTATCGAGTCGCTCATTTCCTTAGCCTTTGTCTACAAGTTGTATAGTTTTCTTAAGCAATTGAGCTTGTTTTTTTGCTTCATCGAGATTTCGATAATTAGTTTTAAACTGCATCATTTGGGGTTGCAGCTTTTCAGCTATTGGGCAAATTCCTTTTTCGTAGTGGAGTTTTGATTTAATTTCATCCCTCATTGATTCAGGGTATCGATTAAGAAACGGTAGATCCACCATCACTATCTCTTCATACGCTACAGACAATCCGCCGTAAAACCCATCGCCGCCATTTTCTTTTAAGCGCCGATAAAAATCTTTCCAACTTATTCCGTATTTTTCATCCCCTTGATATCGAGCCGCAAATGTCCAGTAACTGTTTTCATACCCCTCGGGGACGTATTGCGGAATTATCCAATCGCAACCATCCAAGGCCTCTAAGAATAATCTAGCCACTTCTTGCCGACGAGAAACCACAGTCCGAACACGCTCCAATTGGGCTAGTCCAATCGCTGCGGTAATTTCGTTCATTCGATAGTTAAGCCCTAAGGTATCATGCCGTTTGTAATCTGGATCCTGAAATTCATCAGGCAATACCTGACGTAAGCCGTGCCCCGCTTGCAGCGTTTTATAGCCATTAAACGCCATCCGCCTAATACGCGTGGCATACTCCTCACTGTTGGTAACCACCATCCCCCCTTCGCCGGTGGATAGGTGCTTTTTGGTTTCGAAACTGAAACTAGCAATATCGCCGATGCTTCCTGCAATACGCTCTTTATAGGTCCCTAAAACGCACTGAGCGCTGTCCTCTATGACTGGAATTCCATGCTTTCTAGCCACTTTCATTATTGGGTCCATGTCCGCGCAAAGGCCATGCATATGGACTGCTATAATCGCCTTAGTATTTTTAGTGATTTTTCGTTCGACATCCTTTGGGTCCAAATTAAAGGTATCAGGGTCCAAATCCGCATACACAGGAATCGCATTTTGAAACAGCGTGACAAAAGAATTCATAATGACGGTCTGAGCTGGCGAAATAACTTCATCACCGAAGCCAACACCTAACGCCGCCAAACTAGTATGTAAGGTCGAGGTCCCTGAATTATGCGCTATAGCATATCGCGACCCTATGCATTCAGCGAAAGCCGATTCAAAACGTTCGGTAAATGGGCTTAATTTAACATTGGCTCCTTCCGTATCGAGGACATCCAAGACGTATTCAAGTTCGTTACCATTATGCTTTCCGAACGTCCTTTTGATCGATTTTGTTTTCGCTTCCATAGAACAAACCCATCCCTTTGTTGATCAAAAACATTTCAGCTCTCAATTCGTAATGAAATGAAAGAACAGAACTACCGAAAACACTCGTCAAAAAAGTGTATAAATAAACGGCGCAACCGCTGACCCCTGAGAAAAAACAATAACCGAGCCCAACATCAACATTACCAAGATAATGGGTGCCATCCATATTTTTTTTCTCACTCGCAAAAACGCCCACAAATCAGTAATTAACTCTAGCATTAGAACGGCCTCTCCATTGATTCAGGGGCAACTGGAACGCTTAGCTGTCGATAACTGTCAACTGTTAAATCATATTTCCTCGCCAAGGTATCGCGTCGAATAACCTTCATCACTAACGCGAATGGAATAAACATCACCACAAACACCAAGGAAAGAATCAACCGTGTATTAAACCAACCAAGATAACCTCCAAACTTCATCCAAGCAAAGTAGACCGGTTTTAATATCGTTGGAAGTATTAACGCACAAACAATAAAACTTAAACCAATGACCCATGGTATAACTGGCATATTATCAACATCAAACGCACCGACATATAAATAGGGCAACACCACTCCAAACAAAATCGAGATCATACAGCCCATCATAATTCCAAAAGATTTAAGTTGAGACTTACTAATGTCTACTTTATTTCCTTGCATATGAAATTAACCTCAATATCTTGATCGGCGAACGAATTAATCTAACTGAAACTCTTCCATCCAAGTCTCATCCCGTTCAACTTCGGGTTGCTTGAGCTTTGACAACAAAACGTTCCCTAAAATCAAATAATCCATTCCTGTTCGCATAAAGCAACGATACGCATCTTCAGGGGTGCAAACGATAGGCTCACCTCGAACATTAAAGGAAGTATTGATCATCACGGGGCAGCCAGTGTTCTTCTCGAATTCATCGAGCAAGTTATATAGACGAGGATTAATTTTCTTATCCACTGTTTGTACCCGTGCGGTATAGTCAACGTGGGTCACGGCAGGGATCTCTGATCGCGTACCATTGAGCCTAGCAAGCCCAATCGCTTGCCCCTGCGAAGCGCTACTAGAATAACATCGTTTATTTTCTTTTACCGGCGCCACGATCAGCATATAGGGGCTTTCTTGCTGCGCCGTTAAATCAAACCATTGAGACGCTTTATCTTTTTTTACCATTGGTGCGAAGGGTCGAAATGACTCCCGATACTTTATCTTTCGGTTCATTATCGATTGCATTTTCCCACTACGCGCGTCACCAATTATAGAACGATTCCCAAGCGCACGAGGTCCAAACTCCATACGACCATCAAATTTCCCGACGACATTGCCTTGCTCAATCATCTTGGCGACTTGTTTAATCAATGCTTGCTCATCGTAGTGATCATACTGCGCCCCTACCTCACCAAGAAATTCAATTATCTCTTCGTCACTGTATTCGGGGCCAAGATATGCGCCACGCATTTTGTCATGTGTATTATTACTAAGCCTTACATTCCCTAGGTACTGATACCATATACTGTAGGCCGCACCTAAAGATCCGCCCGCATCGCCTGCCGCCGGCTGTATCCATATCCCTTCATAAGGGCCTTCACGAAGTAGGCGGCCATTAGCAACGCAATTTAACGCGACGCCTCCTGCCAGACAAAGGTACTTTAAGCCTGTTTCGCGGTGAATCGTAGACGCTATTTTTAAAATTATTTCTTCAACGACTACTTGGATGGAACGGGCAATATCCATTTCTTTTTGAGTAATTTCCGACTCAGGCGTACGCGCTGGTCCACCGAACAACCTGTCGAATTTCCGATTGGTCATACGGAGTCGAGACGCATAACCAAAATATTTCATATTSMRMYKATWSNNCCCGTYRTYNTTSAYRTYMRYYAGMTWRYSACNGWAYCWWWTCMKNCAWASCYNNGCTSAMSRYAWGKSKYYMMSYYYNTRANNNTGTATKYACMAKWMKKWASWTWAWWAYMRRTAKARKAARYAAATGCACTGTAAAGCAGACCCAAACTGTGGGGGAAATCTATCTGCCAAGACGKCTTTAAGGAATTCCCTTCGCCAAGCCAAACAGTAGTCGTCGCCCATTCCCCGACACCATCAATACATAACACCGCAGCTTTATCATAAGGGCTTGCAAAAAAAGCCGACGCGGCATGGGATTGATGATGTTCAGTAAACATTAATTTCGGTAACGCTTTCGTCTCCAATCCACTTAACGACTCAAGCTCTTTGCGAATAATTCGTTTCAGAAATAGCTTTTCTTTCAACCATACCGGCATCGCCGCAAGATAGGACGCTAACCCAAAAGGCGCATAGGCAAGATAGGTCTCGAGTAATCGTTCAAATTTAACCAGCGGCTTATCGTAAAACACCACATACTTTACGTCTGACATCGAAATACGGGCTTCTTTCAAACAATATTTAATTGCTTGAGTCGGAAAACGTGGATCATGCTTTCGACGACTAAACCGCTCCTCTTGCGCTGCGGCAATAATGGTTTCGCCGAAGATAAGGGATGCAGCACTATCATGATAGAAAGCAGAGATCCCTAGTATGTAGACCATAACACGGCATCACCCGAAATATTTTTTAGTTATCCCTATAAATACAGGTTATTTGTTATTCATCGAAACCGTAACCGCCTGATAATCATGTAAGCGCCTTGCTACAATCTCTGAAACCAATATTGAACCGTGGTCACTTAGATGCACCGCATCATATAAATACTTGGACTCTTTCGGAACTAGATTATCCAAATCAATTAACTGAATCTGCTCCTGAATCGCAACGCGTTTAATCGTGGCGTTAAAACTAGWATAGAGCTTCAGCCACAGCGGGTAATCAATCCCCTTGTCTTTTAAGCGGTCGATCCCCGCCAAAACAATAGGATCTGGTAACTCGACAAATCGATTTGCCTGGGTCATTAAAACCGGTCGAATTCCTTCTTGTTTTGCTATATTTACAAATATCTTTAATTTCGCCTCGAACTGGGATTCGAATTCATCGGGACTCCCATTAAAAAGAACACCGCGTGATGATGAAAACTCGTCCGATTCATTTTTCTCAAAATGATAGCGAACCTTAGAAATCAGATATTGCGTTTCATTATATAAATTAGGCACTGTTTTGTTCTTTAAGTAACGCGCTAAGTCATACGCTCTTAATTGCCCGACAAGCTCCCTAGACGAACCTTTAGACCAATACGAATTAGAATGAATTAAAGTAACTATATCATTTACATTATGCATCAATACAACAACATCAGGGTCAAGGCCTGTGGCAACATTAAACAGATTATTAATTGAATGAATACTAGCATTCCCCGAACGCCCTCCATTATAGGCGTTCACTGTATACCCGTACTGATCCTCCATAATACGAGCAGTACGATAAGGAAAGCGATTCTGTTCCTCTAAAAACATACACTCCGTGGTTGACCCACCTAAAAATATTATTTTCAGGTCTGGCGCCTCATGAGTATCAGTTGGACCAATAAAACCATGCATATCGGTACGTAAACGCACTTTACCGACTAGTGCCCCATCCGCCAGGCCTAAGTCACCGGCGCTAGGTATAATCCAACGGTCAATTTGAGGTGTGTGCAAACGCCATTGTAAATACCTGAACTCGGGCGCTAAAGGTTTTCCCTTTTGGTAATAGATCACTTTTTCAGCCAAAAAAACCGATCCAAATATAAAGACAAAAAAAAGAAATGTAAGGATAAATAAACCATGCCGATCGAAAGCATTCTTTTCCATCAATTGCCCCAGAGATCCCACCAGCCAACATCGAGCGAAAGCCCAACTATAAACCTAAGCTAACTCGCTTCAAGTTCTTCGTTTGACTCAGTGTCTAAACGTATCTTCTTGAACCGCTGAGAATACTTTGGCTCAGATATAMTWMWTMTMWWGKTYKRGACCYTNNANTAKCMARWNCATWSKYRSNCCSRYWWTGRNTMRMGTATKTTCYTWKNCMTMAMAGNAKTMKWMYAWGCYRYTKNNTTAWYARSSWCTYYMRWAGTRAMMGTMNNCYMTSTGANTGYRWWSGYYTTAYYMSAMAYWRYAACATCCAACACTTCATCTATTTCAAGTAAAACAGACTCGACTTCTGAAGGAAGTACTTTCTCTCCGCCGACATTAATTATTTCCTTATTTCGACCCAATATCCGTATGTACCCATCGTCGAGAACGTCAACAAGGTCGCCAGTCTTAAACCAACCATCACTCGTAAAGCAATCCATATTGGCGTTCAAATAACCTAACACCTGCGTCTTACTCTTTAAGTAGAGTTCCCCCTCTACAATTTTGTAATCTATATTTTCCGTCCCTATCTTCATATCAAGGCTGTCTGAGGACCGACTCGAAGACTGCGTTATCCCAGTTTCACTGGTACCAAAGGTTTGCAAAAATCTTACCCTCGGTAAAGTCGCTCTCAAGCGCTTTAATAAATTCTCTGGCATGGGCTCTGTGCCATAGGTAATCATTTTCAGTTTTGAAAGATCACACTGCTCAAAAACACCATTAATTAGTAATAAGTTAAGGAATGTGGGAGAACTTGGCAACACGTTGACTGAGTGCTTCTGCATGAGTGATCCAATTTCAAGAGGGTCACGCGTACTGGGCAAAACTGCTACGGCCCCCATGGAAATCGTATTCAGTAGGGTGTTTATTCCACCGATGTGATCGAACATGAGAAATATTAAAAACCGCAGCCGCTTGGATTTTCGCCCCTTATATGAATCAAGTAAAGTGTCGAAATCATGCACCATGGCCTTAGGAGCGCCTGTGCTGCCACTACTAAACAATACTAACCCCGAGCGATCCTGAGCAATTAGTTGTTCTATTAAGGAGTGAAGCGAAACTACAGGCAGCGCTTCAAGCGTTAACTCGCCTTCTATAAATGAACAGGATAAGGAGCATCGCGCCACTGATATACGCGATTCAACCTCTTCCTTAACAACGCTCACTATAGGCACTATTATGGCCCGCCGTTCGATCAACGCGAAAAATAAGGCAATCGAATTAAAGTTATATTCGGATATAACCGCTACGCAAGCACCATGGACAGCCACATCCTTTAAACGCCGGAGATATCCCTCAATCTTGCTAGCAAGCTGAACATAGCTATATTGAGTTCCGTCATCAATTATGGCTACTCTATCGCCAAGATCCTTACAATGCGCTACGACCCAATTCATTTTTAGCCCACCTATTAGTATTGATAAAAAAACTTCGTCATTAACAACGTCCCTATTAAGCGCACACGCCGCCCAAATAGAGTATCTGTCCGGTAATAAATTCGCTCTTAGGATCAATTAGAAAATCAACCGCATTGGTTACATCGTCAACATTCCCTAGGCGATGAATCGCTTGTTTCTCTAATAACGAATCCAGTTTTTCTGTCGGAATATTGCGAATCAGGTCCGTCGCAATTGGCGTTGGGCCGATCGCGTTAATTCTTATGCCAAAGGACGCAAGTTCCTTTGCAGCGACCTTTGTATAGGCTTCTACAGCGGCCTTACTCGCCACATAGATCGCTTCACCTTCCAGGTTGAGTGGGGCCGCGACGGTCGTGTAATTCACTATCCGCCCAGACTTACGTTTCATCATGACCTTAGAAACTTCTCGCGTACATAAGAAAGTACCGAAAAAATTGGTGCTAAACACATCCGCGACACTTTTATAAGGCGTAGTGAGCGTGTGATTCATAGAAGCAATACCCGCATTATTCAATAACACATCAATGGGGCCAATTTCCTTACGCACACTACGAACCATGCCAACAACATCCTTCTCGTTAGCGACATCGGCGGTATAATGATAGTAACGATCGTGATTTATACTTGCTCCGCCACGACTGCAACCAACAACCACATNCCCCCCCGACAAATAGTATTCCGCCAGCGATTTTCCGAGTCCTTTTCGAGTACCCGTTATCAAGATAACTCTGCTCATTCGGTTTCCTGGGCAAGTTCGTCTACTAACAAGTTAACGTATTTTATTAGCGTATTAACGCGTCGAAAAGGGGAGGTTTTTTGACTCATAGCCCGCTCGTCGGCTAATACGATATCAACGCCTAACTGATCGGATAACCGCTCCTCAAGTTCGGTTAAGAGAAAAACAACTCCGAGACTGTCAAGCACGCCTAACAAGCGAGTGGATTCAGTTGCGTCTACAAGCGCATCCTTTTTCTGATCTTCACCAACATAACAAACCGCATCAAATACTATTTGGCTAATTTCGGTATTTGGCATGCCTTCTCCTATACAAAATTATGTCATTAACGATGAATTGGTATTCTCTAACCTATGCACAAAAAGGTGAATACACCCTATCGAAATCCAACCGGATAATCGGCTAACCTACCTTAACCTCAGCCGGCCATCGTCTCAGCCCAGCCCGCATATCGCCTGTTATTACGAAATGTGGTTGTCATAGCAAATACGGTTTGTTCAAGGCTAGGGCCTGCCCAAACTCTAGGGAGTACGTATTGGTTTGAATGTGGGGTAATTTCTCCGGCTTCAACCGAGAACCCTAGCTTATACCCCGCCTTTTGGACCGCTGCAACGGCGTACCTTGAGATATACTCATTGGTACCATTGGGGTAAGCAAAGTATTTACATTCGCCTACGTGGGACTCAATCGCTTCTTTACTGGTTCGYAACTCTGCGTCAATCACATCGTCAGATTGGTGCTCACTTAATATAGTATGTTGATGRCAGTGAGAGCCAATAGTGGCACCGRCATTACTTAACGCCTTAATTTCATCCCAGTTTAAAAGGCGTTCCGAGAARAACAGTTCGTCTAACGCTATCAATCGTTTCTCTGAAAACCCACCCTTTAAATCGTCAACAATTCCCTCAACGATTTCCAACGACGAATGTTTAAGGAGCCTTGCAATTGCTTTGAGTGATGATGATTTTTCGCGGTCAGACCCAATATTATATTCTAACCCTATCGAGCTAAGCCTTATCTTTTCACATTCAGAGTAATAGACCGCCAAACGCAAAAAGGAGGTCGGTAAATTTGCCCCCGGGTTCGTATACGCAGTATTTACAAAAACTACGTAAGGCGCTCCATAATGAGATAATATTGGGCTCGCACATCGAAGTACATTCTCATAGCCATCGTCGAAGCTAATGACCACTTGCTTCGACGATTTCCTTGGACTTGATTCGTTTTTAAGCTGATCAAACAACTCATCTACCGATATAATTTCAAAGTGTTTATCTAAATACGCTATTTGACGCTCAAATATTTCCTTCGGTACATGTAAGCCTTGAATGCGGGGATCATGTATATCACTCTCTACACCATGATAGGAAATAACGGTGGCGCCTTGCTTAAGTTTTTGAATGAAGCCGGCGTAACGAGGCTTACTAACAATGTCTATCACCTTGCGTTTTAGATCACTTCGTCTCACAGCCCGTTATCTCCTTGTATCCGGCATAAATAGGAATCCGACAATGACATTTCATGACTAAGACGCTTTGGCATCTTTAAATACCAACCGTCTTGAGCAGGAACCCTGCTAAATAAACCCATGTTCRTGCATAGTTCACGTAACGACAACGAGAAGTGGGGTATCTGAATCGCATCAAYACCTTTCTTTCGACCGAAATTAATCACTTCAACAAGAAGTGCATCCAACGCAGACGAGCACGCTGGATCAAGCCAGACATCCATGCAATCAAATAYAAGCAAATCTTGGTTTTTTATTACTCTGCCAACGATATACCCTACACAAACACCTTGCTTATAACAGGTAAACAAATCCTTCAGATGGTCCTTGCTTTGAAAGCAATACCACTGCAAATTTTTCGTTGTTCTAACGTTGGTAATTAAATATTGATCACAAGTTCGATTCCAAAGTGTTTCAACGTCTGCATAAACTTTGAATACTTGACTTGTTTTCAACTCATCGACACCCGCACCAATATTAATTCGAAATTTAGAATAACCCCAAAATAAAGGTGAGCAGGTTCTTGCGACGACATGAACAAAATATTCCAGCAAGCGCTTACCTACTTTATTAACCGGTGAGTAATTAAAATTGCGTATTAACGGCTTGACCTTAACCAGCAAAGTTTTTTGTATCACCGGCGCGGTAGCTGCGACAACGCTTCGGATCTGATATTCCAACATACGTGTCCCATTAATAGGCACGATACTTTGACCAAGCTTTTGAAAAGGGAACGTTTGGAATTTAAACGCCTTTAAAATTAGAGTCACATCTTTGCTCGGTGTGGTATCAAACACAATAGCGTCTCTTGCGTACCGACTAAGTGTAAAAAACAACTCCATGCTAAATGAGCGATATGCCTCTTCTACGTTCCAGGAGGTAATTCCTATTGCCACCTCTTCCCTGCCTTTTACAGCCATTAAGGACGGAATTGCGCCAATGAAACCRACTATACGATTCACATCGACTATCACCCAGCCACGTGCCATTTTAGAACTGTAGTTCGGATTTGATTCCCACCAAAGTTCAAACCGATTAGCCCAATAACCGACACTTTTCCCGCCGACTCTACTAAGAAAGCTCGACAATTCGCCATAGTCAAAACGGGTTAAAGCACGTATTTCCGCCGTGTCATTCGACGTCTCAAGGAACTCACCAACACTGTCTGCGCCTTTCATAATATGTGCCTTCGCAAGTAACCACCCGCCCACGGATAAGTCAAGGATCGCTCTAATGGCCTTGAATCATTTAAGTAAAATGAGGCTGTTGTTTCATCGTACTAGATTGCAGGCTGCTGACTGCAACTCACCTCTCGAGATTTCGCATGCACGAATCACGCTAGGCGGCCGTACGTTCCAAGGTAGTTTCACCGGATACTCTAGTAAAAGAATGCACCCGGTCCGCTGACCTCAACACATTGCGTTTGTGAGTAATAATTATTATGGTCATCTTACCTTTCATAGATTCGATTAACTTGATCACAAGCTCTTCTGTTTCAGGGTCTAGAGAACCGGTCATCTCATCGAGCACCAATACGCTGGGCTCGATAATAAGGGCACGCGCTAAAGCAAGCCTTGCGCGCTGACCACCGGATATCGTCAGCCCTTTGTCTCCCAGGGAAGCATTTACCCCTCCGGGCATTTCATCAACGAAGTCCTTACAATGCGCCAGGGCTAGAGCGCTATCCACTTCATCATCCGTCGCTGCTGGTTTAACCATCAACAGGTTATCCTTTATACTGCCGTTAAAGAAATAAGGCTCTTGGTTAACGTACCCTACTTGTTTACGCCAACTTCCTAATTCAAGTTCTTCAAAGGAAACGCCATCGACCGATATCCGGCCGGCACTTGGCGTAAGCAGCCCTAACAATAACTTAACGAATGTCGACTTACCCACACCCGACTCGCCAACGAAGCCAATGGTTTTATTTTTGTCAATACTAATGTCTATCCCCTTAAATACATTTCTTTCATTTTCATAGGCGAAGGAAAGCTTGGAGATGCTCATTGAGCGCTCAAAGGTTGCTGCATGGAGCGACTCTTCAGCCGGTGATTCTTCTTGAATATCACGTCCCTTCTCCACAAGATTGACAATTAGCTCAACCGAAGGCGTTAGAATTTTAATCGCCATGATGTTCGACGCCAAAGTCCCTACATTGCTAAACAGCTTTACCGATACCATCGATAACATTCCTAAAAACGGCAGATAACTGGCAACGTCAGTTTTTAAAACCCGGTCGATATAATAAATTATAACCACAAACATCAATGCAAAAGACACTTCTGATATTTGAAACGGAAGCCTTTTAATGACCTCACTTGTACTGACTAGCTTTACCAGCTTATCTATCGTGTTGGAAAACTTAAGGTGTATTTTATTACCTAACTCCAGGGCACGTACAGTTTGCATGCCTGCCAACGACTCAACCAACACCTGAGACGCTTCACCATCATACTCCATTCGTTTGCGACCAACATTATTGGCATATTCTGTAACCGCTTTCTTAGTCATATACAACACTAAGCCTGCTAGAAAAACGATCATGAATGTAATATTGGGGTTGGACAAAAACAGGACCCCCACAAGCGCTAAGCTAATAAGTACTTGAGAGCAAAGCTCAAGCATCTGACGCAACGCTGAGGCAGCTTTAAGCGTCTCATACGTTACATTATTAACGGCCTCACCCTCCTTAACACGAGTAAAGTCTCTAAAATCTATGTTGAGGTACATCTTAAATATACGTTTCATCCACAAGCCTCGCACACCCCACTCAAAGCTGTAGATCAATCTATTCTTTATAATTACGAATACATTCTTTAGTAGAAACAAAAAGCAAACACCACACGCGATTGCAAGCGCCAAGTCCCCTTTGTCTTCAGCATTAAGTAGCTGTTCAGGGAGTAAATTGCTAATTCCATTATCGCCATATTCGCCGTTAATTACGACTTCCAACAACGGCAACAACATTCCAAAACTTAAGCCCTCTAATACAGCAGTAATCAATATAATTCCTGCCGAGATCCAAACTTTATTTCTAAATGGTCCTAACAATACTGATGAAAATATCTTCCCATTACGAATCAGCAAAATGTGTTCCTTTCATTAACAAGCGTCTTTTAAAAACTCGTAGTTTTTTGAGCTATCCGAGAAAATAAAAAAGTAACCCTACTAAAGTTATTTATTACTCTGCCTGCGCGAGGCCGGATATTTCACTCTCGCCTGCACCGATCCAAAAACACAATATCGTAATCGGAGCGATTGCAATCAACGTGAGTATCAGTCCGACTTCAGGAAACACGTCAGCAAGCCATGCAATCGGTAACAGCCACAATAAATTGACAGCAAATACACCCGTCGAGACTAGCTTATGGGAATTATAGTTTCGAGCCAGTATCTGATACGCATGACAACAATGCGCTTCATACCAAACTTCACCGAAATAGATACGTCTAAATAGTGTGATTGTCGCATCAACCACAAACACCGAGTAAAGAATTAGCCAACTCCAAATACAGATCAGTTCATCAGCGGCAGTGATAATCGCGATCAAGCCTAAGGAGAACCCTAAACAGCCACTACAAGCGTCCCCCATAAAGACCTTCGCGGGTGCCCAGTTCCAATATAGGAACCCGGCAACACTAGCAGCCAGCAATATTAACAACCAACTCCAACTGTGATCGCCAATAATAAAAGCTGCACTTAGCAACATAGATATCGCTTGCAGGCTAGCAATGCCATCTATGCCATCCATAAAGTTATAGAGATTTAGCAACCAAACTAATGTGAAACCGTAAAATAAATAACCAAACACAGATAAATCAATCACTTCACCGAAAAGTGGCAAACCTGGCAACGACGGTATTATCAATAAAGAAATTAGCGCAGCGACAAAATGCGTCAGAAACCGCCATCGCGCCGGCACGTGTTTATGATCGTCCCAAAAACCGACAGCGGCAACAGTACACGCGCCTAAAAGCAGGCTAATGGTGTAAATACTAGCGATTTGCAGTGACGATGACAGAAAACTTACCAGCGTAAAAAAAACAATTACTATAGCAATACCTGCGCCTCTAGGGGTCGGCGTTGAATGCGAGCTTCTATGATTAGGTACATCAATGACCCCCTTATAGATCGCATACTTCATAAATAGAAAAGTAAGTGCGAAGGTCGCTAAAAATGATGCGAGCACATAGACAGCCATACTGAATTCCCGACCAAGCTAAGGGTGTAATATCCGCGCAGGAAGCAAAGACGCAAATAAAAGCAATTTCTTAAATTAGGCTACGATTTGATTATTAAATTTTTCTTCTAGGTCAGACATTAGACTATTTCGCTCAAAATGCTTAATGAAATACTCATATCCTTGCGCCCCCATTCGGTTTCTATCGGCTTCTGAATACCTATACATGGTCAATACACTTTCTGTTAATGCGTGAGCATCTTGTGCATTACAGGTAATTCCAGCGCCAGCGCGTTCGATCAAGCGCGCGCCTTCGCCATCAAGGGAAGCGATTATAGGTTTTCCGCCAGCCATATAAGACTGAATTTTCCCGGGCACGGTGTATTCAAAAACAGGCTCACGTCTTAAAGAAACCAATAAAACATCTGCCTTTTTATAGAAAGCGGGCATCGCTTGCGCAGGAAAACGCCCTAACAAATGCACACAGTGAGCCAACTTATTACGCCGTACTTGATCCTGTAGCCACGTAAAACGCCTTCCATCGCCTAATATCACCCAGTGAATTTCCTTTTCACTGCGGATATTTACCATGGCCTTTATAATTGTTTCGAAATCCTGAGCAACACCAATATTTCCCGCAAACATAATAATAAATCCATCAGGAACATCTTGCGTCAGTAACCCCTGGTTATCTAGACTTGGCGTCTTTCCTTGTCCGCTCTCTTCCGACCAATTAGGAAAATAGGATATGCATTGGTCAGCGACCCCGCGTAATCTTAAGCTGTGTTTAAAGCCTTCGGAGGAGATCAATATTTGATCGCTATTTGCGTAAATCCACTTTACCAACCCCCCAATTAAATTATTAACAAGCGGGATCTTTGCTCCTCCGGCGGCACTTATGCTTTCAGGCCACAAATCTAACACCCAAAGAATCATGGGAATCCCAAATAGCTTCTTAAGGAGTATCGCAGGCAGGGCGACAGTAACAGGTGAAAGCTGTACCACAAATATTAAGTCATATGCTTTCTTACATATAAAGGGTCCTAATACACAAGCAACGAACGCGTAAGAAATGTAATTTAATATTAGATTTATGCCTCCGCCATTCCCTCTAGGAATTAATGGAACCCTATAGACGGTCGCGCCTTGATACGTCTCGGTCTCTTTAGTAAATGCACTATAGCCTGAAAATATTTTACCTTTGGGATAATTTGGCTTACCCGTTAATACGTCCACATCAAAACCGCGTTTWACAAGGTCTTCTACGACCTCATTAACGCGAAATTCTTCAGGCCAGAAGTATTGGGACACGACTAAGATGCGCACATCAAATCTCCTTATGACAACCGACTTGTGATTTCAGACACACCAACGGCACTCTACAATCGCCTGTAAATATCTAAATGGCGATTTACGCAACAATTTACATCGAGAGATTCAACCACCGATTTTCGCGCTTCGGTACGATACCGACAAGCAACATCCTTATTGGTAAGAACTCGTACAGCCGCTGTAACCAAGCCATCGACATCCCCTACAGGCACCACCGCCCCACTGAATTCATTTTTAAGGTAGACGCCAACGTCCCCTACGTCGGTTGAGACCACCGGTACGCCCATACTCATAGCTTCCCAAACGGAGATAGGCGAGGATTCAGCGATAGAAGTACAAAGATAAAGATCCATTCGAGCAAGTATAGGTCTAACGTCCTTTTTCGCCCCAATAAAGTCTATATTAAGAACACCGCTCSCCTGACAGAGTGACTTTATTTCACTCGCATATTTTTCTTGGTTTTTATTAATAGGCCCCACCACCACAAATTGCAAATCACTCAACTGCCTATTTAACTGCGCGGCAACGGCTACGAACACATCGAGCCCTTTTACCGGATTTACATTAGCAATCACGCCAATAACCACTTTTCCTTCCCACGCACTCATTTCCTTTGCAGTTAAACTTACCTGCTCTGCGGTAAAATATTTAGTGTCTACTGGAGAAGGAATCACTGAGTGTGTAGGGCTATATCTTCCTTGCTTAACTAATGGTCGATAATAGGATTCTGTTCTTTTCGATGCATACACAAAGCCATCGGCTAAACGACTCAGAGCAGAGAATATTAACCGAAATATGCGAGGGGATTTCGTATCATTCTGATGCCAGATTACTTTATGTCGAGCCAGTTTCCCAGCAATGAGGCCCTTATATTGCCATGCACCGCCAGCAACGTAGATAACATCAAATTGGGAAGAACGAAAATATTTATACAATCTATATATTTCTAACCAGGAAAAAAGAACGTATCGAGTAGCTACACTAATTTCTTTTGTAATGCGTGTAAGATTAAAGGAAACGAACTCTAACTTGCTTTCAATTAAGAGGTTCTGGAATAAGGTCGAATTCTGAGTAGGTACAATAACCACCGTTTTAACCTGTTTGGCGCTTGCCGCTGCCAAGCGCTCAACATATATTTGAGGCCCACCCAGCTTACCTTCCTCCAATATCATGGCGACTTTAAAGATAGAGCCCTCTCCCTCAAGAATGGCGATAATCTATTATGCAGTGCTAGCGCTGCCCCCATACCCGTCTATTTACATACCCTATATAACTGAAGATTATCCTCAATACTTTATTGGATACATTGTCCGCAAGATAGTCACTCGGAACGTTAAATTCATGCGTGTCATTGCTCACCTGACTTAGAAGTAAGGCCAAGGACTGCATCACTCTTTCTTTATCTAGTCCAGTCATGATCACCGACGCTTCCTCCATGCCTTCCGGTCGTTCATGGTTATCTCTTATATTCAATGCGGGAAATCTTAATATTGAAGACTCCTCCGTTATTGTGCCGCTATCTGAGATTACCGCCGTAGAATGCTTTTGGAGATGAATGTAATCCAGAAAACCAAAAGGCTTTTCAAAACGAATCAATGGTGAAAACTGATAGTCTCCTCTTAGTATGTTCTTTTTTGTCCTCGGATGAAGAGACACAATGATAGGAAAACCGTATTCTTTTGCAACATTGTTCATAACATCTACTAGGGTAGCTAAATTGACCTCCGAATCTACGTTCTCCTCTCGATGAACGCTAAATACGAAATACTCTCTTGAACGTAAATCAAGCTTTTCCAATATAGCGGACTCATCGATATTATCTTTATAATGATTAAGTACCTCGTTCATTGGACTACCTGTTTTAATAATTCGGTCTGCGGGCACTCCTTCGTTTAGCAGGTATTCTCGCGCAATACTGCTATATGGCATATTGACATCGGCAATATGATCCACTATTTTTCTGTTAATTTCTTCAGGAACCCGCTGATCGAAACATCGATTGCCCGCCTCCATATGAAACACAGGTATTTTCCGTCTCTTCGCCGGTATAGCAGCAAGACAACTGTTGGTATCCCCCAATATAAGCAATGCATCAGGCTTAATATCTTGCAACACTTTATCAACGTACTTAATTACATTACCAATAGTATCAGCAGCCGACTCCCCGGCGGCTGCCAGAAAATGATCAGGCTTTCGAATATCTAGTTCGTTAAAGAATATCTCATTCAATTCGAAATCATAATTTTGGCCAGTATGGATTAGAATATGATTACAGTGATCCTCTAGCCTCGATATCACTCTAGAAAGCCGAATAATCTCCGGACGAGTGCCAACGACTGTAGCGACTTTAATATCTTTCATTTATCGATGGTACCTATGTAGGTATCGGGTTTATTCTGGTCAAACACTTCGTTGGACCAAAGCAGTACCACTACGATCGCACTATCAACATTTTCTATATCATGTACCCAACCAGGTATTGTTTCGACCACCTCTGGATTATCACCCGTACTTTCGACTGAATACTGTTCCTGAGATACAATATTCTGGAAACAATATTTCGCTTTGCCCATGATCACCATGAAACGTTCATTCTTTGTATTGTGATAATGACCGCCTCGGACTTCCCCTGGGTTTATGGTAAAAAAAGAGAACTGTCCAGCCTCTTCGTTTTTAAGCAACTCTGTAAACGTTCCCCGAGCATCCCTGTTTACTACTAAGCGATGAACCCAACTATCAGGCTTGAGGTATGACAAGTAGGTGGCATAAAGCGCTCTATCTAGACCCCTACCTACTGAATATAAAGTGTTTCGTTTTCTGCCATGATGATAACGTCGAATCGTATCCGCAAGCACTTGCAATTCAATTTCATAAATTGGCTGTACAGACAGGAAGCGGCAATAAGGCTTTTCGTTAATTTGCGCTTGCACTTCAGTGATAAACCCAAGGACTTGTTCGACTACGTCGTCCACATATACCAACGTTAATCTAGTGTTAGGGTTATGTATTTCGATTGTTTCGTCATTAGCAATATTGTGGCAAAAGGTCGCCACCACTGAGTTATAATTAGGTCGGGCCCATTTTCCGAATACATTTGGGAGTCTTAATAGACCGACGATTCCGCCCGCATTTTCACTATAAGACCTTAAAATTTCCTCGGCCTTACGCTTACTTTCCCCATAGGGATTGTCTTGATCGGCTTGCGTCGACGATGAAAAAAGAATCGGGACTCGGCTGTTTCCCTTAGATAAACATTCGCATATATATCGGGTTAATTCCACATTTCCTGACCTGAACTCCTCGGACGACTTAGGACGATTAATCCCAGCGAGGTGTATCACAAAATCAACTTGAGTTAGGCGTTCAGAAAGTTCCTCTAGCGTATTCTGATGTCTAAACTCAACAACCTCAAAGCCATCCTGCTCTTGCAAGCGCTTACATACGTTCTTCCCTATGAAGCCGCTACTTCCTGTTACCAATACTTTCATCCACTAGGCCTCGATTATTTCGTCTTTCGTTTCCCAGTTTTCTTTTCCTGAGATACATTGTCGAACAACGTCAAGCTTCATTAGCAATTTCTTCATTCCGTCGACGTCTAAACGAGAAGTGTTGTGTGAATTATAATCTGTAGCGGTAGTAATATGATGCTTGCCAAGTTCAGTGAATGCCTGGTAATTCAGGTTTCTATTATCTGGTGGAATGCGGTAATAGCGACCTAAATCAACGGCCCCAGCACTTTCCTCTTTACTCATCAAGGTTTCAAATTGTTTTTCTCCGTGCCGAGTTCCAATAACCTTTATGGGGTGATTAGGCTTGYGCATAACCTCTCGTACAGACTCCGCCAATACACCAATCGACGCAGCAGGAGACTTTTGCACGAAGATATCGCCTGGACCTCCATGATTAAACGCATAAAGCACTAGTTCAACCGCATCATCAATGGTCATCATAAATCGAGTCATATTTGGGTCAGTGATGGATATTTCTTTGCCCTTCATTATCTGCTCTATAAAAAGCGGGATAACAGACCCTCTCGAGGCCATAACGTTTCCGTACCGCGTACCACAAATCAGTACTCTATCACCGCCTTGACGAGCCTTGGCAATTAACACTTTTTCCATCAGGCCTTTGGACATACCCATAGCGTTAACAGGATATACAGCCTTATCCGTACTCAGGCACACGACTCTTTTAACTCCTTCAGAAATCGCCGCTTTAAGCACATTATCAGTGCCCATGACATTCGTAAGAGTCGCTTCAATCGGATAGAATTCACACGACGGCACTTGCTTTAATGCAGCGGCATGGAATATATAATCTACATTATGAACTGCACCTGCCACCGAGTCATAATTGCGAACATCTCCAATATAGAATTTTATACGGTCGTCCGAATATTTTCTCCGCATATCGTCTTGTTTTTTTTCATCTCTGCTGAATATACGAATTTCGTCCAGCCCTGAATTCAAGAACTTTCTCAATACAGCATTCCCGAAAGAACCTGTACCGCCGGTTATTAATAATATTTTATTATCGAACATAAGGTTCCCCTAACGAGGTACAATTCAATGTAGAAAGTTTCAATCAGATTAAATCCGGTTTTCAGTTTAAATAAACGATCTATTTTCTCTCTAATAGAATCGCTCTTACAATCTTCGGTGATAACAGCGTTCTCGCTTTCAAGCGCATTGGGTTTTTGATCAAGGAAGCGATTGGCAAGCGCACCTCATTATCATCAAATAACTTGGAGCAGGATTCAATGACATGTTCATTTAGTACGTTTTCGTACAATCCACGTCCCCAATCACCCGTCTGATAGGTTTTAATAGGGACGTAACCCTTCGAAGAAAAGTAGGGTGGTCGAGCAGACCCAGCACTGACAAGGTATTTAGTAGAGAAGCCTTTATCGAACAGCCGAATTAACTGTTTCGAAAAATCGTCTTCTTTATAGTACATTGGATGAATTTCCATCAGTATCTTAATGGGCGCATCCGACGCAGCCAAAATCTTATCGATTCCAGCCAATGCATCCACCTCTGCCCCTTCGATATCCATTTTGATGAAATTGGGAAAACGGCGATCCTTGAAAAAGTCGTCGATAGACGTCGTTTTTACTTCGATGGTTTTAGTGGTATGTTTCGTTTTGGCAAATGAATTTAGATTTGATTCCTTTGAAATATTCAATTCTCGGGTGCCCGTTTTCGAGGAAATCGCTAACTGCTGTGCTTCTACTATATGGCCTATTTTATTCACTTCAATAGTTTTCTTCAGAATAGAGAAGTTTCTAGGCGAAGGTTCCACAGCATAAACCTTGCCACCCTCGCCGACATAATGTGCTAGATGCATTGTGACATATCCAATATTTGCACCCAAATCAAATGCAGAATCTCCTTTATTGACTTCTGCTTCAATAAGATCCATGAACTCTGGCTCTCTATGCCACTTTCGAAAGTATTTCGGCTTCCTTAACGTTTCAGATATCCCTGGGTCTTTACGGTCTAGATATAAATTAAACCCGCCTAATGACTTCAATATCAGATCTTTCTCTTCTATAACGTCCGATGTCATTTCCATTCCTTTTATTTAATCGCTTCGACAAACAAAGAATCTTTGCAACGGTTATCTAACAGATCCACGTTGGGAAAGTCCCCCTCTGCAAAATCGCCCCGCACAATATCTCTGAAACCTATACGGCTCAGCATGGTCGACATACTGTCAAAGTCATACATGTATTTGTGGTTACTAAACGTATTGGCTTTATCATTGATAAAAAAGTACTTTTCCATCATGTCCTTTTTGTTGTCCGGATACAGACTGATGGCATATTCTAAATCCGGCACAGAGATCCTAATTTTGCCACCGCTTACCAGCGCATCGTACGCATCCCCCAACAAATTAGTCGCCTCATCCCGATTAAGATGCTCTATAAAATGAGACGAATATACATGGCTTAACGTATTAGACCCGAAAGGTAAGCCGTCGCGTAGATCATGATGTATAAAGTCATTGTTGCTCACTATATTTACGTACTCTCCCACATCAAAGGATTGATTTGCGCCTGTATACCGGTATATCAACCGTATAAATGCTTCAGGCAAGCGAGATACTAGTGAGTTAAGGCTTCCATCGATATTAATCCAGCCCTTAGTAACCGTTAGCCCGCACCCCAAATTAACCTTAATCGGCCCATCTATATTCCTTAGCTTTCTATTTCTTTTTAACGACAACAAGATCGTGTTAATCAAAAACAGTATATTTTTCATCGGGCTCCCTTAACCTACTCAATCTCAAAAAGCTATTTCTTCATCCAATTAGTTATTGCTCAACCATATGAACAACGCGTACAGAAAGAAGAGAAAACGTTATTAATATGCTTACATGGACCATAGATACATGCCGCGTTCGCCTATAAATAATGTGTTCGTCAGGCTACGTTTTCTGCGTGAAGGTCTACTTCATTCAACTGTGCGACTACCTTAGGTGACGCAACAACTATCATTAAGGTAGAAAAAATTCGTAAATAGGGTTTATTGGATATGGTTTTATTCCCGGTAAATGGATTAGTCACCAAATAGTCTATACGATCGATATTAAGACCCGCATAGTCGTACATATATCGCATCAAGGATTCGGAAAAGAACGTATGGTGTTTAAATTGCCCAAAGCTACGGTAAACATTTTCTTGATAGGATTTTCCAAACAGCGTTCGAACCCTAGTTTTCCAATTTAGATCGTAAGGGATAGTCGCGAATAACCATCCAGATGAATTTAACACCCGTCTTGCCTCACTCAACACCCAAATTGGATCAAAGACATGTTCCATTACATCGCCGGCCCACACCGCAACAAAATCACCCTCCTGATGAGGAATACCCTCATCCAAGTCAGCCACACAGCAATCAAGTCCATTTTCCTTAGCGATTTCTATAGCTGTGGTAGAAAAATCAACTCCTTTCACACGGTATCCATYTGACGCCAACGACGCAGAGACCTCTCCGGAGCCACACCCTAAATCCAATATGGTGTCCTGAGGATTCAAACGAGCAGAAAGCAAGCTCATCATAAACGTCTCCTCCTCGGAAATGATGCATCTTTTACCGTTATCGTACAGACTATTTTCACGATCATTTGCTTTCATGTATTTAGCGTCTCCTTTGACTTTCCATTCAACACCAGACTTTTAATTTACATCCAAAACAACACACCTAATGATTACTACCCACGAAATCAATGTCATTCGATGCACCTCTTACGACCCCGTATACAACGTATTTAACCACGGTATAGAGAACCAGAAGGACAATTATTGACATAAACGTAAATTCTATTTTTTTTAGTACATACATCATATCCGAGCGATATACGTAATACGACAAGGTAACGAAATAGGAATATAATACGGGCATCAAGGATATTTTCCAATTGAGGATACTTCTTATCATTAGCAAAATCGCAGCGGAAAATATCGCTGTAGGAAATACACCCCACCCCCCGAAGTTTAATATCCCTTCAGCCAGAAACGAAAAACCAAACCCGGATTCCACATCTGTGCCGAAAGTGACTACATCTGCATACCATTCTGAGGGTGGCACTGCTCCGCTACTGGGGTAAAAAATATCAATTAACGCATCCAAATAAGAAGCGCCATTTAACATACCGAACTCGCCGTTTTCAATACCGTTTAAAATGTAAGCTTGATTCTCGAGCATTTGTATTTCATACCCTTGGATCACATAAATCGCTAAATCCAGCAATGTAACGGGAAACCCCCCAAGTAGCGCTTCGGCAAAGTTTGCCGCACCTAGAAAGATGGGTAGAAACACTATCCCTAAGAAAAACCGGAACGGTGTAATTAACTTCCCAGGATATTTCACCAAACTTAAAAACACTAAGCAAAATACCAAGTCCTTTATGACACCTCCTTTATTTACTTCATATACATCGCTTACAATTATCGGGTAGTAAATAAACATCGAAAACAACGAAAAAAGAACCACTACGACAATCGTGTTTCTCACCCCTTTTATATGTAGTAACAATGCTGAATATAGTACCAAATAGGATAGGTCCGCTATATTTCCCCAATATACTTCTATGTACTTCATTCCCAACGCACCAAACAGCTTATCGACCACCCGAACAAGTATGACTACGAGCAGCCAGAAAAATGGGTTATAGGCTAATTTATACTCGCGTACTAGTGTATTACTATCAATCGGCGTACTTTTTAGAAAATTCCTACAGGTCATTACATAAATAAAAGTGAATATTGCCGAATACATTACATTCATTGACATAATTCGAGGCACATAATACGGATCACTGCATAAAACCCAAACGTTAACGCAAAACTCATCAAAAAATACATTAAATATTATTTGAGTTGCGCCAGCAGTGATCAACAATACAATCACCAATATAAGTCCAGGATCGAGAACTGTATTAATTGGTTTCGTATTTTTATATAGAATAACGACGCAAGTGGCCATTATTAAAAATTGAAATATAACTACCAATACATTCCCTAATATTTAGTGCGTTAGATTCTAAAGAACAGCGATAAATTAAATTCCTCAAACCTTACAATTTAACGTTAAGACCATTACGCAATCGTTTTAATCTTATTTAGCTGTCTGGCTTTCCATTCGGTATTTCTAAACCAATTGACTAGGTAGAGATCTGGATTTCTCTCAAAAAGTTCATCGACCATAGCGCGACCTGACTGAGTACCTAGGATATTTAGCACACTTTTTAGCAACCAGTAATCTTCTTCATAATCCAACGTTAATCGGGCCTTTATTCGCGAACATTGCTCGCTATCAGGCAATATTGTTGATCGCACGTCTTTCTTTGCCATCAAAAACGGCAATATCATTTCTGTATCGCTACCGTCTACATAACTAGCGCATGCATACTCTAAAAGATCTCTCGTTATTGAATAGCCGACACTGGCATTGCCATCATTGGAATACGTGGTCGGTTCAATTAGGTCATACCCCGAGTCCAAGGTCTCCATACTGTACTCAACCATTGACGCTGAAAAAAATGGATCATCAGCGTCGATTGTATGAAACTTATCAAGACCAAATACTCTACAACAATCTCTCCAACGCCTCAGCTTGTCAGATTCATTGCCTCGAAAGAACTCCACCTTTTGGTCTGTAGCAATCGATTCAATAATATTATCCGAGCGCTGATCAGACGTACATACTATGGCTCTGAAACCA
The DNA here is from genome assembly GCA_002402085.1 of Gammaproteobacteria bacterium. GTDB lineage: Bacteria > Pseudomonadota > Gammaproteobacteria > Pseudomonadales > UBA3067. The sequence goes on from NVVB01000002.1 coordinate 122,237, forward strand.
GCCTCCTTAGTCCTGTTAATTACGTGCTCAAGCACATTACCCTTACCAAATGGCAATAGGCATTTATTGTAAAGACGCGTAGAACCGGTTCTAACAGTAATAAGGCATGGAATAGTCATTATCTTTCCACTTGTCCCATCAATTTTGTATACAGTGATTAACCATCACTTTGTTTTATATACCCTGTAAACTTAGAGTATCTTTGAGCAGTTGATTGGCGCGTGATTTCACTTCGTACCCCGAGCTCTTTGCCCTTCGCCACCCATTGTGCGCGATGCGCTTTATTCTTTCTTCGTCTTTCAGATAGTCATGAACTAATCCAACGGCATGGTCTTCGTCATCGAAAAAGATCACCTCTTCCCCGTCGCTGTAGATCAACTCCATTTCTTTCGTTCGCTTTGCTAGCATGGCAGTTTTTGTCGCCGGTATTTCAAAGCACCTTCGCGTATAGACGTCGTTATTAAGTTTTGAATAAAGCACCAAGGCTAACTTCGATCCGCATAGCGCCTTATTATATTCTGAGCTACCCAAATACCGTACAGGGTATAAGTGGCCTAGGACTGTATCGTCCTTAATCGCATCATTCCATCCTGGACCGTACAGCCCCACGCGAACACCTGAACCCACTAATTTCCTTAAGAAGCTTAACCGGCCATCTTTCTCATAGTGACCAATAAATACCACGTCACATGAATATTTTTCAACATCTGATCCAGAGAGAGCAATTGGATAATTTAGCTCCTCGACATACCATGGGGGTAACATTTCAACTGATTTGGCACCATAAGCGTAGTAATCTGCAACGTTATTGGGGCGATAAGAAAAGAGCAGGTCGTAACTTTTGATTGACCGCTTATATCTTGCCCATGTATACCATGGATATAGGCTTGAGAAAGGATCATCGTTGTTATAGGACACTACCCAGGTCCTTCTTCCGAAAGCTTTGATGGATTCTATGGTGTTTTTTGAAATCAGATTGGGTCTATAGATAAACACCAAGTCAGGTGATTCGTTCTCAACCGTCTTCAATAACGACTTATTGATACTCCGTACACTTAATCCGAACGAAAAATAAGCCTCAAATTTAAGCCTTATTTTTTTCACCATACTAGTTTCGTCACTCGTACTAAAATACTCATGCCACTTAAACCGAACTACTTGCTTTCCGAGCGACTCTAATGCATTGGCAAGCGGCTCCTCGTGTATATTCGAATGCCAATCGCCTGCAATAACTATCTTCGTTATGCCGACGCTTTTTTCAATAACAGCCTCCCTAATCAATTAATTCACCAGTGTATAAATTTCCTAGCTTAGGCGTTCGATTTAGCAGTTCCTTTATTGTCACAATTACTTTCTCACACCGTGATCGACCAAGAGTAATGAGGGCAATAAAATACAGATGTATATAGACATTCCGCCATAGCCCTAAACGCATCAACGAGAAATAGTATCTCCCGAAAACCAGAATCGGTTTATCCACCTGATAGGAAAGCAAAGGGTAAGAGTAATTTCCTAAGTCAGCCTTAATCTTTCCTGCCAAACCTGGCCTTGCGGGATGTAATTCAAGGTGCTCCGCTATATCAATCATTCCCTTTATGAAATTTAGCGAATGTTCAGTTTCTAGAGCGCCAGGTTTGAAACGTTTTCGTTCCGCATCCGAGTTCCCAAAAAAATGGCTAGTGGTGGAATCCTTTTCAATCCTCATTAAGGAAATCAGCTGAGAAATATAATACCCTCTCGATACAGATAAAATCATCCCAGTCAAATACACTTGATAAAGCAGAGTTCCGTCAAACCTTTCGGTGGCGTATTTATTCGCAAGCTCGCGATTCACGGTATAACCAGAAATTGCAACCGAACGACGAAATAAAGAGACTATCGACTGGTCACCCGCTTCGAATAACCTATCGCCGTCAAAATAGCGGAATATTTCTATGGGTTCACGGCTTGCACCCTGAATTTTCCCCCAGGTTCGCAACACGACACCAATATCTTCATGTTTATTGACTACATCTGAAATTTTTTTAAGTCCGCCATCTACTAATAAATCATCATCCCCCATAAAAACGCAATATTCCCCTTCACTTTCTTTAATTAACTTTCGAAAGTTGCCGTCGTAACCAAGGTTAACGTCATTATATATCGCCCTAATTTTCACTTTTGGGAAGTCCAGTATGTACTGCTCTATAACGGCTCTAATTTCCTTAACGCGAGTAGATTTATCCTCGCAGATTAAAATCTCAAAATCGATATAATCCTGATCGACAATAGATTGAATGAGCTCTTTTAGAGGACCAGGTCGATTATATGCAGGGATGCAAACGCTTAATAACGGCATGTAGATTTCCTCTTGATCACAGCACTCTAGACATATTCGATATTGCCGGCCACCCAGGATAGTAACTTACCATATTAATATTGGTTTCTGGGAAACGTCTGAACAAGGAATACACATAATTCAACAAATCAAGCCGTCCCAACTTACCGGCTTGCCCATCCAATCCGATTGGACTTGACTGTACTTGCTTTGCCATATACGGCGTAGAATAAAAGTCCAAGCCAAAGACCCATAAGTTCCTAGGCCGAATCATCTCAAGCGAATAGATTAATGATAATATCCCCGTATTTGGAAACTTTAAACTGTACTCTTCTCCTAAACCTTCTCCATAAGATAAAAGCTTTTCGGGTAGAGAGTGTACATTTAGTTGAATCCCCATAAGCTTATAATGGATCATCGATTCCATTAACCTATAATGATTCAGTCGAAACACCTGCCCTAACTGGATATTTGAAATATTATATTTTTTATAATTTTTCTTAGACAAGCTTGCTTGCTTACTTCTATTGGTAAAATGAATAATATTCTTGTCTTGTAGACTCTTCCCGATCATCGCTAGTTCGTCATCATAATCGCTAACGATTAGGCAATGCTCAAACTGGTCACTGTATTCTGGCAACTTTTCCAAGGAAGTGCCTTTCAATAACACCGCCAAATTATCTAGGCCTCGCGGAAGATAATCACAGTAGTGAAGCTCATTTTTAATAAACACGTCCTAATCAGCCCCCTTAAATCTATTTAGCAAGCAGTTTGTAAGCTCCTATTCTCAATATTGAGAATCTCCACAAGAAAATTCAAGTATCTTTTAGACACCTCATTTATATCAATTGGAGTGACATCCATTTCGCTCTTAAGAACCTGAGAGTTTTCCAATACAAATGCTATCTCACGAACCACTGCATCAACATTAAGGGGCGGAGGATTGTAAAGGTCAACTAATTTTGAACAATCCACCAATTCATCACAGTTTGCGACTCTTCCCCCGCCTGTGCTTTCGATTAATTCTTGCGTTCCTCCTAGATTGGAGCACACGACCGGAACTCGATGCGCTAACGCTTCGACTACAGAGTTTGGACAATTATCGAGCCAACAAAGATGTAAAAATATATCTGCATCCTGTAAATGGCTAAAAAGAACCTCTCTGTTCACATCCCCCATGAATGTTACGAAATCGCATTCTTCCACGGCTTCTTCAACATCACCTAAAACGACTAACTCACATGGGTAATGTTGATATAACTGCTTAACAACGGCTATCGTCTCTTTCAATCGCTTATGACGTCTCCATACAGCAGAACAAACTATTTTCACAACATCCTTCGAGGCCGATTGATTTAACCTCGATTTCAGCGCTATCGGAGAACCATTGGAAATAATAGTAGAAGGGCATTCAATGAATCCATAATGGTCCACAATAAGCTGTTTAGAAAACCTTGATTGAAATATGATTCCTTGTGCATTTCTTATTGAATGATAAATTTTTTTATTAAGCTTCCTATTGCTGCCCATCGTCTCGAATTGATCGAAATATATCCCGTCCATACGCAACACATAGGGCTTGAAGGGCAGCCCGCTAGCGACCGAATTGAAAAGCCCAATGTCTTGAAAAGGATTCTTACTCCCGACCACATTAGCTACTTGAGTTTCGCTATAGATGCGGTCGAGATGATTCAAAAAACTTCCGGCTCCGCCCTTTCGCTTACGGCTAGGTTGCATTGCGATCTTAAGCATCTGAAGCCCTCAGAATTTTGATTGGAAGTTCTAATTTTGCTCAGCACATTAATCTACGGCTTCCCAGCCTAAATGACTCCGTAATTTTTTCGCTATCGGTATCTCGGCTTCTAATATGCATTTTTCACCCGTGCCCATTGCCTCTTCGATCTTATGGACGGCTCCAACCAACTGCATCATCCCTGCCGGCTCAACCGATGCGGATTGATCGGAACCATACATCGACCGATCTAAAGTAATATGCCTTTCAAGTGAAGTAATCCCTAGCGCAGCGGCTCCAAACGAAACCGCCAAACCAGTTTCATGACCACTATATCCTACATCGCACTTAAATCGATTACGCAAAGTATCGATTACTCTCAGGTTCGCATCTTCATCACGCATAGGATAGGTGGATACGGTGTGCATTAACTCGAAAGAACAATTTAAATCTCTAAAGATACTTACCGCTTGAGAGATCTCCTCCATGGTACACATCCCTGTAGAGATAAAGGTGTGCTTTCCTTCCGACGCCACTAACTTAAGAAACTCTGGATCGATGGTCATCGCAGAGGCAACTTTATTATATTTACAATTAAATTGCCCCAAAAACTCTTGGCTTGCCGGGTCCCACGCCGACGCAAACCATTCGATGTCCTTACTTTTACAGTATTCCGTAATTTCGCTGTATTCTTCAAAGCCAAACTCCAACGCAGACTTTTGTTCTCGCTGCGTAGTTCCCCAGGGACTTTCTCTAGGCGAATCTAATAGCTCTTGGGTATAGACTAAGTCTAGTTCTCGTTTCTGAAACTTAACCGCGTTGCAACCCGACAATACAGCAACATCAATTAATTTTTTTGCAATTGACATCTCACCATTATGATTAATTCCAATTTCTGCGATAACAAATATCGACATTTCAAGCTCTCCGTCCTATGGATAGGTTTTCAGGGTTAACACGATATATCTTCAATCAATTCAATCCGCAAACTCACTACTCTTGGCATACAACACTTCAAGTAAATCCATTTCAAAGACGTCTTCTACCAACTCCCGAACCACTCCGTCCCCACCTTTGGTATTTAGAATAAAGCTAGCCAAATCCAAAATTCGAGGATGACTATCTATCGGGCATGCTGATATACCACAGAGACTCATTGCATAATAGTCATTCAAGTCGTTCCCCACGTACAATACCCGTTTTAGATCCAGGTCATGTTTAAGAGAAAGGTCCTTGATCGCCTTGACCTTATCCTCTACGCCCTGAACGACCGGCACTTTTATTTTGTTTGCCCGCGCAGTAACAACACCATTTTTCTCTGTTGATACAATAAAGCTCAATATTTCACTTTTTTTCAGCGCGTCAAATGCAAGCCCATCACTTCGACTACATCTCACCCATTCGCCACCGGACTTATCAACAAGCACGGTATTATTCGTTAACACCCCGTCAAAATCGAATATAACTGCACTTAGGGTCTGATAATCAATTTTATATTTATTCATGATAGTTTATGAATACCTAAAAGATATATTTAGCTTAACAATCTTCGGCGACATCATATTTTCACTTACAAAGTCAGACCATCGGATATTACTTTTCAAACATTTATTTCTCGATGATTAGATATAACTTTTCTTAACACGACAAATACAACACCGACAAACAAACCCAGTACCGTAATCATTATGCAATAAGTCGACCGCACCGGCCTTATTTTTTCTTCCGGAACTACAGCGGGATCGATAGTTTTAAGTACATACTCCTCTCTCACCTTTGCCAGCATCATGGTTTTAGTTTGGCTTTCGATCAAACTATAGAACACTTCTCTAAAGCCCAACACGCTTGTCTGAACCAAACTAGTCTTCAAGAAATCGATACTCTTTCTGGCATCTTCTAGATCCCTATTCCTGATTTTGTTATTCAAGTCATTTACCARCCAATCCAACCATTGCTTTGCTTGATTCGGGTCGTACCACTCGATCGACAGCTTTATTAATCCTGTTTTTTTGTTTTTCGACACAAGAAGTTTACTGCTAAATGTTTTGTAGCCATCCCAAGCGCTTGGCTTATAACTTAGCCCCGTTTTTTCGCTGACCAACCACGCTTTATTTTCTTTATCATATATTTCGCTATTTATGGTTAATCCAGGTGACAACAAGCCCCCCGCCTCAGTAGCAAATAAATGTACGTACACATCATGTTCTTCAAGAAATGCAGTTATAAATGCACGCGATTCTAGTATTGCCAACGTTTGCTCTATTTCACTTGCGCCGCCAGATAACGACACGCCCGCTAATGATGCGAGCCCCCCGTATTGAGAAGCAATCGAAGAAAGGCCACCAGCGTCCCCTCCTTCGGAAGAGGGCGCAAGCAACACTTCGGCTCTATATATATTTGGTTTTTGGATGCTGGTCACTACCCCAAATATAGCGAACAGCAACACAAACATCGTCAAAATAACTTTCTCTCGCCAGAGCTCTTCAATAAAGGCCCTGACTACCGCCTCTTCTTTCGTAATGGGTTCTGGCGAGTGATTCGGGTTTTCAAATGAAGCTACATTATTAGACGGATTATTTTGCATTCCTGATCTCTATTACAAAGCACCTAATGTTTTAAGAGAAGCGGCTACAGAAGCCAGTTGAAAAAGAATAGTGCTGATGTTACTCCAATGAACCATTGGACTCACTGAATCTGTATCATAAGGCACTACCACGGTATCGCCTGGCTCGACTTGGGAATTCGTTTTTATAAAAAAGAATTTTTTAACTGATTTAACGCTCCCATTTGGTTTTACAATAAATATTCGTTTCACGTCAGATTTTGATGTGTACCCCCCACTATTACGTATGTAGTCATATACATCCTTGTTCTCTCGATGCAAGTGGGAGACGGGAAATTGAATTTCTCCTAATACCGAAACCTCTAGCGAGTGAGGCGGTATCACTAGGACATCTTTATCCTTCAGCTCTATATTATCTTTATCGGTACCATTAACAATTCTCAAAAGGTCGATTACCAGTCTCCCAATAGCCTCAGTCTCTACTAATTGGCTAAGCAAGCTTTCGGCCACAGCGGCTTCGTCATCAACATTTTTGCTGGAGTTAGTCTTCTCCAACTTCATGTCTGCTAGGTCTCTTTCGAGCCGGGCTTTATAACGATCCAATTGTTCGGCCTCTCTCTTCTTCAGGCTTTCTCTCAAAAAAATTGCAGCGTTGGGATTGGCGTAGGGAGTAAATCCCCCTGCTCGATCTAGTAAATCCGAAATCGTATCGCCCTTGAATATTGGATAGGTACCTGGAAACCGTACCTCGCCTTCGATCGATACCGTTGTTTTATCCGCCCAGTTCGGTATTTTCTTTATGTAAAGCTGATCCTTTGATTGCAACCGAATCATTTTACTTTTGGAAAGGTCGATCTCTACGCGTTCATATTCCTGATACTTTCCATCGACTACTTTTGATCTCGTTATTTCAGCCCTTAATTTATACGCGCTTTCTTGATACCCCCCAGACGCGAGTATTAATTGCGCTACAGACATCTCTTTCGTTAATGGATACGAGCCTGGAAACCTTACGTTGCCGCTGATACTAACAATTTTTGCTGGCTTATCGGGCCTTGTTTGCAACGACAACTTTTCTAAATAGGGCTTTAAAATAAACTGCCGATCACCTTCGACCCCATCGAACACTATAATCTGGTCTCGGTTTTGTAACAATGGATCGTTATCCGTACCCGGACTTTCTATAACGCTATTAAGATTAAAAGAATGAAGTGATATTTCCCTTATAGGCACGCCTTCACGAATTATTACTGAATAATTTAAATCTGCAGAAGGCAACAAGTCTTGGTACGTATCAACAACATCACTTACTCGCATATTCTCGCGTAACGCAAACCCCCCCTCTCTCTTCACATGCCCTTTTAATTCCACTACGCGCTCAAGACCATCCAAAATTGAGTGCACCCTTAAAATATCTGAATCCATCATGGTAGTGGTAAGACCAGAATTGCTTGTTAAATCTACGTCGACTAAAGTTCTTTCGCCCTGTGTATTTATCCGTTCTATACGCGAATATTTCGGGTAAGCTGTCGGTAACAAACCGCCTGCTAGCGCAAGTATTTCTCCAGCATTTAACTCCTCCTTAATCTCATAAATTGCAGGCCGCTTCACTTCCCCTCCAACCCCAACCATTTTYCCACTAGTAGGAATAAATATTACATCTCCCGGAAGCAATCGTTGATCTCCACTCGTATCTCCTTTCAACAAAAGGTCATATAAGTCCAACTCACCGACCAACTCCCCCTTTCTTTTTAATTGAATGTGCCTTAATGAGCCTAGATCAGTGACTCCCCCACTAAAAAACAATGCGTTTATTATGGTCGATAATGAGCTTACTGTATAAGAACCAGGCCGATGCGCCTCTCCTAAAACAAAAATACGAATAGAGCGTAAACTCCCCATCGTTATACTTGCGCTAACGCCTATCATTTTTTTCTCAATAATATTATTGAGATATTGCTTCAATTCTTGGTAGCTTAAGCCCACGACGCTCAAAGGACCAATACCGGGAAATTGAAGTACACCTTCTCTTGTCACCACGATTTTACGCGTAACGTTTTCTTTACCATATAACTGAACAACAACAACGTCACCCGGCCCAATCACATAACTTGGCGGTACAGGGACGTCCGTCACAGGCGCAAATGTCGAAGGAGATCCAGCAAATAATTCATAGCCATAGGGCTTTAATGCCGCTTCTTGCTTATTGGTTACCTCACTAAAACGCTCTACAGGCGTCTCGATCTTATAGATTATTCTGTTTTCGGCATGCTCCTTTTGATCCTTATTGCCTACATTCTCAATTCGGCGAGGCAATACTAATTCAGGATTATCCACTTCAACTACTGAGTCTATTTCAACATTATCTAATGGCACTTCCACGCCAAACTCTTTGGCCAACCTTATCTGCTGGGTCGGACTGAGTTTTTTAAATTGTTCAATCTGGTTAGACGTAGGCGACATCGCATATACCCCTTCGCCTAAAAGACAAAGAAACACAAAAAGGGACACACTCGTTCGTATTACGCCTACTCCGTGTTTCTTCGTTGTATACAAATTAAGACCTTTCATTGTTAAGAATTAAGCCGTTCAGGAACTAATGCCTCTAACGTCCCAATTCCAGCGATTTACTAGCGTCATCGAATGACAAAACTGATACCACATTATCTTGTAGACCATTGTTATTTTTTAGTCGACTCCAAACACTATCCAGCATCTTTCCTTTCGGAGTAAATCCAACATCAGATTCCTCTAAGATACTTCTTATCGTTTCACAATCATAACGGTCACTAGCATCTTTGAGTTCTGACATTACTTCATTTAGTACACTCCACAAAGGAACCACCTCATCCGACACCAAGATATCCGGATGTTCAGTACCCCATGGATTATCCCCAGTTGACAACTCTTCAAATACTTTTTCTCCAGCCCTAATGCCGATATGATTTATTTCTACATTACCATTAGGACAATCTTTCGATCTAATTTGCTTGCCCATTAACTGTGCTAGCTTCTCCAGCAAATCGACAACTTTAATAGGATCCCCCATATCAATGATAAATATTTCCCCCTCTTTCGACAGAGATCCTGCCTGTATTACCAGCTTGGCCGCTTGCTTTGCAGAGATAAAATGTCGCGCCATATCGCGGTGGGTGATCGATACAGGCTCACCCTTCCTTATCTGACGTTGAAATACGGAGACAACAGAATCCCGAGCCTCTAAAAGATTCCCACATCTTACAACGCAGTATTTTGTGTAATTATTTTTATTTGAGTAACACTGGACTACTTGCTCTGATAACCGACGTGTCACGCCCACATAGCTTGTCGGGCGAACCACCTTGTCCGTCGATACTAATATAAAATCCTTAACGCTTGATTCTCTAATCGCATCCATTAAAGAACGGACCCCAAACAAGTTCCTTTGGACTGCAGAAACAATATTGTGCTCCATTAGAGGAACCTGCTGATATGCTTCCGAGTGATAAATTGTTTCCACTCCGAAAGCATTAATTATTTCCTTAAGCCGGCGTCTTTCAATTTCGACACCCAATATTGGTGTCACTGCGACCACTCCACTTTTCACTAGATCACACCCAAGCAATTCTCTTTGTAATTCGGACAAAAGAACATCAGACCCGTCAACCAATACCAAATGCTTTGGCAGCAACTCTACTATCTGACGACCTAATGCTGCTCCGATACATCCTCCCGCCCCTGTAATTAACACCACTTTATGCTTAATGCAGCGATCCAAAAGCGGTTGCAGCGCTGTAATGCCGTCCCTAGAAATAATGTCTTCTACATTTACGTTCCGAAACACCGTGCCATCCTGAGGCTCGTCCTTATCTTCATGAAGATCCAGTAGTTTAATACCCACTGATAATCCTTGTAACTTTCCTATTAGCTCTCTTCTTCCAGAGTTCATTTCATTGGATAGCGCCAAATGCACCTGTTCGACTCTTTTATTTTTGATAAGCCTTTCTAGATTCGACACCGCTTGTACTTTTATTCCATTTATATTAATTCCACAGAGGCGCTCATCTTCAACAACCATCGCTACAATACGAACCTTATTATTCTCTCGTATTCTTTCAAGCGCTTTTACGCCAAGCTCACCAACACCGTAAATTAATACTCTTACCTGGGAGTCGGCTCGTGCAAGCGAGTAAAGCTCTACTATAAAAATTCTTGACACCATTGTCGAAAACGTCATCACACCACAAAACACCGATCCTGACCCTAAATCAACAAGCACCCCATTCGCATGATTAACAACTACAAAACATATCGCACACAATACGACTGAAAAAATTATTTTCAAGATTTCGATTGGACCGAGAAACCGATTCATCGTCGAATACAACCCGATGAAACCAAATAAAAACAGCGCAACAATGGAGATCGTAAAACAATGTATCGCCCAATGTTCGGGCAGCACCGCCCAATTTGAATAGGAATACATTGAGACCCAATACGCCACGAACAAGGACGCCAGGTCAAACGATATCAAAATATTTTTTTTCTGACTTCTAGGAAGATTAAATAAACGTATCAGTAACATGAATATACGTCTCTAATTCGAAGATGAAGTGTTTTTATAGCGCCACAAAAAATAACCCAAACAAAATGGCGTCGGATACAAGTAGGACATGTTTTTTATTCGGGCATGGAGGGTGCAAGGCGAAGTCGCCGTACGCAGTCATTAATCACAGCAGTTCATGTGTAACGTGAGTACTACGCACGCCTTTTTCCTGTTAGGCCGACCTAACAATATTGTCACAAACCTCAATTCTTTGTTTGCTATTCATTAGATTAAACAGCAGTATTACTCGGTCTTTAGCCGACCTACATAAATAAATTGCTTCTATATTCTTGAATGGTCCTTCGGTAATTCGAACCCGTTGAGCCGGCTCATAGATATCTTTCTGAACCAGGCTTTCATCCCTATCTTTTAAGGAATCAATCAGCAAATCATCGACTAACGTTAACTTATTACCAAATCGCACATAACCTTGTACGCCGTAGGTATTTCTTATTTTATCAAAAGGCGTGGGGCCAGCTTCATTTTTAACGAAGATATAACCAGGAAAAAGCGCTTCCTTTCTTCCATTATCACGGGCTAATTCAGGAAAGTAATTAATAAACCCTTGGCTTTCAAGGTTAACTTGGGCTTTTTTTTCTTGTCTAGATTTTGTACGCACTAAAAACCAGCTCATCGCACTTCCCCCCCCTCGTTTAACCAACATCAGCGGTTTAACATTTGAAATTGGCACGCTACCGCCCTACTCTCTTTAGAAACCCCCAGAAAGCAAGCCGAAATAAATATTTTTTGCACATTACGACTTCACAACATAACAATCACAATCGGTCCTCACCATAAAGAGAGACCGGGTCATGTACATCAATGCACTGTTTCGAGACACGAGGTATCCGACCAGCACAACCAATTCCTAAAAATGCAAAAGCCTATAATGTTTAGTGCATCTACTTTGATCTGTAAAGTTAAAGACCTTTTTCTCTGCAGTCTCTTTAGCTACCTATCAACATAGGCCTTATATGTACCCACTGGATAAATTGTTAAATCACTCAACGTGTACTATAACTTCGGCAAACACCTATAATTTTTTCAAGGTTCCTCACTCTTACCTTTAAAAGGTCAGAGTGAGAATCTCAAGTCCCTTTCGAATAACGGGTCTTTGTATTCAAAGTTAACCAAACAATGATAAAAAAAATANCARTRGTCTTTTTTGCACTTTATTCGTCCCTTACTTACGCAATAAGCTGGGTTCCTCCCTTCGATCCATGGCTACGGGCGGACCTTGAATACCAAGTAAGCCAACACTTATTAAACCGGCCTATCTCAACATGGCCTCTCCCTCTTGAGACGATGCATCGATCAAAACAACACCTATCTCAAAGTAGCCTAACGACTCTACGCTCTCTATCCAGCAATACTTTTTCTGTCATAGTCTCGGCCCACCAAAAAAGCCCTACCTTTGGTGATTTTGGTTTTTCTATTCGCGAAAAATCTAATTCTAATTTTGCCTTTCATCACTCCACTAAACACCTAGAAGTTCACCTAACAGGCCAAGTGGTTGACCTAATAGACGCTGATTCAAATGAGAAGCCCAACGGCGAATCAAACACGCAGCTAAAACATGATAATACCTATGTAAATGCAAGCTTAGGGCAGTGGACACTTGGCATCGGCGCGATTGACCGATGGTGGGGACCCGGTTGGGACTCAGGTTTAATCCTAACTACTAATGCTCGACCTGTACCCAGTATCTACCTATCCCGCAACCGTACCAGCGCCCCTGAATCCCCATGGCTTAGTTGGTTAGGCACTTGGACTATGACCACGTTCATGGGGCAGTTAGAGGAAAACAGAGCCATACCAAACGCCTTACTTTGGGGGCTTCGCGCCTCGTTCAAACCCTCTAATTCTTGGGAAATTGGCCTAAGCAGAACGGCGGTGTGGGCAGGGGATGGCAGGCCTAAAGATTTCCAGGTGTTTAGTGACATACTCGTGGGGAATGACAACATTCAACCAAGCCACATTAGTAAGAATGACGAGCCCAGCAATCAACTAGCAGGATTTGATTTTAAATATTCAAACTCGTATAGATCAACAGGATTCTCCATTTACGGAGAATTAATTGGCGAAGACGAAGTCGGAGCATTGCCGACCAAACCGTTACTTATGTTCGGTGTATCTATCCACATGCCAATTAAAAACAGAATGCATACAGCATTTATCGAATACTCCGATACAGCTTTAAATGGACATAGATCAGAACAAATCTTTGGTCTTGCTTATCGGCACGGGTTATATAAGACTGGGTACCTGCATAAGGGAAGACCGCTAGGGAGCACCTATGATAACGACAGTAAAGTTCTAGCAATAGGTTCTTTATTCGCATTAAACCAAGATTATAAATTCAGATCCACCTTGCGCTTTTTGAATTTAAACCGAGGCGACGCCAGCGTTCCTGATGATCCCGCAAACAATAGCATTTCTTCTCAACAACTCAGGACACAACAAATCTCTTTAATCCTTGCGAAAAGGTGGTCCTCAGTAACAACGGATATCTTTCTCCTCTGGAACTCCAAAGACCCCGCTGTAAAAAGCGATAATATAGACTCGCTTGCAGGATTTTCGATTAGTTTAAGATTATAAAATCGTTTTCAACCAGCTTGCCCTAAGGCGCGGGGCCTTCTCTATTGCAAGAACAATCCTCGCAGTGCAGGCTATACTTAGCGAATAAGTATAGCCTTATTTAATACGGTCCTACTTAAAACTCAATCAATCCTTCATTCCGTGCAACAGTCTTCTCCCCAATCCCCTTCACTTCCATTAATTGATCGGTCGACGTGATCGGCCCAATAGACTTCCGAAACTCTACAATACGGCGGGCTTTCTTTATCCCTATACCTTTGAGCGTTTCTGCAATTTGCTCTGCGCTTGCGCTGTTAACATTAACGGCGACACTAGCACTCCATGCACTTAAGCCAAACGACATGCTTAACAGGACCGCACAAATAGAATTTTTCAATAATTTTTTTATTTTCACTGAACCCAAGCTCATTTCTTACTCCATGTATGATTGCTTTATTAGAGTGGCGGAGAATAGCAAACAGAACAATTAAGGCCAATGAATTCGCTTTAATTGGTATTATTGCTCAAAGTCGATGCCAACAAAGCGAGTCTTCGGTCCATTAATGTGAAGTCAGTAGATGAATTTAAGCGAGTTCTTGGTTGATTTTATTAAGCGCGGATAGAGGGTCGTCACTGGCAGTAATGGGGCGACCGATTACCAAATAATCACTCCCATTTTTGATCGCCTGTTTTGGCGTTACCACACGGTGTTGATCATTTTTTGCCGCCCATGTTGGCCGAATACCGGGAGTCACCAAACTAAATTTACTTTTGATATTGTTGCGAATCAAAGGCACTTCTTGGGCCGAACAGACCACACCTTCTAACCCTTCCTCGACACAAAGCCCCGCCAACCGAAGCACTTGTTCTTCAGCGGTAGCATTAACACCTACCTCTTTTAACGCTTCATCGCTAAGACTGGTTAACACAGTAACACCTATCAAAATAGGTTTTGCTCCATCGAAATCATCGACCGCCTGTCTCGCACTGGAGAGCATTGCACGACCTCCTGAAGCATGAACATTAACCATCCATACCCCAAGACAGGCAGCTTGATGGCACGCTTTAGCGACAGTCTGAGGGATATCATGGAATTTCAAATCAAGAAAAACTTCGAACCCTAATGAATGCAATGATTCAATAATTCTGGGGCCAGTGGCGGTAAAAAGCTCTTTACCCACTTTCACCCGGCAATTCTTTGGATCTAATTTTCGAGCAAGCGCGAGTGCGCTTTGTTCAGAGGAGTAATCTAACGCGACTATAATTGGGCTTTCCACCTAATCTCCAGTATTGATTAAAAAGTTTAAGGGTATTTGAACTGACCTGTAATCAGGTCAATAGAACTAGCGATTAAGTCGCCTTTAACAAAAGCTGCTATTCGCCTTCTAAGCCTTGAATGGGCTTTACSGTWCCCCAGTGCTGGCACGCCGGGCATAACCAATACAAAGTCTTGGACGAAAAACCGCAGCTTACACAGTGATAAACGGGCTTATGCGCAATTAATTTTTCGGTGAGCGTCCTAAGGATTGTCAAATTCTCCTTAGCCCGGCCATCACTGTGCTCAATATGGAAATCAATTAGCTTATTCAAACCGCGAACTGACGGCCTTTGTTTTAGGTAGCTTGCAATCAGTTTAGACGCCTCTTCTTCGCCACTACGTTGCTTTACCGTCTCTACTAACGCTAACATGATCGATATCGCAGGCGAGATGGACAAACATTCAGATAGATAATGCGCCAGCTCCTCTTCATTACCCGATTTCGAATAACACTGAGCCAGTGGACTAATGGACTCAGACAAATAATCAGGGTCTTGATATCGAACACGTTTAAAAGCCTTGATCGCAGGCTCAATCTGGCCTTGCTGGAATTCTAATTGCCCCAGCAAAAGACTCCCTCTCACACAAGAGCGATCATATCGAAGTGCCTGACGCAGGTATTTCCGAGCAGTCACCGCGTCCTCAACCTTTATCGCTATTTGTGCCAGCTCGCAATAATAATGCGCTAGCGCTAAGCTAATGCCGTCGTCGCCCTGGCTAAGTAAGCTTTTACCAATCTCAATGGCCTTAGACCATTCTTTCTCTTGCTCGTATATTCTGAGAAGGTGTTTCAGCGCTCCAGGGTACTTCCCCCCGGACTGAATTAAATCCAACAGCAAACGTTCCGCTCGATCAAGCAAGCCAGCGGCAAAGAAGTCGCGAGCCAACTCTTCCTGCACTAAGCCCTGCTGCTCTTTAGTCAAACTTGGTCTGGCTAATAGGTTCTGATGTACCCGTGTCGCTCGATCTACCTCACCTTTGCGTCGAAACATATTCCCCAACGCTAGATGAGTCTCGATGGTGTCATTATTCACTTCAAGCGCTTGAATAAAGATTTCTATGGCCTTATCAGACTCTTCATTCAACAGATGATTCAAACCACGAAAATATTCTCGCGATAAACTAGAGTTCGCAGCGTCTAACTGCTTGCGTCCCCATGATCCCCACCGGCCCAGCAACCACCCGATAAAGATAGCAACGACAACCAGTACCAATAGCGGGGCATCAATCATTCATGGAACCCTTTAACCCCAAGCGCTCGCAGGTTATCCAGCTCTTTACGAACGGTTTGCAGCTCCCGTTCTTTGAACCCCAATTTAAAAGAGGACAACAACATAACAATGATCACCACAGCAAGTCCCACTAAAACACCGACGCTAAACGCACCCGCAATCACAGCCCCCAAAATACTTGAGAAACTAATCAGGACCAAATCTACATCAACCATCTGGCTATTGCTGGTCGCTATTAGTAGCCCGCTCACGATGGCAAGCGCCACCACTAAGCCAATCAGAGCCTTCATTAATAAATGCATCACTTCAACCTTATCAATTAAATTCAGATTTCTTTACCGCACCCAAAATCCATTAGGTGACTAGCCTAAAACAAGCCATCACCGAAAATCAATAACTATTCCTTCAGACAAACAAAAACGGCATGATCTCGCGATCATGCCGTTTCCAGAAACCCCAAAATAAAGGAGCTTCTCCAAAATTTACGTAACTCAGTCAATAACCCTGAATTAATATAAATCTATCTAACTGTTCGCTGACACACTCGGCGCAGTCTCATCTTCCGCAGCAGAAGCACTAGCGCTTCTGCTGGCGTTGACTCGCTCACGCAACTCCTTGCCAGGTTTGAAGTGAGGTACATATTTTCCTGTCAAATCAACCGAAACACCTGTTTTCGGATTTCGTCCAACACGAGAACCTCGATAATGCAGAGAAAAGCTCCCAAAACCGCGTATTTCAATTCGACCACCGGTAGACAACGCTTGAGACATTTCCTCAACCATGGTCTTTACCGCAAGCTCAACATCCTTATGAGACAACTGAGCTTGTTTGGCCGCAATACGATCAATTAATTCGGACTTTGTTAGCGCCATATTGACGACTCCCTGTACCAGATCTTCTAACCCAGCCGGCAATTGCCAGCGCCATTTTTAGATTATCGGTCACCCATCTGAGCTTTAATCAAATCACCAATAGTCTTAGGTGCAGATTCTTCAGTTGGCTCTTGAGATCGCAAGTCTTTCATTGCTTGCTTCTCGTCACTTTCGTCTTTCGATTTAATAGAAAGATTGATAGTGCGATTCTTACGATCTATGCCAGTAATCTTCGCTTCTATTTCATCGCCTACGGCTAGATGCTTACTTGCATCTTCAATCCGGTCACGACTAATTTCAGATGCTTTAAGAGTAGCGTCAACACCTTCGCTCAGCTCAAGCACAGCGCCTTTCGCATCAACTTCAGTGACAGTCCCTTTAACTAAAGCGCCTTTTTCGTTAACCGCTACATAATTAATAAACGGATCATCGGAAAGTTGCTTAATACCTAAAGAAATACGTTCTCTTTCTGGATCAACAGACAAGATAACTGTTTCAATCTCATCGCCTTTCTTATATTCACGAATCGCTTCTTCACCTGGTAAATCCCAGGATATATCAGAAAGATGTACCAAACCATCAATACCACCATCTAAACCGATGAAGATACCAAAGTCAGTGATAGATTTAATGCTACCTTGAATCTTGTCGTTCTTATCAAAGTTAGTACCAAATTCCTGCCAAGGATTAGGAATACATTGCTTGATACCCAATGATATACGACGACGCTCTTCATCAATGTCGAGGATCATTACTTCGATCTCGTCATCTACATTAACCACTTTTGAAGGGTGAATGTTTTTGTTAGTCCAATCCATTTCAGAAACATGGACCAAACCTTCAACGCCTTCTTCTATCTCAGCAAAACAACCGTAATCCGTCAAGTTAGTCACTTTAGCAGTGATTTTAGAACCTTCAGGATAACGCTTAGTTAACGCTGCCCATGGATCTTCACCTAATTGCTTCAGACCAAGGGATACACGATTTCTTTCGCGATCAAATTTCAATACTTTAACGTTTATTTCACTGCCTACTTCAACGATTTCGGTAGGATGCTTAATACGTTTCCAGGCCATATCTGTAATATGCAACAGGCCGTCGATGCCACCAAGATCAACAAATGCGCCGTAATCGGTAAGGTTCTTAACAATACCTTTCACTTCCATGCCTTCTTGCAAGCTTTCTAGTAGCGCTTCACGTTCAGCACTATTTTCAGCTTCCAACACAGAGCGACGTGAAACAACAACGTTGTTGCGCTTCGCATCAAGCTTGATGACTTTAAATTCTAGCTCTTTACCTTCAAGGTGAGTGGTGTCGCGAATCGGTCGAATATCAACCAGCGAACCCGGTAAGAAGGCACGAATAGTTTCAACTTCTACAGTGAAACCACCTTTAACTTTACCATTGATAACACCTTTAACAATTTCTTCGGCATTATGAGCAGCTTCAAGTCGTTTCCAAGACTCGGCACGCTTGGCTTTTTCTCTTGATAGGCGAGTAGCCCCAAAACCATCATCAATGGCCTCAACTGCCACATCTACTTCATCACCAACTGCAATTTGCAATTCGCCATTGGCGTCTTGAAATTCTTCTTTAGCAATAATTCCTTCAGACTTGAGTCCCGCGTGAATGGTTACCCAATCATCATCAATCGCCACTACTAAACCAGAAACAATGGCGCCACGGTTAACTTCTAAGTCCTTGATACTTTCTTCAAAGAGATCAGCAAAGCTTTCGCTCATTTCAATACCTACTTAACTAAAATAATAAAACAACACCAAAACTTGAGCAGACGGCCCCGATTTCTATGCGTTTTACTACATTTCGCCACGTCTCCAGCCTACGTGGGTCAGTTTGATATGTGCTCCCTTACCGTTCGCGCTGGATCCGATAAGGCAACTCCAAAAATCTTTTCGTGTTAATAATCTTGTTAAATCTTAACAATATAGCGAGCGTGCCGACAAACAAACATCCGCCAACCTAGTATAGTGTCTAATATCGAGTTTGGTTAACATAGATCAAATTAACGTATCTAAAGTACAGAGTCGTAAATTCAACTTCATTGAATCACGTCTCAACCGTGCCTGAAATTCAAGTCAGACCCTTTTTGTGGGCTTGCTCAAACACTTTATCAAGCACTTCCGTAATAGAAAGTTCGCTGCTGTCTATGTAAACCGCATCTTCGGCAGGCGCAAGCGGCGCCACCTTTCGACTCATATCTCGCTCATCTCGTGACCGTACATCCTCCACGAGGCGGGCAAGGGTACCATCATAACCCTTCTCTTTCAACTGTTTGAAGCGCCTTWGGSCCCGTTCTTCRGCACTWGCRGTSAGGAATATTTTTAGWYYRGCMGAAGGAAAAACMACCGTCCCCATGTCYCGMCCRTCRGCSACCAARNCCGGGSCCTNCGCGAAACRCYCKCTGSCKMSTYAACARSGCYKCYCGMACATYMGGCARCACCGCWRTCTGSGAGGCMASYTTRCCGATTTCYTCAKTRCGGATATCSYCRGTRACSMCATCMCCYTCRAGGAYAATMTCMAYSCCTTGAKARTCYTTRCCSGCTAMAAACTGYACATCCATRTGTTCAGCRAKMACCWYCAAAGCCTCTTCATTGGCAGGATCGACGCCATGACGCTGAGCAGAAAGCGCCAAGACTCGATACAACGCACCACTGTCTAACAACTTGAAGCCCAAACGCTCGGCTAACCGCTGAGCAATGGTGCCTTTGCCCGAACCACTGGGGCCATCGATCGTAATCACTGGGACATCTTGCACTTCAGAATCCATCTTCATCACAACACCTCCCACCTTATCGAACGCAAATATTTAACCCAGACTGCCCTGCCAACTCAACAAAGCTAGGGAACGATGTCGCCACATTGGCGCAATTCAAGATGCGAACCTCTCCTTTTGACCGCAAAGAAGCCATCGCAAACGCCATAGCAATCCGATGATCATCAAAGCTATCAATCTCACCACTGTTAAACACAAATTGGTCCGTACAGCCCTGGATCACAATCCCGTCTTCCGTTGGCTTGGTGTCCACGCCCAACACTTTCATGCCATCAGCCATCGCCTGAATACGGTCACTCTCTTTCACACGAAGCTCTTCAGCGCCGGTCAAAGTGGTTTGACCTTCAGCACAGGCCGCGGCAATAAAAATAGCTGGAAATTCGTCAATTGCCAGCGGAACCAATGATTCAGGAATATCGATGCCTTTTAATCGCGCTGACTTGACTCGAATATCGGCAACAGGCTCCCCGCCAACCAGCCGCTCATTAGACAGGGTGATATCGGCCCCCATACGCTGAAGAATCTCGATCACACCGGTACGCGTAGGATTCACGCCCACATGCTTCAACAACATGTCTGAATCTTTTGAGATAGACGCCCCGACCAAGAAAAATGCAGCCGAAGAGATATCCGCTGGCACATCAATCCGAGTCGCCGTTAAAGTCCCGCCACCCCGAACACTCACAACACTATTAGCAACCTCCACGTCGTAACCGAAGCCCCGAAGCATCCGCTCGGTATGATCGCGGCTAGGCGCCGGCTCTGACACAGACGTAACACCATCAGCATATAAACCAGCAAGCAACAATGCAGATTTAACCTGCGCACTCGCGATGGGCATATCATAATGGGCCCCCTTCAACTGCCCACCTCCTTGAATATTAATGGGAGGACGACCATTGTCAGCCGTCGTGATGCTCGCCCCCATCGCCGYCAAAGGCTTCGACACCCGCGCCATAGGCCGYTTAGTCAGGGACTCATCACCCCCAAGTACCGTATCGAACCCTTGCGCGCACAGAAGCCCCATCAATAGACGCATGGAAGTCCCAGAGTTCCCTAARTCAAGAGGACCGCCTGGCTTTTTCAGGCCATTCATCCCAACGCCATGCACTTTGACTCGACCTTGCTCCGGCCCCTCTATTACCACACCCATATCTCTGAAGGACTGCAATGTCGCAAGCGCATCGTCGCCCTCCAAGAACCCCTCGATGTCAGTTACGCCTTGCGCTAACGAACCAAACATAATGGAACGATGCGAGATCGACTTATCCCCTGGCACCCGAATCTCACCGCTTAAAGTCGACGAAGGCTGTACTGAAAAAATATTTTGCTTGTCTTTCATAGATTCGGTCACAATATTGTCAGTTGTGCATACTGCGGTGTCAGCATTAACATCGCTAGACTGCTTAGTAAAATAATCACGCGCTGATTTTGCACGCGTAAACACATTCAATAATTCATCGCCATTTTGATCCAATACGCTCTGACGTAACTCCGCCAAACCTGCACTAAAGCGATCCAACACTTCAACCGTGGCACCACGATTAGCCAGAAAAATATCCCGCCACATCACCGGGTCACTGGAAGCGATACGGGTGAAATCACGAAACCCTCCCGCAGCATAATTAAAAATTTCTCGGTGACCGTCCTCGCCGGCTAATGTATCCACCAAAGAAAAGGCTAACAAATGAGGCAAATGACTTGTGGCCGCTAACACCTGGTCGTGATACTCGGCATCCATGATCACCACTTCCGCGCCGACACACCGCCACATTAACGACACTCGCTCGACCGCATCAGGATCAGCACTTTGCAAAGGCGTTAAAATCACCTTATGGCCCACATACAAATCTGCATTCCCGGCTTCGACGCCACTGCGCTCTGATCCAGCAATCGGGTGACCAGGAATAAATCGAGCAGGCACACTGCCAAATGATTGTTTTGCAGCCTCAAGCACGCTGCCCTTCACGCTGCCAGCATCGGTAATTATCGCATCCGACTCAACTGAAGCTGCAATTTGGTCGAGGACTTTGCCGGTCGCACCGATCGGCATTGCCAACACCACTAAATCAGCCCCTTTAACCGCCAACGCAGGATCTTGCTCAGCGTGATCTATCACCCCCAGCGCTAGGCCTCTTTCAAGGGTTTGCATACTGCGAGCACAGCCAACAATCTCATCGCATAACTGATGCTTGCGCAAAGCCCTAGCCAAAGAACTACCAATCAAGCCTAATCCAATGATCGCCACCCGATTAAACTGCGGCGACCTAAAACCATTTGTTACATCATTCACTTAACTACAGCCCCCAATAGCACTAAAGCAACCGCTATAAAGCGATACGAATACATCCGAGGCGCGACATTGACTGCACCACGCAAGCGTTGAATCACAACGCCTTTATCACAGACCCAAGCGCCTCAATAAAACGCTGATTCTCCGACTCAAGACCAATGGACACGCGCAAATGATTAGGCATCCCATAATTCGCTACGGGCCTTACAATCACGCCTTTTTCTAGCAGCGACTGATAAATAGGCATCGCATCGCGCTTTAAATCAACGCAAACAAAATTCCCTAATGAAGCAATATACTCCAACTTGAGCTGCTCAAAGCCTGACTCTAATTGAGCCATGCCCTGCTGATTCATCGCCACACTTTGACTCAAATAATCGCTATCATCTATTGCCGCACACGCTGCCAACAAGCCCAGAGAGCCCACATTAAAAGGCTGCCGAACTCGATTCAAAACATCTGTAATTTGAGTATTGGCGACACAAAACCCCACTCTCATAGCCGCCAACCCATAGGCTTTCGAAAAAGTGCGTGTCACCACAAGGTTATCGTACCGAGCCATGAACTTTAGACCGTCAGGGTACTCTTCTTGCGATACATATTCCGAATACGCTTCATCCAACACCACAATCACTCGCGAAGGCACGCTCTGTAAAAACGTCTCAAGTGCCTGCGCACTAAAGTGAGTGCCGGTAGGGTTATTCGGGTTCGCTAAAAAGATCACCCCGGTGCGCATCGTCACGGCTGCCGCCATCGCCTGCAAATCATGCCCCCAGTCATGCGCCTTAGTCACAACCGATGTCGCTCCGACTGCTTGGGCCGCTAATGCATACACCACAAATGAGTACTGCGAGAAAATTATTTCGGACGAAGAGTTACAAAAAGCGCGTGCAATCAGCTCAAGAACATCATTCGAACCATTTCCCAGGGTAATCATATCGGGGTCAAGCCCGTGGTGCTGCGCTAGCTTTTGCTTTAGCTGAAAACCATTGCCGTCCGGATAACGCGTTAACTGAGAACCACCCGCCTGGATCGCTTGCAATACTTTTTCGCTAGGGCCTCGCGGATTCTCATTGCTGGCCAGCTTTATAATATTTGTCAGGCCCATTTCCCGTTCCAGCTCTTCAACGGGTTTTCCGGGCAGATATGGACGCATTCCTTGAATGGATGCAGTGGCCAATGAAATAAAATCTGTACTCATCTCGGCTTCCCAATCACGGCAGTTAAAAATGAATTATTGAAATCCTGAAGCAATACTAATGGCAGGTTCGGCAAGGGAATCGAGCGCGCCTTAAATGCAAATAACACAAAGCCTCTTWAAGCCAACAACGCATTAAGATCAACAACGCCATATCACCACAAACCGTACACGCTCGACCACAGCCCAGCTTTTAATGCGTAATTCCTGCGCTAAAAGCTAACCTGCCAATTCTACAATACCGCTTTTGGATACGACCCTAAACAGCGTAACTCGGCTACCTCAGACTCCAAGGCAATCCATAGCTTTTGTGCTTCGGGGTCATCGATATGTCCTTCGAAATCGATGAAAAATACATAAGACCAATTACCCACTTTAGAAGGTCGGGTTTCAATCTTAGTCAGRCTAATGCCTAATTCGTGAAACGGCTCCAATAAACGGTACAACGCACCGGGGCGGTTTCGCGTAGAAATCAATATTGAAGTCTTATCCTTCCCGCAAGGAGGGACAGGACTACGGCCAATAATCAAAAATCGAGTGGTATTATTAGGATTATCCTCAATATTCTCGGCCAACTGCACTAAACCATACTTCTCCGCCGCCATCTCACCCGCAATGGCCGCAGCACTCGGGTCACTTTGCACTAAACGCGCTGCCTCAGCATTACTGCTCACCGCAACACGCTCCACGCCAGCCCAGTGCGTGTCCAACCATTTACGACACTGACCTAAAGACTGCTGATGGGAATAGATCCGCTTAATGCGCTGTTTCGCGCCACCGCCTAGGTCTTCCTGGCCAGGCTGCACCAAGAAATGTTGATGAATCCTTAGCTCCACCTCACCACAAATCACCAGAGCGGAATCTAAAAAACTATCCAGAGTGTGGTTCACAACCCCTTCAGTAGAGTTCTCTACAGGCACAATGCCATAGTGCACCGAACCAGATTCGACCTCTCGAAACACCTCATCAATCGCACTTAAGGAAATGCTATCCACGGCGTGACCGAAATGCTTATGAACCGCAGCATGAGTAAACGTGCCTTCAGGCCCCAAATAGCCAATTTGCATGGGGTTTTCCAGCGCAAGGCAAGCCGACATCACTTCGCGAAACAATCGCGCGACAGTCTCATCATGCAAAGGCCCTTGATTACGCTCCATGACCTTGCGCAACACCTGCGCCTCACGTTCAGGGCGATAAAAAAGCGCAGAACTGCCCGCTTCGCGGCTCTTTACCTCAGCTACTTGCAGCGCGCAACGCGCCCTTTCATTGAGCAATGCCTGTATCTGCACATCGATATCATCGATACGCACCCTTAAAGCACCTAACTCTTTTTCTTCCTGATCACTCATAACGCGGACATTTTATTAAAACGATTATTGGATTATATTATCTAACGGCTTTGTTGCTTCTGAAAGTCCGTCATAAACTCTATCAAGGCATCAACAGCTTGCTCAGGCACAGCATTATAGATACTGGCACGCATTCCGCCCACTGAACGATGACCTTTAAGGTTCAGCAATTTACGCTGCTCAGCTTGTACCAAGAACTCTTTATCCAGTGAATCATCGGCTAAAGTAAACGGCACATTCATCCAAGACCGGCTTTCCAGCTCAACAGGGTTGGCGTAAAAACCAGACTGGTCAATAAAGTCATATAGCTTTTGCGCTTTACGCTGATTAATCTCTGCCATGGCCTTAAGCCCACCCAACTGCTTAACCCACTTAAACACTAAGCCAGCCAGGTAAATGGCGTAACTAGGCGGCGTGTTATACAGCGAACCGTTTTTCGCAGCGACTTCATAATTAAACATTGAAGGCGTTTGAGCAGACGCTTTGCCTAATAATTTTTCATCAATAATGACCAAGGTCAATCCAGCAGGGCCAATATTCTTTTGCGCGCCCGCGTAAATCACACCAAAGCGACTCACATCAATAGGGCGAGACAACAAGGTAGATGACATATCAGCCACTAACACTTTGTCACCAACCTCAGGCACCTCWGCAAACTCCAAGCCACCAATAGTTTCATTGGCCACATAATGAACATAAGCCGCAGACTCACTCAACTGCCAAGACTCTTTCTTAGGCACGTAAGTGAATTTTTTATCATCACTGTTCGCCACTATATTCACGTCACAATAACGCTTGGCTTCAGCAATGGCTTTTTTAGACCACTGGCCAGTATTAAAGTAATCCGCTTGAGTGCTTTCACCCAACAAATTCATCGGCAACATAGCAAATTGACTGCTTGCGCCGCCTTGCATAAACAATACTTTATAGTGATCAGGAATCGCTAACAAATCTCGCAAATCCTGCTCAGCCTGTTCAATAATGCTAATAAATTCAGCACTTCGATGGCTCATTTCCATCACTGAACAACCGGCTTTGTGCTGCCAATCCAGCATCTCATCCTGTGCTTGCTTCAACACTTCTTCCGGCAGAGCCGCCGGACCAGCACAAAAATTAAAAGCTCTACTCATAACAACAATCCAAATTAATCACTATTAAAAAACAAAATGCTTTAATACTTCAGCGAATCATCAGCGCCCAGCTAATCATCCGACTCATCGGACGAATCAGAAGGCTCACTATCCGAATCATCGGCGGCATCGTCGCTATCAGCACTCGCATCCTGCGGCGCATCCACCACATCAGACTCACTCGCCGCCTGAACACCTTCAGAACCTTCCGCCTCGGAGTCGACATTCTCAGCATCAACTTCATCGGTTTCAAGCTCTTCAACACGCTCAACACCCACTAATTGCTCATCATCAGAAAGCCTAATCAGTCGAACCCCTTGCGTATTTCGACCCTGGACCGACACCTCATTAGCACGCGTACGAATCAACTTGCCTTGATCACTGATGAGCATAATCTCATCACCATCGACAACCTTCACCGCGCCCACCAAGGGCCCGTTACGATCACTGATCTGCATGGCAATAACGCCCTGCCCGCCACGACCCTGCGTTGAGAAATCATCCAGCGCAGTACGTTTTCCGTAACCATTGGCACTGGCAGTCAACACGCTGCATTCCTCCTCCATCACCAACAGAGAAATCAAACGATGGCCTTCTTTAATCTTTATGCCTCTAACACCACGAGCACTTCGTCCCATGGCGCGTACGTCTTCCTCATTAAACCGAATTGCCTTGCCTTCACTGGTCATGAGCATGAGTTCTTGGGAACCGTCAGTAATTGCCACACCGACTAAGGTGTTTTCCTCTTCCAACTCAATCGCAATCAAACCACTGCTACGCGGACGAGCAAAACTATTCAACTCAACTTTTTTAACCGTGCCATTACTGGTGGCCATAAACACATACTTACCGGCACTAAAATCACGCAACGGTAATATAGACGTGACTCGCTCACCTTTAGCTAGCGGCAAGATATTCACAATGGGTTGTCCACGAGAAGCTCGACTCGCCTGAGGCAACTGAAACACCCGCAACCAATACACCTTACCGACACTGGTAAAGCACAAAATAGTATCGTGGGTACTGGCCACTAATAAGTGGTCAATGTAGTCCTCATCTTTGACCTTTGTCGCCGCCTTACCTTTACCGCCGCGCTTCTGCGCTTCGTAGGTATCAATAGGCTGTGTTTTCGCATAGCCGCCATAAGACAAAGTTACCACTACATTTTCTTCGGTAATCAGGTCTTCATGGCTCAAATCAAGGCGAGAAGTAATGATTTCAGTACGACGCTCATCGCCATAATTATCACGAATCTCTTCAAGCTCTTCACGAATCACTTTCAACAACAAATCTGGATCAGACAAAATACTGATGTAGTACTTAATCCGCTCTAAAATCTCTTCGTACTCTTTATGCAGCTTTTCTTGCTCTAAACCAGTCAAACGATGCAATTGCATGTCTAGAATGGCTTTCGCTTGCTCTGGCGAGAAATAATACTGTCCATCACGGAAACCAAACTCTGCTGGCAAACTATCGGGACGCGAAATCTGCCCGTCACCGGCACGCTCCAACAATTTAATGACATCACCTGGCTGCCACGCCTGCTCCAACAACTTCTCTCGCGCATGCGCTGCATTCGGAGAAGCTTTAATCAAGGCAATAACAGGATCTATATTCGCAAGGGCGACCGTGAGACCTTCAAGCATATGGCAGCGCTCGCGGGCTTTACGCAGCTCGTACACAGTACGGCGCGTAACCACTTCACGGCGATGCATCAAAAAGGCTTCTAATATAGCTTTAAGGTTATGCAGCTTAGGCTGGCCATTTTGTAGCGCCACCATGTTAATCCCAAACACAGACTCCATCTGAGTTTGAGAATAAAGGTTATTGAGCACGACTTCGCCCACCTCACCACGCTTTAACTCAATGACGATGCGCATACCGTCTTTATCGGACTCGTCTCTTAACTCCGAAATCCCTTCAATCTTCTTATCGCGCACTAACTCAGCGATTTTCTCGATCAAACGCGCTTTATTCACTTGATACGGAAGTTCATCAACAATAATAGTTTGTCGACTGGTCTTCTCATCAATCTCTA
Organism: Gammaproteobacteria bacterium; assembly: GCA_002402085.1. Lineage (GTDB taxonomy): Bacteria > Pseudomonadota > Gammaproteobacteria > Pseudomonadales > UBA3067. Next base: position 150,235 of record NVVB01000002.1, read on the forward strand.
CCGCACTTCTGGCTCGCATGTAGATACGGCCGCGCCCCGTACGATAGGCTTCCAAAATGCCAGCACGACCATTGATAAAGCCGGCCGTTGGGAAATCTGGGCCTGGAATATGCTCCATCAAGCCTTCAACGCTAATCTCCTCATCATCCATCAGGGCAAACACGCCATTGATGACTTCAGTCAAATTATGAGGAGGGATATTGGTGGCCATGCCCACCGCGATTCCGGAAGAGCCATTCACTAACAGGTTAGGCACCCGTGTAGGCAACACTTCAGGGATTTGCTCAGAACCATCATAGTTAGGAACAAAATTAACCGTCTCTTTATCTAGATCAGCCAATAACTCATGGGCAATCTTAGACATACGGACTTCCGTATACCGCATGGCCGCCGCGGAATCGCCGTCCACCGAACCAAAGTTGCCTTGTCCGTCCACTAACATATAGCGAAGGGAAAAAGGCTGCGCCATCCGTACAATAGTGTCATACACAGCCGTATCGCCATGAGGATGATATTTACCGATTACATCCCCTACCACCCGGGCAGACTTTTTATAAGGCTTATTCCAATCGTTATTGAGTTCGTTCATCGCAAACAGCACGCGCCGATGCACTGGCTTGAGGCCGTCTCTGATGTCCGGCAATGCCCGCCCAACAATAACACTCATAGAATAATCGAGATAAGACTGCTTCAGCTCATCTTCGATATTGACTGGCAAAATTTCTTTAGCTAACTCGCCCATAAATTCGCTCTTAAGCTACTTCAAGTACCGATTTATTCGAAAAAAAACAAATCGCCCGAAATTAGATTACACAAGAAAATAAAGGGCGAAATAATACCATATTTCAAGCCTCTGCCCTAAATTCCGGTGCTTTTAATGCGCAAATAAATAGATTCCTAGAATTATTCGAACCATTCCATTTCAAGACACTCGAAAGAACCACAGACAATTAGAAGATTCTAGACTAAAAACAACGATTTGCCTCTAAAACACGCAGACCAACCAACCACACCAGCGATCCCTTAAAATCGCCACAATTCACCACCAAATCCCCCTCAATGACAAGACCAGCCACCACTCGACTTAAAACCGCCTATCGCGGCCACTCAAAACGCCCCAGACCACCCAAGCCATACAAAGCACAGTAAGACCACCCCCAAGGAAATAAATCACTACAAGACCAAGCCGCCCCTCCCAACAAATCCCGCAACGCATGCAACCCACAACAATCAACGCCCCAGCGAACCCGCAACTAAATACCAAATTTGTGATCTTAGTTGCACGCCACCACAAGAGCCGAGCCCAATGACATAACCAAAATTTACTCAGTACCAGCGCATCAATACCACCGCCACGCGCCACGCCCCACATAAACAAACCACCCGACGCCCTCCACAAGCAAGCAATAGCAGCCAAGGCACCTCACCCACCGAGAAAGCACCAGTATTCATAAACACGATTTATCAAATAAATCTATATTATTAATCCCCTATACCGTTCAAGAATTAACTGCTTATAATGCGCTCTGAAACATAGGAGATATCGCTTAATCGTGGTTCAATATTCACCTCGTTATTCTGGATAGGGCGTTTTTATACTGGCTTTTAAACACGAAAGTTTAATGCCTGGCAAAACAACCTCATTAATAACCGCTCGAACGCACACTAACACCCCGACACACCCTCCCCATCAACAACAAAGCTGTAATTGGATATGATAGAGCAGAGCACAACGGATTGGTGCGGCACCCGATACACAATTCGAACCACAGTATTAGACGTCCCGACACAAACAGTCTCGCCCCTTAAATTTTGGAATGACGACGACGCCATCATCTTCCTTCGCAACCTATCACTCACCTCATGTGACTGGCGCGCGATTGTACAAACGGCCGACCATCGCTTTAACCTTCACCATTTTAATGACCAAGCGCTTTTTCAGCAGCTCGCCACCTTATTGCAATGCTACGCGCTGTTCATCTATCGCACCGATCAACTCACCCTGGCCCGGCAATTTAACGACGCGCCCTTAAATACCCTCGCCGAGGTAAAATACCATTTAAGTTTTGGCGACAAAGAACACAGCCATAGCCAACGCGCTCAATTCAAGGACGAAGCAGACGCCCTCGCGCTACTTCAACGCCTCTCCAACGACCCCAAGGTATGGCGCGACTTACACACCACAGTCACGCAACAGTTACCCACACTTAAGCAAGATAAAAACCATAGCCCTGAAGACGCGTTGGCCGCTTGGCTCCACCAAGGTAAAATGTCGCTGACCGAAATACCCAACGCATTGCCTATTGTCACCGAAGCACTAGTACCACTCTCGAGTGCCAGCTCAGTCACCATATTGCGAGACACCAGCAACCCTGACAACGCCTCTAGCAGCAACGACAACAGTACTGACGCAAGTAACGACGCAGACATTAGCCCAGGCAAAGAAAAAGACCTCGACGCTCAAGTTGACACATTAGTCAAAGCAGCCGTCACAGGCGCCCCCTTCTGCGAAGAATGCGAATCCGCCTAAAGACACACTAAGATAAATCGCTACGCATCAACTTGTAGCGATTAACACAGACCATTAGACGCACCGATTCACACAGCGCCAGCGCGCAGAAATAAGCTTGAACCAGAAACGCTATGCCCATTGACGCAAATCACGACACGAGTCACGACACCACCCCCTACGCCAATCACTACATCGACCGGCTCAAAAGTACCGCCCCTAAAAACAACAGGCTGTACATGATCGTCGACGGCGCGCAAAACCCAGAAATCATGGCGCGTATCGAGCAATCCGATGAATTAGTCTCAAGCCTCTACAGCCTAGACACCGCCCCTCGACTAAAAGCCGTCGGGCCGTGGATATTGCAAGTGCAAAAAGACGAACCCTTAGCCGCCTGGATTATCGAACAAGGCGCTAATCAAAATTGGTTCATCACATTCTCCTCCCTAGGCAAAACCCTCGACTACCTAAGACGCCAATTTCGTCGCATCGCCATCGTCAAAGAAACCAGCGACACAGACGCCAAAGACAAACACCTGTACTTCCGCTACTACGACCCGCGCGTATTACGCACATTCTTACCCAGCTGTAGCGAAAGACAACGCCGATACATTTTTGACGACATCAATTGCTTTTGGGCCCAAGGCGACGACTTAGAAAAAGTCCTTCAGTTTCATCCTGACGGAAAAGAAAACGCCTTAAACATGCAACACATCCCTGAGGACTGGCTGTCCGAGGAACCAAATCCCCCCTTACGATGAGCCCACCCGAACCCAATGCGCTTACCACCTCAGAGTCATGTAATCCCAACAAGCATGCCATTGAATTTATTTACACTCTCCCACCCCATAACCCTAAAAACGTCAGCTTTCTTTACAGCAAAAAACACCAACAGGCTCTAAGCGATTGATAAATAACAGAGCAAAATATGGCCTAAATAATGCATGGTATAAAAGAAAAGAGACAACAGTTTCATTATTAGGAAGGAAGTCACACAATGAAGTACATCAAAAGCATGTTTGCCGGAGCGACTTTAGCCTTAGCCGCCTTTACACATACCGCGCAAGCCACTGAGATTTTATGCTCTGATCCTTCGCTTAATAATGTCACCATTTCAGACAGCTTTGTCTCAAGCTGCCTCGGGAGTGGCGTCGGCAACATTAATGGCAACCCCGCGAATGATGCTTTTTTGCTGTTAGACAACTCTTGGACTTTCGTTAGCAAGGTTGATGGCTCAGGCAATGTCGGTGATTTTGGTTTAACGTATACCCAGCAAGACATCACTGGCACGACACCGAAGGACTCCGAAGGTGATTTTAGCTTTGATGCCAGCTTCTGGGATACCAACGATATTGGTGCCATCGGCTTTAAATTTGGCACAGGAAACGAACCCGATGAGTGGTTTGTCTTTGAGCTAAACGATCAAGTGACTTCTGGACATTGGTTTTTTGATAACGTCTTAGTGCCTGGGTTCAATAAAAAAGGCAATGGGCTTTCCCACATTAATCTTTACAGCCGAGAAGCAATTCCTGTTTCCGAGCCGGGCATGTTGATTCTCATGCTACTAGGGCTTTCAGGCATGGCATTAAATCGACTGAAGAAAAAAGCATAAACCTTCCCCCAAGCATAAAAACCCACGTCATTACGGGTTTTTATGCTCAGATACACCCCCTATAAACACTAAGCACTCAGAACTCAGCACGTTATAAAGACTTACTTTTCTACCCCTGTTTTTACGGCGCCCTCAGCACGCTGATCAATACTCCCCCTCTCTCCTTTATCAATACGACCAATAAAACAACCTCCCTCTATTGCTCCCTCATGCCCAACAACGAATAGAGGCGAATCGATAACCCATAGCCGCATCAGAAAGAAAGCACCGCTACCCTTCTTAGCGCGCCTTTATACGGGCTAAACCAAAACAGGTATTCATTTAATTTATATCTGCTAAGCGATCCGTTTAAACCAGCGCCAGCCCCACCGATCAAAGAATAGACACACGACAGAATAAAACGCGCAGGGTGGGTCGGCTGTCGACCCGAATAAGAAAGTTAAACAACCGCTACAACTTCCCGCATTCAATAGAGGCCAATTTTTTCTTGGTGTCACGCAAAAACCTAGACTCCTCGCCCTGTCCTCGTTGTAATGCCCAAGCTACCAATGGCCTAAAACACGGTAACGGTAACAGCAGTATAAGCAGCACCCAAAGCAGTATCAGTCGCAATAAGAAATAGAATTAATACACGCCCAGCCAACACTTAGCGCACAAAAATAATTACGCGCAATTGACTGGTTAAAAACCGACAAGGATATAAAAATGGCAGTAGTAACTGACGACGCATTAGCATCATCCCCGCAGGAACCCGACCGCTTTATAATAAGACTCTTATTCCCCATGAAAAACGGCTTTCCTAAAGTGCCATGGCTTGCCTCAAGCATCGCGGTCGGTCTGGTCGCCATTCTCTTTGGCGTCTACCGCTGGTATCAACAAAACTATTCGTTCACTGTAGGCTTGGATTATTTTGAACCCGAATTCCAAACCTACTGGATGAATTTATTTTGGTTTCAAATGATTGTAATTACTGCCGTCGGCGCCATCGGTGTGCCTTGGATATGGATGACTCGGCCTGATGAAGCCGAAATGACACCCGAAAGAGAACTCGGCACGTACTACCTAATTCTCACCCTTATGGCCTTTGGTAGCTTTTTAATAGTGGTCATTCTAGGGCTGTTTGCCGAAGCCGACGCCGCCTGGCATCAAGTCACCATTCGAGACACCGATTTCACCCCCACCCATATCGGATTGTTTTATTTTGCGATCCCCGTATTAACGGTCTTTGTCGCGCTAACCTTTGTTTGGATTCATACGCGTATGCCTGATTTCAAAAACAGAGTATCGCTGTCCTTTGCGATCGTCGCTTCTGCGCCTATTTTGATCATGCCCAATCTCGGTCTCAACGAATGGGGACATACCTTTTTCTACGCCGAAGAACTTTTCGCCGCACCTATTCATTACGGCTTTGTCGTACTCGGCTGGGGCATATTCGCAATCAGTGGATTCTTACTGCAGTGCTTTAACCGCATTCGGATATTGACCCTAACGCTTGCCGAGCAAGAAGTAGTCGGCGCGACCGAGTCCAAGGCAGCTTAAACTCTGGCGACATGGATCGATCACACCCAGGGCGGAACAAAGACAATCTTTGTTCCGCCCTTTTTATTTATGACCTCATTACATGTTTTAGCTTTCCGTTAACCCTCGCATGTCGATAGCCCCTTAAACTCAGCACCCGCCCGCCCCCTGCGTTTCAATTCATTGCACCCAGTCACTGTCTAATCACTTACGGCGACTCCACCCCCATACGCCACGTACTAACTGCTCACGCCGCCATAGCCGGTCAAATGATGTTTAGCTCAGTTTTAGCTATACTAGGCCAGCCCATGCAATGGCCTGTACATTACGTATTTAGGCGCAAGCACCCGAACAATTGCACCATCAATCACTGCACCGCCAACCAAGGCCCGCTATGAACTCCCAAGCCACCAAATTGCTTATCAAACCTCAATGGTTGATCCCCATCGATCATTCAGAGGCCTTGCTAACTGAACACTCAGTGCTTATTGAAAACGATACCATTAGCGCCATCATCGCCAATAAAGACCTAGACCAACCTCAGTATCAAACGCAGCTGCAAGGCGCTGAAGTACTTGAGCTGCCGGGCCAAGCCTTACTTCCTGGCTTCGTCAATGCCCATGGACACAGTGCCATGTCTCTGTTTCGAGGCTTAGCCGATGATTTACCTCTCAACACTTGGCTCAATGATCACATTTGGCCGGCCGAGGCGAAGTGGGTCAGTGAAGAATTTGTCCACGATGGCAGCCAACTAGCCATTGCTGAAATGCTGCGTTCGGGCACCACGTGCTTTGCAGACATGTACTTTTTCCCCGAAGTCACGGCCAAGGTCGCGCAACAAAATAAAATCCGCTGTCGGGTCAATACACCTATCTTAGATTTCCCCACCGTGTGGGCACAATCAGCCGATGAGTACATTCATAAAGGCCTACAGACTCACGACGACTTCCGTGCCAGCCCACTAGTCAGCATGGCCTTTGGCCCTCATTCGCCCTATACCCTGGCGGATAAGTCCTTGGAAAAAATCGCCATGCTTGCCGACGAGTTAGACATTGGCATTCACATGCATGTCGCCGAGACGGCCTTTGAAGTGGACGAGTCACTTAAATTACATAACAAGCGCCCACTACAACGCCTGGACGAAATCGGCTTACTGACGCCCAAGTTTCAAGCGGTACACATGACCCAAATTTCTGAACCGGAATTTCAAGTCATCGCGAGCCGAGGCATTCACGTGATACACTGCCCCGAATCCAATCTCAAACTTGCCAGTGGTTTCTGCCCTGCAAAACAACTACTCGACCTGAACGTCAATGTCGCCTTAGGCACGGACGGTGCAGCCAGCAACAATGATTTAGACATGCTAGGCGAAACCCGTACAGCCGCGCTGTTAGCCAAAGCCGTAGCAGAAGACGCCGCTGCATTTTCAGCCCTCGAAGCCCTTACTGCGGCGACCTTGGGCGGTGCAAAAGCATTAGGCTTACAAGATCAAATCGGCAGCATTAGCCCCGGTAAACAAGCAGACCTAATGACCATCAATCTGCACACACCCGACCTACTGCCGATCTACAACCCGATCTCACAAATTGTCTACTCAGCATCCCGTCACAATGTCGCACACGTTTGGGTCGCTGGGCAGCAGCTATTACAAGACGGCCAGCTGACCCTGATGGACTCCCAAGCAATCATCGACAGCGCATTGAGCTGGCAAGACAAAATCAGCAACTCTTAAAGAATTTAGTAACAAGGACCTCCCCATGGAAAACGTCGACTACGCAGAACTGGAAAAATTTGAATCCATCGCCGAACGCTGGTGGGACAAGACCAGTGAGTTTAAACCCCTACACGATATCAACCCGCTACGGCTCAATTACATCAATGAGCGCGCGCCCCTGTCCGGCAAGAAAGTCATCGATATAGGCTGTGGCGGAGGCATTCTTTCAGAATCCATGGCCCAACGCGGCGCAGACGTCACAGGCATCGACATGGGCGAAGCGCCACTGGCGGTGGCCCGTATTCATGCTGAGAAAAGCGGCATCAAGGTCAACTACCTACACAACACGGCCGAAAAAATGGCTGAAGAGAACCCAGGCCAATACGACGTAGTGACATGCTTAGAAATGCTCGAGCATGTCCCTGACCCGTCATCCGTAATMGCCGCKTGCAGYAAGCTAGTGAAGCCCGGTGGCCACGTGTTTTTCTCCACCATTAATCGCAACCCAAAATCCTTTTTGTTTGCCATTGTCGGTGCAGAGTACGTATTAAATATGCTRCCGCGCGGCACCCATGAGTTCAGCAAACTCATCCGCCCTTCAGAGCTTTCCGCTTGGGCCAGAGCGTCTGGGCTCAGCGTTAAAGGCTTAGTCGGCATGACGTACAACCCGCTGTTTAAAACCTACAAACTGGGCACTAACGTCGACGTTAATTATCTCATTCACACCGAAAAATAAGCGCTCTCAATAAAAGGTAAGGGAAGACATGTTAGACGAAACGCCTAGTGCCGTATTATTTGATTTAGACGGTACCCTAATCGATACCGCACCGGATTTTGTCTACATCGTCAACAAACTCCTCGGCCAAGAAAATAAACCCCCGTTGCCCGACGCAGAGATTCGTAACTGCGTCTCCAACGGCGCCCGAGCCCTGATTACACTCGCGTTTGATCTACCCATCGAGCACCCCGATTTTGAACCGCTGAAAAAGCGCTTGCTAGATCTCTATGATCAACACATCGCCGTCGCTAGTCAGCTTTTCGAAGGCATGGAAGCGTGTTTGAATTTAATGGAGGCCAACAATATTCCTTGGGGCATCGTCACCAATAAGCCGTCACGATTCACCGATCCGTTATTGGACAGGCTCGGGTTAGCGCAACGGAGTGCCGTGACTATTTGCCCTGATCATGTAAAAAACACCAAGCCTGATCCAGAGCCTCTGTTTAAAGCCTGCCAGCGAATCAACGTCGAGCCCGCGCAATGTATCTATGTCGGCGACCACGTGCGCGATATCGAAGCCGGCAATCGCGCAGACATGACCACCATCACCGCCTTATACGGCTACATTGGTCACAACGAAGACCCGCTCACCTGGCAAGCAGACCATGCAGTGGAGACTACCCAAGACTTAATCAAATTACTCACGCCCGTCATAAGTCACTAATGGCTAATGCTGTTGACTGACGCCGTGTAACTCAACGTAATTTTATTGGAACTCCCCATGCGCAACTACCAAGCCCCCAAAGATCTACTTGAAAACCAAGTAATTCTAATCACAGGCGCGGGTGAAGGCATCGGTAGAGCAGCGGCTCACGCATTTGCCGCCCATGGTGCGGCCCTTATCTTAGTCGGCAGGACAGCCTCCAAATTAGAAGACCTCGCCCAGGAGCTGAATACTCAAGGTTTCGCCTCCCCCCTCGTGTGTACGCTGGACCTCGAAACAGCCCAAGAGCAAGACTACTTTGATCTCGCTGAAAGGATTCAACAACGCTGGGGCCGCCTCGATGGGCTTCTGCATAACGCCAGCATACTCGGAGACATGACCTCCCTAGAGCACTACCCCATGGCTACCTGGAACTCGGTCATGCAAATTAATCTAAACGCTCCCCTACACATGACTCAGGCATTACTGCCACTGCTCAAGAAATCCGACAGTGCGTCGCTGCTATTTACCTCCTCCAGCGTCGGCCGTAAAGCACGCGGTAATTGGGGCGCCTATTCAGTGTCTAAGTTCGGCGTCGAAGCCGTTATGCAAATATTGACACAAGAACTCGAACACACCGCCATTCGAGTGAATAGCATTAACCCAGGTGCCACCCGAACCAAAATGCGCGCTAGTGCCTACCCGAATGAAGATCCTCAGTCCTTAACACGCCCCGAATCCCTTATGCCCATTTACCTCTATTTAATGGGCCGAGACAGCAGCCACCTAACCGGTCAAGCAGTTGACGCCCAGCCCAAGAAATAGCGTCAACTTCACTCTCAGAGTCTATTCATTGCTCATTTTATGAGCGGCAAGTCACCTCCGTGCGGCGAAAAAAAGCCATTTATTTGCCGCTCTCGCGAATAATCTAAATACCGCCAGCTATGGGCCTAGAAATTATATCAACTAATTTCAAGGGCCTAGCGAATGCTAATGGTAACTATCATCGAGTTAGACATACCCCCCGTAGAACTGGCACACATTTAGCTTCCCCTTAATAAAACGTGACGCATGTCGATAACTCATTTAACGCAACTCAGCAGGTGGAAGTAATGCAAGCCGCTCCGAAAAAAAATGATACAAATTTTGACCCATTAAAAATCATCGACGGAGACGCTCCCGCAGAGCAACACGAAGACTTTGTCTTTGACCAACGGCTAAAAATGAATAGCCATTTGCAAACCACCCTTGAACTCAATTCATTAATCGATATTTTCTACCAGGAAATCAAACAAACCATCGCCATCGACGGCATCACCTACGAACACGCGGGCAGAGCAATATCGATCACCAAGGGATTCAGTAAAAAGCACAGCTGTCACTACCAGCTTAAAATTGATGACAGTGATTGCGGTGAAATTTGTTTTTATCGTAAAAAACGTTTTTCTGAAGCAGATACTTACGACATTGAACTGTTAATCGGCAGCCTTCTATACCCACTTAAAAATGCCTTAATGTATCAACAAGCTCTCAAGTCAGCGCTAACCGACCACCTCACCGGTGCAGGCAACCGCGCAGCACTGGAACAAACCTTAGAAAGAGAGTGGGAGCTTTCGCGTCGTAACAAACAACCCATCTCTATGTTAATGCTGGACCTGGATTACTTTAAAAAGATTAACGACACCTTCGGTCACAACGCAGGGGATGCCACCTTAAAAGGCGTGGTTCAACAAATCCAAACCTTAGCCCGCACCACGGATATGATCTTCCGCTACGGCGGTGAAGAGTTTGTGCTTATTTTAAATAATACCGGCACCGACGGCGCAGCCATCATCGCAGAGAGAATACGCGAAGTCGTTGAAGAGACTTTATTTGATGCGGATCGTCAACAAATCCATGTCACGGTCAGTATCGGTGTTGCCACCCAGTGCCATACTGGCAGCCGAGACAGCCTACTCCAACAAGCCGACCGAAATTTATACGCCGCCAAACAAGCAGGGCGAAACCGAATCTATTTTGAAGAAATTGATTTATGCCAAAAAACGGCTTAAAAATSCTTAAGCGYCAATGACACACATAAGGCCGATAACAATAAATCCGCTCAACCCAACAAAGGGCTGCAACGGACTTAAATCAAGTGAGRTTTAACGGTAMCTTTTGACCACTTCATAGGCCGCATCAATCACCGATTGCACGCCTGAGCCAGGTTCAGGTTCTGAAATATGCTTTAGGCATAACTGTGATTGCACTTGATCCAACGTAATCATCTTACCCTTTTCCAGCAGCGCCACCGCAATATAGGCGTGAGCATACAAGGTATTGCCCTGCTCAAAGACATGCTCAACCAACAACAAACGATCCGTCTTATAGGCAATACGAGAACGCACGGTGTACTTGGACCATAAATTAATCGAACGTCGATACACCACATTGGCCGACGTCACCACCGGGTTCCAACGGTTAGACGAGAACAACTTTAAAAAACCACGTCGATAAAAAAGCTGCCCTCTAGCCAAATCAAGAATAGATAAATACTTGGCATTGTTAATGTGCATATTCAGGTCACAATCCCAAGGCATGGCGCGAAGCCGAAGCTCAGACCACTCATCCTCCGCCTTAGCTTTCTTAGTCAACAACGACTGCACTGCAATACCAATCATTCGAACAACGGAGAACATCGACAACAACTTCCTATATCAAGACTTCTTTTGAGGCACGGGCATTAACCCTACACTTGCTGCGCGCAAGACCAAATACCCCGCAAAACGAGGGCAATTATGCCTCACCACCGGCCAACTTCATAATGCCATCGGCCGCCTCAAATAAAGCCCTAAATTTCATCCACTTAGAAACCTGCCCTTGGACTTGGACACTCAATAAATTATAAATTCCACCAAGTTCTGATCAGGATCGCGGGAATAGATACTGCTGCCTGTAGTTCCGCCGGCACGGCCGCCCTGGCGCTGCACAGGCCCCTCTTCAACTTCTGCGCCCAGCTCTTGAAGCGTCGCTAATAATACGGCCTCAGACTCGCCCCAAACAAAACAGAAATCACCACAACCCGGCAACGCACTTTGACCCCGCAAGGTAAAACGCTCCGACTTCCAAGCATCGGCGGTATGAAAATTAATTTTATTATCACCAAAGCACACCGAGTACACCAAGCCTCGATACTCTTCAGAGATTTTGCAGCCGAGGGTGGTATAGAAAGCCAACATCTCATCGGTAGAATCCATCGGTACTGCCACATGATCTAATGCTTTAATCATTACACACGCTCCGTTTTAGTTCGATTACTGCATTTAAAAATGCCTTCACTTTTACTAATTGGGCCACGTCGCGCGCGCCCACGCCCTTGCCTTTCTACTGCACGAACACTCACCCCGGCATTCAACGCTCACGTGTCTACCGTCAGACCCCTGTTTCTCTAAACTTTAAAATCGCATTCTCGGCCTCAAACAACCCCATGTTTTTAACCACGTCATAGCGGCACTCCGTCAATGTTTCCGGCTCCCATTCACTGCGCTCAATTTCAAAAAAGTTGCCCCCATATACATGGATGGCGCTGGTAAACGCTGACAACGGATTTGACACCGAGTGAATTAAATCCTTGCCCAACGACGCCACCTCGCCCACACCAATAGATTTCGCTCCTGCGGCCTCAATCTTATGTTCGTTTGGGGCTTTTAATCGACGCCAAAATATATTGTCCTCTCGGCCTTCATACACGCCAATCACGGCCCAGACCTTATGATTGTGAGGCATCAAAATCATTTTCGGCGCCCAAATCACATTGATAATGGTCAACTCATCAGACACAAATAACTTCTCGATCATGGCCCGTTTTGGCCGCCCCAAGGCGGCAAGAACGGGCTCTGATTCAGCAACCGCCTCGCCCACTAGCGCGGATATTTTTGACTCGGGCTTTGCGCCCTTGATTGCGCACTGGCAGTTTTCGATAAATTCGTTTAAGTGGAATGGCACGAGTTAACTCCTTTTATAATCATCACTAAAATTACTTTCATCTCAAAGTGCTTAGTTTATAGCTGTTAAACTCAAGATACCCCTCGACTCGGGCACCATTCACATCACTCGAGAATAAAAACACGAAATGGTGAAAAATCAATGACGGTTTCAATGGAAATCTACTTGAACTAATTGACAGAAACAGCCAAAAAAAATACAGTAGCGGCCCTATTTTTATTTTTATAGCATTTGGAGTATGTATGAACAAAAGATTTTTTCCACTGTTTTTGGCYCTCTCGTTAATCGTTCTTAGCGGCTGCGTAGCCAATCAACCGGTAGTTTGGGACGATCCGTCAGCAACACATACCGGCATGAACATATCTAGCATYGAAGTTGAAGCTCCCGCCTCTACCCCTGCAAGTGAAATAGCGTTCATCAAACAAGACATCCAAAATAAACTAGCAAGTAGCAACTTTTGGAACGAGCAGCTTCCCGGATGCACATTAAAAGTGGTTATTACCAAATACAATAAAGGGAATGCCTTCGCACGTTTTATGCTTATCGGACTCGGACAAATGCATTTGCATGGAACAGTTGAACTAATTTCAGGCAATCCACCCAAAGTTATTCAATCGGGTACGTTTGAGAAAAAATACGTTGTTGGCGGACTCGTTGGCCTTACCGCCACCATGCGCAATGATGTAACGTCCAAACTAGGCCAAGCAATAGTTGAATCTCTAAACAACTAAGAGACAGTTAGACCATAATTGAGTATTAACCTTTATTCAGTTAAATGTCTCAGCTCCACGTCACCTATGGCGTGGAGCACCTAACACAAGCTAACCCACCAAACGCCTCCTTTAAAGCGCCCTCTCCTCATTAAACTGTAAATTCTAAAAGCCGACCCAACAAAAGAACAAGCTCAGTTACTCACGACACCTCCCCAATAAATTTTAAACGTCTATCCGCGCTGAGCAAACCAATACTACCGCCGCTGGAATCCGGTCACTAAAAGATACTAACTAGTCGTAAAAAAAACGATGACGAATTTCAGCGCTATTGATACAAGAACGGATAACAGAGTACAGTAGCGTTAAAAATAAGAGCCCGAGCTATGAATAAAGTACTGATGTGCGACCCTTCATTATTGGCAAAAGATCTATCCGGCAAGCTGTACATTGTCACTGGGGCCAACTCTGGCATTGGCTTTGAAACCACTCGCCAACTGACGAAGCAAGGCGCCAAGGTTATTCTGGCTTGCCGCAGAATAGAGCAAGCGGAAAAGGCCATTGAGCGCATCAAAGCCCAAGGGGTGGATGACTCTCTTTTGCACACCCTAGCATTGGACTTAAGCAGCCTTAAATCAGTSCGCCATTTTGCCGACAACTTTCTCAAACGTTACCCCACGCTGGACGGGCTAATCAATAATGCCGGCATTTATGGCTTCACTGATCGCGGCACGTCCGARCAAGGTTTCGAGCGTACTTTCGCGGTAAATTATTACGGTCATTTTTTATTGACCTATTTATTAATGGATCGCCTTAAACAATCCGCACCGTCTCGCATTATTAATATCTCCAGCGCCTCCCACGATATGCATATGGGCAAGGAAGGCAGCATTCATTTCGATGACCTTCATTTTAATAGGCGTAAATACGATTTTGCCTCGGCCTATTCCCAGTCAAAACTAGCCAACTTATTACACGCTCAAGCGCTCGCGCGGCAACTTGAGGGCTCGGGCGTGACATGCGTTAGCCTTCATCCGGGTTTTGTTTATACGGAGATTTTTTCTAAATCTCGAACCAACGGCTTCGTTCAAAAAATCACCCGTGCTGGGATGTTTTTGTCGCAACCGGTGTTGCGTTTAATCGGTATGATCAGCCCTTGGCAAGGTGTACAGACTACTCTGCACTGCTTACTGGATGACAATATCCCTCAATACTCGGGGCAGTTTTTCAGCCAAATGMCSYMMRNATYGSGKNCGMKAAKNCCKARRYWRCNCTTMNTGWGYWKKCRRMNTSGMYMKSAKKWWCTKYNNATSCKGNAKGSYNNTGATCCAAACATTGCCAAACGATTATGGGACGAGACACTCGCATTGCTAATCAAAAACCCCAGCTATCAGACTGAAGYAATAGAAAGCGAATGAATTARAATTTAGACGAAGGGAGAGGGGTTAAACGCAGAGTCTTTCTGAATAGATATTAATTACAATATTTTAATGACAAAACATTAACTGCAAGATCTTAACCAGTAGGCCTTACACGCTAGGGAACAAGCGTACGTTGTTGCCATTCCCCATTCGATAAACGGTAAAGATTTCGCTCGTGCAGTCGGTCAGTAGCAGAGTTATGCCAGACCTCTACATAATTAGCCTTAATGGCAATGCCTTTAGCAATTTCAGGAAACGCGATATCGGAATCACGTGGGTATTGCTGTTTGAGCGCATTAATATCCGATACTAAGCGTTCTCTAGAAACAACCACACTGGACTGAGGCTGACACTCGCTGTAATAAAGATCAATAATTTTCGCGTCATAGGGCTTGCGCGCCCACTGTTCCCGCATCAGATCAACAGGCACTTCACCGGCCTCACCGCGAACGCGGTATTGCTGCATCAATTGCGGCCAGAAAACCAACAACTCGAACGATTTTGAATCGTGTAATTGCTGCCATTTCGGCGAGGTATTATTTATAAAAATAACCACCGAGTCGTCAGTCACTTCTCGTAATACCAACGTCCGAACCGAGACCTCCCCGGCCGAAGACACAGTCGCCAAGGAACAAAAGTTTGCGCTAGCATCCTTTAACGATTTAGCTTGCAGCCAATTGTCTTTCAATATTTCGAGGGGGTTACTCATAAAGTATGCCAATTTTTAAAACTAACTACTTAATTTCTTGGCGCCCTGACTTTTACCTAACACATAACCTGCAATTGCAGATAAGATACTTAAACTTCCTTCGGCTGAAGTAACACCTGATATAGCTAAAACCAACACCGAAACCACAACATAAACGATGGTAATTCCTTCAATTGCGTTCGGCAATGCGGTTGACAAAAACAAGGGGCTTTCCGACTCCGATGTCTTCGAAATAGCGAGGTATGAGAAAAAAACCGTAATTAAAAACAATATCACTGCGCCATACATCGCAGTGAGAATAATATGATTAATCTGCTCACTCGATAATTTTGGTAGCGTAAATTCCGCGACGGAATTTAGAGCTTGCTCACGATCCGGCTCAAAACTCTTAACGTCCTCACTCATTACTGGAGTGACAAAGAAGAACAAAACTGCACAAACAACAATAAATAGTTTACTTTTAGTCACGACAATATTCTCCACCAATTAAGTAAGGAAATAAAACGCGCACTACTGGACCTATCGCCTGTACTCCAACTCAACAAAAATCGCGTAGAAACTTATGATTATTACGTCAACTTTGGGGCATTTAAATCTGAAGACTCCACAACATCCATTAGTGTAAAGCAGCACCACTGATTAACAGCTGTAACTCTACCACATTAAAAACAAGCACTATGTCACAACGAAGTAGACCGAACAACACTATTACTCAGCCACCCCATCATAAAAACGTACTTTATCGAAAAAGCCACACCAGAGTTACCGACAAGTAAATTTTGGCTTCATCAGATGAAGAAACCTAAATTCACGCCTATGGCCAACAAGCACCATAACGATAATCACTGCACCCAAATTAAAGAGAGCATTTCTTACTTAGATGAGGAGCCCCTTGTATATACATCCAACTTTACCCTACAAAAAATAGGCATATCTAGTCGAGGCTCTTAAAATCCGTCTAACTTAAAATCATTCGATTCGAGTCAAATTTAACTCTTCCACTTACCCCAAGGGTCAGAATCGCCCTCGTCGGAGCTTGAGTCATCGGATGATTTATCATATCGATTGCGCGCGCGATTATCGCCGCCATCATCACGTTGATTCCCCCA
>NVVB01000044.1 GCA_002402085.1 Gammaproteobacteria bacterium
CTGATTTCATGGTATTTGAGCGTGGCTCTAACACCGCAAGCACACGCCCTTGTTTGTTATTCTTTGAATTAAGGCTATCAATTTGCGCACGAGCCCCTGCAAGCGTTTTAGCAATAGCGGTCGGGTGGTGGGCAAAATCATCATAGACCTTGATGTTATTTACTTGCCCTTTGAGCTCAAAACGACGTTTGGTATTAATAAATTTAGCCAATGCTTCAATAGCGATATGACTTGGTACCCCCGCATGACGCGCTGCGGCAATGGCCATTAAGGCATTATCAATATTAAAGTCGCCAATCAATTGCCATTTAACTGTGCCTTGCTCAATACCTTTAAAGGTTACTTTAAATTCACGCCCATCAGCAATAAGCTTTTGCGCCTGCCAACCGTGTGAGCAAGCACTTTGCTCGGTAGGCGTCCAACAACCCATGGCTAACGTTTCATTGATCGCCGTTTCGTTTTGCGGAGATAAAATTAACCCCTTACTTGGTACTGTGCGAATAAGGTGATGAAACTGCTTTTGAATATCCGCTAAATTATTAAAAATATCACCATGATCAAACTCTAAGTTATTGATCACTAAAGTTCTTGGTCGATAATGCACAAACTTGGAGCGTTTATCGAAGAATGCCGCGTCATATTCATCCGCCTCGATAACAAAAAAATCGCTCCCACCCAGGCGCGCAGAACAATCAAAGTTGTTCGGTACGCCACCAATTAAAAAGCCTGGTGCCATACCTGCTTCTTCAAGAATCCAAGCCAACATAGTCGCAGTCGTAGTCTTGCCATGGGTGCCCGCCACGGCCAGAACCCAACGCCCTTGCAAGACCTTCTCTGATAACCATTGCGGACCAGAGATATAAGGTAGACCACGATTCAAAAGCGCTTCCACCATCGGATTACCCCGACTCATGGCATTCCCAACAATATACTGGTCCGCGCCGCAGTCGAGCATCTCAGGGTCAAAGCCTTGCAAGATTTCAATCCCCTTTGATTCCAACAAAGTGCTCATCGGCGGATACACATTCGCGTCACACCCCGTCACCTTATGCCCAAGCTCCTTGGCTAAAATTGCCAAGCTGCCCATAAACGTCCCACAAATGCCCATTACAAATAAATGCATAGTTAATATTTCACCCAGACGACATCAAAAACGAAGCCAAATAATTACTCGAAATCATAATACAAAACGAGATAAATGAACCCTGCATCAAACTCATATTGAGGGCGCGATGCAAAATAAATCCGCCCACAACAATACTCCAGCCCATCAACAGAATCAGTAAGCCACCCAACACATCCGTCAGGCCTTCAGGTGACCAATAATTTAAGGCAATAATCAACGGCAAGCCCAACACCGTCAACACCACATCGGTGCCCACTAATGCCAATATCGTCGGCAAGAACCGATTCGAAACGCCTTTAAACGTTAATAACACCCAAACTAAACCAAAGGTCACCCCAGCGATCATCAGCACCATAAGAAACGCCGCGAAAAAAGACACCTTAAGATCAGCACTTGCCCCAACCGCCGCGAAGGTCGCCAAAAAATAGCCCAAGAACACCACCATTACAAAGAACGGCTGTGTAGGCACTGACTCAGGCCCTTTTTTAAATCGGCAAATATTCCAGAATAAACTAATAATTTCGTTCACGTATGCACATACCCCGGCCATAAAAATAATCATCAACCCTAAACAATAAACACCGTCCGCTCCTAAGAGCATCATTTGACGTTCGCATCGACCCGCTCACCCGAAACCTGAGCACATAGAATATTGGCCAATCTTAGGTTTAACCCACTACAATTATACTCTCGAAACTCAGCGATGACTCACTACGAAAAAATAGTCTTTATCAACAATTTCCAGTAACATCGGCCCCGACAGCCAAACTGTCCAATGAACACCCAATCGCGCTTTTATTCGGATAAATGTCCCACCTATACCGTATCTAAACACGCTCACTTTGCCTGAACACTTGGAGATGCCGGTCAATGGCCAAAAAAAATGCATTCTACGCCCAATCCGGAGGGGTTACCTCAGTGATTAATGCCACCGCATGTGGCTTAATCGAAACCGCTCGACAACACAAATCGGTGATAGGCAAAGTCTACGCAGGCCACAACGGCATTGTTGGAGCACTCAGAGAAGAGCTCATAGACACGAGCAAAGAAACCAAAAAAAGCATCGCCGCATTGCGCCACACACCTTCCGGTGCATTCGGTTCTTGCCGCTATAAATTAAAAAGCCTTGAAGAAAACAAGGCCGAGTACCAACGCCTTATTGAAGTATTTAAAGCCCATAACATCGGCTACTTTTTCTATAATGGCGGCGGCGACTCACAAGATACGGCGAATAAAATTTCCCAACTAAGTCAATCTTTAGGCTACCCCTTAACCTGCATTGGTATCCCTAAAACTGTAGACAACGACTTGCCTATTACCGATTGCAGCCCGGGCTTTGGCAGCGTTGCAAAATACGTCGCCGTATCTACTCGAGAAGCAGGGTTGGATGTTGCGTCCATGTGCGACAGCTCCACCAAAATCTTTGTGCTTGAAGTCATGGGCCGTCATGCCGGCTGGATTGCAGCCGCAGCGGGATTAGCCAAAGACGAAGAAAGTGCCCCACCGCATATCATTCTCTTCCCAGAAATAGCCTTTAACGAAAAGAAGTTTCTCACCAAAGTGAAACAAACCGTTAAAAAGCACGGCTACTGCGTTATTGTCGTCTCTGAAGGCGCGCGTTATAAAGACGGCCGTTTCCTCAGCGAAGCTGGCGAGAAAGACGCCTTCGGCCACATTCAACTCGGCGGTGTTGCCCCCACTATCGCAGAGATGATTAAAAAGGAAACCGGTTACAAATACCATTGGGCAGTGGCCGATTACCTACAGCGCGCAGCACGACACATCGCCTCAGCCACCGACGTCGAGCAAGCCTACGCGATGGGCAAAGCCGCGGTTGAATTCGCGGTCGCCGGAAAAAATGCGGTCATGCCGATCATCGTCCGTAAGCCAGGCAAAACCTATCGCTGGAGCATTGGCGAAGCGAAACTGTCCGACGTTGCCAACGTGGAAGAAAAACTACCGCGCAACTACATCAGCAAGGACGGCTTTGAAATCACCGATGCCGCAAGAGATTACTTAACACCGCTAATCATGGGCGAAGATTACCCTCCATACAAAGACGGTCTGCCTCAATATGCAAAACTGAAAAAAGTAATGGTCGCCAAAAAGCTTAAGAAGAGTTTCAAAGTGTAATTCACTGCCAAGCGATTCACCCAAGCCTCTTAAAAAAGCCGTCCTCCAAGACGGCTTTTTTATTGCTGTAATTTAGTCCCCTATAAACACCAACCCAAGCAAACTAAAGCAAATTAAACAGTAACTTACACCCCCCCTCTCTAGCGCCCCAGAGACGCTATATGGCCGCCATTCGACAGCTTCCCCGCACAAAATTTCATGCTATGATGCCGCAAAAGTAATCGCATAGATTTGCGATCTTATTATAATAACGAGCAAGGGTAAGCCATCATGGTTAGCGAACAAGAAATCATTCAATATTACGAAACCTGCGACACGGATTACCGAATCGTATGGGGTACGGATCGAAGTTTTTCTTTGCACTACGGTTATTACGACGCCAACCATATTAGTCACAAGGACGCCGTCCAGAACACCAATCGTGTCCTTGCCTCTCAAGCCAACATTCGAACCAACGACCTCGTCCTAGACGCTGGCTGCGGTATTGGCGGCAGCTGCATTTGGCTAGCGCGCAATATCGGTGCCCAAATGACCGGCATCAACATTACAGCCTATCAGCTAACCAAAGCCCGAAAACTTGCCACCAAGCACGGCCTTAAGGACCGCATCCTATTTGAAGAGATGAGCTATCTAGACACACGCTTTGAAGACAACACCTTTGACGTAGTATGGGGCATGGAAAGCGTTTGCTACGCCCAAGACAAAGAAGCCTTTCTTCAAGAAGCCTATCGCATTCTTAAACCGGGCGGCCGAGTCGCGGTAGCCGACGGCTTCATCAACGACTACCAACCCAAACCCGCCTTTGAAGCCATGACCCAATCTTGGCTGGACGGCTGGGCGGTACCTAACCTTTGGGGCCAAAAGCAATTTACTGATTCGATGCAAAAAGTGGGATTTAAGGACATAAATTTCACCAACGCGTCGTTAAATATTATGCCTTCAGCGAAGCGCATGTATAAAGCGGCTGAACTGGCTAAATTAGGTGCAAAATTCTTAGAATTCGTTAAAATCCGCAACGATATTCAGGCCGGCAACTTCCGCGCCGCGGAATACCAATACCCTCTCCTACTCGAAGATGTCTGGCGATACGGCATCGTCACTGGGGAGAAACCCTAATTTACCGGCAAAGCCCCTCTGACTGAGTTCAAAACTCAGTCATGCTTTCCCCTAGAAACAAAGAGCGCATTCAAGCAACACGTTTAGTGTGTTTTGTCTCGCTCGGCGTTTGCACCCGGAGTTTCCAAACACGTATGAAAACTGTAGCCACTGCTTTGCTTTCGACCCTATTACTACTATCCAGTCCCAGCTGGTCGGAAAACAAGTATGTCATTGGCATGGGCGCCGGCTGGCAGAATTACAGCAGCGCACGGGAATTTCGCAATGACGACATTTTGGGTATTCATTTTGGCTACCGGTTAAATCAACGCTGGGGCATCAACTCCCTCTATACCACCTCAGACACAGTCGACGCGCCCAACCTCGACATCCAAACCACCCGTGTTCACGTGGCCGGCCTTTACCACCTGCGCCCGTACCGATTAATTCAACCTTACTTTGGCTCTGGCTTGGGCCAAACAATCTTTAAATCGGAACAAAACACTGACAGCCAAACTGTGGTTAACGTTTCAGCGGGACTGTATGTGGCACCCACGGGTTGGGCTTGGCCAATTCGAATCGCCTACAATAGCTTCTACAGCACTGAAAACGATTTAATCGACAACACCTTTATGATTAGCTTCAGTCATTTCTTTGGCCCTGAACTGAAGTCGAAATCAGTCACCCCACCCCCGGCGCCTGAACTATCCGCCCTACCCACTGAAGTCTCCGTCGAGGTACATCCCCTTGCCCAAAGCCTTCCTCCTGAAGGGTTTATTGCTTCAGAGAAAAGCGCTACTGATTCAGTGTTACTAGCCACCCCAAGCGCCAGCACCGACGCCTCAGGATTCACGGTCCAACTGAGYGAGGACTGTATTCCCCCGTCCTGCACCGCCCCCGGCATCCAAAACCAAGCAGGCAGCGTCGAAGAACAGAGTATGRCRATCCCCAGTATCGACATAAGATTTTCCGTTGATTCCACTGAAGTATTGCGACAGAGTAAAGAGGCAATAGAAACTCTTGCCAAGTACTTAAAGCAGAACCCGCACCAACAAATAATTTTCGCGGGCCACAGCGATGCACAAGGCTCTCGCGCCTACAACAAATCCTTATCCATTAATCGTGCAATTCGTATCCGAGATATATTGGTCTACCAATACTCATTGGATAGACTCAGAATCAAAGTACTAGGCTTCGGCGAAGATCGCCCAGTCGCCGACAACAGTTCAGAATCTGGCCGAGCCGAAAACCGACGCGTGGAAATACAACTGCCAGCATCAGTAGCTGGCACTCGCGAGCCTTTCTAGATTCAATAAATACTTGTTAGCAAAGAGCACCCACAGACCTCTTTAATCAACGTCAGGAAAGGTAGCCATATGGAAATCAATGCAGACTCGCACAACCTCGTTGTCGGATACCTGCTTTGGTTGCTGGGCTTTACCGGTGCTCATCGTTTTTACTACGGCCGCCCAATCTCAGGCACGGTGTATTTCTTTACCTTTGGCTTACTCGGCATAGGCTGGATCATTGACCTTTTTTTAATTCCTGARATGGATCGAGACGCAGATTATAAATACATCCCGGGCCATAAAAATTACAACATTACYTGGGTATTRCTGACGTTTTTAGGCCTTCTGGGCATTCATCGCTTTTACATGGAAAAATGGCTTACCGGACTCCTCTACCTCTTCACCGGCGGGCTATTTGGCATCGGATATATCTACGACTACTGGACGCTCAACGAGCAAGTGACAGAGCTTAACTGTCTTCCGCCGTCTCACCATTTCGATATTTAAATAGACGCTCTATCAATTACGCACCCCGAGGGCCACACTGATTTAGCCATCACTGTCAGCCAATAAAAAAGCCAACGTATCACCATCCGCGAGCATTCTTAAGCGCGCTATAAAAACCGCTGAGGAAGGCAAGTGATAGCCCTGCTCAGGCCAACGCGCACCTATTTCAGGTTTAACCGAAAAGGTGTTAGTTTTTTCTAAATAAGTTTTATATGCCGTCTCAAATGCGCCCCGCAACTCAGAAATAACCTTCACCAATTCATCCCTAGACACGTATTCTTTAGGGTAAGCCCAGGTTGTCGCGCCCATAATGTCGTTCATTGCCCAATCAATTTTTGGCGAGTTCTTATGCTTGTTGTGGCAATTAGCACACGCCTCAACGACGACTCGATCTGGGAACATGGCCGTGTATCGTTTCACATCGCCATCATAGAAAAACTGACTCTCTCCAGACTCACGAATTGCCGCAAAGGAAACCGCTTGCTGGCCGTCGAACTTATTCGCCGAACTAATGGGAAAATCAGACCCTAAAAACAAACTTAACGGCACCGGACTTTTCTCAAGCAAGGACGCGGTTTCACGCAAAAACAATGCCGGCAAAGGCCCTTCATCAACGCCCTCATCTCGCCATTGCTCACCGAATTTTAAGCCGCTTTTCTTTCCTGCCACAACGATCTGTTTGGTCCACAACTTGCGGGCCTTGTTATTTTCCTGAGCCACCAATGTCAGCAAAGTATTGACATGAATTTTCTCACCGGCAAGGTCATTCGCGATAGCGATTGGCGCAGGAGCTTGCACAAACAAGTACACGGCAAGCAATCCCATCGAACAAAACACCACCACATCAATTTTATTAACCACCATCGGTTTCACTATTCCCTTTTAACGACATCCATTTTAACAGCCCCCCTTTTAAGGGCTCCCTTCAACAACCGCACCCTCCTCGTCATACGCTAGTGCGCTGCGCGCCTTGCCTTCCTGCGTATTTCGATCACGCGTTGTCCTAGCTTGGTGATACCTTACGTCCGAATACGGATCTGCTCCACCGGAAAAATATTCTTCAATACTCGCAATCGGCTTCATGGCCTTGATAGAGGCGGGCACTACCATAATATGGTTGCCGTGATAATCATGGCAACGCAGACAACTGTGCCAATTTTCCAAGGCAATTAAATCTTCATGTGTAATATCTAACGGGTCATTCCTTACTTGAATCCCACTGTGGCAATTTTTACAATTATCCGGCGCCGAGGTGATTCGCACACCCGAATGCTCCAAATGACAACCCGCACARAGTTGCGGCGCGATAGCCTGGCGCACCTCGGAGAAACGCGGCTCATTAAAGCGGTACACCGGATGATGATCATTATCGCGTTCATGGCAGCTCAAACAGTCATCATTTCCCGGTGAGATAAAGTTAAACGCAACCGAACGTTCTCTGCCTCCCATTAGATAACGCACGTTAGCTTGTATTTGCTGCCTTAGACTTCCCGCCGCTTTTTGGTGACACGCCTTACAATCCAAGTTTTCATGCCCGGAATTCATTGGACCCGGCATCGCTTGTTGATAAATTGCATCGACGTTCAATAATGCCAGCATTAACACCATTATCACGCCCCCTATCAAACCGCCTCTTCTCACAAGTGCTCTCATGATCAATACGACGCTACGATATACACATGAAAAACCATCAACCCCAGCAACAATACTGACAATAGGACATGCGTCGGCAGCCAAACCTTGAAGTACGCCATACGCGTCGCCGTACTTTTGATTCGCTCGTGATTAAACAGACCTACAGCAAAATTAGAGAAATACACCAGGCTTAGCAAGGACAGATAGGCCACCCCCATATGCGTCGAATGAATAAAAAACACCAACGGTGCCAATGCACCTCGAAACTTATGACGTTTATAAAACTTCGCGGTAACGTGCGGCACCTTGCACGATTTGTTATACGGCAAGATAAACTGCGACAACACATACAACAAAACCAACAACCCACTATAGACTCTATACGTGTCATTAAGCTGCCAGGACTCCAGCCAAAACAATTTAAGGTTCAATAGATCTTGCGTAACAAACAACACCAACAAAGCACTGCCCACAATAAAGTCCAATGCTTTCGAGTCAACAAGCCGTTGCCCCGGAGTCGAAAAACATTCTCGCATCACTCGGTCCGAATCAACGCCCGCCTCGGCAAGGTAGCCATCCATAGCCTGGGCATAGCTTTCTGGTCCGCAAATATAAAACTCCGCGCAAGGGTGCTGACTAACCAACTCAAAAATACCGGTCTTATCTAGATAATTCGAGTCATTGGTAACACGTAAATACGCGTCAAAAAGCGGTTGCTTATTCGCTATCGACGTTAACGCTTCAAAGAAAATAAAGTCACTTTGCCTGCTCACGCTGTAATCGAGAATCAACTTTCTCGAACCACCCAATCGATTACCCACCGAACGAGCGATTGAGATTGCGGGCGTAACGCCAACACCCGCCACCAAACAAATGAGCGTCGAACTACTGACTATATCGGGGGTTACGTCGCCAAAAGGCTGGGATATTCGTATTCGTTTTTCTGAGCATTGCATTGCATGCAGCCAATTAGACACGACACCGTTGGCTTGTTTTTTTACGCACACCTCTCGAAATCGAGTCTCCCCTTCAGGCGTTGTTAGTGAATAACGGCGCATCTCCCAACAACCATTCACATACACTTGCAGCAATATATGCTGCCCCGCTTTCGCGGGATAAAACACACCAGATACAGGCCAAAACTGAAACGATTTAACATCCGCCGATAGGCTTTCCACACGACCAATCGTTGCATCAACCCAGACTTCCTCACCTAACATCTCTCGCAATAAAGGGTTACATGATGAACATACCGACCCGGCACCTGACCCGTACACAAAATCATCGATTGAAACGGGTTCACGTTCGCGCGCCAAGTATGACGTTAGCGCCACTCGTTTAATCGATAAGCACTGACAAACAATATCTTTGGAATTATAATCCGGAAGTTCACTGACGTTATCTAGAGACAGCACGTCAACATAACTCTCCCCGCTAGCGTTTAATGTCTGATCCGTTTGACCCATCGCTATCCAACCTCACATCATCCAACCCATTCTACGAATAATCGAAACATTGATTTAAAACCAATCAATTCGTAAATAAGTCTAACGATCTTTTCGAGGAACAATGATCAAACAAGTTACATTTTAAATGAGCATTCCTTCACTCAATTCAACTTGTACAACGCGCATTCTTAAACTACGTTCAAGTCCTAACAGCGCACAATAAACCGAGTGGCCTAAGCAGATAAGGTCTAAGTAAATAAGGCCTGAGTAAATAGTGCGTAGCCACCCATAAAGCGTGAAAAAACTAACGCACCCCATTAACCTCTATTTCAACAGCCAGGGCGTACAGCATCCTGAATAATTAACAAATTCGACACGCCTTCGCTGACATTCAATATCTTATGGTTCGATCGGCTATTGATTTGTAATTTTTCACCATTCGTTAGCTTCACCTTGAAATCACCTTCGAGGTACACCATCAATTCCCCCGAAAGACAGTAACAATGTTCAACCCAACAATCATGACTGTGGTTGGCAATAGCCTGACCTTTTTGCAGCTCTATTTCGGTGATCTTCGATTCACCCCCAATTTCAACATTTGAAAATTTAGATCCCGAAATCAAACAATACGCTCCCTATGTTCCATTAAGAAAATACAACCAACTCGCCAATAAAGCCGCAGCAAATACAGCAGACACACCCTGCCAAAAGCGAATTGGATTTCGCTCTAATAAAGGCATAGGAATGCCTTTCAAAAAGTCTTTATTCGGATGACTTAAATCGAATAAAAACTCAGATACGTCGCCATAACGTAATTCCTGGCTCACACTTAACGCCTTTTTAAGCGCGCCATCCACCCAAATCGGCACCAACGGGTTTAGGCCAAACGAGGGAATGTAGTTTAAATTAGAAAAATCACGATATTGTTGACAGGTTTGGTATTTCTCACCAAAAGGATGCGTACCAGTTAACATTTCATAGGCAATAATTGCCAAGGAGAACTGATCTGACTGAGTATTAGCCTTTTTGCCAATGCGATACTCCGGCGCCGAATAATCCGCTGTGCCTAAAACCACATCGCGCTCAATCGGCGATTCGATTTCATTAATACCCGCCACATAACAGGAGCCAAAGTCGATAATTTTGACCACGCCTTCCTGAGTAATAACAATGTTGTCGGGCTTTAAATCTTGATGCAACGTCTCTTTGCGGTGAAACGCACGCACGCCCTTAATGATCTGCTCTAATATCTCCACGACGATACGCACATCCGGCTGGGGGTTATCTTTAATCCAGCCCCCTAAGGTCTGTCCATCCACATGTTCACACAAATAATAGAGAAAATGTCGGGGCCGTTCGGGCTCTACAATTTTCACCACGTGGTCACTGACTACTCGCTTGCCCACCCAAGGCTCCATTACAAACCGTTCGATATAAGCCAAGTCATCGTCAAAATTAACCGACGGTGTTTTCATTACCAAATTGGGCGCATCCGGGTCTTTACTGTCTTTCACCACATACAATTGACTGCGCGCACTGGCATGTATGGTATCTAATACTTTATAACCATCGATCACCATGCCGTGAGACAAGTCTGGCGGAAATGGCAGCTCCGCTAATTTACTGTAAGCATCCTCTTGGTTTTCGGATGCTAAGGATTCAAACTTCAAAAACTGGCAACTCAAGTTGTCCGTACTGCCTACCTTCAACGCTTGCTGAATCAAGTCATCTGCGACATCACTGGCCCCGGTAAAAAAGTCAGCGGCACTTTGCTTTATATCATTGGTGGTGAGAAAGTCATGAATACCATCGGTAGAGAGAACAAACACGTCCCCTTCCCTGACATCAAATGAACGGTAATCGATGTCTAAATTAATCTCCAGGCCCATGGCTCTGGACAGGTAACGCGTTGCTGGGTTCACTTGAATAGCATGATCGTGGGTCAGCAATTCCAGCACATCACCCCGATACCGATAAATCCGGCTATCTCCCGCATGAAAGATGTGCCCGGTACGGGACTTAACGATCAAGGTACTCATGGTACTGATGTAACCGCGACGATTTTCTAGAAAGCGCTGACTTTGGCCAAAGAGCCAACGATTTAACGCGGTCAAAACCTTCTGACCTGAGGTTTTTACGGTCCAGGAGTCAGGCGTACTGTAATAATCTGAAAGAAAGTTATTAACGCAGCATTCACTGGCTTCTTTGCCTGCCTCGGAGGCGCTAACGCCATCGGCAATTACAGCCACAACGCCCTTCGCGGTCAGTAATTCCCCCTCAGGCACTCGAATACCGATGGAGTCCTCATTCTCTTCTTTTACGCCGGCTTGACTGGCCTGATCAATCAATACGCGAGTATCAAATGCGAGATGAGCTACGCTATCCATTACAATTCCTTCGATATTTAAAAGCCGTCATGTTACCTCAGAAACCATAGCGGGACACGGAACCCCCTTCCGGCAATTTATTGAAGGCAAAAAAAAGCACTCGTTTAACGGAGTGCTTTTCGTACTATCCCTGCTTTTTCATTTAACAAAGACACTGAGCCTTTGTTTTAAAAGGCACTAGCCTTGCAATAACAACTGACGTAAATCAATCATCGCCGCATTGGCTCTGGAGATGTAATTCGCCATGATCAAAGAGTGGTTGGCCATCAAACCAAAGCCGTCACCGTTTAAGATAATCGGGCTCCAAACCGTGTCTTGGCATGACTCCAACTCACGAATGATTTGCTGAACACTGGCCAAGGCATTTTTCTTTTCCAGTACATCTCGGAAATCAACTTCAATGGCACGTAAGAACTGAATTAATGCCCAAGTCGCGCCGCGCGCTTCATAGAATACATCGTCTCGAAGATGCCAAACGGTCTGAACGGACACTTCCTCAAAGTTAGGCGTGGATTGCTGCGCTGCCGCATCCCCAGCCAAATCAGTATTAACACGCGAGTGCACGACACTGGCACTCAAGCGTTGCGATAAACTGCCCAATCGAGTTTCAACATCTTGCAACCAGTTTCTTAAATTATCAGCCCGTGCATAGAACTGCACATTACGGGTGTCAGAATCCAACAAACGCTTTTTGAATCGCTCCAAAGCCACAATGCCATGCCTATATTCACCTTCAGAAGAAGGCAGCAGAAAATCGGTATGGCTCAGGTTAAAAAAGGGCTCCGCTTTAGACAGATCCTTATCTTCTGTAGACTGTGACTGTGAACGCGCAATATCCTTACGCATGGCCCGGGTTAAATCCCGCAATTGGACCAGCGCCCCAAACTCAAACGACGGCATATTGTCCAAAAATATAAAGGGCGGAAGCATATCGTTACTGGTAAACCCTTCTGGCTTATTGAGCAGCGTACTCGCGACATTGATCACTGTTTGAGTTGTGGCATAGCCCACCACTTTATGCTCCGTAGGCACCGGCCCAATAGCAGGCTCAATACTGGCCCAAATCGCAACAGCGGCCATAACAGCAACCACACTTCCACCAAGCGCCCCAAACAGGGACGAAAGGCCTTTGGTGCCACCCGCGGACGGACTACCGCCTTTTACCCCTGCTAATTTATCCTTCACCATCTCGTTTAAGTCAGCCATATTAGTCACACAGTCTATTGTAGGTATTTAACATCATCAGGGGCCACTGCTCAGCGATGCAAGCCTAGCTCGGGCCGGGACATAATTTTCAGCATCTTAGCATACCCCCATCTCTGAACCACCTCTAAATCGCCACAATAAAAACCGTATAAACGGTCAAAAATCGCTTAAGAATGCCAATTTAGCCCAACAATTACACCTCGCCCAATCTAAAATAGTAGGTAGAGAAAATAACGTCGCCGGGTCATTAAAATTCAATTTCATCGTGAACTTCTGAACCGAGCAGCGATCTCATATAATAACCAACTGAAAGCAAAGCCAATGATTCTATTAATTCGAGTATTGAAGTTTTCACTTGTGAATTAATGCTATGGTTGGTTCCCCCCAGTATTTGATTGAGAACAAAGAGTTATGCAGCAACTCAGACCTTTCCTTCGGYCCTTATTAGTCCTAGCCCTGAGCCTCTTATCAGTGGCGGCTTTAGCTGAACATTCGCTATTTGAGGGCCACCCTGATCAACAAGCCTCCTCGTCTCAAAGCTCATTGTTCGGCGCAAATGACTTCGAAGAGCCAGAATTTCTGGACGTGGATGAAGCCTTTGAGTTCAGTTCTCAGCTTAGTAACGGTCAACTGACCCTTACGTGGAAAAATGCCGACGGATACTACCTCTATAAAGAACGCTTTGGATTCTCGCTCGAACCCAGCCAGTCCGGTTTTACGCTCTCCGAACCCACTTACGCCACGCCAGGCAAAGAGAAAGTTGACCCCGTATTCGGCCTGGTGAAAGTCTATTACCATGAAGCCTCAGTGACGTTAACGCTCACGGCGACCGGCGATACGCCTAAGACGCCTTCACCACAGTCAGCCACGGGCCCATTAACCCTCGTTGCCGGCTATCAAGGCTGCGCGGATGCAGGACTTTGCTACCCGCCTCAAAAACGTCGTATCGAACTTAGCGCTAAGGACCTCGCGGTATTAAGCAATCCGGCGATGACTGCTGCCCCCTCGCTCCAGCAAGCTGCATCAACCACGCAATCGCTAACTGTCGATCAAAACGTCACCTCACTCCTTAACAACTCAAGTTTATTATGGGTCTTATTAACGCTCTATTTGCTCGGCCTAGGGTTAGCCTTTACTCCCTGCGTACTGCCGATGGTGCCAATTTTAACCAGCATTATCGCCGGCCAACAAAAAGACCTGTCGACGCGAAAAGCCTTTACCTTATCCTTGGTGTACGTACTCAGCATGGCGCTGACCTACGCGTTGGCAGGGGTCTTRGTCGGCTACTTTGGCCAAAAAGCCAACCTTCAGATCTACCTGCAATCCCCAGGCATATTAATTACTTTTGCCATTTTCTTTGTTCTTTTGGCATTTTCAATGTTCGGGTTTTACGAACTTCGCCTCCCCTCTCGCCTTCAAAACCGACTCGACGCACTCAATCAAAAGCAACAAGGCGGCAAATACATCAGTGTTGCACTGATGGGCATTCTATCCGCCTTAGTAGTCTCACCTTGTGTTTCAGCGCCTTTAATTGGCGTGCTCACCTACATCAGCACCACCGGTGACGGGCTGTTTGGCGGGATCAGCTTATTCACCTTGGCCCTGGGCATGGGCACACCCTTAATATTAATCGGGACAGGCGGTGGCAAGTTGCTGCCCAAAGCCGGCGCCTGGATGGAGC
Organism: Gammaproteobacteria bacterium; assembly: GCA_002402085.1. Taxonomy (GTDB): domain Bacteria; phylum Pseudomonadota; class Gammaproteobacteria; order Pseudomonadales; family UBA3067. The sequence continues at coordinate 14,508 of NVVB01000044.1, forward strand.
AGGTCAAAGCCTTTTTCGGTTTATTGCTCATTGGCGTGGCCCTGTGGCTATTAGAGCGCATCCTTCCGGGCTCACTGACATTATTCCTATGGGGCGCATTATTATTAATCGGCGGCATCTACTTAGGCGCGTTCAGCGCGACGGAGCCGGGCTGGGGTCGCACCAAACAAGGGCTTTGCATACTCGCACTAGTCTACGGCGTCATCCTTATTATTGGCGCTGCCAGTGGCCAAGAAGATCCGCTAAAACCGCTTAACTTCGCAATACAATCCCCGACTTCAGGTGGCAGTAATGCACCCGCCAACACGCACGCGTATATCAACGTAAGCAATTTACAAGAACTGGACCAGCAATTGGCCTTGGCCAAAGCCAACGGCGAATACGTCATGCTGGATTATTACGCGGACTGGTGTATTTCCTGCAAAGTGTTCGAACGACAAGTGTTTGCCAACCCAAAAGTCCAAGACAAACTAAAGGCCACGCGCTTGCTGCAAGCTGACCTCACAGACCTAACCCCGGAGGGGCAGCAGTTGCTTCAGCACTTTAATTTATTTGGCCTGCCTGCGATTTTATTCTTTGGCCCCAACGGTGATGAACTCATCGACGCAAGGATTCAAGGAGAAATGCACGTCGAGCAATTTTTAACGCATTTACAATCCAAAGTATTCACCACCGCCAGCCACTAAACTCGCGCCCACATGCACTGACCTTTCGCGCGGACCTAACACGCACCCGAGATTAAACGCCCTCGCTTAAAGCCAGGGCGCAAATAAGGTATAGTGCGGACACTTTAATTGATAAGGATTTGGCAATGGCGACGATATTGGTGCTCAACGGACCCAATCTAAATCTTCTCGGTACGCGAGAACCGGGGCATTACGGCAAAGATACCTTAGAGACTATTAATCAACGCTTGGTTGAACAAGCCACGCAAGCAGGCCACCAGCTCGACACACTGCAAAGCAATGCCGAGCATGTATTAATCGATAAAATTCACGCTGCGGGCCAGTCCGGCGTCAGCATGATTATTATTAATCCGGCCGCCTTTACTCATACCAGCGTTGCCATTCGCGATGCCATTCTCGGGGTTAGCATTCCGTTTTACGAAGTGCACTTATCCAACACCCATGCTCGCGAGCACTTTCGACATCACTCGTATTTCTCTGACATTGCCCTCGGGGTCATTACTGGTTTCGGAGCCCAAGGTTACGAGTTTGCCTTACAAGCGGCGATCAAACACCTGGCCGCCACTCCTGAGTCATAGCTCCCCCTGATACAGTAACGCCAATACAGCACTGCCAATACAGGGCTCTGATACAGCGCCCTCATCTCAAGTCCCAACGCCCCAAAGAGCACCGCTTTATGTCCTGGATACAGTTTATAATTGAAACTCAAGCGTCAGAAATAGAGGCCACCGAAAACCTTTTAGAAGACTTAGGCTCGCTCGCTATCACGCTAGAAGACAATGCTGACACGCCGCTGTTCGAACCGCCGTTAGGGACTACGCCGCTTTGGCAGGATACGCGAGTCATTGGCTTATTTGACCAACAGTGCGATACCCAGCTGATTCAAAACGCGCTCAGACAAAAATTTGGCCAACAAACACCCATCCGTTTTGAAATACTCGAAGATAAAAACTGGCAAACCGAATGGATGAAACATTACCAGCCCATCCAAATGGGCCAGCGGCTTTGGGTTTGCCCCGAATGGCAAACCCCGCCTGAACCAGACGCTGTCAATTTAATGCTGAACCCTGGTTTGGCGTTTGGCACGGGCACGCACCCGACCACGGCCCTGTGCTTAAAGTGGCTAGACCAAGCCTCGCTGGCGCAAAAAACCGTAGTCGATTTCGGCTGCGGATCAGGCATTCTTGGTATTGCCGCGCAACTATTAGGCTGCGCACAAGTCTATGCGGTCGATAACGACCCTCAGGCCCTTATTTCCAGTCGCGAAAATGCCACACTCAACCATGTCGAAGGCAAAATACAGGTTTTTAGCCCCGAACAGGTGCAGGCATTACACGATAAAGAGCACTTTCAGGCCGATGTGATGGTCGCGAACATCCTCGCCAACCCCTTAATTTCCCTAGCACCAATGCTCGCAAGCATGACCAAAGCGGGTGGCGATATTATTTTGTCAGGCATCCTTGAGCAGCAGGCTGACTTAGTGATTGAAGCCTACCGTGCTTACTTCGACGATTTTGAAGTCAAAGCAGAGGGAGAATGGCGCCTAATTCACGCGCGAAGAACTCAGTCATAAAACAGGCCGTAGCATTAACGCGATTAAAAAGAAGTAAAAAAATCGCCCGACTACGTCATTCAACCATATACTCTTTAAAGTCTCGCTGGCAGCCTCCCAGGGCAGTTGACAAGAGCCAGCGATAACGGATAAAACCTTGCAGGCAACAGGCAAGTAATAAAACACTAACAATTAGCATTACGACACAGGCTTTCGGCTCGATCTGCAATATGCTGAGCAGGTTAGGTTGAAATTCGAGCAAAACAATTCATTCGCCGGAACCAGGTAGTATCTAGCGAATCGAGGCATTGACCGCTTGTGATCGCTATTTTTATCATTACAGAAATACCGCGAACTGTGATTTGTTGATCAGGTTCCTAGTCCACTTTAGGGCGCGATTTTATTAACACGACTCGGCCTAGGGCCATAACCCCCAAGGCAACATTAAACTAACGTCTAACTCACTAATGAATACGATTTGTCCCGATTGTAACGCCAGCTTTAACGTCACTGAACAACAGCTATCCATCGCCAGCGGCAAAGTCCGCTGCGGCTCGTGCCTGCATATTTTTAATGCCATCGAACACATTGACGAAGAAATTGTTCCACCGGTACTCACCTCAGACAAGCAATCCTCTGAGGGAAAAATCAAAAACATTTCTGCCGAAGAAGACGAAGCCTGGGCACTCAAACTGATTGGAGACCCAGAACCCGAACCTGACGACCCGGACTTAGAACAAGGCAGCCCTATCCTTGGACAAGGCGAACCCCAGCAAGCTAATACGTCTCGTTCAGCCAACGTATCATCACAACCTGCGTCCAACGCCATACAAACCGAGCTGACAACGGCGCCCGCCCCTAACTCCGGGCCTAGCAACCTGGGTTCAGAAGACTTCAGCGACGGTTTCGACGCGCTGCAAGATTTTGACGAAGACACCCCCATTAACTTTTTCGGTTCCAAGGAAGACGCAGCATTATTGGCTGGAGACGAAGCCAGCACGGATCATTGGGCCGAAGAGATGCTCAAAGAGCTGGAACAAGAGCCAGACCCTGAAACAACGTCCTCAGAAGCCAATATTACAGGCGCCTTAGACGAACTAGGGTTCAGCTCTAAATCCGACCCAATCTCATTCAACGAAACCGAGTTTTCTTTCAGCGGTAACTCGCTATCAGAAGAGCCTCTCACCGAAGACCCCATGTCAGACGACCCGCTGGGCTTAGGAAGTCTTGAGAATGATGTTGAGTACGAACACGAGTTCGAGCAGGAACAACTCAACGAAGGTTTTATCGACCCTCAAATCCTGATTTCCAATCTCAGCATAGACCCTTTGGAAATGTCACTCGAAAAAGGCCGAGACCGACATTTCAAAAGAACCGCCACCCACCTTTTATCCGTGTTATTGGCGACAACGTTATTGGCCGGGCAATACGCCTACTTTCAATTTGACCGGTTGGCTCGAACAGAACAGCTTCGCCCCTACTACGCTCAACTGTGCGCGACCATCCAATGTCAGCTCCCCACCCTACAAGACACCAAACAAATCCGCGGCTCGAACTTGATTATTCGATCCCACCCCAGCTACCTCAATGCCTTAGTGGTCGATGCCATCATCTCTAACCGAGCCGCCTACCCTCAGAGTTTCCCCAGCTTAGAGCTGACATTTTCTGACATCAATGATGTCATTGTTGCCACGCGAGTCTTCACACCCGTCGAATACTTAAAAGGCGAGCTGCTCAATTTAGCCGCCATGCCTGCTCGCGCTCCGATTCATATTACCCTGGAGATCATCGACCCAGGCGCGACGGCGGTCAACTATGCCTTGCAATTCCACCCGTTTTCCCCTTCAAGCTAGAGCCCTCCGGCCGCTACACGGACCAACACTTCACTCGGAGTGGTTCACTCGTCTATTGACCCTCGATTGAGATGTCACCACTCACCTCTATGGCGTACAATTAGGCCTGAATTAAAGCCGACATGATGTGTTGCTACGACATTCTCAGTGTCGGCTCGACTCATACTCCTGCCGCGCAGATTGCCAATAGCCAATCACCCTGAAGGAATCCACGCCAGTAGAAAATGCAACGCCTGCATACACACGGCGTAACACACCACTTACTCAACGATAAAGCGACAGAACTTTTAAAATGAAAGTTTAAAATTATTTGATATCGTTTTAGTATCAACCAGTTAAGATACTTAAACTCAAATATTATTTTCACCAATGGACTTTAATGCGACCATTTAAGCGGCTATGATAGCCTCAGTGTCCGCTCGCTCTAACGCATAGGAAGACCTTGGTTTTGAAGCTTGCTACTCAAGGGCATTAACATGGCCATTAAAATTGGTCCGCACGAACTAGACAGTCAAGTAGTCCTGGCTCCCATGGCAGGCGTTACAGACCGCCCCTTTCGGCAGCTTTGCCGTCAATTTGGAGCGGCGCTTTGCGCCTCTGAAATGGTAACCAGTGACCAAAGTCTGTGGTCCAGCCGTAAAACGCGATTACGAATGGACCATACCGGTGAGCGCGGCCCAATCGTAGTTCAGATCGCAGGATCGGATCCGACCTTGGTGGCTGAGGCAGCGAAGTTAAATGCCGACCTTGGTGCTCAGATTATTGACATCAATATGGGTTGCCCTGCGAAGAAAGTATGTAGAAAGGCCGCSGGKTCWTCKTTRYTAMRWRACGARCCRCTRGTAGGKRAAATCCTTGARGCRACGGTCAATGCAGTRGAYRTRCCCGTYACYTTAAAGATYCGCACYGGCTGGTGCCCMGACACTARAAACGGTACWCGYATTGCGCGTATTGCKGAGCAATCGGGRATACAAGCAWTWGCRGTRCACGGTCGTACTCGCTCTTGTGGTTATCACGCAGAAGTCGAGTACGATAGTATTGCAGCAATCAAGCAATCAATCGCAATACCCGTTTTCGCCAACGGCGACATCTTGAGCCCTGAAAAAGCAAAATTTGTCATGGATTACACAGCGGCGGACGGCGTTATGATTGGTCGCGGTGCACAGGGACGGCCCTGGATTTTTCGCGAAATTCAGCATTATTTGTCCACAGGAAAAACATTAGCAGCGCCTACCTTGGCGGAAATAAAACAAATACTTATCAATCATATGGAACAGTTGTATTTGTTTTATGGAAGCAAAATGGGAGTGCGCATTGCAAGAAAACACGTGGGTTGGTATATAGATAATCGATTGCCAGGCAGTGATTTTAAAAAACTGTTTAATCGACTAGAGACCATCAGGGAACAAAGGACTGCTGTTCAAGAACTATTTGATCAGCTTCAAGAGGATGAGGCATGGGTAGCATGAGTGAATTAAACATAATGGACAACGTACTAGAAGATTCAACCGAACGTAGTGCTGAGACAAAAGGGAACATTGAAAATAGCGAAACCCTTAGAGATAGCGTCTATAAAGCACTTCACAATTACTTTTTAAATCTAGATGGGCAGGCCGTTTCAGACGTATATCAAATGGTTCTGACCGAAGTAGAAGCGCCTTTACTTGAGACTGTTTTAGATTATACTCACGGAAATCAAACGAGAGCAGCTGAAGTACTCGGCCTTAACCGGGGTACTTTACGTAAAAAACTAAAGCTATATAGCCTTATTTAGTCGTATATCGCTCCGCGAGATCAATAAAAAAAAGGGCAGATTATTCTGCCCTTTTTTTTATTTTCAAAGACTTAAAACTTAAATCGACTTAATGCAGTGACTTAGACCCATGTCAAAAAAAATTGAACGAGCCCTAATCAGCGTATCCAACAAAGAAGGGGTAGTGAAGTTTGCCCAGCAACTTCACCGCCAAGGTATTGAGATATTCTCCACAGGAGGCACTTTCAAACTTCTTTGCCAAAACCAAATTCCAGCCACAGAAATTAGTGACTACACTAACTTCCCTGAGATGATGGACGGTCGAGTTAAAACACTCCACCCCAAGGTACACGGCGGCATTCTTGCTCGACGAGGCATTGATGATGAAGTCATGGCTGAGCACGGCATCAAGCCTATCGATTTAGTGGTAGTCAATTTATACCCGTTTCAAGAAACCATCGCAAAGCCCAACTGCGACCTCGCCTTAGCCATTGAAAACATTGATATTGGCGGCCCCACCATGGTCCGAGCCGCAGCTAAAAACCACGCCCATGTAACCATCGTGGTTAACCCAGCCGATTACCCTCGAGTGATCCAAGAGCTGGAATCAAATCAAGGCCAAGTCAGCGACAGCCAACGCTTCAATTACGCCGTCAAAGCGTTCGAACATACCGCCCAATACGACGCCGCTATCGCCAACTACCTGGGCTGCAAAGTATCTGAGCCTGCGGATAAATTCCCCCGYACCTACAACAGCCAATTCGTTAAAGTAGAAGACCTGCGTTACGGAGAGAATCCTCACCAGGCCGCTGCATTTTACAAAGACGCTGATTACACCGGTGCCTCAGTCGCCAATGCCATCCAAATTCAAGGCAAGGCACTTTCGTTTAACAACGTTGCCGATACCGATGCAGCACTAGAATGCGTACAGTCCTTAGAATCCACAGCCTGCGTCATCGTTAAGCACGCTAACCCCTGTGGCGCAGCATTAGGCGAAACACTTCTAGAGGCTTACGAAAAAGCCTACGCCACCGATCCTACGTCTGCCTTCGGTGGGATTATCGCGTTCAACCACACTCTCGACGCAAAAACAGCTGAACTGATTCTTAGTCGCCAATTTGTTGAAGTGATTATCGCACCTGATTATGAAGATGACTGCCTGAAGGCGCTGACTAGCAAACCTAATATCAGAGTCCTTAAATGYGGCTCACTCAACCCGTCAGAACAACCCGGCTGGGACTACAAACGCGTCGCGGGCGGGCTTTTGGTACAAGACCGAGACTTATCCGAACTGTCAGATTTAGATCTCAAGGTAATGACCCAGCGAGCGCCCACACAGAAAGAAATCTCCGACCTTTTGTTTAGCTGGAAAGTCGCTAAGTTTGTTAAATCTAACGCGATTGTCTACGGCTTCGACGGCCAAACCATCGGCGTCGGCGCAGGTCAAATGAGCCGAGTCTACAGTGCTCGAGTCGCGGCAATGAAAGCCACCGATGAGAACCTTCAAGTGAAAGGCTCGGTCATGGCATCCGATGCATTCTTCCCCTTCAGAGACAGCGTTGATGCCGCAGCCGAAGCGGGTATTACCGCCATCATTCAGCCTGGCGGATCAATCAGAGACGAGGAAGTYATCCAAGCCGCTGATGAAGCAGGCATGGCCATGGTCTTTACCGGCATTCGTAACTTCCGCCACTAGCGCTGGCAGACTAATATCAAATCGACACCTGCTCGAACAGCCTGCCGACTCGCTCTGCAGGCTGTCTCTACAAGTGCTATAAGTTCACAAGCCCTGTAGCTACGAGCCCTATATCCCCGCGAGCCCTCTAAATAGGACAGTGAAATGAAAGTATTGATAGTAGGCGGAGGCGGTCGCGAACACGCCCTAGCATGGAAGATTGCTCAAGATTCCAACGTACAGCACGTTTTTGTAGCGCCCGGCAACGCAGGCACTGCATTAGAAAGTAAAGTCAGCAATGTCGCCCTCAACGTTGACCAAATCAGTGAACTGGCCGCGTTTGCTCAAGACAATGCCATTGACCTCACCGTCATTGGTCCCGAAGCACCGCTTGTAGAGGGCATCGTTGATACTTTTCAAGCACTGGGCTTAGCCTGTTTTGGACCAAGTAAAGCAGCCGCTCAACTGGAAGGCTCAAAAGCGTTCAGTAAAGACTTCCTTAAACGCCAAGCCATCCCCACCGCAGCCTACGAAAATTTCACCGAAATCGAACCCGCGGTCGCCTACATTAAGCAGCAGGGCGCGCCCATTGTCGTCAAAGCCGACGGCTTAGCCGCAGGCAAAGGCGTTATCTTAGCCGAGACTGAAGCCGAGGCCATCACCGCAGTACAAGACATGCTCGCGGGCAATGCATTCGGAGAAGCCGGACACCGCGTAGTGATCGAAGAGTTCCTACTCGGCGAAGAAGCGAGCTTCATTTGCATGGTCGATGGTAAAAATGTACTGCCCATGGCCACATCACAAGACCATAAGGCACGGGACAACGGCGATCTAGGCCCCAATACTGGCGGCATGGGTGCATACTCCCCCGCGCCGGTAGTCACTGAAGCCATGCATCAAACCATTATGGACCAGGTGATTTACCCCACCGTAAACGGCTTAGCCGATGAAGGCATGCCTTATACAGGCTTTCTTTACGCTGGCATTATGATTGATCCCGAAGGCAACCCTAAAGTCTTGGAATACAATTGCCGTTTCGGAGATCCTGAAACCCAGCCGATTATGATGCGCCTAAAATCAAACCTGGCAGCATTGTGTTTAGCAGCCCTAGACCAAAAGCTTGATAGCACCACCATCGAGTGGGATAGYCGCGCCTCATTAGGCGTGGTACTCGCAGCCGGCGGATACCCTAACCAATACCGTAAAGGCGACGTTATCAGCGGGCTTCCTAAGGAAACCAGCGACAGCAAAGTATTTCATGCCGGCACTCAAAATCAAGGCGACGACATCGTCACCCATGGCGGACGTATCCTTTGTGCCACCGCACTGGGAGAAACGGTTTTGGAAGCGCAGCAAAAAGCCTATGAACTGGTCAATCAAATCCAGTGGGATGATGTCTATTTTCGAACGGACATTGGCTACCGCGCCATTCAACGAGAGAAATAGCCTCCCTCAACAAACGCTTGCTGCGAACACTTAGCCCCTAACCCCTGGTTAGATTAAGAAACGCAGCAAGTGGATGGCTTGTTTCATGCAGCCATTTCTACGCAGTTATTCACGATCAGCGATCAAAAAACCAATCAAAAAACCATTCACATCACTAGACCACCATCGATAGCCAACTCGATTCTTTATAATCAACATACTCTGCCAAATCTATATCGACCTCGGAAGCGTTTAAGCTCTTTTTAATGGCGATAAATTGATCTCTATTTTTATTACGAGCCAGCAAGTCAATGACTTTAGGCCTAGCCACTCGGCGCCCATTGGCATCAAATATAATGAGCACTTTTGGCAATAGCTTTCTTTTATCATGACGAGAAACAATGAGGCCAATTTCGTTAGTCGTCAATTCCACCACGCTGCCGGTAGGGTAGATGCTAATCGCGCTAATAAACTCATCCACTAACTGCGCCTGAAACTTAACGCCTTTCAAACTGTATATCTGTGCGCAGGCTTCGGTGGTGGTCAACGGCGATCCACCATGCAACGGCGATAACAAGGAATCAAAGTAACCCACTAAGCCCCCGATCTTGCCAAGCAAACAAATCTCATCGCCTTTCAATCCCCTCGGATAACCAGAGCCATCATGGCGCTCTTGCTGACAGCCGACCACCTCAACCAAGGCCGAATTAGCGTAACCTCGATCCATCAATGCCTTAACACTGTAATTAACATACATGCTGAACTGTTTTGTTTGTTCCGCATCCAGTGGCGACTGCTGCGTTATCAATTCTTTTGGCAAATCGACCATACCAATACACCCCAACAACATAGCGCACGACAATATCTCTAGCCGTTTACGATCCAACCCTAAATGGCGACCAAATACTAACGCCCAGACTAAGCATTGAATCGATTTACGGTGCATTTGCTCGTCATGGTGTTGTAGGCGTGTCACCCACATCAATGCATCGGGGTTGCGCAAAACACTATCCACGACTTCTTTACCGACTTTTTTGCACAACTGAATATCAACCTGCCGTTCCGTTTTAACTTGGCTTAGCAACGTTTGCAACGCACCCAACATTTGTTGCTGTATTTTTTTTGCTGCCTTGAGCTCTTTCTTTGCGGTCAACTCAATCGGGTAGCGATTATGTCGAATCGGTAGCGGTTTAATTTCAGCAGGAGGCGCGCCACGTTGCGAGGTGTTCGGTTTTTCCGGCGCGCGAGCAAACACACTTCTTTTGGCAGTTTTGTTAATTTTCTGTTTCGAATCAGCTGTATCCCACCGCCCTACAGACTGCGACTTAACAACATCAATGAAAACCAGCTTAGAATGCTTCGCAATTTCGGAAATCTGCTCCACAGAACGAATATAGAACCCCTGAATAGGGAACGGCGACTGCGACCAAGGGATATCTAACTGACTGATAAACATCCCTACGGCAAGATCTTCGACCTTTATTTGCTTCGATTTGACGGACATAATTAAATACCAAGTAGCTCAATCGATAAAGAGCAAAACTCGCGCCAAAATAAAACAGGACTGCTTTTAGCTTCTTTTTCGAATTATAAAATACTCCTTAGAACAAACCGTGAAAATACAAGAACAAGAACGCATTCACGCGAATAAARCAAATGATCATGCTYTCATTAAGGAATAAACAACCGAYTCYAGGSAATGTCAATCAAGTCGAAATTTGTCAGTAGTCAATATTGACTGACTGACTACGTCACTAATATTAATTATTATTGTTACTATCGTTCTCTCAAGCTTGTTTAATTGCTCGTTTATATCTCAACATAAAGTAGGCGCGTCTAAACCTAGCTCGCCCCCTCAACACGCCCTTATTTTGTTAAGTGTTCATAAACCCCATCCCAATCATCCGGTAAATCAACGGTTTTGAGCTGCTCGATACGTTCCAAATATTGCTGGTATAATTTTTGATGGGATTCATCTGCCACCATTAACTCACTGAACAACAAGATCGCTTCCGGCCACTGTTTTCGATAATAGGCATTAAGCGACTCATTATACAATTGAAAAAGCGCCAACCCCGCGCCCTCTAACTTACCCACTTTCGCCAAGGGTTCATAGGCAGTAATGGCTGATGTTTTTCCTTTAACTTTGATCCGATCAATGGCACGGCAAACAAACTCATCCGCCAACTCAGAAGTTTTTTCGCCCACCAACAGCTTTACGCCATAAAATTTTGTAACCCCTTCCAGTCGAGACCCGAGATTAACTGCATCACCCAACACCGTGTAAGCCCGCCGATAACTCGAGCCCATGTCCCCGACATTCATAGGCCCCGTATTCAGGCCAATCCCAATTGAAATTTCCGGCAGGCCCAAGGCCTTAAACTCAGGCTTGAGCTGCTCGACTTTTTCAAGCATTTCTAGTGCGGCACGAACGGCATGATTTGCATGCTGGTCATCATCAATAGGCGCGCCCCAGAAGGCCATCACCATATCGCCCACATATTTATCAATGGTGCCGTTATGCTCAAAAATTATTTTTGWAAWCRRCGKMAMMAWNTKATWNAAYATGYSKKYSAWMTSSYMMNGSCSTTMWSSSKYSCGMSWRYKKAKKAWRAYYANGYATRNCANAANWCATKNCYGTTMRTKCYKYACTWKMAMYNCTYGAAARARWMNGMGCNAGSTTGCGCCAACATTTTTTCAATATGGGCCTTAGGCACGTATTGACCGAACATATTAGTCAATGATTCTCGACGCCCTGACTCCCTCAAGTAACCTTCGGCAAAACTAAACAAGGTTAAAATCGAGGCCAGTGACAAAAAAGGCGCCAACGGTAAATCAAATCGAAACCATCGCCAGATGATTAAATTACTGCCCACTAAAACCACATAGAGCCCACCACAAACGCCAACCAACATCACCGGCGATAAGCGAGGCAACAACCAAGCCAAAATCATCCCCAGCAACAACAACGCGCTCGGCGTAATCCCCTGCTCAAAGGCCGGTCGAAAAGGAAACTGATTGCCATGCTGTTGATATTTCAAAAGGGAATCTAATATCACCGCATGCACCTCCACTCCCGGCAGCGCGGTGGACAGCGGTGTAGTTTTAATATCTTCCAACCCAGAGGCCGATGTCCCTATAAATACAATGGCTGAATCCAGGCTCGCAGCATCAAATTTACCGTTTAGAATATCGGTCGCGGAAATATATTTAAAATACCCCCCTTGCTTGCCTAAGTCTTCATTAAACGGAATCAACGCCTGACCAAAAGAATCCACCGGAATACTGATACGCTCTAAATTGATTTGTTCAATGACATTGGCCGTTCCTATCTGCACAAAGTCCAACCCCACTTGCTCAACAAAGAGCAGCTCCTGCGCCATAGTAATCGCCAGAGAGGTATAAATTTTTTGTTCGAACTGTAAAACCAAAGGCGCTCGCCGGACTTTACCGTCCAAGTCGGGGATCAACGTAAAAAAACCCTGACTCAATGCAGCGCTACTGAAAACGGGTAAGTTGGCGGTATAGTTTTTCATTTGATGAACAGTATTTTGCCAGTCATCCGTAGGCCGATCGAAATCAATGGCCGAAGGCATCTGCCCGGACGAAACCCCGTCCTCACCATGAAAGAAGTAGCCTAATACGCCCTCGCCCTTGGCCAGGCTATTGGCAAATTGTTGATCGTAATCAAAGTCCGAACGATAACGCGTAAAAACACCCGTCCAATCGAGCCCTCCGTGCTCGCCCAAGTTCGGAGGATCAGTCAAAGAAAGAAAATCCGCCTCCGCCAATAGCCGGTCGATTATATTTTCTTCCGGTTCGGAAAATATAATATCAAACCCAATCATCACAACCCCGGCGTCCAACAAGCCATCGGTCAGCAAGGCCATTTTTCGTCGGCTCCATGGCCAGCGACCTTCAGCCTCCAAGCTCTTCTCATCAATATCAACAATTACAATTTGATTAGTTGAGGGCACTACCGGCAATGGCAGCCAATTAAAACGCATGTCATAGAGTAAATAATCAATTCGAATAAAGAATGTGCTAAGTGCAGGTAAAGGAGATAAATAACAACCAATAGTAAATAGCGTTATACAAGCACAAGATACCACTGCGAATTTTCGACTGGTTCGCTTTTGAGTCATCACCACGTATCACAGGATTGATATCAATAAAATCAATTTCACCCTACGCTCTTTGATCAGCCGTGTTCTCGTCACATGCTCACGTTATTGGGCAGCGAAATTCATCTAATGGCAAAACCTAGCGGGGAGAAACATCTATACTGAAAGCTTAGACAGTCTCTGAAGGCAAGATCACAGCGAAACTTAACTATCTGCTGAGTCAGCATAAGGTTTAATAGCTTATTCCATCGCATTCACAGGGTTACACATGGAAATCAACACTGAAGCAACCGATATCGAAATGTTGCGGAAATTTGTTCCTTTCAACGAGCTTTCAGAGAATCATTTAGCCGGCCTTATTAATAAGTCCGAAGTCATTCATCTCCCGAAAGGCAAGGTACTCTTTAAAAGGGATCAATCCTGTCGACAACGGTACTACCTGCTCGAGGGCGAAGTGAGTTTGTGTGATGCTGAATTCAACAATACCAAAGTGTTTTCTGAAACGCCCGAATCTAAAAATCCCATCGACAATCACACCCCCCATAAAGTATCAGCCATCACCACGGCTCCCTCCTCGTTTGTTTGTGTCGACAATGATTACCTCGATCGCGCCTTGACGTGGGAGCAAGCCGGCGAGTACTTAGTCACCGACCTGATTCAATTGGAGGCGGAAAATGCCGCCCAGGAACCCTCCCCCGCCAATGATGTGGATTGGATGTCCAACCTCTTACAAGCGGAACTTTTCAACCAAATCCCACCTTCGAATATTCAGCGTTTATTCCTTGATTTTCAAGAGTTGGTTGTCGAACCCGGCAGCAACGTCATCAAAGAAGGCGAAGTAGGCGATCGTTTCTATGTCATTAGTTCTGGCAAAGCCGTGGTAAAACGAATTGGTAAATCGGGGCACGAAGAAATAATCACACAACTACAAGAAGGCGATTTTTTTGGCGAAGAAGCCTTAGTAGCAGAAACCACTCGCAACGCCACCGTGACAATGCTTAGTAGTGGCGTACTGATGTATCTCGACAAAGCGCAGTTTAAGAGCCTCTTGGAAGCACCCATCATTCAGTACTTAAGCGTCGAACAAATGTCCGACCTTCAAGACAAATACCCATCCACTAAACTCCTGGACGTTCGTCTACCGCTAGAATTTAAAAACGGTCACATTGATGCCAGCGTTAATATGCCGCTGTCCAAAATGCGCGAACTCATCCCCCAGCTTAGCAAAGAGGCCTGCTACATAACTACCTGTGAAGGCGGACGGCGCAGCGAACTTGGGGCCTATTTACTTTCTCAAGCAGGCTTTGAAGCCTACGTATTAAGTGACCAAGGTAATTAACGACACCCCTCACCGCTGAATACAGGCAATAAGACCACTCACTGAAAGTCCCGCCTAAAGCCAACCCCACCGAAGCCCCCATCAATCAATTTACCAACAACTAGTTGTTTTTCAATATTTTGCTCATGCCTGCCTCAGCCGAACGCGTCCCAACTCTTTAAAAAAACCAGGGATTCTAAGGGCAGGAAGCCTTGAAATTCGATCAATCTATGGCCTAAGTCTCGCAATATTGGTATCCTTTTCGCACCTATACATAGTGCTCGACATAGTGCTCGCGTCAGATATCGACGCTCTCAAGCCATTTCAAGCCTACTAGGGAAAGAAGAATTGTAGTCAGTAATCTCGACGTTTGAGCTCGCCCTGTCATCATAGGTACTTGCGGGAGCAGCAGAGTTCGCAAGGAATACCCTCATGGACAATGAAGTCAAATCAGCTTTCCGATCACTATCAAATACAGTGCTTTCAGTTTTTTCTCTTCTGATGGTCAGTGTACTGATTACCCAACACGCATTGGCAGCYTCGCCTCTATCCCTTCAACAAAGCCAATTCAGGCATTCGTTATCGCCCTATATCGARTACTTGGAAGAYCCTASTCGAACCCTCTCCTTACAGGATATTCAGTCGCCYGARTTTAAGCATACCTTTACCACCAACCCCCAAGCGTTTTAYCGYTTCGGCTTTACCGAATCAACAATCTGGTTACGCTTTCGAATTCAAAATAAAACCGACCAAAGCCGTGATTTTGTAATCGAATACAACCAACAAAACCACGCCAATGTAGCACTGTTCTCACCCAGCGACGCCTCGGAGTCAACGACTCAATACGGCAAGACCCTCCTAGACGACATCAACTCAGACACTCAAGGTGAACTTAGCCATCATTCTTTCTATGTTCACCGCCTTAACTTAGCGCCAGGAGAGGCAAGCACTTACTATATTCGGATCGCCTCAACCACCCCRCTTAAYTTTTCGCTCCATGTCAGCAGCCCGCTTAAATACAGCCAAGTAGCGAGCATTCAACAAATCACCATCGGTCWCGCCTTAGGGATATTAGTAGGCCTCATTGGTTTTAATTTATTCGCCTACGTCAAAGTTCATGACTCGGGCTATCTTATCTACGCATTGTACTTAGTGTGTACCTTAGGTTTTTCGGCCTCTATCTCTGGCTACCTAAACCTATTGATCCCTCACTCCCATTTAATGCGCGACTCGGTCACCGAAGCGTTTATTTTCTTATGTATTTTCTTTGGCATATTACTTTCCAACCACTTTCTCGGCACCCAAAAACAAAACCCTACGTTACATAAAGTACTCAACGGACTCGCCTTTATTGCGCTGCTGTGCAGCGTCACCCCGCTCATAAGCTCGAGCTTCGCGCTACGCACTGCCACCTGGCTTATCGCATGCACCGTCATACTCACTTCAGTGCCCGCCTTAATAAAGGCGCTATCAGATAAAATAGCTCGGCTTTTCTTTTTAGTCCGTGCAATCATTCTGGTGCCCGCGATTATTTGTTTGTTATCAATCTTTGGTTTGGTCAACTTACCGTTTCCGTACATGTGGTTAATCCTAACCATGGCATCGGTTGAAGCGATTATGCTGACCTTACTCTTAATAAAGAAAGGCTTAATAGAACGAGAAGTGGCCTTCGAAAACCAAATGCATACTGCGATCGCGCTGGCGGAAACCCGCGCCAAAGGCGAGTTCCTGGCCAAAATAAGCCACGAAATACGCACCCCTATGAACGGGGTATTAGGCATGACCGAGCTGTTATTAGACACGCCGCTGTCACCGAACCAAAAAGAATTCGCCAATACCATTTACACCTCCGGCGGCTCCTTACTGCACATACTTAACGACATCACCAATCACTCCAARATCGAAGCCGACCGGATCGAATTAGAATGCCAAGAGTTTGACCTATCGACACTATTGACCGAATGCTTGGCTTTTTTCCGMGGCCGTGCAGATGAAAAGAACGTAGAGTTAGTCATTGATGTCTCACCCGACATGCCCAATGTCGTGGAAGGCGACTCGCACCGCCTGCATCAAGTACTGATCAACTTACTCACCAATGCCATTAATTTCACCGACAGTGGCCACATTATTATCCAGGTCAAGCCAGAGCCCGGCACGACCAACAAGCTGTACCGATTTGAAGTCATCGACACGGGTAACGGCATGACCGAACGCGAGCAAAAAGCCTTATTTCGCGCCCGCTCCTCGAGCCACAGCATGAGTCATGGCAACAGCCATTCTCAATCAAGACTAGGCTTGGTAATCGCCAAGCAATTAGTAGACACCATGGGCGGCGAAATTGGCGTGGAAAGCGCCGTCGGGCACGGCAGCCGATTTTGGTTTACTACCGTTTTACAAGACCGCCCTAACAGCGCTATCAACAAGACCCGCAATGGTGAAAAGCTAAAAGGCCTACGTCTACTAGTGGTCGATGACAATGCCGCCTGCCGTCACGTATTAGAGCAACAAGCCAACGGCTGGGGCATGAAAGTGTCCAGCGCGAATAATGGCAAAGAAGCCCTCGCCCTCGCCAGAACCCAAGCCAACCTTGAAGAACCCTTTGATCTAGTGGTGCTCGACCATAATATGCCGGGCATGAGCGGATTAAAATTAGCGGCCAAAATCAAAGACGACCCCATCATCAAGAACGACGTGATTTGCATCATGTTAACCGGCCTAAGCATTGCTCCGACCATTAGCATGGCCCGAGAAGCCGGCATTCGCCGAGTGCTCACCAAACCGATCACGGGGAAAGTCCTTAAAATCACCCTTGCCTCGGAACTAAACCAAGCCGCCAAAGACACCGAACAAAGACAGAGTTTACTGGACTACGCCAACGCGATTAATAAACCGCTGCACATTCTGGTTGCAGAGGATCACCACCTAAGCCAAAAAGTGATCAAAGGCATGCTGTCCAAAATGGGCATCAAAGTGCACACCGTAGACAATGGTTTACAGGCCGTAAAAGAAGCAAAATTGGGGGTCTACGACATGATTCTTATGGATTGTGATATGCCCGAACTGGATGGTTTCAGAGCCACCGAAGAGATTCGGCAATGGGAGCTAAGCCAAGGCCTGGCTGAAACCCCTATCATTGCCCTCACCGCACATATATTGGATGAACACCGACGCCAAGGGCGCGAATGCGGTATGAACGCCCACCTATCAAAGCCGGTTATTTTGGCCGAATTAAACGAAACCATTATGTACTGGGCCACTCAAGCACAAATCCCCCGGCTGACCTTGGTTGAATAGTATTCAACCCGTCAATAGCCGCCTAAATCAGTCCATCGTTAGAATGCTCAAATAATCGTATCCCTGAAAAAACATTAACGATATGATTTATCCAATCGCCCCCCAATTTGATTAATAAGTGGCGGCGAACCAATGAATTAGCGCTTAAAATTTTTACGCGCTAATTGATGGACCCACTCGATTCTGCACCCACTGCGTAGGGAGAAACCACGTGAGCTGTTTTTTCTGTAAAATTGCCAACAACGAAATGGAAACCGAYATTGTCTACGAAGATGATCAGGTGATCGCATTTCGAGACATTAACCCCCAAGCCCCCAAACATATACTGATTATCCCCCGTAAACACATCGCCACGCTCAATGACGCAACGCAGGAAGACCAAGCCTTATTGGGCCACATTATGCTCACGGCTCAAAAGATCGCTGAGCAGGAAGGGGACCAAGAAGACGGCTACCGAGTGGTCATGAACTGCAATCGAAATGGCGGCCAAAGCGTCTATCATATCCACTTACATTATTTAGCGGGACGCCAAATGGGCTGGCCACCGGGCTAGACCTTACCCTAAAGGCGTCCTAAGGCGCCTAAGCAACGCCAAAACAGAGGCTTATCCACTCGCCCTTTATCGCCGCGCTCAATTTAACGATTAACCCTTGCAAAGTAGCTATTATAAAATAACCATGCCTAACCACTTCGCGCCCCATCAACCACTCAAGGTAAGCAGTAATGCCTGAAAAACGACGCTATAGCCTCACCGATCGCCTGATAGGCCAAGTGGATTCCGCCATGCGCACCCTAACCACCGGAGCGTCCAAAGCCGGACGCAGCTCACCGTCGGCCAAGGTCCAAGAAGGTATTCGTACCGAAGAGGAAGCCAAACACAGCGCGGGACTCATGCGTATTAACCATACCGGAGAAGTCTGCGCCCAGGCGCTCTATCAAGGTCAAGCGCTGACCGCCAAATTAGCCGACACGCGCGAAGCCATGGAACATGCAGCCCAGGAAGAAGTAGATCACCTCGCGTGGTGTGAGCAGCGTCTGATTGAGCTGGAAAGTCATCCCAGCCATCTCTCGCCCTTGTTCTACGGGATCTCCTTCGCCATTGGTGCAGCAGCGGGCATTGCAGGAGACAAGTGGAGCCTTGGCTTCGTTGCTGAAACCGAGCATCAAGTCTGCGATCATTTAGAGCGCCATCTCGAACAGCTCCCGGAGAACGATCAAAAAAGCCGCGCGATCCTCTATAAAATGTCCGAAGATGAAGCGCAACATGCCGCCACCGCGATCGAAGCCGGGGCGCACCCACTGCCTACGCCCATCCGCCGCATGATGACTCTAACCTCAAAGCTTATGACGGCCACGACTTATCGTCTTTAGCCTTTAGCCTTTAGCCTTTAGCCTTTAGTCTTTAGTCTTTAGCCTATAACGTTCAAGACCGCGAATGAACACCCAGGGGGGTTTAGAACCCCTGGCTTAAGGGGGTTGACTCTCGAAGTTCCTACCGTAAAAAATCTCTAACATTTCTTGATGAAGGCGGGTTTTTATTTTTTTAAGTTCTTCATCAGAGAGTTCTTTTTCATTGGTGCCAAACAAATAATTCGACACATTAAAATCGTTCACCAACATTTTACTGTGAAATATATTTTCCTGATAAACATTCACATCGACAATCTGATACGCCTTTTTAGTGTCATCAGACATGTAGTTTTGGATGGAGTTTATTTCATGATCAATGTAGTGCTTACTGCCCGCTTGATCTCGAGTAAAACCCCGCACCCGATAATCCAGCGTGACAATATCCGAATCAAAGCAGTGTATTAGATAGTTTAGCGCGCGCAGTGGCGAGATTAGGCCGCACGTGGACACTTCAATATCAATACGGAAAGTGCTCACCCCGTCGTCGGGATGACTTTCTGGGTAGGTGTGGACCGCCAAATGACTTTTATCTAAATGCGCCAACACCCTATCAGGCAAAGGACCGGGGGCCTCAGGCGTTGTGGAGTGGCCTTTGGAATACTCAACCCCATCCTCGATCAACATCGTCACACTTGCGCCTTGAGGCTCATAGTCTTGACGCGCAACATTGAGTATTTTAGCGCCAATAAGATCGGTGACATTTTCCATCAATGACGTCAGACGCTCAGCGTTGTAGATCTCATCAATGTACTGAAGGTATTCCTTTTTATGCTGTGCGGTTTTCGCAAAACAAATGTCATAACAATTTATACTAAGGGACTTCGTTAAATTATTAAAACCATGCAACTTAATTTTCGACACAGGCAGTCCTACTTAGAATCTGATTCTTTTCCTAGCGCTAAGGGAGGGTGATAGATCATTTGCACCACGGTGCCATCAGGGTCCAGGCAATAAAAGCTTCTAGCGCCATCACGGTGGGTACGAGGCGCCGTTTTTATTGGCACGTGATTCGCTTTCAAAAACTCAAACCACGTATCAGCATCCTCAAGGCGGTCAAGAATAAAGCCAATATGATCGAGCTTAGCCCACTCAGTGGCGATCTTGCTGGCTCGATGTAACGCCAAATTATCATTCCCTGACGTCAGGTAAACATTATCATCATCCGGGCGCCACTCGACGGTCATACCGAGAATCTCAGTATAAAACCTTTCGCAGGCCTCAAACTCTTTCGCAAACAATGCTACATGGCGTAGTCCAGAGGTTGGATTCGGACGCTCAAGCACTTATTCTGCCTCCAGCACTTCATAACCATGCGTAATATCAACCCCGGCTTTAGCAAGCATAATAGACGCAGAACAATACTTTTCAGCGGATAACTCCACCGCTCGCTTGACTTTAGCATCGCCTAAATTTTTACCGGTGACCTTAAAATGAAAGTGTATTTTGGTGAACACCGCCGGCACCTCATCAGAACGCTCCGCGTCTATCTCTGCGACACAGTCCATTACTTGCTGCCTGGATTTGCGCAAAATGTGAACCACATCAAACGTGGCACACCCACCCATTCCCATTAATAACGTTTCCATTGGACGAGGTCCCATGTTTCTGCCACCATGATCTTCTGGACCATCCATGACAATACTGTGACCGCTACCGGATTCCCCGAGGAACATAGCGTCTTGGACCCATTTGATACGAGCTTTCACTGGTAGTACCTCTCTCATTAGGAAAAAATTGGTGTAGCCTACCATAATAAAACCTAGGAGGAATTATCTCGTAACAAGGAGTAGTTATCTCGTAATTTTCGATGCCTTGGTTTACGATGTTCAGGAAAGAGTATTAAAACAAAAGAGGTGTTAACCAAACACCACACCTAACATTTTTGGCATGAAGCCGCTGCTAGCTTAGATAAGAGTTTCCCATGGTAATTAGACAGAATAAACCGATTCCAAATATTGAAAGTTTCCTCTCTCAGTGTCATCGACGGAAATATCCCTCTAAAAGCACCTTGCTTTATGCTGGTGACGATTCCGATGCACTGTATTACATTATTAAAGGATCGGTAACCGTATTAATTGAAGACGACGACGGCCGTGAAATGATTATGGCCTACCTAAACGCGGGTGATTTTTTCGGCGAAATGGGACTTTTCGAAGAAGAACTAGGACGAAGCGCCTGGATCCGAGCGAAAACCGAATGTGAAGTAGCTGAAATCAACTACGCTAAATTTCGCCAAATTGCCGACCAAGACTCTGAAATGCTCTACGCAGTAGGCGCACAGATGGCTCGTCGCTTACGTGCCACGACTCGTAAAGTAGGGGATTTAGCCTTTGTAGACGTGACAGGCCGAGTTGCCCGCACACTGCTTGACCTCAGCACTCAGCCCGATGCGATCACTCACCCTGACGGCATGCAAATCAAAATTACTCGCCAAGAAATCGGCCGTATAGTGGGCTGCTCAAGAGAAATGGTTGGACGCGTACTGAAAACCCTCGAAGAACAAGGGCTAGTGTCAGCCAAAGGAAAAACCATGGTGGTATACGGTACCCGCTAAGCGAGCGAACCGATCAACCACTCAATCCGAATGATTAATGATCTACAGCACGCCATTAATCATTCGGGCTGCTTTCAACTCCCGTAAATATCTAGCCCCATCTCTAAGGCCAATACCGAGCATCCAATCCTAAGCCCGATATCAGTATCGACTCTCGCGCCTAAGGTCCGGCTTAACTCCGTCGTAAATCCGACAAACAATCCACCCGACCGAAACCACCTCAATAAAAATCGATCAGGCCACCATTATTTAAGACGCAACCATTTAAGGTTTAGATGTTAAAGACTTAGATATTAAAGGCTTGTTGTTAAAGGCATAGCGGTTAACAATTTAGCGGTTAAACGCCCAGTCCTTTACGTTTAAGGTTTAGCCGTTTAAGATTTAGTCGTTTAAGATTTAGTCGTTTAAGATTTAGCCGTTTAAGTTTAAGACTCAGTCATTTAAGACGCTCTACTTTAGAGCACTATATTTCAAGTTACCGAAAAACCTAAACTTAACGCCACCCGAGCGATCAATCAGCGGCGAAAAATAACCGTTGCAACTCCTGCCCAGGATGCTCTGCGCGCATAAATGCTTCGCCCACCAAAAAGCTATTCACGCCCTGGGCCTGCATTTCGACAATGTCTTTTTTCGAATGAATGCCACTCTCAGTGACCACCGTTCGGTCCTCAGGAATCCCAGACAACAATTCGTAGGTGGTCTCCAAGCGCGTCTCAAAGGTATGAAGGTCTCGATTATTAATGCCGATCAGTCCAGTAGGCAGCAACAAGGCTTGCTCCAGCTCCTGCTGATCATGAACCTCAATCAATAAATCCATGCCTAACTGCGTGGCACAAGACGCCAACTCAGTCATTAAGCCCTGATCCAAGGCCGCCACAATCAATAATACGCAGTCGGCCCCTAAAGCTCTGGACTCCACCACCTGATAGGGGTCCACCAAGAAATCTTTGCGCAACACAGGCAAAGTACAAGCCGCGCGCGCGTCAATCAAATACGACTCATCGCCTTGAAAAAAATCTTTATCGGTCAAGATAGAAAGGCAGCTCGCACCCGCCTGCTGATAATCTTGGGCAATCGCTACCGGGTCAAAATTTTCACGAATGACGCCTTTACTGGGCGATGCTTTTTTAATTTCCGCAATCACGCCGGGCTGACCGCGTTTAATATTGGCTTCTAACTCGCAGATAAAGCCTCGACAAGCCGCTTGTGCCTTGGCTCGATTTTCCAACTCACTCAATGGCAGCGTTTGACGTCGCTCGATCACTTCCTGCTCTTTTCGGGCCAGGATTTTTTTCAAAATTGTAGGGACTTCAGTGCTCATATCGAATTACGCTTTCGCTTTAATGAAAATAAATAATAATGATCCTACGGACCCGGTACGTCTACGCTTAGCTCTCGCACAGCTGGCTATAACTGGCCAACTCAGCGATCTTCTCTTTCGCTAAACCCGAGCCAATGCAATCTTGCGCACGCAATACGCCATCGGCGAGACTGCTCTCCAACCCAGAGGCATAAATCGCAGCGCCGGCATTCAGCGCGACAATATCGGAAGCAGCCTCATTTTCTTGGGTTAACGCGGCATCGATCATGCTTAAACTGTCTTCCACCGTATGCACGGATAATTGCTTAATATCAGCACGGGAGATATTAAACTGCTCGGGCTTAATGGTGTACTCAATAATATCGCCGTCTTTTAGCTCAGCCACATACGTGGGTGCTGCAATACTAATTTCATCCAAGCCATCCTCAGAATGCACCACCAATACGTGCTCACTGCCTAGGTCTCGTAAGACTTCTGCAATGGGGCGTACCAAGCGTTTATCAAACACGCCCATGACTTGATTAGGGGCCGAGGCAGGATTGGTTAACGGGCCTAATACATTAAATATAGTCCGAATCCCAAGCTCCTTACGCGTGCCCATGACATGCTTCACGGCACTGTGATGTTTGGCCGCGAACATAAATCCTACGCCCACTTGCTCAATAGCCCGCGCTACTTGCTCAGGGTTTAAATTTAAACTCACCCCAGCGGCCTCTAATACGTCCGCACTGCCACAACTACTGGATACGGAACGATTGCCATGCTTTGCCACATGAGCACCCGCAGACGCGGCTACAAATGCACTGGCAGTCGAGATGTTAAAGGTATTCACACCGTCCCCGCCTGTGCCACAGGTATCCACCATGTAATCAACATCGACATGCACCGGCGTCGCTAAGCGTCGCATGACCTGAGCGGCGCCCGTAATTTCTTGAACGGTTTCGCCTTTCATTCGCAGCCCGACTAAAAAACCACCCATCTGAGCCGGAGTGGCTTGCCCAGTCATAATAAGCTCCATGACTTGCTGCATCTCTTGTAACGACAAATCCGTGTTAGAAATTACTTTCTGGACCGCCTGGGTCATATTCATGCTAATTCGCCTGTTTTAATTCGACTGAGATTGATATTTGGGGTTGATATTTGGGATTGATCTTTAACACTGCATTTAATTCGCAGTTTTGTTTTTAGACGGCACAAAAATCAAACTAAAAAGTTTTTCAGTAAGTCAT
Source organism: Gammaproteobacteria bacterium (assembly GCA_002402085.1). GTDB lineage: Bacteria > Pseudomonadota > Gammaproteobacteria > Pseudomonadales > UBA3067. The sequence goes on from NVVB01000044.1 coordinate 38,702, forward strand.
GGCCGTACTCAGTGAGAATGGACTCAGGATGAAATTGAACCCCTTCCACATCAAGAGTTTTATGCTTGATGCCCATAATTTCATCCATGCCCCCTTCCTCATCTTCGGTCCAG
>NVVB01000045.1 GCA_002402085.1 Gammaproteobacteria bacterium
ACCGACTATAAAAAGTGGCGATGATACAGGTGTCAAATCATGCAAAGCACTATGCTCAAAGCTAAGTTGCATCAGGCTCGAGTTACCCACGCCGAGCTTGAATACGAAGGATCGTGCGCAATTGATGGAGAGTTGCTCGAGATGTCGAATATCCAAGAGTATGAGCAAATTCAGATCTATAACTTGGATAACGGTGAGCGCTTTACCACTTACGCAATTAGAGCAGAAAACGGCTCAAAAATAATTTCGGTAAATGGTGCAGCCGCGCATAAAGCGGGCCCAGGTCATCGCGTGATTATCTGCGCCTATAGCGGATACAGCGCCGCAGAACTAATCAATTACAAACCTCGCTTAATCTATTTAGGCGAAGGCAATGAAGTCATTAACACGAGTAACGCTATCCCGGTTCAAGTAGCCTAATAGACAGGCCTTATTGGAAGACCCAATAAATAGGCCTAATAAATAGACCCAAGTGCAGCCTAGGCTAAACAACCCAGTTGCTCTAAAGCTAAACGACCAGAAAGGATATTACTTTCTAGTCGTTGCTACCCCCTTTTTTCCGCACGACAAAACCCTCAACACCGCGCCGTAAGACCGGGCCTGCAAGACAACTAATTTGAAACCGTGTATCTTCTATACCTTGCGAGCCATGAAGGCATTCCCGCGCGGCAGTACCACTCAAAATAATTACGATTCACTGCGCTGAACAGCAATCATTGAGCCATCTATTGATAACAATGCAAACAAAATGGCTATTACATTTCTCGCGCATCAAAGGATTAATTAATGGCGTATCAACCTATCACCCACTCAGGCGCTTGGCACGCCCTACAAAAACACCACGCTGAAATTTCGTCCACACCGCTCAGGGATCTATTCAGCGATGACCCGCGCCGCCAAGAAAACTTTTCAGCTCAGGCAGCCGGAATCCACCTCGACTACTCCAAGAACCCGGTTACCAGCGCCACGCTCGAATTATTCGAACACCTTGCCGACACCGCTAACATTAAACGCCAAACCAGCGCGTTATTTAACGGGGAGGTCGTGAACTTATCGGAAAACCGCCCTGCACTACACACCGCACTTCGATGCCGAAAGAATAAGCCTCTGGTCATAGACGGCGTCAACATCACCACTGAAATTGCCGACGCACTGAAACAAATGCGCCACTTCGTCTCAAAAATCCAATCCGGACAATGGCAAGGCTACAACGGTAAAGCCATTCGCCACATCGTCAACATTGGCATCGGCGGCTCATACCTCGGCCCCATGGCGGTAGCAGAGGCTTTACGCCCCTACTGGACCCATGACGTACAATGCCATTTTATTGCCAATATAGACGGCAGTGAATTCACCGAAATAGTGAAAAACCTTCACCCAGAAAACACGCTATTCATCATAGCGTCCAAATCTTTCGGTACCCAAGAGACCCTAAAAAACGCCATCGCTGCCAAAGCCTGGTACCTCGGCAAGGGCGGCGAAGAAGCTCACATCGACAAACATTTTGTAGCCGTCTCCTCTAACATCCTCAAAGCCAAACAGTTCGGCATCGACGAAGCGAATATATTTCCAATGTGGGACTGGGTAGGCGGACGTTATTCGCTTTGGTCACCAATCGGACTACCTCTCGCACTCACTATCGGCATGGATAACTTTGACCGCTTGCTCGATGGTGCGCATGCGATGGACAACCATTTTATCGACGCGCCCTTCAAGCAAAACCTACCTGCTTTAATGGCTATGCTGCAAGTTTGGCAAATCAACTTCTTCTCAGCACAAAGCCAAGCGATCATCCCTTACGATCATTGTCTACGCGGCTTACCGGCACATTTACAGCAGCTTGAAATGGAAAGTAATGGCAAACGAGTGTCACAAACGGGCGCGCCAATTCAGCACGATACCGGCGCTATAATCTGGGGAGGCGCAGGCAGCAACGGTCAACACGCTTACCACCAATTATTTCATCAAGGCACCCATATTGTACCGGTTGATTTTATTGTGCCCTTACAAAGCCATAACCCAGTGAACGACCATCACGATATATTATTCGCAAATTGCCTGAGCCAAAGTCGAGTCATGATGCACGGCAAAACGCTTGCCGAAGCCGAATCAGAACTCCGATCATCGGGTCACTCAGAACAACAAATAAGCCAGTTAGCCCCCCAAAAAGTGATCCCCGGAAACCGATCCAACAACATCCTGCTCACTGACAAAATGACGCCTCAGGTAATCGGGGCTTTAGTAGCGCTCTATGAGCATAAAGTATTTTGCCAAAGTGTTATTTGGGACATTAACCCCTTCGATCAATGGGGAGTCGAACTAGGGAAGCAAATTGGCGACGACATCGGAGATGCGTTAAGCGACCCACAAACCTCAATCACGCAATTTGATTCCTCTACCCAAAGCCTTATAAAAAAATATCGCGCTGCAAAAAACTACTAAACAAAAGGGAAACCACCATGCCTGAAATAAAAACCTACCCAGTGCCCGCCTCTATTTCAGAAAACACGCTAATGGACCAAGCCCAATACGAAAAATGGTACCAAGAATCCATTGAACAGCCCGAGCAGTTTTGGGCCGCACGCGCGAAAGAATTCGTACACTGGTCAAAACCGTGGACTAATGTACTCGAGTCAGACTTCAAAAACGGCCAAATCAGTTGGTTTAAAGACGCAGAACTTAACGTTAGCTACAATTGTATCGACAAGCATTTATCAACTCGCGGTGATCAAACAGCGATCATTTGGGAGGGCGACGACCCAAATCAAGATAAAAAGATTTCCTATCAAGAACTACACGAGCACGTATGCAAACTTGCTAACGGACTAAAATCTAGAGGCGTCAAAAAAGGCGATCGAGTATGCATTTATATGCCGATGATCCCCGAAGCAGCTTATGCCATGCTGGCTTGTACACGCATCGGCGCCATACATTCAGTTGTCTTTGGCGGCTTCTCCCCCGAAGCACTAAAAGACCGGATCCTCGACGCCGATTGCCAAACGTTAATTACCGCTGATGAGGGCGTTCGGGGCGGCAAAGCGGTCCCTCTTAAAGCGAATTGCGATCAAGCATTACTCCAGTGCCCGAATGTTCATAGCGTTATCACAGTCAAACGCACAGGCGGCGCCATAGACTGGCAAGACAATCGCGACGTGTGGTACCACGAACTCACAGAGCAGGCATCAAGCGTGTGTGAGCCGGAGCCAATGAACGCAGAAGACCCGCTATTTATTCTTTACACATCAGGCTCCACGGGCAAGCCCAAGGGCGTAATGCACACCACCGGCGGCTACCTTCTACAATCATCAATGACCCATAAGTACGTGTTTGACTACCACGACGGCGACATCTACTGGTGCACAGCAGACGTTGGCTGGATTACCGGTCACTCCTACATCGTATACGGCCCACTTAACAACGGCGCAACCACGCTTATGTTCGAAGGCGTCCCTACATACCCCGACGCATCTCGTTGCTGGCAAGTAGTGGACAAACATAAAGTAAATATCTTTTATACCGCCCCGACCGCGATTCGCGCACTTATGGCCGCCGGCAATGAACCTGTCGAAAAAACCAGCCGACAAAGCTTACGCATCTTAGGAACAGTAGGAGAACCCATCAACCCAGAAGCTTGGGAATGGTATTTCCACGTCGTTGGCAACGAGCGATGCCCCATAGTTGATACCTGGTGGCAAACTGAAACCGGCGCTATCTTAATCACACCATTACCCGGCGCCACAGCCCTAAAGCCCGGCTCAGCCACCCAACCTTTTTTTGGTGTAGAGCCTGCATTGCTTGACGTTGACGGCAAAGAAATCGAGGGCGCCGGAGAAGGCAGCTTAGTAATTAAAAACACTTGGCCCAGCCAAATTAGAAGTATTTATGGCGATCATCAACGCTGTATCGACACCTATTTCAGCCCTTATCCTAACTACTTCTTTACCGGCGACGGAGCACGCCGGGACGAAGAGGGTTATTACTGGATTACTGGCCGAGTCGATGACGTGCTCAACGTATCTGGGCATCGCTTAGGTACAGCAGAAATTGAAAGTGCCCTGGTATTACACAAAAAGGTAGCCGAAGCAGCCGTGGTAGGGTTCCCTCACGACATCAAAGGGCAAGGCATATACGCCTACGTCACACTGATGCAAGGTGTCGAAGTAGACGAAAGCTTAACCCAAGAATTAAAACAAATGGTCAACCAAGAAATAGGGCCCATCGCTAAACCGGATTTGATTCAGTTAGCGCCGGGGTTGCCAAAGACCCGTTCAGGAAAAATAATGCGTAGAATCTTACGTAAAATCGCCGCCCACGAAACCGATAACCTTGGCGACACATCGACATTAGCTGACCCATCCGTGGTCGAAGATCTAATTAAAAATAAGCAAACCCTTAAGTAGCCTCAACAGCTGTCACGTAGAACCTTACTCTCCGTCCGGACAAACACTCAGCTAAAACGAAAAAAGGCGAATCATTTAGATTCGCCTTTTTAACGTTCGCATCCACTCAAACAGCCCAACGAATGTCTAACGCTGGGCTAGTTCCTCCGCTTACGCAGGTTGTTGAGCGTTCTTAACTTCTTTAATGCTTAACTTCACTCGGCCACGCTGATCAACATCCAATACTACCACTTGGATTTTTTGTCCTTCTGACAAGTAATCAGTTACTTTTTCCACACGCTCATCAGAAATCTGAGAGATATGGACCAAGCCATCTACGCCAGGAAGGAATGTAACGAACGCGCCAAAATCAACGATTCGAGCAATAGTACCTTCGTAGATTTTACCAATTTCCGCTTCAGCAGTGATTTCTTCAATCATCTTAAGCGCTGCCTGGCAAGAATCTTTATCCTGTCCGTAGATCTTAACTAAACCGCTGTCATCAATATCCACTGTGGCACTAGTCTGCTCAGATATACCGCGAATAGTCGCGCCACCTTTACCAATAATGTCACGAATTTTGTCCGTCTTAACCTGGATAGTGGCATAGCTAGGGGCGTTACTGGATACATCTGTTCGCGACTGAGTAATTACCTTGTTCATTTCACCCAAGATATGCAACCGACCATCACGCGCTTGGTTAAGCGCAATTTCCATGATCTCTTCAGTAATACCTTGAATCTTTATGTCCATTTGCAACGCAGTAATACCCGCTTCGGTACCTGCTACTTTAAAGTCCATATCGCCTAAATGATCTTCATCACCTAAGATATCAGACAAAATAGTAAAGCGTTCGGATTCCTTCACTAAGCCCATGGCGATTCCGGCAACCGGCGCCTTAAGCGGCACACCCGCATCCATCAACGATAAACTAGTACCACATACAGACGCCATTGAAGAAGAGCCATTCGATTCAGTAATTTCAGAAACTACTCGAATGGTGTACGGGAAGTCTTCGTTATTAGGCAATACTGCTTCCATACCACGACGCGCTAAACGGCCATGACCAATTTCACGACGCTTAGGTCCGCCAGAGAAGCCCGTCTCACCTACACAAAATGGAGGGAAGTTATAGTGAAGCATAAAGGGATCATTACGAGTGCCTTCCAATGCATCAATCATCTGCGCATCACGGTTGCTACCCAACGTAGCCACAACAATCGCTTGAGTCTCTCCACGAGTAAACAGTGCAGATCCATGAGTATTAGCAAGAAAGCCTACTTCAACATCAATAGCTCGAACTGTTTTATGGTCTCGGCCATCAATACGCGCTTCACCGCTTAAAATGCTTTCGCGTACTGTTGATTTCTCGACAGAACCAAACGCTTCTTTAATCTCATCAGAACTGGGTCCACCTTCTACTGCAAGCGCTTCTTGAGCCTCACTACGAAGTGAGCCTAAGGCGTTATAACGTTCCATTTTATCGGTTACGCGATATGCGTCTGCAATACTGCCTTGATACTTCTCAGAGATTGACGCTTTAAGCGCTACATTTTCTTCCGGCGCAGTCCAGTCACTGGCCTTAACGCCTACTTCTGCAGCAAACTCTTTAATGGCGGTAATGGCCACTTGCATCTCTTGATGCCCATAAAGAACACCGCCTAACATTTGATCTTCGGTAAGCTCTTGTGCTTCTGACTCCACCATTAATACGGCATCAGTCGTACCAGCAACCACTAGATCCAACTCGGAATCTTTAAGCTGTGTGTAGCTTGGGTTAAGGACGTACATACCGTCAACATAGCCCACTCTTGCTGCACCTATAGGTCCAGTGAATGGAAGCCCGGCAATGGCAAGCGCTGCCGAAGTACCCAACAATGCTACGATATCTGGATCAGTTTCTTTATTTGCAGAAATAACTGAAATTACAATTTGTACTTCATTACGATAACCCTTCGCGAACAGAGGGCGAATAGGTCGATCGATCAAACGACAAGTTAACGTTTCTTTTTCAGAAGGACGCCCTTCTCTTTTTAGAAATCCGCCAGGAATACGTCCCGCGGCATAGGTTTTTTCTTGATAGTTTACGGTCAAGGGGAAAAAGTCGCGGCCTGCTTCTGCTTCTTTACGGGCAACAACCGATACCAATACCGTAGTGTCGTCCATAGACAACAATACTGCTGAAGTAGCTTGACGAGCTACCTTTCCTGTTTCGATAACTACTTTTTGGTTACCGTACTGAAATTCTTTTTTTACTGAATTAAACATTTTTACCTTCCACTTAGCTGGTTTTTATAACACGCGTACCAGGTCTAATTTCTATATTCTCTTCTTACAAGCCAAGCTTAATTCATTCCCACTAGTAGTCGAATGAATTATTCCTTATAGAACACGTTCTCTACTGCACTTTAAGACCTTTACTGCCACGAGATAATTTCCTGAAACCACGACTTCATTCGGCGTGCGTTTATCGAAAAATCAAAGGGGTTCGGTAACAAACTGAGCCCCGAAAAGAACCGTATACATAAACGAAAAGTTCTTTTGTGTAAAACAACCCTACAGATCGCAGGGCCGCTTACTATTGGCATTACCGTAAAGATTCGAGAGAGTAACGTATACTTTTACTATTTGTTCAACTCTGACTCAGGCGCTAGTTTTGAGTAAAAAAACCCACGCCAGAGTCCATAAACAAAATAGCTTAGCGACGTAATCCGAGCTTTTTAATTAGATTGCTGTAGCGAGTTGAGTCTTTACGTTTCAAATAATCAAGCAACTTACGACGCTGGTTAACCATGCGAATCAAACCACGACGCGAATGATGGTCATGCTTATGCTCTTTGAAGTGCCCTTGAAGATGATTAATTTGTGCTGTAAGCAGAGCTACTTGCACTTCTGGGGAACCAGTATCACCTTCTTTTACTTGGTTATCGGCTACGATTTTTGCTTTTTCAACTGCTGACATTGACATACAATTTCTCCAATATGCTAAAGGATATATGAATGACCGCGCATAATTACAGTCACACACAATAAATTTGAATTTTAGTCTAGCTCAAAAGTACTAATAGGCGCAGTTTCTGACGCAGATTAGCTACTCTATACCCATTTAAAGCCTAGGCGGGGCATTATACCTCGTTTACGTCTCGGTTTGAATCAATCGCTTGGGAACTATACTCACCCCTTCGTGCAACTCACCCACGCCAAGAAACACCTCTTCTGCGCCCTCACCCACACTCCATATCTGCACACGCTCAACGGCATTGCCTTTTATTTCTAGGCCACCCAGAGAGGCATCAAACGCAACAGGCTGTCCGTGCTTTAGACCGTAGGTTGAACGCGAGCCAACAACCACTTTAGGCCAGTCGGCAACCATCGTATGGATAGGCAATAAGAGTCGATCAACCGCCTCCATACCGCCCTCGGCAACGAGCGCTTCGATCTCATCAATTGAGCAACTATCATCAATTGAGAATAGGCCACTAGACAGGCGATGCAAACGAGTAACGTGAGCACCACACCCTATAGCTTGCCCAACATCTTCCACTAACGTTCGGATATAGGTGCCCTTACTGCAATGCACCTCCATCTCAAAACTATCGTCCTGCAAGCTTTGCAAGGCGATGGAATGAATGGTGATCAACCGTGATTTTCGTTCGACCTCAATCCCCTGCCGAGCTAGTTTGTATAGAGGCTGACCATTATGTTTAAGTGCGGAAAACATCGAAGGGACTTGCGAGATTTCACCTTGAAATTGAGACAATACCTCAAGTAAAGCCGGCTCATCCAAATCAGCAGGCACGGGTTGCCGCTCAAGTACCTGGCCATCACTATCACCGGAATCAGTAACCACACCAAGTCGCGCATCAGTCGAATAAGTTTTATTGGCGTTCAATAAGAACTGAGTAAATTTAGTTGCCTCACCAAAACAAATTGGCAACAACCCAGTTGCTAGGGGGTCTAGGCTCCCAGTATGGCCAGCCTTATTGGCATCAAACAGGCGTTTTACTCGTTGCAAAGATCGATTTGACGTTTCGCCACCTGGCTTATTTAATAGCAACAAACCATCAATCGAGCGCCCGCGGTTTCGTTTGCGAGAACCCATTAACAGCTCACCACTAAATAACGAGGAAATCGATAAGGATAGGAATTAAAAATTACGAGGATTCATCCTTGCTGGAGAACTTTTTATCTTCTTCTAACGCATGATCTATTAGCTGAGACATGCGCTCACCATTGCGGGCACTACTATCGTAATGAAACCGCAATTGAGGGATCTGCCTGAGATTCATGTTTTTACCCAAGCTTTTCTTTAAAAACCCGGATGCCCGCTTTAGAATATCTAGCGTTTGCTTAATTTCTTCATCAGCGTTATCGCCCAGTACGGTCACATAAACATCAGCATGGCTTAGATCAGAACTAACCCTCACACCACTAATAGTGACCATACCTAAGCGCGGATCTCTCAGCTCCATCTGTATCAATGCAGCCAGTTCTCGCTGCATTTGATCCGCTATTTTCTGTTGTCTACCGTATTGTTGAGCCACAAAATCACCCGATTAAATTACAAAGTACGAGCAATTTCATTGACCTGGAATACTTCAATCTTATCCCCGGCCTTGATGTCGTTATAGCTTTTAACTGCAATACCACACTCGGTACCGCTTTTAACTTCAGCAACGTCATCTTTAAATCGTCGTAGAGATTCTAGCTCGCCCTCAAAAACAACAACGTCGTCTCGAAGCACTCTAATTGGCCGATTTCGATAAACAGTACCCTCAAGCACCATACAACCAGCAGCCGCACCAAACTTAGAGGAACGATAAACCTCTCGAACATCTGCAATACCAAGAATCTCTTCTCTTAACTCTGGGCTCAACAACCCAGACATCGCAGCTTTAACATCGTCAATTAGCTCATAAATGATGCTGTAATAACGAATTTCAATGCCTTCATCTTGAGCCATTTGGCGGCCTGCAGAATCAGCACGAACATTAAACCCTAAGACGACCGCACTGGACGTTTTAGCTAAGTTAATATCCGACTCGTTAATTCCACCTACACCTCGAGCAACAATAGAAACCTGAACTTCATCAGTAGATAAAGMAGTTAAAGAGCTCACTAACGCTTCTAAGGACCCCTTCACATCAGCTTTCAATACTACATTAACCTGGGCAGCATCTTCTTTACCCATGCTTTGAAAGAGTGATTCAAGATTAGACGCTTGTTGGCGTATAAAGCGCTCTTTACGTTCTTTCGCTTCGCGCTGGTCAGCTACCATACGAGCCTTACGCTCATCAGCCACTACGCAGAATTCATCGCCAGAGTTAGGCGTACCACTTAACCCTAATATCTCTACAGGAATAGACGGTCCAGCAAGCGTTAAGAACTCCCCATTCTCGTTCTGCATGGCCCTAACTCGACCATAGAATTGTCCGGCTAGGATTAAATCGCCAACCTTTAGCTCGCCATTTTGTACTAAAAGACTACAGACAGAGCCGCGACCTTTATCAAGCCGCGCTTCTATCACAACGCCTTCAGCTGGGCCGGAAATGGCTGCGGTCAATTCTAATAATTCGGACTGTAGTAGAATTGCGTCAAGCAGTTCGTCAATACCTTGTCCAGTATGAGCCGACACCTCGATAAACTGATGCTCACCACCCCACTCTTCAGGAATGATCTCTTTTTGAGCCAACTCAGTTTTAACTCGATCGGTATCTGCACCCTCTTTATCGATTTTATTAATTGCGATAATAATGGGCGCTTTTGCAGCTTGAGCATGATCAATAGCTTCTTCGGTCTGCGGCATAACACCGTCATCCGCAGCCACTACAATAACAACTATATCCGTGCAGTTTGCACCTCGAGAACGCATTGCACTAAATGCAGCATGTCCTGGAGTATCTAAAAAGGAAATCATGCCCTTTTCAGTTTCTACATGGTAAGCGCCAATATGCTGAGTAATCCCACCTGCTTCTCCGGAAGCCACTTGAGTGGTACGGATATAATCTAGCAGTGAGGTTTTACCATGATCAACATGGCCCATGATTGTAACCACAGGAGCGCGTGATACTTCATCACCTTCGCGCTTAATGGCACCGATCAACTGCTCCTCAAGAGCATTATCGCTGACCAAACTATACTTGTGGCCCATTTCTTCTACGATAAGAATCGCAGTATCTTGATCTATTTCTTGGTTAACATTAACCATGACGCCATTTTTCATCAGCGCCTTCACTACTTCAACACCTTTAAGCTTCATGCGCTGGGCAAGCTCTGCCACAGCAATAGTTTCACCTATTTTTACCACATGAACTTCGCGCTCAACGGGCATTGCAAAACCATGCTCCTGCTTACGTTTGACGCGCTTCGCTTTTCTTGCCTGACGTCTAGCGGAGGATTCTTTCTTAACACCGCGAGCTTCCCGGGTGAAACTTTCCTCATAGGCCGCCTTAACGATGCTAGTGCCTAAGTCTAACTCTTTAGACTTCTCATCGGGCTGTTCACCTGTTCGTTGATCGAGCTCCTTCGCTACTTTTGCAGCTTGCTCTGATGTCGCTTGCTGTGCAGCTTGCTCTAACTCGTTTCGCTTTTTCTTGTCAGCGATACTTTTAGCTTCAAGTAAGGCTTTCTGTTTTTCGTCCAGCTCTTTATCTTCTTTCGATAACTTAAGCTTCGAAGAAGACGCCTTAGCACCCGCTTTAGCTTTAGCTATTTCTACTTTAGATTTAGCAGGCGCTAATTTACGCTTAGGAGCTTGCGCTTCACGAGATGCTTTCTCAGCATTAAGTCGAGCTTCCGCAGCTCGACTTAGAGCGAGCTCTTTTTGTCGTTTCGCTTGTTCTTGCGCAGAAAGCACAGGCTCTGGGGCTGGCTCTGGAATTGGCTCTGGAATTGGCTCTGGAATTGGCTCTGGAATTGGCTCTGGAGCTGCCTCAACTTCTTTCGGAGCTTCAGCTGGAATTTGAACTTCAGGCTCTAAAAGCTCTGCCTCTTCAAGCACCGGCGCTTCATCCAATTCAGTTTCGGCAGCATCCCGCTTAACATAGGTACGCTTTTTGCGCACTTCAACGTTAACGGTTTTACTACGCCCACCCTGCCCCCCTGAAACCTTAAGCTTACTAACGCTTTTACGTTTCAAAGTTATCTTCTTTTGCTCACTCTGCTGTTCACCGTGTGAACGCTTTAAGTGGGCAAGCAGTGCCTGTTTTTCATCATCGGTCACGACCTGATCGGCACCAGCATGACTTAACCCTGCTTCTTTCATCTGGGTTAACAACTTATCTACCGGAATGCCAACGACATCGGCGAGCTGTTTTACAGTAACTTCAGCCATACTAGCTTCTTTCACTCTGCTTCCTCAGCGGCCTATGCCTGCTGCTCATCTTCAAACCAAGGCGCACGCGCCGCCATAATTAATTGCCCTGCACGTTCTTCATCCATGCAGTCCAACTCGAGCAATTCAGCTATCGATTGCTCTGCTAAATCTTCTTGGGTAATAATTCCCTGACTAGCAAGTACGAAAGCAAGATGTTTATCCATCCCCTCCATAGCAAGCAAGTCTTCTGCGGGCTCCGAACTACTCAACTCTTCTTCGGAAACCAACGCACGAGTTAACAATACGTCTTTCGCTCGACGACGTAACTCGTCAACAATATCTTCATCAAAATCTTCAATTGCTAGCATCTCATCTACTGGGACGTAAGCCACTTCCTCAGTAGTTGTGAACCCTTCCAAAACCAGGATCTCAGCAATGTCTTCATCAACATCAAGATCCTTCGTGAAACGTTCTATATAGACACTGGCTTCTTGCTTTTCTTTCTCTTCTGCTTCTTCGTTAGTCATTACGTTGAGAGACCAACCGCTCAAGGTACTTGCTAAACGAATATTCTGTCCAGTGCGACCAATCGCTAAAGCTAACTGATCTTCTTCTACTGCGACCTGCATGCTTTTAGCTTCTTCGTCAACGACAATTGACACAACTTCTGCAGGTGACATAGCGTTAATAACAAACTGAGCCGAATTATCGTCCCATAAGACTACGTCAACCCGCTCGCCGCCCAATTCGGAAGACACGGCCTGAACCCGCGCTCCCCGCATGCCGACACAAGCCCCAACTGGATCTATGCGGCCATCGTTGGTTTTCACTGCAATCTTCGCACGCGAACCTGGGTCACGTGCAGCGCCTTTTATTTCAATAAGCTCTTCGCCTATTTCGGGCACTTCAATTTTAAATAATTCAACCAACATCTCAGGGCAAGTTCTGCTTACTATAAGCTGAGGCCCCCGATTATCGGTTCGAACCTCACGCAAAATGCCGCGGACTCGCTCACTGACCCGTACTGTTTCACGGGGAATCATATCTTCGCGGTAGATAATGGCTTCAGCATTACCCCCTAAATCCAGAATAATGCTTTCACGGGTGACTTTCTTAACAGTCCCGTTCACTAATTCGCCAATCCGATCTTGAAACTGCTCAGCAATTTGAGCCCGCTCAGCTTCACGAACTTTCTGTACGATTACTTGCTTTGCTGTTTGAGCGGCAATACGGCCAAACTCAATCGATTCGACCGGCTCTTCAAGCACATCGCCAACAACTAACGAGGAATCTTTCTCGTGAGCTGCCGAAAGGGATATCTCTTGTTCTGGAATTTCTATGTCATCTTCTGTTTCAACGACAGTGAAACAGCGGAACGTATCATAGTCACCCGAGGTGCGGTCTATTTTAACTCGAAGTTCGGCGTCTTCGGAATGAAGCTTCTTTCCGGCAGCAGCAAGTGCTAGCTCAACGGCTTCAAATATAACGTCACGAGGAACTCCCTTCTCGTTGGATACTGCGTCTACTACCAATAAAATATCTTTGCTCATTTCAGCCCCGCACGATCAATCCAGAATTATTAGGAGCGCTTATCCAGGTCCGCAGAAAGATTCGCTTTAGCAATATAACTATAAGGTAATTTATGGGTTTGTCCTTCCACTTCTATAAGTATTTCTTCATCAACAACTCCGACAATTTTTCCGGAGAAGGTTTTCCTTCCGTCAATGGCAGTACTCAAGCGCAAACCAACCTTATGCCCACTGAATATTTCAAACTGCTCCAAGGAAAACAATGGCCTCTCAAGCCCGGGGGAAGATACTTCTAAATTATATTCCCCAGCAATAATATCCTCTACGTCCAGGATACCGCTCACCTGATGACTCACCCTAGCACAATCATCTACTGTAATCCCGTTATCGGAATCAATATAGATACGCAAAATAGAATTCTTCCCCTGAGCAACGTATTCAACGCCCCAAAGGTCATAACCTAAATCGACTACTTCAGAAGAAATTAAATTCCGAACAGCCTCAGCCTTCTTTGACCCAATCATGCTCATTGCCCAAAAACAAAAAATGGGCTAAATAGCCCACTTAAAATGCATTCACTTTAAACTTCTACAGGTAATAAAAAACCCCTCAACGGGGCCTCCTGTAAATTCGATGGTAGCGGGGGCAGGATTTGAACCTACGACCTTCGGGTTATGAGCCCGACGAGCTACCAGACTGCTCCACCCCGCATCGAATTGGCGCACAATATAACCATTGGCACCCAAGGAGTCAACTGTTATTTTAAATAAACTTCGTAAAAATAACGAAACCCACTTAAAACACAATAAAACTAGTACGCTTTTGATTCTAAAGCAAAATAAAACACAAAGAATCATCAATAAAGCGACTACTTCCACTCCTCAACAAGCATCACCTACACCTACACCTACACCTACACCTACTACCTACTACCTACTACCTACACTTGAAGAAGAACGGGAGCAAACAAACAGCATCGCCCCACATACCCCCCAACAAAATGCATGGTGCCGAAGGCCGGAGTTGAACCGGCACGACCAAAGGTCACTACCCCCTCAAGGTAGCGCGTCTACCAATTCCGCCACTTCGGCACAAAAAACAAAATCACTCGCCACTACCGGAAACAGGAAGATCACTATCCATACCAGACATCTCTTTCTCAACACCCACCGAAGGCATAGCATTCACCTCCACCGACGGGATATCATTAACCTGAACCACGGGCACATCACGATCAGAGGGCATACCATCAAAACTTAACTCATCGCTACCACCCGACTCGCCCATTATAGAGGGCAAACCTATACCCATACCCTGCTTCGACTGTTGATTTGCAACAACCGCCAAAGCCAAACTGGTAGCAAAAAACACGATAGCCAAACCAGTCGTAACCCGAGTCAAAAACGAACCCGAACCACCACTACCAAATAAAGTCTGCGATGCACCACTACCAAAAGCAGCACCTACATCAGCGCCCTTACCATGCTGAATCAAAACCAAACCGATTAACGCGATCGTTACCAATACGTGGATCGAAAGAAGTACCGTCTCCATAATCTTTAAATAACCGCCTTCACTATTGCCACAAATTTTTCCGCTTCTAACGAAGCACCGCCAACAAGCCCCCCATCGATATCCGCCTGAGAGAACAATTTCCGAGCATTTTCTGGCTTAACACTACCACCATAGAGCACACGAAGTTCCTCCGCCACTCTACCACCCTTACTCGCGACCAATGCGCGAATATATGCATGCATCTCTTGAGCCTGCTCTGGGGTCGCCGTAAGCCCGGTGCCTATCGCCCAAACCGGCTCATACGCAACCACCGCACTCAAGAAAGCGTCGACACCAACTGCATCAACCACCGCCATCAACTGACCGCAAACCACATCGTTAGCTAAACCAGACTCTCGCTGCTCAAGCGTCTCTCCAACACATAAAATAGGCACAAGGCCATTCGATTGAATCAACTTAAACTTTTCAACAACAAGCGCGTCAGTCTCACCAAAATGCTGGCGACGCTCAGAGTGACCAATAATAACATACTGACACCCTACATCAGCTAACATTCCTGCAGAAATCTCACCTGTATAAGCACCCTGCGCAGCAAAAGCGCAATCCTGCCCAGCCAACGCCAGTTCAGAACCTTTTATCTGCGCAGCCACTTGAGAAAGATAGACAGCAGGAGGACAAATCACCACATCTACAGCAAGATCGTCCCCAACCCCACCCAACACTCCAGCTACAAGCGATTCATTAACGGACCGATCGCCACACATCTTCCAATTTCCAGCAACCATCGGTCTTCGAATCATTTTAAGCCCTTATTAATAGCTCTTCGCTTTCGAAAGCGGGCAATAGTAACGCAATAAATACCTGTAAAACAAGTATTTCCACTCCATTCACATAGCTACCGAATACAATTTCGACACAGCGCTCAAGCCAAACAACTATTAACGCAAAAACACCTACTCAACAACCGAGCGAACTACCGCCGCGATATCTTCAACTAAGGTATGCACCAACTCAGCATCCTCCCCCTCAACCATCACTCGAACCAAGGGCTCGGTTCCTGACAAGCGCAAYAACACTCGCCCCTTACCCGCTAGCGCCGACTCTGCACCCTTTACCGCTTCAACTACTTTCGGGTCTTGAGAAGGATCTTGAACAGCCGACATCCTGACATTAACCAATCGCTGAGGCATTTTGCACACAGGCTTAACCAGAGAGCGTAAAGACTGCCCTTTTCGTACCATCGAAGCCACCACCTGTAACGCCGACACGATCCCATCGCCCGTCGTGGTTTTATCCAGGCATAAAATATGCCCTGAACCTTCACCACCCAAAGTCCAATTCCTCTTAGCAAGCTCAGCCATCACATAGCGATCACCCACTCCTGCTCGAACAAAATCGACCCCCATCTCTTTAAACACAACCTCAAGACCAAAGTTCGTCATCAAGGTTCCAACAACACCGCCTGTAAAGTGCCCTGTATCTATATTATCTTGGGCAATCACATAAAGTATTTCATCGCCATCAACAATATTTCCTTGATGGTCCACCATGATGACCCGATCACCATCCCCATCAAAAGCGATCCCAACATCCGCCTGACATGCCAGCACCTCTTTAGCCAAAAGCTCTGGCGCGGTGGATCCACAATTTGTATTTATATTATAGCCGTCCGGCTCGACCCCCAAGGTAATAACCTCCGCACCTAGCTCATCAAAGACCGCAGGCGCGATATGATAAGTTGCCCCATTACCGCAATCCAATACAATCTTTAAGCCACCAAAATTCATCGCGTAAGGCACCGTGCTTTTACAGAATTCTATATAGCGCCCACCAGCATCCCCAATCCTCGCGACTTTGCCCAGCCGGTCGGAAGAGGCGGTTTTCATCGGGAGATCAATGTGTCGCTCAATTTCGGCTTCTAGCTCATCAGGAAGCTTAGTGCCCTGAGAAGAAAAGAACTTAATACCATTATCATAATAAGGGTTGTGCGATGCAGAAATCACAATTCCAGCCACCGCATGAAAGGTGCGGGTTAGATACGCAATGGCAGGTGTCGGCATCGGCCCCAGTAGACGTACATCTACTCCAGCAGCTGAAAGCCCCGCCTCCAAAGCGGACTCAAACATATACCCTGAGATACGGGTATCTTTTCCGATAATGATTTTAGACGGTCCCTGCTGAGCAAATACCTTTCCTGCCGCCCAACCAAGCTGCAACATAAAATCAGGTGTTATGGGAGGCTTGCCCACCAAGCCTCGAATCCCATCGGTACCAAAATATTTTTTGCCCATTCGTATTTCTTCCAAAACCTACGTTATTTTAATTTTTACGCGCCCAGCTCTCGGACAGCACCATACACCTTCAGCGCATCAACAGTAGCGCCGACATCATGCACTCTCACTATATCTGCGCCACGCTCAACAGCTATCAATGCCGCCGCAACACTCCCTATCAAACGACCATCAACCGGCTTGCCCACCAATTCTCCGATCATTGATTTCCTTGAAACACCCACCAAGATCGGGCACCCAAGCGAATCAAGCCGAGAAAGCCCTCCAAGCAACCTTAGATTATGATCCAGTGACTTGCCAAACCCAAAACCAGGATCAACTAGCAACTTATCCTTAGTGATCCCCTCGGACAAACATGCAGTAATCCGCTCATCCAAAAAACCAAAAACCTCTTCAACCACATCAATGTATTGGGGCTTACCTTGCATTGTCGAAGGTGCGCCCTGCATATGCATCAAGCAAACAGGCAATCCACTAGTACAAGCCGAAGATAATGCGTCCTCTACAGTTAATGCCCTCACATCATTAATAAGCCCCACGCCCAACCGCCCAGCTTCTCGAATCAACAAAGGCGAACTGGTATCAAGAGAAATAATGACATCAAGATTATTCTTAATTCGCTCGACCACCGGCATAACACGATCAAGCTCTTGCTGCGGAGACACGGAAGCAGCCCCCGGGCGAGTGGACTCTCCCCCAACGTCAACAATCGACGCGCCTTCCGACACCATTTCGTCTGCAGCAAGCAGGGCATTTTCTACAGACAAAAATAAACCCCCGTCCGAGAAGGAATCGGGGGTTACATTTAAGACACCCATAACCTGGGGCGAAGATAGATCCAATACACGCTCGCCGCAACACAACTCAACACGACCAGAATTAACCATGAAAGAAATCTACCTAATTTCTTATACTAATGTTCGCCAGCAGGTCCACCGATCGGACCGGAAGCGGACTTATTATCAGTATTGGACGACTTAGTCTCTTCCGCATCATCAGAATCAGAAGGAGTACTCCCACCACCACTTTTGTCGCTATCCGTCCATCCTTGCGGAGGCTCCGGAGGCCGTCCGTCCATAATTGCATCGATCTGCTTCGCATCAATAGTCTCGTACTGCATCAACGCTTCAGCCATTAATTCCAGGCTAGATTTATGCGCTGCTAGAATTTCTTTTGCTCGCGCATAACACTGATCAATAATCGACCTAACTTCTTTATCGATAGATCGAGCCGTATCTTCAGATACATGTTTCGTTTGAGTTACGCTACGACCAAGAAACACTTCACCTTCTTCCTCGTCATACAGCAAGGGTCCCATTTTTTCAGACAACCCCCACTTGGTAACCATATTCCGCGCCATTTCAGTAGCCCGCTGAATATCATTGGATGCACCTGTGGTAACACCATCAAAACCATGCAGCATCTCCTCTGCGATTCGACCGCCAAATAAACTGCAAATCTGGCCTTCGATATGCCGCTTACTGTAGCTGTATCGATCCTCAACCGGCAAGAACATAGTCACCCCGAGGGCGCGACCACGAGGAATGATACTTACCTTATAAACTGGATCATGATCGGGCACTACTCGACCAACAATCGCATGCCCTGCTTCGTGATGCGCGGTATTAAGCTTCTCAGCCTCGGACATCACCATGGATTTACGTTCCGCACCCATCATGATTTTATCTTTAGCCAACTCAAACTCAGACATCTCAACTAAACGCTTACTCGATCGAGCTGCAAACAAAGCGGCCTCATTTACTAAGTTAGCCAAATCAGCACCGGAGAAACCTGGTGTACCTCGCGCCAACAAAGAAGGCTCAACATCATCGCCTATGGGCACACTACGCATATGCACTTTTAGAATTTGCTCACGCCCTCGTACGTCAGGCAAAGCAACCGTTACTTGCCGATCAAAACGTCCAGGACGCAACAAAGCGGCATCCAAAACATCAGGACGGTTAGTCGCGGCAATAACAATAACGCCATCATTTTGTTCAAAACCATCCATTTCAACAAGCAGCTGGTTTAATGTTTGCTCGCGCTCATCATGACCGCCCCCTAGGCCCGCGCCCCGAGAGCGCCCAACCGCATCAATTTCGTCAATAAAGATAATGCAAGGCGCTTGCTTCTTCGCCTGCTCAAACATATCCCGAACACGAGAGGCACCAACCCCTACRAACATCTCTACGAAATCAGAACCAGATATCGCAAAGAACGGCACTTTGGCTTCGCCGGCAATTGCCTTCGCGAGCAAGGTTTTACCCGTCCCAGGAGCACCCACCATTAAAATACCGCGAGGAATCCTGCCACCAAGACGTTGGAATTTTCCAGGATCACGCAGAAATTCAACCACCTCTTGCACGTCCTGCTTGGCCTCTTCGACACCCGCCACATCTGCAAAAGTAGTTTTAATTTGATCTTCGCCGACCAACCGCGCTTTACTCTTCCCAAACATCATCGGGCCACGACCGCCGCCACCGCCCTGCATTTGGCGCATAAAAAACATGAAAATGGCTAGTATCAACAGAATTGGAAAGGCCGCAACAAGTAGCTGCATCCACAAGCTTTGTCGCTCAGGCTGGCGCCCTTCAACTACTACGCCGTGCTCTAACAAGTCAGACATCAAGTCCAAGTCAGGAATCGCAGGGATCACCACTTCAAATTTGTCGCCGTTAAGTCTTTCTCCGGAGATAATATGATCACCGACAATCGCTTTTCGAACTCGGTTGTTATCAACTTCTACAATAAAATCGGAGTAATCCAAACGCACAGGACTAGGCTGCACGCTAAAATTATTAAACACCGATAGCAATACAACGGCAATGACCAGCCAGAGGATTATATTTTTTGCCATATCATTCAAGGGATTATCTCTCGTATCAATTAATTCTTTAAGCCGTAAAAACCAACGCCCTGTCTCATTGTTATAGCCCTACACCAGGACAATATCTAGTAGAAGGCGATAAACAGTGGCTTGCATTCAAATCATTCATTTTTTTACTATTTGAAGCCTAAACCTAAAATATACACTTCCTTGGATCGAGGACGTGACGCTTTAGGCTTTTTCGTCAACAACTTAGCGAAACTAGCTTGAACCTCCTTTCTATATTCGTCAACCCCCGCGCCCTGAAAAACCTTTACCAAAAAGGTTCCATCCGGAGCCAGTGCTTGATTCGCAAAGTCCAACGCCAACTCTGCCAAATAAATAGCTTTGGACTGATCGATGACTTTATTACCACTTATATTGGGGGCCATATCCGATAATACAAGACCCACTTTTTGACCTTGAAGCAAATCCAACATCTGCTCGTAGACTTTCTGTTCGGTAAAGTCCCCTTGTACAAAATCAACCCCAGCCACAGGACTCATCGCTAACAAGTCGGATGCAATCACCGTACCGCTACCGCCCACCAACTTGCTGGCAACTTGCGACCAGCCTCCTGGCGCAGAACCAAGATMANAYWACGGSYAWWYCYKKNTTSAKRNASSSCANAYYGCKCMNGCATTKMYMGYAATTWANAAKGNNGSKMTWGRNCGWKMMCCMANTCTCTTTTGACTTTTTAACGTAAAAGTCATCATTATGTTCCTGCAACCACCTTGCACTTGATTTCGATCTCGCCATAATAGCGTACTCAATTTTGGACCTTGTTTACTCAGCCTTAGACAGCCAAAGCCAAAGACGCGATATGCATTAACGCGCGCCAAAACGCGCATTAATCATCAATTCAACACTAACTAGGTAAATACAGCTCAACGGCGATAATTTACTCTAGACTTCAGTATTCTTTAACCACCCTTTACAGAGCATTTTTTATGGAACTCAACAGTCAGCGCAAAAAACAATTTCGCGCCATTGGCCACCACCTTAAACCCATTGTATTTATTGCAGACAATGGCTTAACCGAATCAGTAAAGGATGAACTGGAAAGAGCATTAAAGGATCATGAACTTATAAAGATAAAGATCAGCAGCCCTGACCGAGAATCAAGAAAAGAGATGTGCCAGCTGATATGCCAGAAATGCAAAGCTCAGCAAGTACAATCCATAGGGAATACAGCCCTGCTCTACAGGGCATCAGAAAAAGCAGATCCGAAGCTATCCAATGTACTTCGCGCCATTAAAGGCTAAATCTAGCCTAACGCTTGGTTAGATCGCGATAAAAACCGATTTAACCAGGCCCTCGGCAAGCTAACTAATTATTTATTCGGCCAATTTAGGCCAAAATGAACAGTCGCTAACTGCTCATACACAGCTGCCCCGCCCGAAACTGAGCCCGCTCGCTCGCTAAGTTATTCGTACTCCACCTTAGCAATCTCGTAATCCACTGCGCCGCCCGGAGTTTGTACGCACACTTCTTCGCCTTCATTTTTACCAATTAAGGCCTTAGCAATTGGAGACGTATAAGAAATCCGATTTTCTTTTATGTTGGCTTCGTCTTCGCCCACAATTTGGTAACTCTTAACCGCGTCGGTGTCGCAATTAATAATTTCAACCCTCGCGCCAAAAATCACTTTGCCGTTATTATCCATCGAAGACGTATCAATAATTTGGGCATCGGAAAGCTTACCCTCAATATCCTTAACTCGCCCCTCAGCAAAGCTCTGCTGCTCCCGAGCGGCGTGATACTCAGCGTTTTCCTTCAAATCACCGTGAGCACGAGCTTCAGCAATGGCTTTAGTAATGCGCGGTCTTACGACCATTTTTAATTCTTGTAGCTCTTTACGCAAAGACTCCGCGCCTTTGATCGTCATGGGTACTCGAGACATTACAGTAGATCTCCATGTATATCCTGCAATCGGCGCACAGTGGACTTGTCATTGCTTTCAATAGCCATACAAATCGCCTGAGCCCCTGCTATCGTAGTGGAATAGCAGACTTTATGTTGCAGGGCAGTCCTTCTTATAGTGAAAGAGTCCGCAATCGCTTGAGCCCCTTCCGTGGTGTTGACGATAAATGATATCTCATCGTTCTTAAGCATGTCGACCACATGAGGACGACCTTCCAATACTTTGTTGACCCGCTGCACAGCAAAGCCGGCGGCTTCAATTACTTCGGCAGAACCTCGGGTAGCACACAACTCAAAACCGAGACTCGAAAGCCGTCGTGCAACATCAACCACACCCTCACGATCGCCTTCACGCACACTTAAAAAGGCTAATCCTTCGGAAGGGAATATCTCACCGGTACCAATGGACGCTTTAAGGAAAGCTTCAGCAAAACTATCCCCCACGCCCATCACTTCACCCGTAGAACGCATTTCTGGCCCTAAAATCGGGTCAACCCCAAGAAACTTATTAAACGGAAACACAGCTTCTTTCACGTTAAACTTCTTAGGTATAATTTCCTTAGTAAAGCCCTGCTCCTGCAAAGACGTACCCGCCATGCAACGTGCAGCGATCTTCGCCAATGAATGGCCAATGCATTTTGACACAAACGGTACCGTACGCGATGCCCTTGGGTTAACTTCCAAAACATATACGTCTTTACCCTGCACGGCAAATTGTACATTCATCAAACCTTTCACGCCCAACTCTAATGCCATCGCACGCGTTTGAGAGCGAATCACGTCAAGTACATCTTCAGCCAGACTATAAGGCGGAATTGAACAAGCTGAATCCCCTGAATGAACTCCCGCCTGCTCAATATGCTGCATGATGCCGCCAATAACAACTTCTTGACCATCACATACCGCGTCCACATCCACTTCCACCGCCTGATCCAAAAACCGATCCAGCAATACGGGGCTATCATTAGACACTTGCACCGCTTCAGTCATATATCGGCGTAAATCAGCTTCGTCATGGACAATCTCCATGGCTCGGCCTCCTAAGACATAGGATGGTCTGACCACGATAGGGAACCCGATTTCCTGAGCTCCAATCACTCCTTCTTCAATATTTCTCGCAATACGATTAGGCGGCTGCTTCAGATCCAAGCGCTCAACCATTTGCTGAAAACGCKMWYRKTCMNCKGMTYWAWCAATCGCATCTGCACTGGTACCAATGATCGGAACGCCAGCAGCATCAAGCGCTTGCGCTAATTTCAGCGGCGTCTGACCACCGTACTGAACAATCACACCCACAGGTTTTTCGAGCGCAACGATAGCCAACACATCTTCGAGAGTAATGGACTCAAAATAAAGACGATCCGAAGTATCATAATCCGTAGAAACCGTTTCAGGGTTGCAGTTCACCATGATGGTTTCATAGCCGTCTTCACGCATAGCCAATGCAGCATGAACACAGCAGTAATCAAACTCGATGCCTTGGCCAATACGATTGGGACCACCGCCAAGCACCATAATCTTATCGCGATCACTTACGTCCGCCTCACACTCTTCATCATAAGTGGAGTACATATAAGCGGTCGCTGTAGAAAATTCCGCGGCACAAGTATCAACGCGCTTATAAACAGGCAAGATATCCAATTCAATACGTCGCTGACGCACTTCTTTTTCCAACACACCTAGTAATTGTGCAATCCGGCTGTCGGCAAAACCCTTGCGTTTCAACTGATAAAGCTGATCCGCATCGATGTCTTTAAAACTGCGTGTCGCAATTTCGAGTTCAATGCGAACCAAGTCTTCAATTTGCACCAAAAACCAAACGTCAATCTGAGTAAGCTCATGCACTTCGTCCAACGTCATGCCGTAACGGAATGCATCCGCCACATACCAAATACGATCAGGACCAGGCACCTTTAACTCTTGTTTCAAAGTGCTGGCAACACCCGCAGCTTCTAAATCAAGCTTGGGAGAAAAACCATCCGCACCCACTTCAAGGCCGCGTAACGCTTTCTGTATTGACTCAGAGAAATTCCGACCTATGGCCATCACCTCACCCACAGACTTCATCTGGGTAGTCAACGTAGTATCGGCGCGCTTGAACTTTTCAAAGTTGAAACGAGGAATTTTAGTAACCACGTAATCAATCGAAGGCTCAAAAGAAGCCGGCGACGCCCCACCTGTAATTTCGTTACTCAACTCATCCAATGTATAGCCCACTGCTAACTTTGCAGCGATTTTAGCGATAGGAAAACCGGTTGCCTTAGACGCTAATGCAGACGATCGAGAAACCCGAGGGTTCATCTCAATCACGACCATCTTGCCGGTCTTAGGGTCTAGGGAAAACTGAACATTAGACCCACCTGTTTCTACGCCAATCTCAATTAAGACTGCAATAGCTGCATTGCGCATGCGCTGATATTCTTTATCCGTAAGCGTCTGTGCAGGCGCTACGGTAATGGAGTCCCCAGTATGAACCCCCATAGGGTCTAGGTTCTCTATGGTGCACACGATAATACAATTATCGTTTTTATCCCGCACCACTTCCATTTCAAATTCTTTCCAACCGATCAAAGACTCATCGATCAACAGCTCTGTAGTGGGCGACAAATCTAAACCGCGCTCACAAATTGCCACGAACTCTTCTCTGTTATAGGCGATCCCGCCCCCAGAGCCACCCATGGTGAACGAAGGGCGAATAATGGCTGGAAAACCCACCATATCCAAGACCTGGAATGCTTCGCCCATGCTATGAGCTACTGCCGACTTAGCCGTATCTAGGCCGATACGTTTCATGGCCTTGTCAAACTTCTCACGATCTTCGGCTTTATCGATGGCCTCTTGGCTAGCACCAATCATTTGCACATTATGTAGATCAAGCACCCCTTCACGGGCCAAGTCCAACACACAGTTCAGAGCCGTTTGCCCGCCCATAGTGGGCAACACTGCATCAGGTTTTTCTTTCTCGATGATGCGCGCAACGGTTTCCCATTCGACTGGTTCAATATAAGTCGCATCCGCCATAGAGGGGTCAGTCATGATAGTGGCAGGATTTGAGTTCACTAAGATGACTCGGTAGCCCTCTTCGCGCAGCGCTTTACATGCTTGCGCTCCAGAATAGTCAAACTCACAGGCTTGACCAATCACGATCGGACCGGCACCAAGGATTAATATACTGCTGATATCTGTGCGTTTAGGCATGTTGCAATGTTACTTCGCTATAAAAATAAAAAAGACTCTTTTGGAGAGACGCCGACCCCTGAATAGCAAACTGCTAGTAATCAGAGGTTCTGTTCCATTAACCCAATAAACTTATCGAACAAATGCCCAGCTTCTTGAGGACCAGGACTGGCTTCAGGATGCCCCTGAAACCCAAACGCCGCCTTTTGACGGTGCTCGATACCTTGCAGGGATCCGTCAAACAACGACCGATGAGTCGCTTCAACTTCCGAAGGCAAGGACTTCTCATCAACAGCGAAGCCGTGATTCTGGCTGGTAATCAATACCTTGCCAGACTTAAGGTCTTGTACTGGATGATTAGCGCCGTGATGACCAAACTTCATTTTTAACGATTTCGCTCCCAGAGCGAGCGCTAGAAGCTGATGCCCTAAGCAAATACCAAACATTGGCTTATTCGCTTCAAGTAAGACTTGAATGGCTTTAATTGCATAATCACAAGGTTCCGGGTCACCCGGACCATTGGACAAGAAAACGCCATCAGGCTGTAACGCAAGTACGTCTTCTGCACTGGTTTGGGCAGGCACTACGGTTACTTTGCAGCCGCGCTGTACCAACATGCGCAAGATATTTCGCTTCACACCAAAATCATAGGCCACGACATGGAAACGCGATTCAGGCAGGTCTTTATACGGCTTATCTGGAGATTGCCAAACACCCTCAGTCCACACGTAGGTTTCAGAGGCACTGACTTGCTTAGCCAGATCCATGCCTTTCAATCCAGGAAACTCTCGCGCTAACCCAAGCCCTTCATCCACCAAAGAATACGCATCAGGGTGAGCAATAATAGCACCGCTCAACGCACCCTTTTCCCGAAGCAGTCGGGTCAGACGGCGTGTATCGATATCTGCGATCGCCACCACTTCATGACGATTAAGATAAGCAGACAACGTTTCTTCACTCCGCCAATTGCTCGCCAATAAAGGTAAATCGCGAATAATTAACCCATTCACCCATACCTTGGAAGACTCTTCATCTTCACTATTGAYCCCAGTATTCCCAATATGTGGRTAGGTCAATGTGACCATTTGCTGGGCRTAGGAAGGGTCAGTCAATATTTCTTGGTAGCCTGTGAGCGAAGTATTAAACACCACTTCCCCCGTCGAGCGTCCTGCAGCACCGATAGAAATACCCTTGAACACACTCCCGTCTTCGAGCACCAAAACAGCTGGATTACTCAAGAATCTCTCCTCTAATTCACTGAACATACCGTACGCGCGAAAAAAAGCGAGACTGACCTTCGCCACATCTCGCTCTTTTTATTCTATAGAATTCTACGCCACCTAAAAGTTGCCGTATTCTATTGCAAGCCACTAGTTTTTGTCCATGCGTTTCGCCAACCTTTTAACCAAACGGTCAGCTTTTCGCGAACATCCACTGAATCTGCCCCGGACTAATCAAGCCCAAGCACATCTCGCATGTTAAATAAACCGTTTGGCTTATCCAATACCCATTGAGTTGCACGCATCGCACCACGAGCAAAGTTCATACGACTGGTGGCCTTATGTGTCACTTCCACTCGCTCACCATCAGCGATAAACATAACCGTATGCTCACCGACGATGTCGCCGCCTCGAATCGTCTCAAAACCAATGGTTTTGCGGTCTCTAGCCCCAGTCTGGCCTTCACGACCATAGACTGCACACTCTTTTAAATCTCGCCCCAGGGTATCCGCGATCACTTCACCCATGGTCAATGCTGTACCTGACGGCGCATCTAYTTTATGGCGATGGTGGGCTTCAATAATCTCAATATCAACGTCATCGCCCATAACTTGGGCGGCGGTTTCCAACAACTGCAAACAAAGCGTTACGCCCACACTCATATTGGAGGCAAACATTATCGCAATCTCCTGCCCAGCCTCAGCCAACAGCGATTTTTGAGCATCATCCAAGCCTGTGGTGCCGATAATCATCTTTTTACCGTGCTCACGACAAAACGCTACATTATTCAAGGTAGACTCAGGTGAGGTAAAATCAATTAGCACATCAAAATGATTCATCACTTTGGATAAGTCATCGACTAATTCAACGCCCAAAGCACCAATACCGATCAATTCCCCCGCATCAGCCCCTAATAGACTGCTGCCCTGGCGTTCAATCGCCGCACCTAAACTAAGGCCTTCGGTCTGCTGAATCGCTTCAATCAGGGTTCGCCCCATGCGACCGGCTGCGCCGGTAACTGCAATTTTTGTCATCATTAAATTCCATCGATMTCAAACAGCATCAGCGCCAAACCCGCAAAACTCTTGCGTACTCACGCCTCTCGCTGCTGACTCGCAATCTCTTGCCAGAAGGAGCGCATAAAAACAGCGCCCCAAATACACCTCATTCTTACGATAACGTTTTAAAAAAAGCTTTTTACGTTATCGAACCAGGAATTTTTCTTAGGCGACTGACGATTGCCCCCTTCATCAATAGAAGCCTGAAATTCTTTCAATAAAACTTTCTGTTGCTTAGAAAGATTCACCGGCGTCTCTAGTACTACCTTACAAAGTAAATCACCCGTGGATCCACCACGTACAGGCGCAACGCCTTTACCGCGCAAGCGGAACACCTTACCGGTTTGCGTCTCATGAGGAATCTTCAGTAAGACACGGCCATCCAGCGTAGGCACTTCAAGCTCACCACCGATACTTGCATCTGCAAAAGAAATCGGCACTTCGCAATAAAGGTGCTTACCATCACGCTCAAAAATCTCGTGATTCCTGACGGACACCTGCACATACAGATCACCCGCTGGGCCACCATCAACACCTGCTTCGCCTTCACCCCCTAAACGCACCCGGTCACCGGTGTCGACACCGGCAGGGATTTTCACAGACAAAGTCTTGGTTTCTTCCATGCGGCCCTTACCCTGACAGCTGCCGCAAGGATCTTTAATGGTTTTGCCTTTACCGTGACAACGAGGACAGGTTTGCTGAACAGAGAAAAAACCCTGCTGCATYCGAACCTGMCCRRCWCCRCCACAMRTKYKACARGWAAYRGGCKTRSTRCCCTTTTTAGCRCCWGAACCAYYACAGGKKCYACAAKRSACMAGTGTWGGCACWYKWATTTSAACKKYMGTSCCYYKWACYGCMTCYTNCAAGMNCAAGCTCWARGGTRTAACGCAGRTCMGARCCKCGATTSSWWCGAGASCSACCWCSKCCTCCACCACGTCCGCCGCCCCCACCACCGCCAAATATATCGCCGAACACATCGCCAAAAATATCGCTAAAGCCTTCTGCATTAAAACCAGCACCGCCGCCACTTCGATCTAGACCTTCATGGCCATACTGATCATAAGTTTCACGCTTAGCTTCATCAGAAAGCACTTCATAGGCTTCCTTAACCTCTTTAAACTTCTCCTCAGACTCACTGTCGTCAGGATTACGATCCGGATGATACTTCATCGCCATTCGTCGGTAGGATTTCTTGATTTCCTGCGCTGTAGCACTCTTCTGAAGCCCTAGAACTTCGTAATAATCACGTTTAGACATACCATCACTACCGGTTTAAAGTATTAATAAATAAAGATTAAGAATATTTAACGCGCATTCACTACGCAAAATAAACGGTTTCCCAAAATACAAAGACGCGGGGCAAGCCCCGCGTCTTTAATGCATCTACCGAAAAGCCCCAACCGAACGTCAACGCGAAACTCAAACAGCTCCACGCCACCCCATTCAACCGAGACTTATCGATTTAACTGTATTGACTCAATCAGCGCATAAACAATGCGGGTCAATACTAGTCTTTAACTTCCTCAAACTCAGCATCCACAGCATCATCACCACCCGCTGGAGCTTCTTCAGGAGCCGTTTCCGCATCACCTTCTGCTTGCGCGGCTTGCTCAGCGTACATTTTCTGAGCCAAACTTGAAGTCACCTCAGTCAAGGCATTGGTTTTGGCTTCAATATCATCTTTGCTATCGCTCTTCAGTGCTTCTTCTAGATCAACGATGGCTTTTTCAATATTGGTGCGCTCTTCTTCAGTCGCCTTATCACCGGCTTCATCCAAAGTTTTCTTAGTCGCATGGATCAAGCCATCCGCTTGATTTCTAGCCTGAACCAAATCTTCAAAGTCTTTATCCGCTTCAGCATTAGCTTCAGCGTCTTGCACCATTGCTTCGATCTCTTCATCAGATAAGCCTGAAGAAGCCTTAATCACAATAGACTGCTCTTTATTGGTGGCTTTATCTTTCGCAGAAACATTTAAAATACCGTTTGCATCGATATCAAACGTTACTTCGATTTGAGGAGTGCCTCGTTGTGCTGGCGGAATATCAGCAAGATCAAAACGGCCTAAGGATTTATTACCGGCGGCTTGTTTACGCTGCCCCTGTAACACGTGCACAGTTACTGCAGTTTGATTATCATCCGCTGTGGAGAAAACCTGAGACGCTTTAGTAGGAACAGTCGTGTTTTTGTCGATCAACGACGTCATTACTCCGCCCATGGTTTCAATACCAAGAGTCAAAGGCGTCACGTCTAACAATAGAACGTCTTTTACCTCACCCGATAAAACACCCGCTTGAATCGCAGCACCCATCGCTACGGCTTCATCAGGATTGACATCTTTTCGGCTTTCTTTACCAAAGAACTCTTTAACCTTTGCTTGAACCAAAGGCATACGAGTTTGACCACCCACTAAAATCACGTCATTGATCTCAGAAGAACTCAATCCAGAGTCTTTCATAGCGGTATGACAAGGCTTCAAGGTTGCCTCGACCAGCTCTTCAACCAAAGACTCAAGCTTGGCACGAGTCACTTTAATATTTAAATGTTTAGGACCAGACTGATCGGCAGTAATGTAGGGCAGGTTTACTTCAGTCTGCTGTGTAGTCGACAATTCGATTTTAGCTTTTTCCGCGCCTTCCTTTAAACGCTGAAGCGCCAAAGGATCATTGTGCAGATCGATACCGGAATCTTTCTTAAACTCAGCAGCAAGATATTCAATCAAACGTAAATCGAAGTCTTCTCCACCCAAGAAAGTGTCACCACTGGTCGCTAACACTTCAAATTGATGCTCACCGTCTACTTCGGCAATTTCAATGATTGAGATATCGAACGTTCCGCCACCCAGGTCATAAACCGCTACAACGCTATCGCCACGGTTTTTGTCCATACCGTAAGCCAGTGCCGCAGCAGTTGGCTCGTTAATAATACGCTTCACTTCCAAACCAGCGATACGGCCTGCATCTTTAGTCGCTTGACGCTGAGAATCGTTAAAATAAGCAGGAACCGTGATAACGGCTTCAGTCACTTCAGTGCCTAAGTAGTCTTCCGCAGACTTCTTCATTTTCTTCAATACTTGTGCAGAGATTTGAGGCGGCGCTTGCTTCTCACCCTTCACTTCAACCCATGCATCGCCATTGTCGGCGGCTACGATTTTGTAGGGCACCATGGAAATATCTTTCTGCACGACTTTATCTTTATGCTTACGACCGATTAATCGCTTAACAGCAAATAGGGTATTTTCTGGGTTGGTCACCGCTTGACGCTTAGCCGACTGCCCTACGATCCACTCTTTATCGTCAGTGTAAGCCACAATCGAAGGCGTGGTTCGATCGCCCTCTGCGTTTTCAATGACTTTTGCTTTGCCGTCTTCGAGCACGGAAACACAGGAATTAGTAGTCCCCAAGTCGATGCCAATAATCTTACCCATTGTAATTTCTCTCCAATTTCAATTCTTTATTCATCTGTATGCGAACCCTGGGTAACGATAGCGTTGCCGGCCTGCACGTTAAAATCTATACGGTTAAATTCGTTTGTTCAATCTTGCTGCTTAATATTGGTATGACGCGCCAGTTTTCAAGGCCTGCGACCTAAAAAAGCCCTAGCGAATGAGGCAACGCCCCTAAGCGGGTGCTTTGGACACCACAACCATGGCGGCACGTACTAGACGGCCATTCAGGGTATAACCTTTTTGCAGAACCGATAACACCGAGTTAGGCTCCGCGTCAGCATTCTCCAGCATGGACATCGCCTCATGAAACTGTGGGTCAAAGGGCTCCCCTTCAGGATCAAGGCGCTGAACATTAAACTTTTCCAACACCTCCAGAAGCATTTTTAACGTTAATGACGCCCCTTCACGTAGCGCTTTAGCTTGCTCGCCTTCAACTTCTTCCGATGGCACCGCATCCAAGCCTCGCTCTAGGCTATCTACCACAGGTAACAAATCACCAACAAAGCGCTCAAGAGCGAACTTGCGCGCATTAGAAATTTCGTTTTCGGTGCGTCGACGAACGTTCTGCATTTCGGCCTGAGCCCGCAACACGTCTTCGCTTTGACCAACCAACTTAGCTTCAAGGTCAGCGATCTGCGCCTTTAAAGACTCAATAGTTTCAACTTCCGCGCTGCCAACAACTTCAACGTTTTCAACAGCCTCACTTTGCTCAGTGCTTGCTTCGTCAGACCCTGCTTCCGGCGAAGTAGCGTTATCCCCTTCTAGCTCAGCGTTTGTAGACTCATCCGCCATGCTCAACTCCTATAATTCCAATAATACACACGTAAAAATGGCCCACCGACAGTGCGCCAGAAAAGATTTGCAGACAATATGGGGGTAATTATTCCTGATTCAAGGCCAGACTAAGAACTTTCGCAGTCACATCGACAGTCGGCACCACCTTTTGGTAATCCATACGCGTTGGACCAATCACTGCCAACACACCGAGAATCTGCCCATCCAGTGCATAGGGTGCCGCCACGACACTACAATCCACCAGCGCACTTGAGCCAGACTCAGCCCCAATAAATATTTGCGCCTCACTGGCCTCAATACAACGATCCATTAGATATAGGATGTCTCGCTTCTGATTAAATGCTTCGAATAATTTACGCAACTGAGCCGAGTCATCACCCGCCTGATCAAACATATGGGTTTCACCCGAGACTATATAATCGTCTGCCTCGGGGCCGTCAGGAAATGCCTTTACGGCCATTTCGAGCGCCGACTCAAGCATTTGATTCAGTGAATCTTTATCTTCCTCAAGGTAACTTACCAAGCCTCGTCGAATCTGGCTTAAAGACTGTCCCACAAAGTGCTGATTCACAAAATTAGCCGCTTGGCGCAACTCCGTATCGTCGTACTCTCTATCGGTCTTAATAATTCGGTTTTGGACTTCTTTTTCATCTACCACCAACACCACCAATACACGGCAGCCCGACAACGGTAAGAATTCGACTTGACGCAACGACGCCTGCTCTTTGCGAGGCAGCATCACCAAGCCCGTCAGCTGCGTGGCGTCTGAAAGTAAATTAGACGCAGACTCAATCAACTGATGGGTATTTTGAGAGGGATCAAAACGTTTTTCAAGATCACTTAAGCGAGGCATCTGTAAAGGACTGTAAGTCACCAAGGAGTCCACAAATAAGCGAAAGCCCCGCTGCGTCGGGATTCTGCCCGCAGACGTATGCGGCGACTCAACAAATCCCCGCAACTCCAGCTCCGCAAGCATCTTTCGAATTGACGCAGGACTCAGCGACAGCGACGACGTATCAGCCAAGACCTTAGACCCGACAGGTTGCCCATCGCGAATATAAGTCTCGACCAAATCCTTTAGAAGCAAGGCAGCTCGCTCATCAAATTCTGGTGCAGCCATGAAAGCCCCAATTACCCATTAACAACTCAACTGAACTTTAGCACTATATTCTTGCTGACCCCAACATCCAAGGCTTGAGTCGATACAAAACCCCTCGGCCCAATACTCAGCATTACTCTCAAGCGCCTATTTCAGCACAAGCACCGCCGCAACGTAGAATCCTAGCCGCTCCCGAATGAGCCAGCCACCCCAATGATAATAAAACTAAGCCGCTGACAGAAACAATGTTGTATTGCCAGCAAATCCATTACTATCGAGCTCGAGTCAAGCTTACCCAATCGATAACCCCGGCCAGCGGCTGCACAAAGTAAATATTATGTTAACTCAACTTAAAGTCTTGCAATACACCATCGTCGATGAGATGGAACTGGAATTCACCCCAGGTTTATCCATCATTTCAGGTGAGACTGGCGCGGGGAAATCAGTATTAATTGACGCCCTTAACTTAAGTTTAGGCGGCAGAACCGACCTAAAGGCAATCAGRCAAAATGCTGATAAAAGTGAGGTTTTCGCCCACTTTGACTGCCAAAACAACGCAAAAGTCCGGGCCTGGCTTGCAGCCCGAGAGATTGACTCCAGCGAAGGCTGCTTAGTTCGCCGTACGGTCTCAAAAGAAGGCCGCTCCAGRGGCTATATTAATGGCCTTCCCTGCACCGCTCAAGAGCTAAAGAGCCTAGGCCAGCTACTCGTCAACATTCATGGCCAGCATGAACACCAACACTTGCTGCAAAAAGAAACCCAGCGCGAGCTTCTTGACCAATACGGCTCGCTCACGGAACTCTGCGACGAAGTCGGCGCCATTTACCAAGATTGGCGTACCAGCCAAGATCAGCTAACCCACCTACAGTCCAATGCGGACGAGCAACAAGCCCGCGCAGACTTGCTTAACTACCAATTAAAAGAAATCAACGGCCTCAACCTTGCTGAAGGGGAAATGGACCAACTGGAATCCGAGCATAAGCGTATTAGCCAACTCGACCAGCTCCAGTCCGCTTGCCAAGAAGCACTACACAAACTCAGCGAAAATGAACAATTCAACGGCCTCGCCAACACCTATCAAAGCCTGTCCTTACTAGAACCTTACGCAAGCGACCACCCGCCCTTAGCCAGCGCCAAAGAACTAATCACTCAAGCGGGTATTTTATTAGAAGAATCCATTAATGAAATCAGTCATTTCCAGGAAACGCTAAACATCTCTCCTGAAGAAGTGAAAGCCATCGAAGACCGGCTCACAGCGTGCATGGTTATCGCGCAAAAACATCGTGTGAAGGCCAACCAATTACACGCCCTGCAAGCCACATTGAGCCAAGAGCTAGACCAAATAGGCAGCTTAGATGACCGGCTTGCAGACCTTCAAGAAGAAGTAAGCGCCCACTACGACCGCTACAAAGCCCGCGCTAAACAGCTTACAACGAAGCGCAAAAAAATCGCAAAAAAACTCAACCAGCTCATTTCTGAGAAGATTTCTTTATTAGGCATGCCCGGTGGAAAACTGGAAATTCAACTAACGCAAAGATCCACGCCTCACAAACAGGGTTTGGAACAAATAGAATTTTACGTCTCTACCAACCCCGGACAACCCCTTCAAGCCATGAATAAGATAGTCTCGGGAGGAGAGTTATCCCGTATTAGTCTTGCGATCCAGGTAATTCTCGCGGAAAAAGCGGACATCCCAACGTTATTTTTTGATGAGGTAGACGTCGGTGTAGGGGGGGCAATCGCGGAAATGATCGGCAAAACCTTACGAGAACTCGGCAGCAAAGCGCAAATCATTTGCGTCACCCACCTTCCTCAAGTCGCCGCGCAAGGCCATCAACACTTCTCGGTTAAAAAGCAGCAAACTCAAAACTCCACTCGCACCGAGTTTACCGCACTCAATAAGAAACAACGTGTGGTTGAAATCGCCCGCATGCTCGGAGGGCTCGAGATGACCAACCAAACAGTCGCTCACGCCCGAGAAATGCTTAAACTGAATTCGTAAACAGCCACCAAGTTAGTGCCTGCCCTATTACAGAAATACGGCAGACGCCTACCTTGTACTTGCTACTTCTACTTGCTACTTCTTTTTATCGCCTTTCCGGCACTCTGAACACTTACCGTACAAATAATGGCTGTGATCTTCAACTTCAAAGCCCACTTCCTCTGCCACTTTAGTCTGTTGGCGCTCGATTAATTTATCAAAGAACTCTTCCACTTTGCCGCAATGCACGCACACCATATGATCATGGTGCTCTTCATCCGCCAACTCAAAAACAGACTGCCCTTCATCAAAATTATGCCGAACTAAAAGGCCCGCCTGCTCAAACTGGGTTAATACCCGGTAAACAGTCGCCAACCCTACATCTTCTCCCGCAGCAAGAAGGGCTTTATACACATCCTCAGCACTTAAATGGTGTACCAATGAGGTACCCATAATCTCAAGAATCTTTACTCGAGGCTGGGTTACTTTAAGCCCAACCTCACGAAGTGCTTCACTTTCTTTCGCCATTAACTGGTTTAACCTCTTAGCTTCAGCTACCTTATTGGAGTATGATTAGGCCTCACATGCAGACCAGGAATTAGTCGTATCCATGAACAAAACAGCCGCTTATTTAGTAATCATATTAACGCTTTCCATCACAGGTTGCAGCCAATTCCGATTCCCAGGCGTATTTAAAATAGACGTCGGCCAAGGAAATATAGTCGAAAGCACCGAAGTTGAACAACTTCGCATCGGCATGTCCGAACGCCAAGTCAAATTTCTACTGGGCTCTCCACTTATTCAAGACATATTCCACCCTGATCGCTGGGACTATTTTTACAGCCTAAAAAAAGGCAAAGAAGGCACCACCCAAAAGCGTCTAACAATCTATTTTAAAGAAGGAAAGCTAGATCGTATCGAAGGGGATTTTGATGCATCGAACCGCCTGACCCAAGAAGCCACCCCCAAACTAAACGCTAAGCAGGGATAGGCTTACACCTCGCCACAACAAATAACGCCCTACACTCGAAGAACATTCTTACTTTCCTCTGCCTAATAATAACGCTTAGACAGAGGGAGCATCCTAATCAGCTTGATCCCCACCCTTCTTTTCAGCCGCCTGCTTCTCTTTCAACTTGGCGGCCCGCATCTTCCTGACTTCCTTCGGATCAGCGATCAAAGGACGATAGATCTCGATCCTATCCCCTTCTTTGACTTTCACGTCGCGTGGATTTCTTTCTGTTTTACCAAAAACTCCAAGAGAACAGGCATCCAAGTCTATCTCAGAGAACTTCGCCAAGATGCCTGACTCCAACACGGCATCATACAAAGAAACCTCTGGGGCAACTTCCACCGTCATAATCAACTGTCTATCAGGCAGCGCAAACGCCACCTCAACAGATACCTTTGACACTTCAGTCATTCACTACTCCAACCCTAAAATCGCAACTATTTGATCTTGAAACAAGGTCCACACCACCACCACAATCACAGCAGTAGGGGCAACCAACCGAACCACTACGGTCCACAAGTTATAGAGAAGAAAACTATCCATATTAAGCTCTTTTTGCACCGTAGAACGACGCATGGACCAACCCGCAAAAATCGCAATCAACAAGCCGCCAAGCGGCAACATTATATTCGCAGTAAGGTAATCAATAGAATCAAAGAAGTTCTTGCCTAGCAAAAACTCCACGTCAGACCACTCATTAAAGGACAGCACAGTCCCAATCCCTAGCGTCCACGTAATTAAGCCCAACACAGCCGCCACTACCGGTCGACTAGCAATGCTTTTCTCAACACACCAAGCCACCAACGGCTCGATCAAAGAAATGGATGAGCTCCAAGCAGCAAAGGTCACCAACAAAAAGAACAGCGCCCCAAAAATAGTGCCGCCAGCCATCTGACCAAAGGCCACAGGCAGCGTTACAAACATCAATCCTGGCCCTGCGCTGGGCTCCATGTTATTAGCAAACACTATAGGAAAAATGGCTAAGCCCGCAGCGAGCGCCACCAACGTATCCAAAGCAGCAACCGTCACAACCGTAGAGGCAATCGATGCATCCTTAGGCATATAAGCGCCATAAACCATAATCGCCCCCATCCCTAAGCTCAAGGTAAAGAAGGCATGCCCCATCGCAACCAAGACACTTTCTCCGCTTAACTTACTAAAGTCGAACGTAAACAAAAACTTCGCGCCCTCCTCAAAACCGCCCGAATTCAAGCTGTATCCCAACAACACAATCAGTAATACAAACAAAGTCGGCATAAGCACTCGGATCGCTGACTCAATGCCTTTATTAACACCGCGCGCGACAACCACCATAGTCATGACCATAAACGCAGTGTGCAACAACCCAAGCGTTACCGGATCTGCCAACAAATCATTAAACATCGCCTCAGATTCAACCGCGCCAATACCATCCAACTGCCCCGAACCCAAGCGATACACATAGATCAGGGCCCAACCAGCGATCACACTGTAATAAGAAAGAATCAAAAACCCAGCAATAGCGCCCATCCACCCAACAAACCGCCATAACCGAGAGGCCCCGGCCTCTTTTGCAAGCGTTCGCATGGACTCCATAGGGCTTAACTTACCGCGACGGCCAATTAACACTTCGCCCATCATGATCGGAATTCCAACCAAGACAATGCACACCAAATACAAGAGCACAAAAGCCCCGCCACCATTCTCGCCGGTGATATAAGGGAATTTCCAAATGTTGCCCAAGCCAACCGCCGATCCCGTAGCAGCAAGAATAAAAATCCAACGGTTCGACCAGGTGCCATGCACTGCTTCGGTTTGCTCAGCCATCGCTTATTGTCCTTAGATAAAAAATTAGCGGCCCATTTTCTTTAATTTATATCAAAGAAACAAGGAAACGGGACAAATACTTCGATTTCACAAAAATTCGAAAGCATTTCTTAACTCATTGGTTCAAGGTAGATATAATAAACAGATATGGCTAAAAAGAAGGCAAAACAACATTCCAACACCATCGCGGTGAATCGACGCGCACGTTTTGAATATTTCCTAGAAGGAAATACCGAAGCGGGCATCGTATTAGAAGGCTGGGAAGTAAAAAGCATGCGGGAGGGCCAACTGAACCTCACCGACAGCTACGTCAACTTCAAAAAAGGCGAAGCCTGGTTGCATGGCTGCCACATCTCCCCCCTTAACACCGCATCCACCCACATAACCCCTGAACCCGACCGGCCAAGGAAATTACTCCTGCACGCCAAAGAGCTCAGCAAATTCATCACCGCCACCACGGCAAAAGGCTATACCTGCCTAGCTATCTCCATTTACTGGAAAAATGGCCTGGCCAAAGCAGACATTGCATTGGGTAAAGGTAAAAACCTGCACGATAAGCGCTCCACCCAAAAAGACCGGGACTGGGGCCGCGAGAAGAGCCGAGAGCTACGTCAGCGGTAACCTCGCAAACAAACCATATTATCGTTAACTTCCCCAGACTAATCACTGGGGATAGCGTATAATAACAATTATGGGGGCGACTTGGCTTCGACGCTGGTAGCGAAACCTCATGGTGCATGCCGAGAAGTGCAACAATTCTCGTTAATACTTTGTCGCATATTAAAGTAATCGCAAACGACGATACTTACGCTCTAGCGGCGTAGCAATACGAAGCTAACCGACGGACGAATTTGCTT
>NVVB01000046.1 GCA_002402085.1 Gammaproteobacteria bacterium
GTCTAAATCCAAGGTTTTTTCGATCGGCGGCCCACGAAAGTCGCCACCGCTCACAGCCACTGTTGCCTCTGCCAAGCCATAACACGGATACAAGGCTTTCTTGGTAAGCCCGTACTGACCAAACACCTCTAGGAATCGATCCAGGGTTTTGGCTCGCACAGGCTCAGCACCACTGAATGCAACATTCCAACAACTTAAATCTAAGCCTTCATAATCTTCCGGCCGATAGGTTTTAACGCATAAATCGAAGGCAAAATTGGGACCGCCACTGGTGTGCGCACGATTATTTGAAATCGCCCACAACCATCGCTTGGGTTTTTGAATAAACGCCGCCGGTGCCATCAACGTGCAATGGCTGGCAATAAACATGGCTTGAACCGCACACGCCAAACCCATGTCATGAAATAAAGGCAACCAGCTCACGTAACTCGAAGTATGGTTATGTCCTAAGCCTTCTTTTATTACTGCATGATTATACAAGATGTTTTTATGCGTCAACATTACCCCTTTGGGGTCCCCGGTTGAACCCGAGGTGTATTGTAAAAACGCCACCTGGCCCGCATCACAAGGGCTTGCTTGCCATTCATCGGCAAGTGCTATATCAACCGCTTCTTGCGCCAAAAACGGTAAGCCCTTTAAGGACTCAAGTTCGGAAAACATGGGCTGACTAATTAACATCACTTGTTCAGTTGCTAATACGATTTGCGCCTGACAATCTTTAGCGATGGCCTGTAAACGACCAATGCTTTGGTTCTTGCGCGGCGGGTATGCTGGCACTGCTACAACACCTGCGTATTGGCAGGCAAAGAAAGCAATTAAAAAATCAGTGTTGGAAGGGTATAACATCAACGCGCGCTGGCCAGCCATACCTCGACGCTGCAGCTCCACCGCCATTGCCCGTGCTTGTCGATCCATGTCAGCAAAAGTTAAATCAATGCCCTCACCCTCGCCATCCGGCAACTGGGTATAGATGACATGCTCTGGATTTTCATGGGCTCGACAGCGTAATAAATCTACAAGCGTATCGATCCGACTAACGTTTACGACGGACACTGTGATGATGATTCCTTAAATTCGGCCTGTTACTTATTATTTAAGCCGTCTGAGTATTGTTATTCTGGGTTGGTTAATATCAGCAAAACCGCCTCGTCTTACACCGGGCGCGGAACCTTTGGGCTGAGCTGATTAAATTACCCGTTACTTGTATCTTAACGCCACCGTGAATAAGTGCTTCAAATCACACTTAAGCACAAAATGTAAGCCCATCTAATATTTTTTGCCCAACACTCATGCAAATTATGAAGAACCTCTAACCCTCGCAAAGCCTCTGGCGATGGGCCGGACAGAGTGGTGCAGGCTAACAACTTTTAATCATCAGTGCCACAAACTGGCGCACATTCATTGAAGGCATGTCACAAAAAAAATCGCCCCTGCGTCACGAAAACACGTTACCTAGTGATCGACCATTTGCGTTTCCTGCCTGTCTCGAATCGATCAACAAAAAACCAATCTAGATGTCGATCAAGTCACCCCGAAGCACTCATCCGAGTCACTCCCAACGGCTGGCTCGGGCGCCCACTGGGTCGCACAAAAACGCCCTAACCCAACGCCCCACCGAAAAGCCCAATTAAACCTTACAGTCAGGCGCTACAATCCATCCCTAAATTAGGCCCTTATACGCTTTAGAATAGCTTATTCAAGCGCCAACATACGCCAAATTAACCCGTCATAAAATACCTCAGAGCGCACGCCACGTCGTGCATAATGCGGTTGCACCTCTATAAACAGGTATGTTTAACTTGAGCCACCGAATTAAGCACTAGCGAATAGGTCCAAATATCAGACAAACAACTCAAAACGCGCGCTTTTTTCTAGGGCTTACAGGTCATAAACTGATCTAATTAGCTGATAAGCACAAATAACTCTACTCTTTTAACAGCAGAGCCTGCCCCTGCAACGCAACTGGCGCAGCTCGTCAACTTCAAGCAAATACCGCCAATGATTAAAAATTCTCAAATTGCCCTCGGGTTAACGCTTCTATTTTGCTCGCACAGCCTGTTAGCCGACGACCTTTTAGACATCTACCAATCATCCCTAAAAAATGATCCCGCTTGGGCCGCACGTGAATCCAACTATCTGGCAGATAGGGAACAAGAAGTGCAAACCAAGTCTTTATTAAGACCCACCGTAGGCATTGTCTACAGTAAATCTCGATCTCAGCGCACAGGGCCGGACATCGGCGCAGGACTCAGTGAGGCATTAAGAGATGAAGTCGCGAACTGCTTTACCGACCTCTCTGGTGCTGCCACCGGCACTGTTTCAGAAGACTGTAGCGGCAATCTTGTCGGCTTTATTGCAGACCCAAGCAACGAGGCCTTTGCGCTCACCGAAACCGGCTCCTCGAAACAAAAAACCACCGCCGATAACTTCAGCTTACGATTTACCCAGCCCTTATTTAACCTCGAAAATTGGTACCTTAACCGCGGCGCCAAATCACTGGCGTCAAGAGGCGATGCCGAATTTGCGTTTGCCGAACAACAATTTATAGTCGACGTCGCAGAAACCTACTTTAATGTGCTCAAAGCCGCCGAAGAACTCCATTTCGCCAAAACCGAACAATCCGCCATAGGCCAGCAATTGGCTCAAACCAAAGAAGGCGTCGAAGTCGGACTTATCCAAATAACCGATGTCCACGAAGCCCAAGGCGCTTATGACTTAAGCCAAACCGGTGTTATTGTTGCCGAAGGCCTACTACTGTCCGCTCAAGAACAACTAGCAACACTCACCAATCGAGATCAATTCAATCTCGCGACGTTAGCGGAAGACTTCCCCATTGCCGCCCCCCAACCCTCAGGCCCCGACGCCTGGGTTAAAATGGCTCAAAAAAACAACAAATCATTACTTGCCATGCGACATGCGGTGCGCGCCTCGCTCCATAAAATCACCGAACGCAGCGCAGCCTACGCACCCAAGGTTGATTTCTTTGCCACCTTTGACAACCTAAAAACAGATAATGGCGATGACAGCCCCGTTGGCACCTCCGGTAACCTTGGCTCAGACGTCAACAGCCAAACCTTGGGCCTACAAATCAACATCCCACTCTATAGCGGCGGCCTCACTAGCTCACGCGTTCGAGAAGCCAAACATCGCCACGCGGCCAGTCGTGCGCAACAAGAAGTGCAATCAAGACGAACAGCCGCTTTAGCAAAAAACTTATACCGCAAAGTGAACAACGGCGTTAGAAAAATCGAAGTCATTCGAATCACCATCGACTCCAATCAGAACGCACTAGAAGCAACCCAAGCCGGCTATGCCACAGGCACCAGAAACGTGTTCGATGTACTGCAAGCACAACGGACTCTTTTCTCCGCTAAGCGCGACTACGCCAATGCCCGCTACGACTACTTGATTGATTCATTAAAGCTTAAACAAGTAGGCGGCATACTCGAAGCGGTTGATTTACGTCTTCTCAATGAATGGTTAGACCCAGCGTAATAACCAGCAGTTTATAAGGCCACTAAAACAATAATTAAACGCCCTGGCTTTTTACAGCAGCCCTTATCGCTTTACCGCATAAGGGCGCGCGACTTAATACCCCCCTTTTTCAATCACTCTCCCACATAACAACTTTCAACCTATATAGACCCTCGCCCAAACCCCGCCTCGATACTCACCAACCCTGAGCTAACCATCAAATCTAGGCTAAACTAAAAAGTAGTATGACACGCATGAACCCGATGCATTGGTATCAATACGATTTAAGTCTAGGGTTATTTTTATTTGAGTATTAAGCATGCCTGATATTTTGGTCGTCGAAGATAATCCCGACAATATGACCTTGGTAAAATGGATATTGG
Source organism: Gammaproteobacteria bacterium (assembly GCA_002402085.1). Classification (GTDB taxonomy): domain Bacteria; phylum Pseudomonadota; class Gammaproteobacteria; order Pseudomonadales; family UBA3067. Next base: position 3,858 of record NVVB01000046.1, read on the forward strand.
AAGACGAAGGCCACAACACCATTGAAGCCCCGACCGGCGAAGATTGTTTAGCGCTTCTCAAAACAAAAACCTTCGATCTTATTCTAATGGATATCTCACTGCCGGGCATTGACGGTAAAGAAACCACTCGCCTGATTCGCCAGAACAGCCTTCTCAAAGAACTCCCAATCATCGCGTTAACGGCACACGCCGTGAAAGGCGAAGAAGAAGCCATATGGAAATCCGGCGTTAGCGACCTGATCACCAAGCCCATCGCCGAAGAACTTTTAATACAACGAATCGAATTTTTCTTAAACAATAAAGACCAGCCTCCAGAGAATTAAGCCATGGAAAAAATACTCGTGGTTGATGACATTAAAGACAATGTCAAACTGCTATCCTACGACCTTGGTGACGAAAATTACGAGATCCTCTGCGCCTATAACGGTCAACAAGCGTTAGAAATTGCCCAAGAAGAAGCCCCTGACGTGATTCTTCTAGACATCATGATGCCAGGCATGGACGGCATCGAAGTGTGCAAGCGATTGAAAACCTCGGCCAATACCCGAGAAATCCCCATCATTATTATCTCGGCCAAAGACCGGGAGCAAGACATCATCTCCGGGTTAGACGCAGGAGCTGTGGATTATATTGCCAAACCCTTCGTCTACCCGATTGTTGCCGCGCGAGTGCGATCTGCGATTCGMATTAAAAAGTCGCAAGATTTACTTAATCAAATGAACAACCGCATGGACAATGCCCGCCAGATCGCAGAAGACGCGTCCCGATCTAAAAGTGATTTTTTAGCCAGCATGAGTCATGAAATACGCACCCCTTTAAATGGTGTGCTCGGAATGACCAGCTTGTTGTTGAACACTCAGCTCAATCAAGAACAACACGACTACGCGGCTACCATACAAACTGCCGGCAACTCATTATTTAATCTAATTAATGAYATTTTAGATTTCTCTAAAATTGAAGCCGGGAAACTACAAATTGAAAACATTGATTTTGATTTACATGACACGGTTCAAAATGCCACCGAAGTATTAAAATCTCGYGTAGTTGCCAAAGGCCTTGAAATAACCACCTCCATCGAGCCCGACCTGCCTCAACTGGTGGCAGGAGATCCCTCTAGATTAGAGCAAATATTAATTAATCTAATCAGCAACGCCATCAAATTTACTGACAGCGGCACAATCAAAATTAAAGTTTCAAGCCACAAAGAACCGCTCGGCATCGAAACTCAAATTAAATTCGAAGTATTCGATACTGGTATCGGCCTCTCCAACGAGCAACGTACTGGCATTTTTAACGCCTATCAACAAGCACTCACCTCCACCACTCGCCAATATGGCGGCACCGGTCTAGGGCTTAATATTTGTCAAAAACTAATCCACTTAATGGGCGGCGAAATAGGCGTCGAAAGTGAATTAGACAAAGGCTCAAACTTTTGGTTTATACTTCCGTACACATCAAGAGATGAATATTTTGTCACCCAAGTAGTCCGCAAAGAAATAAAAGGCGCCACCGTACTCATCGTTGACCACGAAGAATCCAGCAGAAACTTACTGGAGCATCAATTAGGCGATGCAGGCTGCGACATTACCAGTACCCACTCGGTCAGCCTAGCGCAGGAAATAGTAGAAAACCTCAAGCGTAAGGACAAGTCCTTCGGGCTTATTATAATAGATCAAAACATATCCAATAGCAGCGGCATAACACTGGCCAACGAACTCGTTGATGATTTCGGTTTCCCCGCAAAAAAAATACTTATGCTGTTGTCTCAACCCTGCTCAAATGACAAATTTCGTCGCCCCGAAACCGATCGTTTTGGCGCAACACTGACCAAACCCACGTCCAAGTATCAATTACTTCACTCGGTAAGTTGCCTCTACTCAAGCCACTATGCATCGACTCACAAGAGCATTAATTCTAACGCCAAGATCACCAAGCTGGACCAGCTAGGCGACTTAAAAATATTGGTCGCCGAAGACAACTCCATCAATCAGCAAGTCATCATGCGCATGTTATTGAAAATGGGCTTCGTAGCAGATCTCGTAGAAAACGGCCAACAAGCCATCGATGCCGCGCATCAGCACCATTACGATTTAATATTTATGGACGTTGATATGCCTAGCGTTAATGGCATTGATGCAACCAAAGCCATCAGAGCATTGCCTAAATTTCGTGACACCCCCATCGTAGCACTCACCGCTCACGCGCTTCAGGAATACAAAGAAAATTGCCTACAAGCGGGAATGTCAGATTTCTTAGCCAAACCTGTACACCCACAAACACTCTCCGCAATGATTTGTAAATGGGCCAAGAAAAACACCAAGGACAATTAAATTCATTACTAGATTGATTGCTCGCTAATCTGCTCGAATCACTTTATTTCGACCTAATTCTTTGGCTTCATAGAGCGCTTTGTCGGCGCGCTTAAAAACACTCACCACCGTATCCCCCTCAATAAATTCAGACAGGCCAAAAGACACCGTAATTTGCACCGGCGCTTTTTTAAAATGAAACGGGCACGACGCCACCCGTGTGCGTATTTTCTCTAGCACCAACGCCGCAATTTCCGCTTCGGTCTCAGGAAAGATCACCACAAACTCTTCCCCCCCATAACGACAAATAAAATCTGCGTCACGTAAATCTTCACACAGTAATTTAGCGATCACGCGCAGCACGCGATCCCCAGCAACGTGTCCGTAGGTATCGTTAATATGTTTAAACAAATCGATGTCTGCCACCGCCAGTGACAACGGTGATTGATATCGCTGCCATCGCGCATACTCCTCACCGCTTCGCCGATCATAAGCCAAACGATTGGGTATTTCTGTCAGCGRRTCTAAAAACACACGATCATTYTGTTCAGCGATWATTTCTTTTAATTCGTCTGAYTTWWTCTCCARYGCATCAATGCGYTCAATTARTATACTAATTTTATCTTCGCTTATAGTTTCTATTATTTTCTCTTCATTATTAAAAGATGCCATCGCTTGGGCTATAAAATCAATTTGCTCGCCAATCACCCGACGTAAATCAACGCTATTATCCAAGTCATGCATATTATCTTGGATTGCTTTAATATGATCATTGACTGTATCGGTTAGTAACGTACTATTTTTATTGCGATGCTGAATTGATTGTTCATTAAATACCAAAAAGTTTTCTATTTCCTTTAACTTACCATTTAAGTCATGCAGAAATATTTCCGTGTCTTTTTGCGCTTCCAGCTGACTCCTGGACACCAAACTTACCGACTCGCTCAAAGTCACAGGAATCTCAGGCCAGCGTAAACCCTCACTAATTTTAGACCTGATATGTTCTTCTTTTATTTTATCCGAAGGACAAATAATCAACTGATCTAATAACGTTAACATGATCCCGCCTACGCGCTCTCGTACCGCTTCGCCTTCATAGGTGTCGGAAAGATTGTCAGCGAAATTCTTTACATGACGGGACAAGGGCGCTTCAGGCGTTGCCTCCTCACTGATCGCATAGCGATCCTGCGCCTCATGGAATGCAAAAGACTCAGGCATGCGAGCTTCAGGTTGAGGCGTACCGGACGCATCATTAGGGTCATCCAATTGCTGGCGTGAATCATCCGACTCATCGGAATTTTTTTTGAGTTTTATTTTCTTGGTTAGGAGTTTTTTAAAAAAACCTTCATCAGCGCTTTGTTCTTCTGCCTCGGCTTGAGCCCGCAACGATTCAAGGGTTTCTGCTTGAATAAGCGAAACCCTGTTCATCATGCGGCCGTGATTTCGCTGATCCTTGATATCTTCGTTTAAATGACTCGCGAAGTCTTTTATTTGCGATTTAATTTTCCGTGATGGCTCCAACTCATTCAGTTGATTCACGATGGATTCAAAACCATTCAGCAATTGATGATGATTTAGCTGTTTACTGTCATCTAAACGACGCACTGTGGCTTCAATGTTTTGTAACACCGGCCTCATTTCATCGATTGCCTTCGACGATCGCAAGAGGTTGCGTAGGTCAGACAACATATCATCCAAATTTTCATCCACGCCATCAGCGGCCAAACTCACCCCCACCAAGCCACGACGTAGTAAATCCATGCGAGATTCTTGAATCTTTTCAACTTTTTCTTGAACTTCAAGACTCTCTAGATACTTCTCTTTCCACTCATCGGAATCGGACGCATCAACGTATCGATTACTCATAAATCCCTAACTCGAATAGATTCAGAACCAACTCTAGAGCCAATGCCTTACTGCCTTGCAACGTACCCAGTGATTGCAATAAGTATAGGCAATATCACTACGATTAGAGCTTCGAAGCGGGGCTCAACGGTCTAATTTAGTCGCATTCCAACACGACCCCAAAGGACCACGTAAGCCTTTCTTTTAGCTCACTACATGTCGATTGATCAGGGGTTTTCGCGGTGTACGTTAATTTTTGCCCACAAAAAAGGGAGCTAATAAGCTCCCTTTTTTAATCGCCCTTAAAGAGGCGCTGCGGCACGCTATTGATTAACGTGCTTTTTCTTGTCGTTCAAGCTCAACAAGGTAATCAACAATCTTCAACCAGCGATCATAAGAACGCGCCTTTTTACCGCTAGTGACGTATTTACCGTTCACAATAATCGTCGGTACACCCTGGATTCGATACGCCCGAGCCAACGCATCAGACTCCCGTACTGAAGACGACACACTGAAAGAGTTATACATCTTAAGGAATTTATCCTTGTCGAGACCATAGTCTGAATAGAATTCAGCTAACGCCTCTTTGGTCACAATGTTTCGTTTATCCAGGTGAATGGCGTTAAACAAGGCATGATGCGTCTCCTCTAACAAACCTTGAGACTGGGCCACAAAAAAACCTCGGCCATGAACTTCCCAACTTTTATTCAACACCCCAGGGCGACGAATGAASCCAACATCRCYYGGCAGTTGYGCMAGCCAWGRGTCTAAAAAAGACTCCATTTTRAAACAATGCCCGCAGCCATACCAAAAAAACTCCAAGACTTCGATCTTATCTGGATTAGAGGTCCGTAAAGCCGTCTCTAATTTGTCATAATCGACTCCTTCTTTAAATATTTCCGCTCCATTGGCGACCTGAACAAACATAAACGCGATGACTAACGCGATGACTTGCTTGGCTTTGAAAAATGACATCATTTACCCCGTACTATTTTCGGTTTTCCAAACACCCCCACTGAACTAATCACTAGCCCACAGAGATACTTGCCTTGCGCTTACTAGTCTTCAGTGGTTTTTATCACTTAGACCGTTGAAGCGATTCTATTAAAGCCCTAGTTTATAAGAAGGCCATAAAAAAAGGCAGCGACGAATGCTCCCTTTTTTGACAATGCTTACTGGTTTTTGTTTCCAATCATTGGAAATCTTGTCCCTAGACTCAGTGAGCCATGGACAATATTAGCTAAGATCTTCCGTAATCACGAAAGTAACCCGGCATTATTGAACCATAAACTCGATCAAACCCTTGAATTGCTCATCTGAGCAGTCATTACAGAGTCCATTTGGAGGCATTGCACCCATGCCTCTTTTCACCGAGCCGACCAGCACATCCATGCCTTTCTCTAAGCGAGGCGACCAGGCCTTAGCATCATGGGCCACGGGCGCACCAGCAGCCCCAGTGCCATGACAGGCGAAACAAGTGGTATTGTATTTATCTTCAATCGCCGACGCAGAAACGGTCAATGATGCGCCCATTAAACACAATCCTAACGCGGAAACCGCCAAGCCAACTCTCTTGCTCATAGTACAGCCCTCAAAAATAACTTTCCTTAATGCACGTCAGTCACTCAATAAGTGCTGGGGCTTAAGAAAAGTAGTTAATTATTTATTAGTATCAGCGGGATTAGAATAATAAGGAGGTATAATCTATTACCCCACCCAGTTTGCCTTCATGGAAGCCGGGGAAGGATTATATAACATTCGATCCTAGGGCGTTAAGGCTGCCGGGCTGACTTTTATCACCACACTATGTACAAAACTATCGTATGAAACCAATTCAACAACTACTCCACGGCGCGCATTTTGACATAAGTGCCGCAAAAATAGAGCAACTGCCCACCGATACAGGCATTGAAATAGCCTTTGCAGGCCGCTCTAACGCCGGCAAATCCAGCGCCCTTAATGCCATCACCGATCAAAAAAAGCTTGCGCGCACCAGTAAAACCCCCGGACGCACCCAGCTAATCAATGTATTTGGGCTCGATCCMGAGCGCCGCTTAGTTGATTTACCCGGCTATGGTTTCGCTAAAGTCCCCCAAGCCGTTAAAAAACAATGGCAAGCCTTACWCGACGACTACTTAAATCAACGCACCTCTCTCAAGGGCCTGATTTTATTAATGGATATACGTCATCCCATGAAAGAGTTTGATGCCACCATGCTGGAATGGGCGCATCACCGAAATATGCCCGTACATATCCTGCTGACCAAAGCAGACAAGCTCAAACGCGGTCCGGCTAAGAGTACCTTATTGGGTTTAAGGCGCGATTTAGCGGAGTATCAACCCTTATTTAGCGTGCAATTATTTTCGGCGTTAAAAAAACAAGGGCTTCCGGATCTGCATCAGAAATTAACCGAATGGTTTCAACTCGAACCCCCTGCACCGAAACCTGAAGACAGTTAATGCTTGAGCTGCCGAACCAACCCGTCCAACTAACCCGCTAAGACCCAATAAATACAGGCCTTAGCGGGCATTTCCGAAGCACACTCCGTTATTGCATGTATTAGTGCGCTTCGTGCCAGTTCTTACCCACGCCTACATCGACTATCAACGGCACTTTCAACTCAACCGCTGAAGCCATGTGCTGCTCCAGACCTTTCTTGATATCCTCAAGCTGAGATTCATGCACTTCGACAATCAATTCATCGTGGACCTGCATAATCATGGCCGCATCAACACGGTCATCAGCCAACCATTGATCCACCGAGATCATGGCCTTTTTAATAATATCTGCGGCCGTGCCCTGCATGGGCGCATTGATGGCGGTGCGCTCAGCGGCTTGGCGTCGAGGTACTTTGCGCGAGTTAATTTCCGGCAAATACAACCGGCGCCCAAAGAGAGTTTCGACGTAGCCATTTTTCGCCGCACTTTCGCGGGTTTCTTCCATGTAACGATGTACGCCCGGATAACGCTCAAAATAGCGATCGATGTATAACTGCGCTTCGTTGCGTCCAATATCTAACTGTTGCGCCAAACCAAACGCTGACATGCCGTAGATTAAGCCAAAATTGATGGCTTTCGCATGACGACGCTGGTTAGTACTTACTTCCTCTACATCGACTGAAAATACTTCCGCTGCCGTGGCTTTATGGACATCTTCGCCACGCTCAAATGCCCCCAACAGGCCTTCGTCTTCAGACAAATGCGCCATAATGCGAAGTTCGATTTGAGAGTAATCCGCAGCCACTAATAAGTAGCCTTCGGGCGCGATAAAGGCTTCACGTATATGACGGCCTTCTTCAGTTCGAATCGGGATATTCTGTAAATTTGGATCAGAGGAGGACAAACGCCCCGTCGCGGCCACCGCCTGATGATACGAGGTATGAACCCGCTTGGTGCCTTGATTGATCATCAAGGGCAACTTATCCGTATAGGTGGACTTAAGTTTACTCAGGCTACGGTGCTGAAGAATAATTTTCGGTAGCGGGTAATCGTGGGCTAAATCTTGTAATACCGCTTCGGCGGTAGACGGCTGGCCTTTGGGTGTTTTCTTACGCACCGGTATTTCAAGCTTCTCAAATAGAATGGCCCCGAGCTGCTTGGGCGACGCCAAATTAAACGGTTGGCCTGCGAGTTCGTAAGCTTCTTTCTCAATCTCTGCCAAGCGCTTGGCTAGGCGCGCACTTTGCTTATTGAGCATGTCACAATCAATTAACGCGCCTTTACGTTCAATACGGCCTAATACATTAATCAAAGGCCGTTCGATGTCTTCAAACACCGATACTAAACGCGGATGACTCTGTAATTTGCCCCACAAGGTTTCATGCAGCTGTAACGTAATATCAGCATCTTCGGCGGCATAGGGCGCAGCGATATCAATGTCGACTTGATTAAAGGTCAACTGCTTAACGCCTTTGCCCGCGACATCTTCAAAATGGATGGTGCTGCGACCTAAGTATTTAAGGGCGAGGGAATCCATGTCATGGCGAGTCGCTGTGGAGTCCAAAACATACGACTCCAACATGGTGTCGTATTGAATGCCCTTAAGCTCGATGTCATACAACGCCAATATGCTTTGATCATATTTAAGGTGTTGGCCTACTTTTAACTGATCTTGATCTTCCAAGATCGGTTTTAACGCCGCTAAAACATAATCCCGATCCAGCTGATCCGGAGCCCCCGGATAGTCATGGGCCACGGGCACATAGGCCGCTTCATAGGCTTGCACCGCAAACGACACCCCCACCAACTCCGCTTCCATGTAATTCAAACTGGTGGTCTCGGTATCAAAGGCAAACAGCTCGGCATCTTTCAGTTTTTCAATCCAAACCTGCAGGGCTTCTTTGGTATCAATGACCTGATAATCRACTTCAACYKCSGGCGCAGGTTCTACGCCTTCGGGCTCACCGCTGAGTTTGTCATTCCACTCGTCCACCCAGGCTTTAAATTCAAACTCTTTAAATAATTCCAACAACCCTGCATCATCGGGCTGCTCAAGTAATAATTGATCCGGGGTTTGATCGAGGGGCACATCCAACTTAATAGTGGCTAATTCATAAGACAACGGCAATTGCTCTAAGGCATTGCGTAAGTTTTCCCCTACTTTGCCCTTAATCTCATCCGCGTGACTGACTACGCCGTCCATATCACCGTACAAATTCAACCACTTCACTGCCGTCTTTGGGCCAACCTTAGGCACCCCGGGAATGTTATCGGCGGTATCTCCGATTAAGGCCAAGTAATCGATTATATTACTTGGCTCCACACCGAATTTTTCCATCACTCCGGCTTCATCCAACAATTGCCCGTTCATGGTATTCACTAAGCTGACATGGGGGTTCACCAACTGCGCTAAATCTTTATCGCCGGTGGAGATTAACGTAGAGATCCCTAACTCAGACGCTTGTAACGCCAGTGTGCCCAATACGTCATCCGCTTCAACGCCGACGATTTCGATTAAAGGAAAGCCCATTTTACGGATGGCGTCTTTTAATGGATCGATTTGGCTGCGTAAATCATCTGGCATGGGCGGTCGATTGGCTTTATAAAGCGGGTAAATATCATCCCGGAAAGTCTTGCCCTTGGCATCAAAGACTACGGCCATATTATCGGGTCGATATTCCTCAACCAACTTGCGTAACATACTCAACACGCCTTTAATCGCACCCGTAGGTTGGCCATTAGAGGTATTAAGCGGGGGTAACGCGTGGAAGGCTCTATAAAGATAAGAGGAGCCATCCACGAGTACTAGCGGATATTGCGTTTTAGTAGCCATGATCAACCTTTGTTTAATGTCCCAAGCGGCAAGATTATGCGCGATTCGGACTCGGAACTCGACCACTAAAACTGATTCCTTTTAACCCAAATAGCCCCGCATTACGCCGACCAGTTTCCAGCCAACTGCCACAATTTAAGATATCATTAAAACATGTCCGTTTTTACCAGTTTAGAGAAGTCCGCAATACAATCGTTTTTGGATCAATTTGATCTAGGCACACTGGTGCATTATGAAGGTGCCGCACACGGCATTGAAAATACCAACTACTTCATCGTCACCCAAGATAACCACGGCCAACAAGGCAATTACGTACTGACGCTATTTGAGCAGCTCGAGTTTTCAGAAATCCCTTTTTACCTTGAGCTTTTAGAATCATTACAACACGCTGGAATAGCGGTTCCCGCAGCCATCAAAAACCAGCGAAGTGAGTGCTTATTTACGTTGGCAGGTAAGCCCTGCATATTGGTGCCTCGCTTTAATGGCCGCCACGTAGAACAATCCAGCCCAGCGCAATGCCAGCAAGTGGGCCAAACCTTAGCCAAAATCCATAAGGCCACCCAAGCCCTCACAGCCACCCTAGCCAATGATCGCGACTTACGCTGGATGCAGTCAATGCAAACTCCGCTGGCGTCTTATTTGGGGCACGACAATAACGCCTTGCTGACCCAAGAGCTGGCGTTTTATCAACAAGAGATGCCCCAACTCAAGCTACCCCAGGGCGTTATTCACAGCGATTTATTTCGTGACAATGCCTTATTCGAAGGCGAACAACTCAGTGGCGTGATTGATTTCTATAACGCCTGCACAGAATCCTACCTTTATGATTTAGCAGTGACCACCAACGACTGGTGTATCAATGACGATGGCACGCTAGCGCCACAACGCGCTCACGCGCTAATCTCCGCGTATCATCAGGAACGTCCTTTATCCTTGGACGAGCAACGCGCTTGGCCTTTACAGCTTCGATTCGCGGCCAGTCGATTTTGGTTATCACGACTCGAAAGTTGGCACCTTACCGACCCGACACTACAAGACAGTRACACCGAGGATGATTCGGAGGATAAAATACAAATCGTCACCGTCAAAAACCCGCAAGAATTTGAGCGAATTTTACGCGATCGTATTGCTCACCCAAGCCAGATTAAGGATTTTTTATAACTTCACGGTGCCGTTCACCAAGAACCCCATGAATAATCGCGAACCGCTGAGGCATAAAGCCCTGACTCATCATCAACGCGACAAATCATCACTCGCGAGCGCCGGTAAAGAGCCGCAGGATAAAAGCTGATTGACCGACTGCTGTAGAAAATCTGCGTAGTAATCTTGGCCCACCACCATGGTACTCGCTAGCGGGTCAATCAACGCGGTACGGTACACTTTATAACTAAACAACTTATCCAATAATGACTTGTTGTAGTAAGTGCCCACCACCACACACTGAATGCTTTCACGCTGAATCGATTTTTGCACCCCAATAATATGGCGAATACCCGGAGTATCTTCCGAGTCGGAGACAATTATATCGTGCGCAAAGACCTGCAATGACGACTCCAAATACTGAAATGCATCATGGTAAACCAAAAATTCGCTGCTCGTGGATTTACGCGTTAAATCAATGGCGTCCATTTTAGAGAGGAAGCGCACCAGATTCTGCTGATACTGGTCATGATGCGCAGCGTCCATTTCTGACAGCGTATCGGCCAGAGACTGAGCAATCAGTCGGGTATTTTTGGGGCTCAACCAGATATGGCCATCTAAACCAAACCCACTCACGCCGTGGGCTGTATCGTGGGCATCGCCATGAGGCKTTGATTCTGCTGCGTGCTCCCCGCCATGACCGCCACTATGTCCAGAAATAGAACGCGAAGGCAGTATTTCAAGCCCTTCAATCAGGCTTACATTGACTCGCCTTGACGATGGCTCATCGTCAAGCTGTGCTATTAAAGCGGTCAAGTAAGGTTCCGTGACCGGCCCCAGCCAAACAATTAAATCAGCGTCTTGCACCGCCATGCGATCCCGGGGCTTAAGGTGATAATCATGAGGCGTAAAGCCATCGGGTAATAAGCGGCTAGGCTGAAAGACCCCCTCGGATAATTCGTGAACAATCATCTGCAGCGGCTTGATAGTCGTTAACACCTTAGGCTGCGACACCATTTCAGATTCAGATAAACTATCAGAACCAGGCAACATGTTTGACGCCGCCAAAACCGAGACACTGCCGGTCAAAGCCACTACAAATAATAGTTTACGTAAAATCAATCGACTAACGCGATTTCTGGCATTCGGCTGGGTATTAACAAGCGTCTCCTTCAAAGTGACCGATATTCATTGGCTAATTAGCCGCCCCATTATACCCACACCTCAGCGAAAGCCTTTTAGAAAGTTACTTAGGAATGAAAACTAAACCGTTAAATCCCCCCGCACTCAATCACCGAAAGGCCGAAACTAGGCACTCAAAGACCTACCCAACCAAAAACCACGTAGTAAAAAGCTTTGTAGTAAAAAAGTACTTGCTGTAAATTATCCAATCCTGTCAGATAGCATTTCATTGCTGCAAAAAGCCCCAAATTACGACCCACACTTGAGACCAGAGATTGGAACATAAGCCCCTAATTGAATTGAAAAACGTCAGCGTTCAGCTTCGCCAACGCACCGTGTTGGACAACATCAACTTGACGCTTCGCAGTAACGAGATCGTGACCTTAATCGGGCCCAATGGCGCCGGTAAGTCCACGCTGATGAAGGTCATCCTCGGCTTAATCACCCCCAGTTCCGGTGAACGCATTAAACACGGCAAATATTCAGTCGGCTACGTACCTCAAAAACTTTCAATCGACCCAACCCTGCCTTTAAATGTCGACCGATTCCTGAGTCTGGCCGGGCCATTCGATCCGTCCCAAAGACTGGAGGCCCTGCGGCAAGTCAATGCACATCATCTGACTCGCAGTCCCATGCTTGCTTTGTCAGGGGGCGAGTTCCAACGTGTGTTATTAGCCCGAGCATTGTTGCGCAAACCTAAATTATTGGCCCTCGACGAACCCTCTCAAGGCATGGACATCACCGGTCAAGGCGAGCTATTCAACCTCATTAAAGAAATTCGCTCCGAACTTAACTGTTGCGTGCTCATGGTTTCTCATGACCTGCACTTAGTCATGTCAGGCACCGATAAAGTCATTTGCCTCAATCAACACATCTGTTGTTCTGGCTTACCTGACACCGTCAGTACTCATCCCGAATACCTGCAATTATTTGGCAAAAGCGAAGCCGATAATCTCGCGCTYTACACCCATCATCACGACCATACCCACCCCTGGACTCAACCGGCTTCTTCAAACGGCTCAAGCGATACGTCCAATCCGCCACCCAAGGAAGCCCACGATGTATGAGTTTTTATTACCGCCCTTACTGGGCGGACTAGCCGTGGCCATTGTTGCTGGACCGCTGGGATCATTTTTAGTCTGGCGTCGCATGGCCTATTTTGGCGACACCCTCGCCCACTCGTCTTTATTAGGCGTGGCCCTGGCGTTGTTTTTTGAAATCAATATGACCGCCACTATTATTGGCGTGTGTCTGTTATTGGCGGTCAGCTTAGTGGCCTTGCAAAAACAATCGGAAATTTCTTCCGACACGATATTAGGCATGTTGGCACACTCCACCCTTGCCCTAGGGATTGTAGTGACCAGTTTCATGGACTCCGTGCGCCTGGATATTACCGCCTTATTATTTGGCGACTTGCTGTCGGTTTCCTATAACGACCTATGGGGAATTTACCTCGGCGGCGCGGTCATTCTTCTAACGCTCTGGCGCTTGTGGCAACCCTTATTGGCCATCACCGTACATGAAGAGCTTGCAGAAGTTGAAGGCCTGCCGGTTTACTGGGTGCGTCTTGCCCTGATGGTATTAATCGCTTTGGTGATTGCGGTCGCCATGAAAATTGTCGGCATCCTATTAATCACCTCATTAATGATTATTCCGGCCGCTACGGCACGACGCGTAACCCACTCTCCCGAATCAATGGCCATTTTAGCCAGCGCCCTTGGCGTCGCCGCAGTAATTTCCGGACTCACTAGTGCTTACTTTTTTGATCTACCGCTAGGACCGACTATTGTTGTATGCAGTACCGTAATTTTTATTTTTAGCTATGGGTATGTATTTTTGAGCCGAAAACTTTCGACCCCGAAATAGGGCATGTTGAGTGATAGCCAAACCATTAAAAGTCCTTATTAATACGCTTCCACGGGCCCCAGTCATTTTAGGACTGGTACTACTGTCTGCCTGCACATCCACGCCGAGACAAGACGTTATGCCCGCCCCGTCTACAGTCACCGTGCAGGTCACCAAACCACAACAAACTAGCGAACAAAAAGTCCAAGCGCTTGCTGTCGCGGCCATGATCGACATAAAAAACAATCGACTTAAACACCCCAAAGAAAGTAACGCCTTTGATAAAGTCAATCAAATCGAAGCCCTTGTGCCACAATCCCCACAGATTATATTGTTACGTGAAAAAATCGCCCAGCAATACACCCTCTTAATAAAGCTTGCCCTAGGGGAAGAAGATCTCAGTAAGGCGAAACTCTACCTTTCAAATGCACAAGACATCGCCAAAAACTCGGCAAGCATCCAACAAGCCCAAGATTGGATATCCGCGTATCAACAAGAACAGAAACGCCGTCAAGCAGAGCAGCAAAAACAACAGATGGTCGCCAAGCTGCAAACACAGAAACGCATCACCCAGGAAAGAAACTTAAACCAGCAAAAGCAACACCAACGCAGCCTGCGAAACCTTCCCCAAAAGCATCGAACCCCCCTGATTCAATCAGAAATTAACGCACGTTCAAAAGAAGTAGGCTTTCAGTTGGATAAACTCAGCGTTTCAATCATCGAAAACAATCGACCGATTACCATTCGCGCGCAATCTCAGCGCGATTTCCGTTGGCTTGCAGCGCTTTTAAAAACCTCACTCTACGTGGTCGACAGTAACTTTGAGCCGGTTATTAGCCACGAAATAAATAGCTCGAGTACCCCTGCTATTTATTATTTAGTTCCCCAGCTATAACTTCCGTTACAAAATTCCGGCCCTACTTGCTGGTCAATACGACATTTAAAGTTGACTCACAAGTCTAAGCGTGTAAGGTATGAGTCTGCAAAATGACGGTTCGCCTCAAGTTGCTCATCTCGTACTTTTGATTATTTTAGCTCATCTTCAACCACGCTTTAGCCCAGTATTTACAGCGTTTTGACTAAATATAAACTCAGCTTTAACAAGGTGTAAGCGAGAACTATCACTAGCATTAATCAACAGGAATTAATTGAATTAACGTAACTCCTATTATTAATTCAACTAATCCCACCCTATAGACACATTGGCAAGGAGCGCGCTAATGACTATGAAGAAGATCACACGTTTAATTAATCAAGCAAAGAGTGAAGAACAACGCACTCATAATTTGCACGATCATTTAAATCAGCTAACCCAAGGGTTACACTCATCCATTCAGCTGCCTAAAGTCAATGCTGGGGAAAAACTGGTGGGGTTCGTCGACCAATACACGGGGCATGTAATCCACTTCTTACAAGAAATGGAGAAACTGGTTAGGACTGGGGATCAACGCGATCGATTTTTAATTCCGRTATTAGGGATTTCYTACGCATTTTTTMTTACCCCRCCTAATCTAGTCGGCAAACTTCCAGGGCTCGAAAAAATAATGCACTCAGCGTATTTAAGTGAACGACTCATTGAAGAAATCAATGATCACTGCATGAACAATCATTATGAGCCGCTATTACCTATCGATATGACTACGGCCAACTTGATCATTCATAATATAATTGGTGAGCCTTTGGCGAATCAACTGGACCATTTCGTTGAAGTAATCGCTAAACAAATTCTAGAGGCCGCCCCAAAATACGACACATCAAAAGCCCCTGAATCTTCCGCGCATTACACCTCGCTAGACAACAAGCTTCTACATTGGTCGGAAACATTTTTGGATAAAGAAATATCCCTGGATTTTGATGTAATTTCGTCCCGAACACTCATGTAAGCTAAAATCTATTGCCTCTACTTATCAGCCACAGAGCAGCCTGCATTGAACTCAACAGACCCACTCGCCTTTATAACCTGCGCTCGAGAAAGGCTGTTGGAATTTTACAGATCGGTTTTAGGGTTTAGCCAACGTACAACCGAAGCATCGTCTTCAGACGCCAACTCAGTTTCAGCCGCCTCGGTCATTAAATGGCTACGAAACCGYTTGTAACCGCACTTTACGCACTCAGAAACTTCATCGTCCGCTTGTTGATAGACAACCGTTTTATCAATTTCATTGCACTGAGGACACACGGCTCCCGCAATAAATCTTTTTCTCATTAATTAATGCCTAGATACTTTAATAAATATTGGGTGTTTTGAAAATTAAATACTGAAACGATCACTCGGAATAATATTACCGAGAATTTCGCTTCAACAACCGGCGATTGCACGATAGAAGTCCTGTTCAATCGTGCTTAAGTGAACCCTGAATATCAAGCCAAACCATTGTGTCGTAACAACGCGTCCACTTCAGGCTCACGCCCACGGAAGGCTGCAAACAACTCATTGGGTGCACAAGAGCCACCGAGCTCAAGAATGTTACGCTTAAACGAATTGCCGGTTTCAGCGTCAAAAATACCTTTTTCTTCAAAAAGAGAAAAAGCGTCCGCAGATAAAACTTCCGCCCATTTATAACTGTAATACCCCGCCGCATACCCTCCGGCAAAAATATGGCTAAAGCCATTTTGAAACCGGTTAAAGGAAGCAATAGGCACAACCGCCACCTGTTCGCGCACCGCATCCAATGTGGATTGAACGGACTTAGGTTGGTCCGAGTCATACTCAGCATGGACCTTAATGTCAAAAAGCGCAAATTCAATCTGCCTTAACATCTGCATGCCCGATTGAAAGTTTTTTGCCGCCAACATTTTTTCCAACAAAGACTGCGGTAAGGTCTCACCTGTCTCATAATGGCCTGAAAAAATCGCTAAGGCTTCGGCTTGCCAGCACCAGTTTTCAAAAAACTGGCTGGGTAATTSAACCGCATCCCACGGCACACCATTAATACCAGACACGCCAGCGACATCGATCTTAGTCAACATATGATGCAGGCCATGACCAAACTCATGAAATAATGTAGTCACTTCTTGATGCGTCAACAAGGCCGGCTTATCACCAACGGGCGCAGTAAAATTACAGGTTAAATACGCCACGGGTAATTGCAAGGTATCGCCATCGACTCGCCTTACTTGGCACTCATCCATCCAAGCACCACCGCGTTTATTTTCCCTGGCAAAAAGATCGAAATAAAACCCGGCAATAATTTCTTTTTGCTCATTATAAACTTCAAAAACCTGAACATCGTCATGCCAAGTATTCACATCCTGGGTGGGCGCAATGGTAATGCCATACAATCGTCGGGCAATTTCAAACATGCCTGTTAATACTTTTTCGGCAGGAAAGTAGGGCCGTAACTGTTCTTGAGAAATACTGAATTTATTTTGTCTAAGCTTTTCGCTGGCATAGCCCACATCCCACGGTTCAAGCTTACTAATCCCTAGGCTCTGTTGTGCATAACTTTCTAGGGCAGCAAATTCTTGTTTGCCAAAGGCTAATGATTTCTCTGCCAGTTGATTTAAAAAGTCTTCAACTTCTTTTACATCACAGGCCATCTTGGTAGCCAATGAGTATTGCGCGTAATTACTAAAGCCCAACAACGACGCTTTTTCATGTCGAAGCGCAAGAATCTGTTCTATTTTCTCAGCATTATCCCATTGCCCTGCGTTAGGGCCCTGATCAGAAGCGCGCGTTGAATACGCAGTATAAACTTCTTCCCGAAGCGAACGATTATCGCAATAGGTTACCAGAGGAAAATAAGACGGAAATTCTAAATTTAATAAATACCCTGAATGGCCTTTGGCTTTAGCCGCGTGTTGCGCGCCCTCTAAGGCAGACTCAGGAAGCCCTTTCAAGTCATCGACRTTWTCAATGAYCTTTTCCCAAGCTTGAGTGGCATCTAACACATTTTCAGAAAACCCACTGGTTAATTTYGATAACTCTTTACTGATRTCTTTAAAGCGCGCTTTTTTATCATCGTCCAAATCGATACCGGATAAACGAAAATCCCGCAGGCTATTCTCAATATGTTTTTGCTGCGCAGTATTTAGAGCCGCCTGGCCATTGCCTTTCCCGTCGGCTTGCTCTGATATTTTCTGAAAGCCATCAAAGAGCTTTTCATTTTGCCCTAATTCGGTGTTATAAACGCTAATTTTTTCTAGGCAGGCATTGTAAGCCGTACGCAGCGCATCACTATTAAGCACGCTATTGAGATGAGAGACTGGAGACCAACGTTTGCTTAAAATATCGTTAGCATCTTCTAAAGGCTGAACCAAATCAGACCACGACACAGTATTTAAACTCGTTAACTTTTCAATCACTAAACGATTGTCTTGCAATATTTGATCAATATTAGCTTCGACGTCTTGCGCTCTAATTTGATCAAATACCGGCAAGGGTTGAACGCGCTTAAAAAAGTCAGTCATTGTTTTATCTCTATTTTAAATCGTGTTTAGCCTGAAGACGCTACGCTAAATTTTTCCCTACAGACCGGATCGTAACGCGTCCATCACCGACACTGTATCGGGCCGAACGCCACGCCATAAATAAAATGATTCAGCGGCCTGCTCGACCAACATACCCAAGCCATCGATCACCTGTTCAGCGCCGTTTTTTTCAGCCCACTGATTAAAGGGGGTCATTTGATTGCCGTACATCATGTCGTAAACACAAGTASYGGCTCCCACAATCGATGCAGGCACTGCGGGTAACTCATTCTTTAGACTAGCGGATGTGCCATTAATTACCCAATCAAACGATTGATCGGCTAAACCATCATAGCCACATGCTCGAATATTGCCGAAAGGCGAAAACAAGGTCGCCAGCTTATCTGCTTTGGACTCGGTTCGATTCGCTACAACAATCTGCTCTGGACATTGCTCTAACAATGGCCCCAACACACCACGCACCGCGCCGCCCGCGCCCAGCACTAAAATCTTTTTATCTTTCAGTACGGCCTTRTTGTTTTTAAGCAARTCGGTCACCAAGCCRATGCCGTCGGTATTTTCACCGCGACACCCTTGCTCAGAAAATATAAGGGTATTGACCGCGCCAGCTAATTCCGCGCGCTGGCTTTTATCGTCCAGCCATTGCCACGCTTGCTCTTTAAAGGGCACGGTAATATTGAGTCCCTTGCCCCCTTTATTTTGAAATTCATTGAGCGCATCAATAAAACCATCAATGGGCACGGCCATTTTTTCATAGTTCAATTGCTGGCCCGTTTGTTGGGCAAATAATCCATGAATCGTCGGCGATTTACTGTGCTCTATGGGATTGCCCATGACTGCGTATTGATCCATGACTATATCCAATCCTGAGGCACTAAAAAGTGCTCGGTTAATAATGCTTCTTCACTGCCCGCTTCAGGCTGCCAATTATATTTCCAGCTCACTAACGGCGGTAGAGACATCAAGATGGACTCCGTACGACCACCGGATTGCAAACCAAATAAGGTGCCTCGATCATGCACCAGATTAAACTCTACATAACGGCCGCGACGATAAAGCTGAAATTGTTTCTGTGCGTCGCTAAAGGGCTCATTTTTACGTTTTTGAAGAATGGGCAAATAGGCATCCAGATAWCTGTTACCCACCGATTGCATAAACGCAAAACATTGATCAAAACTTAATTCATTAAAATCATCAAAAAATAAACCGCCGATGCCTCGGCTCTCATCCCGATGCTTCACATAAAAATATTCATCACACCACTTTTTGAAGCGAGGATAATAATCTGCATCAAAAGGCTCGCAGGCCTGCTTGGCGGTTTGATGCCAATGAACGCAGTCTTCTTTAAACGGGTAATAAGGCGTTAAGTCATAGCCCCCGCCAAACCACCAGACGGGTTCATGGCCTTCTTTTTCGGCAAAGAATAAGCGCACATTCATGTGCGAAGTCGGAATTAGGGGATTATTGGGGTGTATCACTAATGACACCCCCAAGGCCTGAAATGATCGACCCGCTAATTCAGGGCGCTGGGCACTGGCACTCGGAGGGAGATTGTCTCCATAGACATGAGAGAAATTAACCCCGCCTTTTTCGATCACCGTGCCGCCCTCTATAACACTACTGCGGCCCCCGCCTCCTTCCTCACGTTGCCAAGAGTCATATTCAAATTCTTTACTGCCATCTTCAGCCGCCAGGCTTTGACAAATTTGTTGTTGCAGACCCAATAAGTACTCTTTCACTTTTTTTACGGACTGATGTGTAACCGTACTGTTTTGGTCTGAGTTGTTAGTGCTCATGTCATTACCTATCGATTAGTCTGGCGCAGTGATTACTTATCTTTTTAAAGTGAACTCAAAGTAGCCGTGCTTAACAAGGGGGGAATATCACTCTTAAAAACTTCAATCCAATCCAATCTTATCCACTTCTAAACACCCGTCCAGAAACGACGTCGCATATTTCAGAAGGGGCTCGTTGACCGCCCACGGAGCCGGATACAATATAGTCTAAGCCCAGGCCAAATTGCTTACGCACGTGCAGCGTGTTTCTCGCCGGGTTCCATCCCGATAAATTAGCGCTGGTAGACACGATAGGTCCGCCTACTTGCCGGCATAACTCTGCTGCAATGGGGTGATCGACAATACGCACCGCAAACGAGTTAAAGCAGCCTCTAATCCAAGGTGGCATTTTATGATCTGCATCAGGAATCACCCAGGTTTTGGAATGGGTATATTTCTTCTTGATTCTTGCGCGCTGCAAATCATCTAAATGGCTACACCAAGTTTCAATTTGAGCGTACTCATTAACAATGAGAATCAAGCCTTTGGACGCTGAGCGCGACTTAAGTTGCAACAAGCGATCCACCGCATAAGGATTAAAGGGATCACAACCCAGACCAAATACAGATTCAGTCGGATAGGCAACCACGCCCCCAGAAACGATGGATTGAACTGCCAACTTCAAGGACCATGCACTCATAACATATCGCCAAAAACGGTGAGTAAGAGATTAATGATTGAGTGATGGTCAGTTCAAAAACCCAACACTTGAGGCTCAACGTCGGAACCTCGGGGCTTTTGAACGTAAACCGTCTAAACCAAACCCATGCCTTCAGGAATTTCAGATCCTAGAATGTGTTTTCCAGAATCTAAGGTCTCCTAGGAACTGAGGCCTCGGAGCGATCACTCTAGAAGCGCATGTCTAGAAGTGCGCCCTCTAAAGACACAAGGGTTTGTACGCCGTACTTAAGCGTTTAAAGATTGCTGCAACTTAGCGTCTTTTTCCATAACCACTTTGGCTTGGTCTTCACGCTCCTGCTTAACGCGTTTGGCCAAGTCTTCATCAGACAAGGACAAGATTTGCGCGGCAAGGTAGGCTGAATTTTTAGCGCCTGCTTTGCCAATCGCTACAGTAGCAACCGGAATGCCCGCAGGCATCTGAACGGTGGCCAATAACGCATCTTGGCCTTTCAAGGGGCCTGAATCAATGGGGATACCAATCACAGGCTTCAGTGTATGTGCCGCAACCGCACCGGCTAAATGAGCAGCCATGCCAGCGGCTGCAATAAACACGGCACAACCGCGCGACTCAGCGTCTTGGATATAGGCCTGAGTCTGAGCAGGAGTACGATGGGCCGAAGTGATCTTAACTTCAAAAGACACCGATAATTTTTTCAAAATATCCATCGCGCCTTCCACCACAGGAAGGTCCGAATCAGATCCCATTAATATGGCAACAAAAGGTTTATTCATGGCAAACACCTAACTGGGGTTTTAAATTAAAGAGTATTCTCAACTAAAGTAGGCGGGCAAATTACCTCAGAGCCTAATGCAATTCAAGCCTCCACGGTCATATTGCTTAAAACATAGCCCCCAGGACCACTATTCACCAGGCCATCAAGCTGTAAATTCATTAATACACTGCTTAATTCCTGCACACTCCATGACGTCTGCTCGACTAATTGATCAATAGGCACGGGGCAATCGCCCAATAAATCTAGCACTTTGGCTTGCTCACAAGTCAATGAATTCGCCGGCTCGCGGGATTCAGGAGGGACATTCACGCCGGTCTCAGGCGAGCTGATGGTGTTCACAAACTCAACACTCGATCTATCAATCTTATTAACAGGTGATTCAATACCGACTCTTTTGCGCTTAAAGTGCGCATCCTTCATGTAGAGCGTCATTCCTGACAAGTGCTCAATAATATCATCACTGCTTTGCACTAAGGTCGCGCCTTGTTTAATCAGCAAATGACAGCCCCTACTTTGGGCATTATGGATCGAACCCGGTATAGCGAAGACTTCTCGACCCTGATCGGCGGCCAACCGAGCAGTAATCAATGAACCACTGCGCTCAGTTGCTTCCACCACCAACGTGCCCAAACTTAAACCCGAAATAATACGATTTCGGCGGGGAAAGTTACGCGCATTAGGCTGCGTACCGACAGGGAACTCCGACACGATGGCCCCCTGTTGAGCCACCTCGCGCGCCAAGGCTTGGTTTTGTTTTGGGTAATAGATATCCAAGCCTGAACCCACTACCGCAATGGTTAAGCCCCCTTCAGCCAAACAACTGTGATGCGCCTGAGCATCCACACCTAATGCCAATCCGCTGGTGATGGTATAGCCCCGCTTAACCAAGTCCGCGCTAAACATGCGGGTATTTTGCAATCCAGGGCGAGTCGCGTGACGACTGCCCACAATGGCCAATTGAGGAAAACTCAAGAGGTCAACATTGCCTTGTACGAATAACAAAGGCGGCGGATTGGGGATTTCTTTTAATAACGCAGGGTAGGATGGATCGAAGTAGGTCACTACATGATGGTGGTTACTTTGCCTAAGCCATCGTAGATCAAGGTCGACCCCGTTAATAAGTTTCGAGAAAGGATCGGTGTCTACATGAGACGCATGATTCAAACCAGGGTCTTGTAGTTCGTCCAACCGCGCGCGTAACAGAGAGGGATCAGTCTGGCGCATTAAGTGAGCGCTAGCCGGTTTTAGGCCCACGGCCTTAAGCTGCGCGTTAGATTGCTGCCAAAGCGCGTCTAATTCAGGATATTGCTGCAGAATGCGATGAAAAGTAACGGCTCCAACCCCCGGTAACCGTCCTATAAACAGCCACAAAGGTAATGCTTTATTGATGTTATTCATCCTTGCCTAACAACTTATTTTTATATATGAGCCACATTTTAAGGGCTTTTGGGGTGTCTTTCAGGCCGTACCAACAAGACCAGTACGGCCACTATTATTAAGGGTTTCTTACCTCGTCTAAGATAGACATGGAACTAGTCGCTTTCAGAACTAACCCGTAAGAAACTTTTTCAAAGGTTCTAAACACCATTAATATGCCTGCTCGTTCAGAGGGCAGCTGTAACAACTCATCGGTATAGGTATCTCGCACTTGCTCACCACGACGGTATATCGCCAGTACATGGCCTACTTGCATATTTTCTCTGAAGCCTTTGTTAATCACCACAACATCAAATTGACTGACATTTTTAACGCCACTTAACACACTGATGATTTTACCATTCACCTCTTGTTTCGGTGATTTTGGATAAAATATGGATTCTACACGGCGTTGCTCGGTGGCTAACAAGCGATCCCCAACCCGGACCTCTTCGCCAGAACGAATCAGCTCTAAAGTCGCAATGCCTTCTTCTTCTCGAATCCACTTACCCATGCCCAACTCTTTAGCATCGTAGCCCAACACTTCACTGGAATCCGGATCAACATAGGCTTCACCTGGGCGGTAAACGCCATAGGCCGCCTGGGGTTCAGACCAATCGCCACGGGCATAAAAACGATCCCCCACGCCCATAATAATGTGTAATTCACTGCCGGCAATCACGTAAGAGGAGTCCTCTAGCAGCTCCTTGGATACCACACGGCTTTCAGTTAAAAAACTTTGCACTCGATCCAAAGGAATCGCGGGAATAACCGTATCTAACGGCGTAATACGCGCCGTAGGACTTAATTTAATAGTCCGGGATTGTTCGCCCCGCTTGACCGTTAATGCAGGTTTTCCGTCGATGTAGACTAACTTTAATAAGTCGCCGGGGTAGATTAGGTGCGGATTTTCAAGCTGGGGGTTAATATGCCAAATTTCTGGCCACAACCATGGGTCCTGAAGATATAAACTGGAGATATCCCATAAGGTATCCCCGTCTTTAACATAATACTGTTGCGGGTGATTCGCTTTTAATTCCACATTTGCCCAGGCACTGGAACAAATTAAAGCCATCACAACCAACCTGAGAAATGATTTCATCATTAAGCGATTCCCTTTATCATAAGCAGTTAGTGCAAAGTCTTGCACTAATCGAGATCATAAGCATTAACCATGCTGCGGAACAGTTCTCTTTTTTTATAAGAAAATACTCTTCAACGCATTGATACCGCCGATATGATCATAATCTTAGCAAGACTTTCTCGTTTATATATATAACGAGTAGGCAAATATAGTATGACAATCCTGAACATTTTAGAATTCCCAGACCGCAGATTGCGCACTGTCGCAAAAAAAGTAGTCAATGTAGATAGCGAAATTAAACAAATCACCGCCGATATGCTCGAAACTATGTACGATGCACCCGGCATCGGCTTAGCAGCGACTCAAGTGAATATCCACAAGCGTATCATTGTAATCGACCTGTCCGAGCAAAAAGATCAACCGCAAGTATTCATCAACCCAGAAATCACCATCCTCGACGACGCCCCTCACGAACACGAAGAAGGCTGCTTATCCGTCCCTGGTTTTTCTGAAGCCGTTGAACGCCCCGCAAAGGTTTCCGTCAGCGCACTCAATGAAAAAGGCCAAGCCTTTGAGCTGGTCTGTGAAGATTTATTAGCCACCTGCATTCAACACGAATTAGATCACCTCAACGGCAAGTTATTTGTGGATTATCTATCCATGTTAAAACGTCAGCGAATTAAGATTAAATTACAAAAGCAGCATAAATCCCAGCACTAATCGATACAATCACGCCTTAGCCCATGCCAAGGGTCTATTTCGAATTAAAGTCTCGACACTCAACTGCTAAAACCCGACAACCAATGACTCCATTAACGCAAAGAACTCATTAATTGTCTCAACCGCTTAGTCCTACAGTTAACTGCCTGCACTCTGGACACAGGTGTCGACACGATTGCTTTTTGCCATGCTACTTTAACGTCATGCTACACATTTAAAAGGCCACTATTTCTTGAACCATAACAGTACAGACGAGCCTACCGGGTTACGTATTATTTTTGCCGGTACGCCAGAGTTCGCAGCACGCCATCTGAGCGCGCTAATCGATAGTCATCATCAGGTCATTGCCACCTTTACCCAACCCGATCGAAAAGCCGGTCGTGGTCGCAAACTCCAGGCCAGTCCAGTGAAACAATTAGCACTGGAACACGAACTCCCTGTATTCCAGCCCGCATCATTAAAACAAGCGCAAGACCGCGAGGCATTGCTGGCACTTAATGCGGACGTCATGGTGGTGGTTGCCTATGGTTTGATACTGCCTGTTGAAATATTGCAACACCCGCGTCTGGGCTGCATCAATGTCCACGCCTCTCTCCTACCTCGATGGCGTGGTGCTGCACCCATTCAACGTTCGATCATGGCCGCAGACCCCGAAACCGGCAACACTTTTATGCAGATGGATAAAGGCCTGGATACCGGCGATATGCTCTACAAGGTCCGATGCCCGATCACTCAAGAAGATACCAGCGCCTCATTACACGATCATTTAGCGACCTTAGGCGCGCAACAAATCAGCACCGTGTTGGATGACCTCAATGCCGGCCGTCTTAGCCCCGAAGTGCAAGACGAAGCCGTAGTCTGTTACGCGGAAAAATTAACCAAGCAAGAAGGCCAAGTGGATTGGCAACTGCCCGCCACTCAAATTCATCGCACCATACGGGCGCTGAATCCTTGGCCCATGGCGTATACCCAAATCCAAGATCAAACCGTGCGCATCATTCAAGCCGAGTCCAGCGCACAAGAAAGTGATCTTGCGCCTGGCAGTATCGTGGCCATTGAGAATTCCGAGGCGTTAATTATCGCCACTGGCGAAGGCTGTATCGCCCTTAAGCGATTACAATTCCCAGGGGCCAAGCCGTTAACGGTCGCTCAAATTTTAAACGCTAAAAAAGACCTATTCGTGTTGGGGCACCTGTTATCTGAATTATGAACATTCGAGTTGAAGCCGCATTAATATTATCAAGAGTCATTCCCTGCGCGGGCACCACAGTCAGCGCACAAATCGACGACTGCCTAGACAAAGCATTTCAAAGAGTGCCGTTACAAGACCAGCGCTTACTGCAAGAAATGGTCTACGGGGTGTGTCGCCGCTTTCTTGAGCTAGAACACACTGCTCACCAGTTATTAAAGAAGCCTTTACGCAAGAAAGACAATGACGTGTTTTTCCTGATGTTAGTGGGCTTGTATCAAYTAACCTACATGCGTATCCCCGATCATGCAGCGGTTTCAGAAACCGTCAGTGGCGGCAATTCATTAAAAAAATCCTGGGCTAAAGGCTTACTGAACGGCGTGCTTCGAAACGCCCAGCGGCAAAAACAAGCAGCCCTTGATAAAGCCGGTCAAGACGACCAAGACAGCCCCCCCGCCCCGTTTCAACACACCAACCCAAGCTTGCAATACAGTCACCCCGCTTGGCTTGTCGAACAATTGCAGCAACAATGGCCCGAGCAATGGCGGTCAATTCTTGAGCAAAACAATGTTCACCCACCGTTCGTATTGCGCGCCAATCAAAGCAAAACCACCACCCCAGACTATCTAACGTTATTGGCCGATAGCGACATCCCCGCCTCGGCAGGTCAATATTGCCCCGATACCATTTATCTCGAATCCCCTTGTGCTGTCGATAAATTACCCCGATTTGATCAAGGCTATGCATCGGTTCAAGACGAAGCCGCGCAATTGTGTTGTTCATTATTACAACTTGAAGACGGCAATCGAGTATTGGATGCCTGTGCCGCTCCCGGCGGAAAAACCAGCCACCTGCTTGAACACCCGGAACGCAATATTGAATTACTGGCGTTGGACCTGAGTGCCAAACGTTTAGAACGAGTCACGGAAAACTTCGCGCGTCTCGACCTACAACAAAAAGGCGGCCCAACCACCATCAAAGCCGCCAATGCCAGTGAGTTATCCTCGTGGTGGGATCAAAAACAATTCGATCGTATCTTAGTGGATGCGCCCTGTTCGGCCACCGGTGTTATTCGGCGTCATCCCGATATCCGCTGGCATCGCCAACCCAAAGACGTTGCCGCCTTGGCTGAGTTGCAACTGCAACTATTAAGCGCATTGTGGCAGACCTTAGCGCCCGGCGGCTTATTGCTCTATGCCACCTGTTCAATTCTGAAAACGGAAAATGTCGATGTAATCAGTCAATTTGTTAATTCACAAAGCGACGTCGAACATCAAGCATTAGAAATTTCTGTGGGACAATTGCAGCAATATGGGCGACAATTATTACCCACAGAAAATGGTCCGGACGGTTTCTATTTTGCCCGGTTAAAAAAATCTCAATCTTAATTCTGCTAACATTATCTAAGCTATGAAAATTATTATTCTTGGTGCTGGACAAGTGGGCGGTACCCTGGCAGAAAATTTGGCCAGTGAGGCCAATGATATTACGGTAGTCGATACCGACGGTGACCGACTCAGAGAGTTGCAAGACCGTATTGATATACGCACCGTTCAAGGCAAAGGCTCCTATCCGAACATTCTACGACAAGCCGGCGCCGATGATGCCGATATGCTGGTGGCTGTGACTAACAGCGACGAAGTCAATATGATCGCCTGTCAAATCGCCTATACCTTATTTCATACCCCCACCAAAATTGCCCGCGTGCGTGCCGTACCTTATATGACACGAAGCAATTTATTCAGTAATGAAGCCTTGCCCATTGATGTGTTAATTAGCCCGGAGCAATTGGTTACTAACCACATAAAGCGCTTAATAGAACACCCCGGCGCATTGCAGGTGCTAGATTTCGCTGAAGGCAAAGTACAACTCGTCGCGGTCAAGGCCTATCACGACGGGCCGTTGGTCAACCAAGAAATCCGTTTCTTGCGCCAACACATGCCGTCGATTGATACCCGTGTGGCGGCTATTTTTAGGCGTGATCGCGCCATCATGCCTGAGGGCTCGACCAAGATTGAAGTCGACGATGAAGTATTTTTTATCGCCGCCAAGAACCATATCCGTGCCGTCATGAGCGAGCTACGAAAATTAGAACAAGGCTACAGTAAAATCATCATCGCTGGCGGCGGCAACATCGGCGAACGTCTTGCTGAAGCCTTAGAATCCCGCTATCAAGTGAAGATAATCGATCACAACGCCAATCGTTGCCATCAACTCTCCGCCAATCTTAATCGCGCCATCGTTATTCACGGCTCGTCTTCTGACCAAGAGTTATTGTTAGAAGAGAATATTGAAGAAACTGACGTATTCCTGGCCCTCACCAATGACGACGAAGCCAATATTATGTCTTCATTGTTGGCCAAACGATTGGGCGCACGTAAGGTCATGACCTTAATTAATAACCCCGCCTACGTTGATTTAGTCCAAGGCGGCGACATCGACATTGCTATCTCTCCTCAACAAGCCACCATCGGCAGTTTATTAGCCCATGTGCGTCGAGGCGATATCGTTAATGTTCACTCCTTGCGACGGGGCGCCGCCGAAGCCATCGAGGCCATTGCCCATGGCGATAAACGCTCCTCGAAAGTGGTCGGTCGGGCGATTGCTGAGATTGATTTACCTGAAGGCACGACCATCGGCGCCATTGTTCGGGACAATGAAGTCATCATTGCCCATGACGACGTGGTGGTGCAGTCCAACGACCATGTGATATTGTTTTTAATCGATAAAAAGCGAATTAGGGACGTTGAACGTTTATTCTCAGTGGGTATTACATTTTTTTAAGGCCCTAGAAATCTATGCACTTTTCCGTTGTTATGCGCATTACKGGTGTCTTACTGATGYTRTTCAGTTTCACCATGATTCCGCCTTTTATCGTCTCGCTGATCTATGACGATGGCGGACGCGACACCTTTTTATGGGCCTTTACCTTCACCCTCGTCACAGGCCTGGTCAGTTGGTTTCCCGTTCAAAACCGTAAGACCGAACTCAGAACCCGCGATGGTTTTTTAGTGGTGGTGTTATTTTGGGTGGTATTGACCTTGTTTGGAGCGGTGCCTTTATTCCTCTCCACTCACATCGACATGAGTATCACCGACTCAGTGTTTGAATCCCTATCGGGACTGACCACCACCGGCGCCACGGTAATTACCCACCTGGATGACCTGCCAAAATCGCTGCTTTATTACCGTCAACAATTACAATGGTTTGGCGGCTTAGGCATTGTCGTTTTGGCCGTAGCAGTATTACCCATGCTAGGCATTGGTGGTATGCAGCTCTACCGTGCAGAAACTCCAGGGCCAGTGAAAGACACTAAATTAACCCCGCGAATTAAAGAAACCGCCAAAACCCTTTGGATTATCTACGTGACCCTGACGGTCTCTTGTGGGCTTAGCTATTGGTGGGCGGGCATGACTGTGTTTGACGCTATCTGCCATAGCTTCTCCACCGTCGCCATTGGGGGGTTTTCCACCCACGATGATAGTATTGGCTTCTTCAACAGCCCCAGCATTGAAGCCATTACCATGCTTTTTATGGTGCTCTCCGGACTTAATTTCGCGCTGCACTTTCTAACCTGGCGTCGCAAATCCATATTCCACTATTTTCGAGACCCCGAAGCCCAACTATTCTTGTTTCTACTGTTCGCCATTGCCGTGATTACTTGCGTGATGCTAAAGATCAACGGCGTATACCCCACTTGGACAGAGTCCATTCGCTACGGCTTGTTTGAAACCATTTCRGTCGCCACYACCACCGGCTACAGCGTGGCTAATTATGCGTTATGGCCAAGYCTRGTACCGTTCCTGYTAATTTTTGGTAGCTYTGCGGGCAGCTGTGCCGGCTCCACCGGCGGTGGCGTAAAGATCATTCGTATTTTATTAATGTATAAGCAAGGGCTTAGAGAAATTAAGCGCTTAATTCATCCGAATGCGGTGATATTAATTAAAATCGGCTCCAAAGCCGTACCCGACCGCGTAATCGAAGCGGTCTGGGGATTTATGGGCGTCTACATTGCGCTGTTTATCCTTCTTCTCATGGCAGTAATGATGACTGGTTTAGATTTTGAAACCGCATTTTCTGCCGTCGCAGCCAGTATTAATAACCTGGGTCCAGGGATCGGCGATGTCGCCGAGCATTACGGTAACGTCAATGATTACGCCAAATGGATTCTTTGTTTTGCCATGTTACTAGGGCGTCTTGAAGTGTTCACCTTGTTGGTACTCTTTAGCCCAATGTTTTGGCGCAGATAAAAAAGCCGGCCAATACTCACCCGGCCAAAGATATCAACCAAGGGAAACCTGATTGCGTGCTTACGAGACAACAAAAGTGGGACCAGCGTTATCAAAATAAAGACCTACGCCCTCGCGCCTGCTCATTACTAGAGCAGTTTCAACACTACCTGCCTGCAACTGGGCTGGCGCTTGATCTAGCCTGCGGCTTAGGCGGCAACGCGATATTGCTAGCCAAAAAAGGCTTAACCGTCTCAGCGTGGGATTTTTCTCAACAAGCCATTAATCGACTTGATGCAAACATTGCACAAGACACACTTCCGATAGAAACAAAGGTCGTGGAACTCTTCCAACAGCCACCACTGGAGAATTCATTCGATGTCATCGTGGTGTCCTATTTTTTAGCTGGGCCTATTTTTAATCAGGTAAAACAAGCCTTAAAACCCAATGGGATATTGTTCTATCAATCCCATAACCTTGACTCAAGCAGCCACGGCGGGCCAAAGAACCCGCAATTCCTACTCAAAGACCAACAACTTTTTGAGCAATTTAAAGAGTTCTCAGTACTCGAGTCATTTGAACGTCCCCAACACTGTCCAGGTAAACCAGGACAAAGCGGAATCATCGTCAAAAACCTGTAATAACTATTCGCTATATACGCCGCGCTGTTTTCCCACTTACCCCCCCTCCAAAGCGGTTTATTGGCGAATCAGGCAATCCTTCTCTAGACTTTTAGCAATGATGCCCACTATTCAGTGACCCCGTTGTTATGATGAAACGTAATATTGATTACCATAAGAAAAAGTTCATTATCATCGAAGACCATGCGGAATTTCGCTCGTCATTAAAACAGATGATGAAATTGTTTGGCGCAAACAACGTAGAAACCGCCACCAGTGGTGATCAAGGCATCGGCAAAATCATAGCAGGCAATTATGATATCGTGTTATGCGACTACGAGCTCGGCAAAGGCAAAGACGGTCAACAAGTACTGGAAGAAACTCGCCACAGCGGATTACTAAAATCTTCCTCTATATTTGTGCTCATTACTGCCGCAACCACCGTCGAAATGGTCATGGGCGCGCTTGAATATGAACCCGATGGTTATATTACTAAACCTATTACCCATGAAAACTTAAAAAGTAGACTCGATAGAATCGTACGGGATAAACAAGCCTTTCAAGAAATCGATAAAGCCATCGATAATAAAAAAATAGATTTAGCACTACTGGCATGCGATAAAGTGATTGCAGTGGAAAGTAAATTCCAAATTAAAGCCTATCGCTTTAAAAGTAAATTATTACTTAAGATACAACGCTATAAAGAAGCCGCACAACTATTTCAGGACGTATTAGACATACGCTACATTCCCTGGGCCAAACTTGGACTTGGCAAGTGTGCTTTTTACAGAGATCAACACGCAGAAGCCATTTCAATTTTTGAGGAATTGGCTAAGGAAGATAAACGTAACGTAGAGGCCCACGACTGGCTGGCGAAAGTATACGCCTCAGAGAAAAAATACGAACTRGCTCAAACCAGCTTACTTCAAGCAGTCAAACAATCACCCAAGTCCGTACTCCGACAAAATGAATTAGGAAAAATATCCAAGCTCAATAAAGACTGGGAGATCTGCGAAAAAGCCTACCGTAAATCGGTAAGCCTGGGAAAAGATTCCTGTTTTAAAAGCCCAGATAATTACACCGGGCTTACCAAAGCGCTGCAAAATAAAATAAAGAATTTCAAAGGCCGCCCGGGGCGTGATGCCTGTACGGAGGCCATTCGTACCCTTGAAGCCTTAGAAAAAGATTACGGCAATCAAAAAGACATTGCCCTTCACTCAATCATATTACGAGGCGAAACCAGCGCCAATCAAGAGAAAACTAAAGAAGCAGACATGTACATTAATAAATCACTAAAGATTATTGATGAATACGGCGAAGAACTACCCAACCATTTAGGCATGGCAATGGCGGAATGCTTTGAGGCCAATCAACAAGACAGTGAAGCAGCCGAATACCGTAAAAAATACGACGTTCAATTTATTAATTTTGAAACCCTCAATGGTGAAGGCGTACGTTTTTTTAAAGCCGGCAAATACAAACAAGCCGTTGAGGCATTCCGTAAAGCCACCCAAGATCCGAACGCCAGCGTCAGTGCATTACTCAATGCAACTCAAGCCTGCATTAAATTACTAGAAAGCGAAGGGCCTAATCCAAAATTAGTAGCCGATTGCACCAACTACTTTAAAAAGCTCGAAGACCTTGCCGCTAATGATTCGAATTTTGCACGCTATAAAAAACTACACACCCAATATAAAAAATATGAATTGAAATAACCCACACCATTTTTTAAATGACGGACAGTACTTATGTCTTCAAAAAGTCTCGACATTTCTATACTGCTATCTTCTTCAATTCATGAAATTAAAAACCAAATCAACTCGATGATCTTTCGGCTTGAGTCACTGCAAGCGCAACATCCCGAGAGCCACAGCGATATAGTCTTCCTTAAACAAGACGCCACCTATATAGGCAATGAACTCGTACGCTTACTCGCACTGTATAAGCTCAACGAAAAAGAACTTCGTCCACARCAAATGCAACACGGCGTGGAAGACTTCCTTGAGGAYCGATCCATTCAGCACCACGCCACCAGTAAAGCAAAACACATTCAACTGGAATACCATTGCGATGAAAATYTAACCGCATTTTTCGATGAGCACCTGATTGCTTGTGTACTCGATACCGCCATACATAATTCACTTCGTTTCGCACAACAACATATCCATATCAGCGCACAAAAACACAGTCCATTTACGGTATTGTCCATAGAAGATGACGGCCCGGGCTACCCCCAAGAATTACTCGCTGAGCAAGACTTTTCTAACCCGCAAGACAGTGAGGGATCCAATACCGGATTGGGCCTTTATTTCGCTGCTCAAATTGCTGCATGCCACGAAAACAAAGACCAAAGTGGCTATATTGCACTCACCAACGAAAGCCGTTTTGGCGGCGCTAAATTTTCTGTCTACCTTCCCTAAAGAACCGCTTTACAACCGCACAGAAGCGAATTAATTAAGGTATACTCGGCTGCTTTACCATCAAAAAATCGCTCCGGATCACCCGAAATGGACCAATCATGAGTAATACCCCGTCTTCCATGAACACCCCTGGCAAAACTTTCCAAGGACTTATTTTAGCGTTGCAAGAATACTGGGCCGAACAAGGCTGTATTCTTAACCAACCGCTGGATTTGGAAGTCGGTGCCGGTACGTTTCACCCCGCGACATTTTTACGTGCCATTGGCCCCGAAAAGTGGGCTTCTGCCTACGTTCAACCTTGTCGCCGACCTACCGACGGACGCTACGGTGAAAACCCC
This sequence comes from Gammaproteobacteria bacterium, assembly GCA_002402085.1. GTDB lineage: Bacteria > Pseudomonadota > Gammaproteobacteria > Pseudomonadales > UBA3067. Next base: position 37,147 of record NVVB01000046.1, read on the forward strand.
AATCGTCTGCAGCATTATTACCAATTCCAAGTGGTGATTAAGCCCTCCCCKGAAGAAATCCAAGAACTTTATCTGGGATCGCTTAAAATGCTCGGCATCGACCCACTGGTACATGACATTCGGTTTGTGGAAGACAACTGGGAATCTCCTTCCTTAGGCGCTTGGGGGCTAGGTTGGGAGGTTTGGCTAAACGGCATGGAGGTCACCCAATTCACTTATTTTCAACAGGTCGGAGGGATTGATTGTTTTCCGGTAATGGGGGAAATTACCTACGGCCTGGAACGCATTGCTATGTACCTGCAAGGCGTGGACAGTATTTTTGATTTGGTTTGGACTGAAGGAAAATTCGGCAAGGTCACCTACGGCGACGTTTACCATCAAAATGAAGTGGAAATGTCTGCCTACAATTTTGAACACGCCGATATAGACAGCCTGTTTGATCAATTTGACCGCTGCGAAAAAGAAAGTCAGTCACTGATTGATAAAGGCTTGGCATTGCCAGCCTATGAATTCGTTCTAAAAGTGGTGGAGCTGCTGCGCTACATTCTGCAATAAAGCAATTAGACGATCAAATTCTTCTCCTGGACATTGTAAAGGGACTT
>NVVB01000138.1 GCA_002402085.1 Gammaproteobacteria bacterium
AGACAACATAGAGAGATCAATACTGAAAGCAATGTAAGGCAATAATTATTTTTCATGGCACACAAATAGCGGACTAATTTTTTAAATACTTCGCCAGGATGATTGCATCTTCGCGCCCATTTTCCGCTGGATAATACGCTTTACGTACACCCAGCTCATGAAACCCTTCAGATTGATATAAATCTTGTGCACCCTCATTTGAACGCCGCACTTCAAGTAATAGCATATCGATGTCTGTTTGATGTGATTTTTTTATCAGGTGCCGTAAAAGATAACGCCCCAAACCTTTACTCTGGTATTCGAGGTCAACACATGAATAACACGCTGCACTAAACGCGTAAAAAACACCGTGTTATCAATGGAGCGCTCGCCGTCCGTGCTTAAATTGGATGGGCATTCGTAAACGAAAACCAGATCTAAATCCGAACTGTAGCTCAATTCGTAGCCAGCTAGCTTACCGTAGGCAATAATTAAAAAAGGCCGGTCGGTCACTCGCCCTTCGGAAGTCGTAGGATAACCGTATTTATCCACCATCTGCTGCCATGCAATATCTGCTACCACCGACAAGGTCGCCTCTGCGATATCGCTCAAATAATCACTCACCTTCATTAAAGGCCGAAAAGCAGAAGATTCGGTGGCCGCCACCCGCAACACATGGCCCTTTTTAAAATGCCGTAAACACTCCATTTGCTGCTCCAAATCTTCATTTGGAATCCGCAACAATTGCTGCCGCAACTCATCCTTCAAGGCGGCTAAATCAGGGTGGCTAAAAAGATTCTTAGCGTCGATCAGCTCATCCAACAACAGCGGCTGGTTGGCCAGCTGATCGGCAATCCACGGGCTTGCCTCACATAACACCACTAGATGTTTCAACGCCACTTCATTTTCAAGTAACAACACCAAATACGCAGAGCGTCGCAGCACTTGATACAGCAGCGGTAAAATACGCTCAAAAGTGCTCAATGGAGACTCCCCTGCCACCACATGCTCAAGCAACGAAGGCATTAATTGATCAAGCCGCTGGACACCCACCGCCTGACTACGTTTAAGTTGTTTAGAGTTCTTAAGCGCCTCAATTTCCTTTAGCAAGCCCTGAGCATCAGCCTTTGAAACGCCTTGAGCCAACAAAATCTCCACTAAACGATCATCAGACTGCGTTCGATTCCAGACTAATGCCATATTCGAGCAAGTAGTCCCAGAGCGCGACTGAGCCGACGAGTCTTTGCTGATCAATAAATCGAAATGCCCGCGCACCTCCGCGCGATGCACATCAAGTTGTGCCTGCAGATCATCCCAACAGCCATAGCCCATGCTAGCGGCAACCCGCTGTCGATCAAGGCTATCAGGGGGAATGGTCTGGGTCTGCTTATCCCGTAAACCTTGGATACGGTGCTCCAAAATCCGTAAGAATCGATAAGCTGCCTCCAGCTCTGCCACCGTAGACTGCGGATAATATTCACCGTCGCTAAGCACGCCGAGCACCGACAACAAATTCGACTCTTGTAAACGCCGGTCCCTACCGCCGTTAATCAACTGCACCGCTTGGACGATAAATTCGACTTCTCTAATCCCGCCGGGGCCAAGCTTTATATTTTCATTCACCCCTCGCCGCCGCACTTCTCGATTGATCAAGGCCTTCATATCGCGCAACGATTCAATGGCACTGTAATCCACGTACCGGCGATAAACAAAGGGCTGCAAGCGAGCCATGAGGTCATTATTGACCGATTGCTCAGGCGTCATCGGCCGCGCCTTCACAAAGGCATAACGCTCCCATTCTCGACCTTGGCTTTGGTAATACGTTTCAAGGGCATCAAAGCTCGATACCAAGGCACCACTTTGTCCATAGGGACGTAGGCGCATATCCACCCGAAATACAAACCCGGCCTCAGTGACTTGATCGAGAGATTGAATAAGCTGCTGGCCGAGCGAAACAAAAAATTCTTGATTAGAGACTGGGGACTCTACACCGGTGCAATGCCCCCGCTGAGGATAGGCAAAAATCAAATCGATATCGGACGATAAATTCAGCTCACGCGCGCCCAACTTGCCCATCGCAATCACCACTAATTGCTGAGCCACGCCGTCCTCTGAATGCGGACTTCCAAGCTTTTGCTCAAGCCACCCATGCAGACAATCCCGCGCCACGGTCAAACATACGTCAGCCAAATCAGAAAGCGATCGCAGTAGCTCTTCCAAGTCGGCTACTTGCAATACATCGCGCCAAATTAACCGCACCATTTCACGCTGACGAAACCGACGCAGCAATGCTCCCAAAGCTTCTTGAGAAGTAATATTCGCCAATTCAGCTAAGAGGGAGTCCTGATAGTCTTGAGCACAAAAGCGACGTTCAAGATCGCCACTGCCCAGCAATTCAACTAGCAACAAAGGATTTTGGATGCACTGTTCGGCGACGAAATCACTGGCCACCCACAGCCGATCAATTTGAGCCTTCGATTGATTCACTAACGCTTGCTGAGCATCCTCTAAACTGGATTTTTCAGCGAATCGCCGCCAATACTTTTCCAGCAAAGGCATCAACGATTCAGTAACAAGAGGGGCCGTAGGCATAATACTCACTCAGACAAACTAGGTGAAAAAGTTCTACTTAAAAATATAGAACGAAAGGCTACAAGATGTGATTGAAAATAGACCCCAGATCATGCGCTGAACGTTAATTCAGCGTCCAGGGCTCAAGTAGGACAAACCAACAGGACGGGCTAGGCTGGACAGGCAGTACAAGATATACGAAACAAACTAGGTGGGTGCAGGCGCAACACGCATGACTTCTTCTATCGTAGTCACGCCATTGGCTACTTTCTGAGCACCGCTCAACCTCAAGCTACGCATGCCTTCTTTATACGCTTGCGCACGAAGCTTATTAATATCCGCCCCAGAGCTATTGATAATCGCTTGAATCTTCTGGGACATAGGCATCACTTCATAAATACCCACACGCCCTAAATAGCCGGTGTCTCGACATTCCAAACAACCTTTAGGCATTTTCACCACCACCGGAGGCTCGGCTTTCCAGGGTTGGGTCAATTCCTTCCAAGCAAACTCTTCAACACAGCCATCAATTTTACAATGAGGGCACAACGTCCGTACTAGCCGCTGCGCCATGACGCCACTAATCGTTGAGGTTAATAAATAAGGCGGCACGCCCAATTCCAATAGGCGAGTAATCGCTGTAGGTGCATCATTGGTATGCAGCGTCGACAACACCAAATGCCCCGTGAGTGCCGCTTGAATAGCCATGTCAGCGGTTGCCAAGTCGCGAATTTCACCGACCATAATAATATCCGGGTCTTGTCGCATCAGCGCACGAATCCCCGCGGCAAAGGTCAAATCAATGGCCGTGTGCACCTGCATTTGATTAAAGCTAGGCTCCACCATTTCAATCGGGTCTTCAACACTACAAACATTCACTTCTGGGGTCGCTAATTGCTTAAGCGTCGAATACAAAGTGGTGGTCTTACCCGACCCCGTAGGCCCCGTCACCAAGACAATGCCGTTAGGGTTATCAATTAAACTTTTCCAGCGCCGATAATCTTCATTGGCGAGCCCCATGTCCTTGGTGCTTCGCATTAAGACCTCAGGATCAAAAATTCGCATCACCAGTTTTTCACCAAAAGCGGTCGGTAGCGTCGAAAGCCTCAACTCCACCTCGTGCCCACCATCCATTTTGGTTTTAATACGACCATCCTGAGGACGGCGTTTTTCGGCCACATCCATACGCCCCAGGATTTTGATTCGACTGGACACCGCGGTCATGACTGCGGCAGGAAATTCATAGACATCATGCAACACGCCATCAATTCGAAAACGTACATTGCCCGTGTCACGTCGTGGCTCTAAATGAATATCACTGGCTCGCTGGTCAAACGCATATTGTAATAACCAGTCAACAATATTAACGATGTGCTGGTCATTCGCATCAGGGGACTTTAAATGGCCAATCTCTAACAGCTGTTCGAAATTAGCAGTGGACTGCTGTCCGCCTTTAGCACTAGCGCCACTCACCGATTTGGCTAAATTGTAAAATTCAATGCTATAACGATGAAAGTCAGCCGGACTGATCAACACCCGGCGAATGTCTTTTTCCTTCAGCGTATGCCTTAGATCCTGCTCCCAATCCGTGTGGAACGGCTGCGCACTGCCAATCACTATGTAATCAGAAAAAACCTCTAACGCGAGAATTTGATGGCGCTCGGCAAAGGCATAAGACATCACCTCGGTAATCGCAGTGACATTGATTTTCAGGGGATCAATTACAAACAACGGCTGCTCAGAAAACTCCGCAAACCAGGCCATTAAGCAATCTAAATCCAGCAGCTTAGAGGGATCGTTCATGGCCTTAAAACCAAACTCAGCAATCACTTGCAAGGCGTGCCACTGGGCTTTTTCCGCGCCTCGAGGCGTGCTGGTAATAACGTTGACATCATCCACCGCCAACATTCCTGCATCACTGAGCTCTCGAATAAACCACGACAAGTCGACTCGCATACTGCCCCGAATCAGTGGCTTTTTAGTCTGCTTACTGGAAACCAATCTATTGTTCCTTTCTATTATTCCTGTTTATTAATCCAGTTATTCCGGCCTTAATTTAACCGCGCTCCGACGCTTCAAAGCGACGCATCACGACCACAGCACAGCCAATACCCACAAGAAAAGCGCGAACATTTAATACTATACGCTAATTCAAATAACGCGACCGTGTCGCCACATCCAAAACACACCTTGCTAGCGATAGCGTTCAGCCAACAAAAACCACTTAAACTTAACCCCAATAATGTAAAACGTGCTCAACAACCACTTTTCATAGCCTGTTTTAACGTAATATTTTAGCGCCCGTAAGGGTAAACTAGAGCATACAAACGTTGCCAATAGTGACCAAATCTAAAAACAACGGCTTATAAAATCACTCAAACTAATAATAACTTTCAATAACAATGGGCCTCTAAAACAATGCGCTCGAAAACCAGAACTTCAAAATTACTCGCACTAACGCCTCTACTTATGCTGAGTGCAGCCGCCCCCTACAGCCAGGCCGACATCCTCTTTGTTTCTGACTCAGGCTCAGACACCATCGACTGCGCTGCCGCCCCCTGCAGAACCATTGCGCACGCCATAGAACAAGCCCAAGCCCAAGATCAATTATTAATAAGCCAAGGCGAGTACCGTTTAAGTGACGGATTAATCCTTAACAAACCGCTCAGCCTGATCGGTGTCGGTCAAGGCCAAGTCATCATTAGCGGCCAGTCAATCGACAGCAGCGTCATTACCGTATCACCCGACACCACCGTCTCAATCAGCGGCTTAAGCTTTATCCGAGGCTCAGGCAATATCCGCGATCTCAAACGCGTCGGTGGCGGCATTGATAATCAGGGCAATCTAACATTAACCCACGTCTTAATCGGTAACAACACCGTCGAAGGCGACAGCGGATCACTCCTCCTAGGCGGCGTCTATAGCCCACTTGGCGGCGGCATATACAGCGGCCCCGGTAGCACTCTGAACTTAGATTACTGCACCATCGACAACAACATCGTCACGAGCCTCAGTCCAGCTGTAGGCACTGGCGGAGGCGGAGGCGCCCTGGGCGGCGGCATTGCCGCAGAGGGCAGTACCGTGACCATCAATCACTCAACACTTTCCAACAACCAAGCCATCGCCGAGCAATCCTCCGGGGGCGGCGGAGGCGCGGTGGGAGGGGCTATCTACATTGCCGACCTCGAAAGCACCGGCAGCCTCTCATTAAATACCAGCACCCTGTTCAACAACCAAACCATTGGCGGCTCCATTAGCCTAATCCGACCTATTTTGGGTAGCGGCGGCGCGAGCGCTGGCGGAGATTGCGGTTCGAACTGCACCTTAAACGGTAACATTATTAGTGGTGGGGATGGCGCAGACGGCGCAGCCTTAGGGGGCGGCGGTGGTGGAGCAGGCGCAGAAATATCTGACCCAATCACAGGGATTTTTAATAACCGAGGCGGCCGCGGTGGTGATGGCGCCTTTCTAGGCGGCGGTGGCGGAGGCGGTGCACGCTCCTCAAATGACAACGGCACCACAGGCGCCGGAGGCGATGGTGGCTTTGGCGGTGGAGGCGCAGCCTCAGGCTGGGCCTTACCGAGCGCGCTTGAAGCAGGCCAAATTGCAGCCAGTGTTTTCTCTAGCCCCACAGATATTCTAGACCCTGCGTTTTTAGATTCACTGCAAGGCATCGAAAAGCCAAGAGTTGGCACACAAGGACGGGCCGGCTATGGCGCAGGCGATGCCTTTGCTATTAATGACTTCTTTAGCGGTTCAGGTGCAGGGGCAGGCATCGGTGCCGCGATCTTTGCCGATGATCAAACAGAAATCACACTGGCTCATAGCACGATCAGTCAAAACAGTGCGGTAGGTGGCCAAGGCAACATTGATGGCCAAGGCCAAGGCCAAGGCATCGGCGGCGCATTATTTAATAACGGCGCAGCAACCTTCTCGTTGCAAAACATCGCATTAATAGACAATCAATCTGACACCCAAAATAATTGCGCGGTTGCGGATGGTTCAGGCCTAAGCGTCACCGACGGATTCTATAGCGCCGGCGCTGATTCAATCGCCGACAGCCTCGACTGCGACGCCTTTAATCTAACTTCAAGAGCCATCTTACTGCCCTCACTCAGTGACAATGGCGGCCCGACACTGACGCTCCGCCCGCCAACGGCACAAGCCTTTGACAACCTCAGCACGACTGAATGCGCCAGCACTGATCAACGCCAAATAGAGCGACCCATCTCCTGCGATTCAGGTGCCGTCGAGCTCGCCTCAAACGACACAGCCAACATTGCACCCTCAGTCGCGCTAAACGTACTACTACTCGATTACGAAACAGACAGCGAAGCCAACTTATTTCCTTCAGCCAGCGTCAACGACCTAGACAGCGAAGATTTCGATACCTTAACCGTGTCCATCACCGACGGCTTTAACGCCGCCCAAGATCTATTGTCTCTTAATATAGACGGCAACCCGCAATGGCAACGAATCGATGCCCTAAGCAGCAGCTGGTTACTTCATAACGGCGTCGTAGTTGCAGAAATAATCAATGAACAAGCCGAAGAAATTCAACTAAAGTTCAACCGACTCGACACCAGCGCCTTAGTGAGTTCATTGCTAGCGACTATTACCTACCAAAATTCAGCTAATCCGCCTTCGTCCGGTTTACGTAACGTACACGTACTATTAAATGACGCACAACAAAACACAGCCCGCGCTAACATGAGCATCGCCACTACCACCATGCCCACACCGGTGGTCCTCGATATCTTTACCGAGGTGCAAAGTGGTGCAAGCGTAAACGTGTCAATTTCAGAATTTATTGTGCTTCCTGACGGCGAATCCCTCGACAGCATTGAACTCCTCTCATCCCCCTTATTGGGCGCAAGCCAGATCACAGCGGACGCCAATGCCGCGACCATCACGTATACCTCGGACCCTGGCTCTAGCGGACTCGAGCAAATTAACTACACCATCAATGATACAAGCAATCAAGCCACGTTATTTGTGACGGTAATGTCTATCGTGCCTCAAGCGGAAGAGGATGATTACCTACTGGAATTAAGTGCCGGCCTGCCCGACATAGAACTGGACGTATTAAGTAACGACAACCTTCGGGGTGCCGAGCTTGACCAAATCAGTATCATTATTGTCAGCCCACCCCAAGGCGGCGAACTAAACCTAACGGACGCTGAAGGTAGGATCACCTATAAAGTCAATGATCAAAGCCGCATTGGCGAAGACTCCTTTTCTTATCAAATTTCAAATAGTAGCGGTCCAGTTAGCAACGTCGCCACCGTCACCCTGTCTCTCAGTGCTCCCGACATAAGCACAGCAGCGGATAGTGCATCGGCGCAAGCCAGTAGCACCGTTAACATACCAATCCTCGACAATGATTCTCCGGGTATCGCAGACTGGGACTTAAACTCGCTCACCGTTATTAACGGGCCTAGCAATGGCTCGGTGACTCTCAACGGGGATAATTTAAGTATTAACTATTCGTCTGACAGAACGTTTATAGGGGACGATCAATTCCAATATCAAATCACCAACACGCTCGGCCAAACCAGCGCCGTTACAACCGTGTCGATTGAAGTTGTGGAGAACCCAAATATTATTGATATCCCTGATACAGAAACTCCAGTGCCACCCCCACCTTCAAGCAGCTCCTCCAGTGGCGGCGGTGGCAGTCTTTCCTTCGGTCTAGTTTTTCTATTTTTCGCGCTAGGATTAAAGATAAAAAAAACACACGTTAATCCCCGTTACGCGTCCTCACACTAAAACCACTCTCAAGCTTAGTGCGCGGAAACCTAACATTCCCGCACTAAGGCCTACCCTCCTCGACTATCAATAGTTTTTCGACACCCTCGCCATCCATAGCGCCCAATAAATCAAATAAGTCAATAACACCACCACCCACAAAGCCCTCAGCAAAAAAACAACGCCTACCCATCAAGACCCAAAAAATCAAGAATAAATTTCCAAAAAAGCCACACAGAAACAATTAAAAACAAAAAAACAAATCACCGCACACTAACTCCATGCAATAATAAAACCGCTCCGCCTCCTCCAGCAAAATCAACGGTACTAACCCGTAAAACAAGCCAACTAATTACATCTTGCGTGCACACTATTGCTATAAAATGATGCGATTCCATCACACTTCAAATTTTTGAGCTTTAACGCGAGGTTTTCGCGCCAGCAACGAAGCTCAATACATCGATAACCGTCTCGAAGAAAACCCAAAGAAAAGGATTTGTCTCAATGAAAACACCCCGGCCGGCCCTGGCCTCAAAACTACTTCTTATCGCGCCATTACTGATCGCAAGCGCGTCAAGTCAAGCCGCCATTCGCCTTGTTTCCACCTCGGGTTCTGACAGCGAAGACTGCTCAGCGACCCCATGCCAAACCATCGCCTACGCAATCGACCAAGCGCAAGTAGGCGAACAATTATTAATTTCTCGCGGCCAGTATATTTTAGGCAGCGGTTTAATCATTAACAAATCCTTACGCCTCACTGGGGTTGGCCAAGATCAGGTTATTATTAACGGCCGGTCAATCGATAGCAGTGTCATCACCATTTCACCGGAGGTCACCGCCTCAATCAGTGGTTTAAGCATCATTAACGGTTCAGGCAATATTCGTGATCTCACGCGCGTCGGCGGAGGCATCGATAATCAAGGCAATCTGACATTAACCCACGTCTTAATCCGAGACAACGAAGTCAAGGGCGACAGCAGCACCCGTCTCGAAGGCGGCACTTACAGCCCACTTGGTGGCGGCATCTACAGCGGCCCAGGCACCATTCTTAATTTGGAATACAGCACCATCGACAACAACGTCGTTACGAGTCAACGTCCGGCAGTAGGCTCAGGCGGTGGCGGCGGCGCGCTCGGTGGCGGCATCGCAGCCCAAGGCAGCGCCCTTACCATTAATTACTCAACCATCTCAAACAACCAAGCCAAAGCGGCACGCTCTGCCGGTGGTGGCGGTGGTGCAGTAGGCGGCGGAATCTATATTGCCGACCTTGACGGCCCAGGCACCCTGACCTTAAGCAATAGTACGTTATCCAATAATAGTGCTACGGGTGGATCAATAAGCCTTATCAGGTCAATCTTTGGTAGCGGCGGCGCGGGCGCGGGCGGGGACTGCGGAAGAAGTTGCTCTTTGCGCACTGGTATTTCAGAGAGTAATGGCGAAGACGCAAAGGGCATCGCTGGCGGCGGCGGTGGAGCGGGCCTGGGGCGATGCGCCCAAGCCGGCGTGTACCTTGATTCCGGTGCCGCGGCTGGCGCTTGACGGGATGTTGTTCGAGGTGGAGGCGCTGGCCGTGGCGGAAGGCACAACCTCCTCTGCGTCCGCCGCATCCTCCGGCGCGGTGTAGCCGGTGCCAGTGCGCGGTACACCCGTGTTGCGCTCAGGCCGCCAGCTTGGGGTGGCGGGACGGCTGAGGCTGCCCCGCCTGGGTCTCGCCAAACTGCGGATGATGCGCGAACAGCTCGGCCACCCAGTTTACGAACACGCGCACCTTGGCCGACAGGTG
>NVVB01000047.1 GCA_002402085.1 Gammaproteobacteria bacterium
TGATGAGGTGTATTCTTCTCTGGGTGTTAAATCGAGAAAGCAGGAAAAATATAAAGCGTTTGTAGAAATGGGCGTGGATGAGGAGCTTGCGAAATTCTACGGCAAAGGCAATGTTTCCCCTTATTTGGGAAGTGATGAATTTCGCTCGTGGGCCTACGACCAGCGGGTTACGGAGGATGAGGCCGTAAACTATGCTGAAAGCATACAGTTTAGGCCGGAGATTCCAGAGGTGATTGACAAGGTGGCGGTAATTTTTAAAGTCTCTCCCGAGTCAATTAGGGTAACGCAACGAGGCGGGAGTAATAACGTGCCTCGGTGGGTCGCGATGCACCTTTGCCAGGAACTGGGAGGACAACGGCTTACGGATATTGCAGCTGCGTTTGGGCTAAAGCGAACGGGGAGCATTCCGACGACGATTAAAAAGCTTAGGGAGTTGATGGAAGGGGATCAGAAGTTGGTGCGTAAGGTTGATCGCGTAAAGCGTGAAATAGCAATATGAATCCGCCAAGGGGCGTCTTTGAAGTTGTACTGTTAGAGTGTTGTGTTTTTGCTTAAAATGAAGCTGGCAATTATGGTTAATGCTATTTATATTGGATGTCTCATTATTATCCTTTGCGTAAAAACATGAAAAAACACACCTGTTTCCTACCCTTACTCGTCATTGCATTTATATCATTCGATGTAAATGCAGAGCTGTATTCAGCAGTATATGACGAGCCCGGATTTAAAATGACACTAAACGAAATACGCAGATCTGAAACTACATCAACTCTCAAGCTCGATGTTATTAAGCCAGACGCTCAGGGCGGATTTACCCTCATTAAAGCAGCCTGCGTAATCGGAAAGGAACTCAGAAAAAGTCATTTTACTTTCATATCTGAGGAACCACTGATAAAGATATATTTTACATCGGATATCAGTGATGACCCGATGATTATTTTAAAACGCGAAAAGTCGAAATTTGATCGGAAATATTTCTCAGAAAAACGGTATTTTGAAATCAGTAAAATATGCAGAATATTCCCAATAAATTAAAGAGTAGCGCATATGTAACTTCTGTAATTGTTGTTGTATTTTTGGTTTGGCCTATATATGAACTGTCAGGTGCACGAATAAAAAAATTTAGGGGTCAAATTTAGAGGTCAAGTATCATATTGACACTCCTGCGGATCCCTTATAACCTTCCCCTCATGCCTAGACCACTCAGAATTGAATACGAAAACGCTTATTACCAAGTAATGAATCGGGGTAGAGCGGGCCAGAATATTTTTCATGGCCCAACCTATTATGAATTATTCTTAAGCACCTTAGCCGACACACACTTAAGGACACCCATTTAATTCTAATGTGTGTTCACGGAGCGTCCAATTTAAGTGAAATATACACAAATTAAAGTGGCTGCCCTCAAATGGGTGGCTGCGTTGTTAGGACGCCGTTTTTATCCGGGTGCCAATATTTTTAACATGGAGTAAGTAAGTGAGTTTGAAATTTAGATTTTCACCGTATATTTTTTTTGGAATGTTATTAATTCCACTGTTGTGCTTTACGCTTTATCTGTCAGTTTTTCATGACTCTGTAATGTGGATTGGCTTCTTTATCGCCTTAATAGTAAGTGTACTTATTTTTGTAGGGCTTAAACGAACGTTAATTTCTATTGATGAGTCGTTAATTACGTATAGCAGGCCGTTTAAGTGTCTGGAGATATCAATTCAAGAATTAAAAGAATACGGTGTATATACKCAAGTTGGAGGAAACGGTAACTACCTAGGAAAGCCTATTTATTTTTTTCGGACCAATGACGATTGTGAGCACATATTACCGATTGAACATTTCCCTGTAAATAAAACCAAGAAGTTCTCCAGGTTTCTTAATAGTCTAGGTTTTGCTCCCGTGCATGGTGATGATATGTTGTCAAAGTTTGCCGTACGAAAATTTTATGAGGAGGGCTAAACAAGGACCGAACTAAAGTGCGGTCAGTGGTTCGAGCTGAATGAAGATAGAGGTACGGCCCTAAATTATCAATTGATAGTGCCGCAGAGGGCTCGAAAGTCCCCCTGATCCTGAAAATAGCGTGCGCGCCGAGGGGCATTACACCCCCTAACTGCAAAGGGCACCATCTTGATCACAGTTAAAGCGCATTGGCCTTTCGGTTTGGTTCTGGGTTCATTGGTGGGCCGTATGACATATAAAATGGATATCCAGTAACGTCATTTYGCATCATTGATATATGGCCTSTGATTTTCATTCGCCAATAGCATGCTAGAATTGATCAATGGAATCACATATCAGACGCTGGGGATTTCTTGCCAATAGTCTTTTGCTAGTGGCACTGATCCTGTCCATTTTAGAATATCCGAACCAATTATTATTCACCGTCCCCGCAACGCTCATTATGATGTTCGTGCTGTCGAGCATGTTCCTCATGCAGAACAATAGGTTAAGTGTATTTGGCCGCTGGATCAATATCTCGATATTTATTGCTACGCTGCTGATCCCGGCACTGCTATTCTACTTTTTTCAATTCGAGCATGATTCTCTTTTAACGCTTATCATCGTCGCGACCTTGTTAATAAGTCTATTCATAATTGGGTATTTTTTTTCCCTGCGTAAAATACCGTTTAAAAAATTCACCTACGCTCATTCTTTAATTATTTTTACGTTGTTACTTTACCTCGGTTCGCCTATCGAGCTTCAGCTTCCGGACGATTCATTTGATCCGGCCATTGCCTACCCTATGTACCCCCGTGGACAAGGGCCTCTAATCTGCTTTGATGAAGGGCATTTTAACTTCCATACGCTAGACAATAGATTTAACGCTACGGGAAAATTATTAACAAAGGATGGTTATCGCGTCGAGCCGTTTAAAAAGGCGGTTACTTTAGAATCGCTCAAAGAGTGCAAGATATTTATAGTTTCTAACTCTCTCCATGAATATAACGTAAATAACTGGCATGAACCTTATTTGCCCGCGTATAAAAAGGACGAGATTGAAGCGCTAACGCAGTGGGTCTCAGAAGGAGGGGCTCTGTTTTTGATTGCTGACCATAGCCCGTTTCCTGCCGCGATAAAGGGGTTAGCACAACAATTTGGATTTGAGTACATTAATGGCTATGCACTGGATAAATCCAGTCTGGATGACTATTTTTCTAGAGAATCGAATTCCCTTGCAGGCAATATCATTACCAATGGGCGTAATAGTTCAGAGCAGGTAGATTCAGTTTTAACATTTATTGGCAGCGCAATAAAAATCCCCCAGGATGCCAGCCCGCTATTAACATTGGGGGCCGGATTCGTGATACGTGACCCTAAAACAAAAAAACTAATTTCTGCTGAGGGATATTCGCAGGGTGCCTTTAAGCGCTTTGGGCAAGGCCGCATTATTGTCTCTGGCGAGGCCGCCATGTATACGTCACAATTTCTTGCCGGGCTATCCTGGATTCAAATGGGCATGAATTCTAAAAAATGTCCTGACAATTATCAATTATTACTCAACTCCATCCATTGGTTAGACGATAAACTTGATTAAGCGCTGAAACAGGTTTTCGATCGACCATCAAATGGTTATAAGGGGAACGTGTTAATCCTCGAATCTGTACGGAGGGGGCGGGTATTCTCACTTCAAGTGAGTCGCTGAGCAGTTGTAAATGAAAAATAGCGTGGATTTCCCGATGTGKWRCWGMWWMAGTMNASTMKRWSSAGAKYWAMNNGTWGGWAWYWGTRMRWAAGWSSAYRYKGYTKCKTKTGAWMWNNTGGYWAWNGTRCYKSAKKRCYYWGTGAAAGTACTGATGCGAGTTACTTGCGGAAGGCATGCCTAAGTAAGCAAGTTATGGATTTGATGTTTACCCTAAAGAATACGCTCGTTATCCTTGGTAGGTTCGAGCTTCATAGGCTCGGTATTCTTTGTTATCTGTCCGGTTTTATGAATTGCCATCAATAAATGCTAACCCAAACTTTAAAAAATAACAGTGATTAGTGATATGAATTCAACGCAAGCTAGACCTCCTTCTCTCCGTCCAGATGAAAAGAAGCTTAGCGTGATTAAGCGCGCCACGGCCATGGATATGGAGGTTATTAATTCGAAAGGATTTAGCAAGGTGGCTGCGATTTTTAAGCGGCAATTTCAAACCTATTATTTTACCAGAGCGCCGTTGTGGCGAACCCTTTTGCGGTCCCAGACCAGCAAAAATAGAATGACGCCTGAGATTTTTTGTTTGGGCTCCGTTCGGTCTGGCACCACGTTATTATCTGATTTTATTATGCAGCACCCTTGTGTCGTGCTTCCGTTGACGAAGGAGATAGGCATGCATGACGCGCCTGTTTCGTGGTTGCTGGAAGCACAGTTTCCTACTCAGAAGGAAAAGCAAAAGGTGGAGGCAAAATACGGTATTGCTAAAACGGCGTATTGTTCGCCGGTGGTGCCTTCSWWAMWGYWMCMTTKWTTGSCTYGRRWMNTYAWSCCRYAYRYKWMGATTGTAGTAATCATGCGGGACCCTGTTGAGCGGGCGTTTTCTCATTGGCGCTGGGATCAGACAATGATCAAGCAAGTGCTCAGCGATAAGTTATGGAAAGGTTTTCCTCAGTTTGATGAGTTGATACGTTTGGAGCTGGATGCGAGTAAGAGCATGGCGGCTAGCGGTATTAATACGACCGGAGTGGGTTGTGGTGGATATCTACAGCACAGTATTTATCTTCCATTCTTAAAGTCGCTTTATCAGCATTTCGATAAAGACAATATTATGCTCATTAGTGCGCAAAAGTTTTTTGATGAGCCGGTGACGGTTGCCAAATCCATGTATCAGTTTTGTGGCTTGCCGGATTACGAGCCGCTGGATGCGCCTGCGGGTAATGCGGCGCCTAGTAGCACCATGAGCGAGGAGACGCGGGAAAGTATGGCCGCGTTTTTTGCGCCCATTAATAAGGCGTTGTATGAATTCGTTGGTGAAGATTATGGTTGGCAATAGCGTTTAAATAAAATACAACGATTACCAAACGATACCCTTTGAGTTCGCCAGCCTGGTTTTGATCATTCATAGCTCATAAATAATTGAGTGATAAGTCTTATCCAAGATAAAGTGAATCGTTGCCAAATCGGTTTTATCGGCAGTGATCGACACTGGGATAGGGTTTAATTTTAATCGCTACTCAAATTTCGGTAATGGTTGCAGTGTAATACTTTTCCCTGGCATGGGTTGCCAACGCTGTTCTTGGGCTATTTCTTTTAGTTTGACTATACGCGCTTGTGTATCAGGGTGCGTACTTAAAAAGACAGGCACTTGGTTTTCATTTTGGTCTGCCTTTTGCTCTTCCGCGACTAAATATTCAAAGAATTCAAATGCGCCTTCTGTGTGCCCATAGTGTTGATATAAGGTACGCAGGGCTTCAATGTCTGATTGTTGTTCTTGGTGCCGATTAAAGCGCAGCAAGGTCAGTGATCCTGTGTTCCAGGTGAGGTGGTCTAGTAAATCGTCCCCCTGACTTCCTGTGAATGCGGAAAGTACCAGAGAAAATAGCACGCCCCGGCCTATGGCTTGAATCGGGTGACGGTATTTAATGTGGGCTACTTCATGGGCGAGGATAAAATACAGTCCGGTTTCATGGGTTATTTTGTCTAGTAATGCCGATGTAACAATAATCTGTCCGCCTAGCGTAGCAAATGCGTTGGCTATATCGGATTCAACGTAGTGGACTGTAATTGTATTGGGGCCTGTATTTACTGAGGATTCATGCGTTAATTGTAGTTTCCAAAGTTGGTCTACTAGGGCTTGCAGGTAGGCTCTTTGTGGGTGCTCGCTATTAAGATTAAAGTCGTCGAGCAACGTAGACTCGACGACGTCGCCCAAGCGCTGTTCCCATTCATAGGGGATTTTTGGCGCAAGCCAGTTACCTACTATAGCCAAGGTGAAGGCCAGTACGAAAGCAATCGCCAATAGGCCGCCGGTGAGACTGATGAAGTCTTTGAGAGGACTTACCTTGGATACATTAATATGCTCTGGGAGTTTGGCGTTGGAGTACTGAGGCATTAGTTTCCGGGGCCGAGGGCAGTGCCATAGACGTAAACCTCGATGCTGCCAATCTGTTTGCCTTTTCCTTTCGAGATGGATGCGGTCTCAAATTTCACATTAAAGATATTTTGAAACCCTTTCGCTTGCGCGTCGGCTTTCATGCGAAGTAACGCTTCGCGGCGAGCGCGGTCTAGCAGTGATTCATAGCTAGAGACTCGTCCCCCTATAAAGGAACGTAGTAGAGATACAAACCGTTTAAAGTAGTCGATGGAAATAACCACGCTACCGCCCACAAGGCTGGAGTGTTTAAATTTTGGGTCGGGTGGCGGAAGACGTTCTGCAAAAACCAATATGCCGGCCAATTCTTTTTCCCGCGTGTGAATGGAGCGGTAATGGCGTCGTTCGGCCCACTGGCCAAATCCATACCCGAGGCCCAGTAAAATAATAAATATAAATAGATCAGAAAATGCTGCCATGTCTGCGACTCTTATTATGTCGAATGGATAATTTTACGACGGGTGCAATATTAGCCAGTCGTTATTCGATCACTACCGCCGTGCCGTATACAAAAAGTTCAGCGGCTCCTTGGGTGACAGAGGAGGTGGAGAATCGCACGTTGAGTACTGCGTTGGCGCCCAAGGACTCGGCTTGTTGGATCATTCTATCGGTGGCCTCTTGTCGCGATTCTTGCAGTAATTCTGTGTAGCCTTTTAATTCGCCGCCGAAAATATTCTTTAAACCGGCCATGAGGTCTCTTCCAGCGTGTTTTGCGCGGACCGTACTGCCTTGTACTAAGCCAAAATGTTTGGTTGTTCGCTTGCCCGGTACAAGCTCTAAATTACTAACTAGCATGTTGTGTTCCCTTTTTTTAAATTGCCGTATTAAAACCAGAACTATTCTACAGTACTTTACGGGCAGGTTTTGTTATCTATGACTACAAGGGGACCGAATAGGGTTCAAAGTTTGGAGGGTTTTATGTGGTATATGGCCAAATCGAATGCGTTAGCTAGCATGCCTTGTGTTAGCTCGTATTAGACCAATGTCTAAAGTTGGTGCGCTTGAGAATTGTATGCAGTGTAGTGAATAGGAAGATTTGTTATCGAAGCTACCTAAATTTGATATCATGTAGTCGAGCTTACTCTAAGAACGCGAACATAGATCGATGTTTCATAGTTGAATGAGGGTTCCATCTTTAAGTTCTAGACGGTATCAAGTAGATGGCCTGTAATTGACTGCTTATTAAATATTGATCCGCTTAACGTGCATCGTAGCGTTTCAACGACGATTAAAATAATTGGCGAATGTGGCGACACAATATAAATATAATTAATAGGGTCTGAGAAAGTTAAGCAATTAGCCTCATTATCAGGCGTGATTCATTTCTTTCTTGATCGCTTGACCGCTTAAAGTGAACAAATTTTATGAAACTTAAATTTATAGCATTGTTACTAATTAATTTTGCCGGTATGGAAGCCGCACTGTCAGAACCAATGAGGGCCGAACTGGTAGCGTATAGTGAGTGTTCCGCCTGGATGGCTAAATTGGACTCAAAAGAAAAGACACAGCACTGCATTTGGGCGGATCATACACTAACGTTTGTGGTAAATGGGGAGAATATATCTGCTCTAAAGGGGGGCTCGTTAAGGCTTTCCAAATTTGAGCTTGATGGAAACGATCTGCGATATGATCGGTTAGGTAATGAGACCTACACGATGGGGATTGCTCCCTTGGTGGATAGTAATGGTAAGTATGCAATTTTGGAAATCCATTTTAAATCTACAGAGTTTGGGAGGCTTTCATCTGTAGTGGTCGAGGGTACAGTTGAGTTGTCTGTTGGTGAGCAATTGCGTACGAAGGAGGTCGACAGCTTGAATATTGACGACAAGTTCTCAATTCAAGCGGGCCCAATAACAGCATCACGCTCCGCTCCCACTAAATATAACCAGTCAAAATCACTGGGCTTTGATCTCATAGGAAATATGAATGCATTCGTAAGCTTAATAGTTTCCGAAGATAGTCGGGCGCTCAAAAATATCGGATCTTGGGGTTTGGGGGACGATAAAAAACGCAGTTATTCTTTTACCAAGCCTCTGGATTCTAAAGTCGATGTTAGGCTAACGTATTGGGCCAAGGTTAGGCAGGTGACTGTTCCAATATCCCTTAGTCCAAAACATATTACTAATACCGGCATCAACGCCAGTGACACAATAGGGAAA
Organism: Gammaproteobacteria bacterium; assembly: GCA_002402085.1. Classification (GTDB taxonomy): domain Bacteria; phylum Pseudomonadota; class Gammaproteobacteria; order Pseudomonadales; family UBA3067. The sequence goes on from NVVB01000047.1 coordinate 8,219, forward strand.
TTTTGATTGACGGTAATGCCGTTATATCTATACATAGCGTTTGTTTAACAATAATGCATCGCTTTCGTTATCAGTCTATTTATAGAGAAAAGTATGATCCTAAAACCTGTACGATATGTATTACTACTTATGATTGTTGCTGGGGGAGCGCATTCAGCGGAAGAGACGGTCGATCTAGTTGCTTATAGTGATTGCAGTCCTTGGACGAGAACGCTGAATTCTGCGAGACCTTTTTACAAATGTAATAGAGTTTTTTCTAAACGTTTAACGTTTGCAGCTAAAGGGCAAGATATAATAGGTCTTGATAGGAAATCGCTGAAGCTATCGAAATTGAAAATTGGTGATGGCGACTTTCGATACGACGAAAAAGGAAGTAAGCGATACAAGATATTATACGTCCCAAGGGTAGATGCCGGCGGCAAATACGTTATTTTTGATTTGGAGCTTAAATTAAAGGAGTTTGGGGGGCTCGATTTTATTGAAGTAGAGGGTCAGGTGGATCTATTTATAGGTAGGCGCTTCGTAAGCAAAGCTGTTTCAGGATTGGATATTGAAAATGGATTTAGAATTCAGGAAGGCCCCTTCACTATTTCTAGTAAAAAACGATCCAAAACGGAGGCCGGCAAGTCGACGCCTTCGTCGTCCGGGTTAAACAGTGTCGTTAACCTTGAAATAGACGGCCCTATGAATGCATTCGCTAGTTTGAAGGCCTTCGAAAGTGGGCAAAGTTTAAATCGACTTAGTACGAGTAATGTACTTGATRAGCAGAATCAAGGGGTTTCATTTGTGCAGCCGCTTGGCTCAACCATCGATATTCGGTTGAGCTATTGGAAAGACGTGAAGCGCATTACCGTCCCTATTCGGCATGGTGTAGTACCTACTGCTAGGCCAACAATTACCACGCCTACGCTTACAGCGCCTCCGTTCACAAAGCTCGGAAATTTCAATGAACAGAATAGAGAGTTTTAAATAGAAGAAGCGGTAGGGCATTTACGATATTTAATGGCCTGTAGTGTTTACGAGGGCACTATTTGTAAATTGTTAAGTGGGGTCCTTTTAGTTTGTTGCGTAGAAAGGTCGTTGAATAATGCTTGCTGCGAGCAATATTGTTAGTTAGGCTAACAATATTGAGCCGCTATGGAGTAGCATTAAATGAATAAAGTAAGTGAATACAGCCATTTGATCGTCTCACAGCTGGGTCGATTATCTCGGTATAACTCGCAGTGGTTAACTAAACGCTTGCGGCAAACCGATACTTCGTTGCAGGAATTTCGCATCGCAGGTTTGTTGGTTGGGGAGGCTGGCATTAATCAAAAAGAGCTGGCTGAGAAGCTGTCAGTCAAGCCCGCGACGTTATCGGTGGCGATTGCCAAATTAGAAAAAAAGGGCAGTATTCGGCGACGTGCATCTGTGCAGGACAAGCGGGTTAATTATTTGGAATTAGTTGAATCCGTCGATTTTAAAAAGAACGCACAACTGGTCTTTGAGCTTGAATCGAAATTAACCCAAGGCATTGCTGCCGACGATCTACGTGTTGCAAAAATCGTTTTTCAAAAAATGATTGATAACTTAGACAATGAATCGGTATAAAGAATCGGTAGTTATTTCACTATAAGGAAATAGTAATACTATGAATCATGCTTTGGTTTTATTGCCGGCATTGGCGATTGCAGGATGGACGTTGTTAATTTTACTATTGATTCCGTATCGTCGGTTTATGTCAGTTAATCGAGGTGAGGTAAGGGTTAACGATTTTGCTTTGGGGGAGACTGATCAAGTGCCCGCTTATGTCGTGCAAGCCAATAGAAACTATATGAATTTACTGGAGTTGCCGACGGTGTTTTACGCAGTGTGCATTACTTGCTTTGTGATAGAGGAAGTTACTTCGTTGGGATTAGTATTGGCGTGGTGTTATGTATTGCTGCGCGTTGCGCATAGTATTGTGCATGTGAGTTACAATAACGTCATTCATCGTTTGTCTTTATTCGCGGTGAGTAATGTTGTTTTAGCATTGTTTCTTTTTACAGTTATTGTGGCTGTTTTAACATTGGCAGGGATTGTTGGTTCTTGATTGGTATGCAAACGTTACGGGTAAATTAGAAATCATGATAAGTAATTATGTGGCAATCGGAATCAGGTTTGTTTCAGTTTTATTATTTTTTCACGCGATTAAAGAATTCTTTTTAACGTTTCAGATTCTTTATGGCGATAAGCCTTATAACGAGGCTGCTAGTGTTTGGCCGATCTTTGTTGTTGCTTCAATTAGCTGGGTATTTGCATTTTTACTTTGGTTTTCTGCTAGAAGGTTAGGGCTTATACTTACGTCTGGCATTGATTCTGAGGTTAAGTCTCTACCGCCGATATCATTGTTAGCCGTGTTTGTTGCAAGCATGGGTCTGTATTTCTTCGGGTACGGGACTGTGGATGCACTTTATTATTTGGCGTTGGGCATGATGGCCGCGGAGGCTGATGTCGGGGCTCCTTCTGCTGATACTACAGCCAATATGCTTGCTACAGCGTTTGAGGTGCTTGGAGGCTGTTTTCTTATTATGAAAGCGCGCTTTGTTGCCGCAAAGATAAATGAAGTTGCAACGTGAAGCGCTTAAAAAGCCATGGTGATTCGATGGACGGCCGTGCTTTTATGGGAATTAGTAACAGAAAACTGTGAATCACAGTAATTTGAGAGCATGTGTTTTTATAAGTCATTGAATAATAGCGTAATATTATTGGCCCGGGTATTGCTTTAAGCTATAGTCTTGGCGTGTGAAGCGTGATTCAGTGGCTAGCTTATCGGTTAGGTGCGTTAAACTAGAATCGTTATTTTTACACCGCAGTGCCCTTGGCAATAGTAGGCAATAAAAAATGAGTGACTCTGAAATCGGAAATCCAAAAACGCCCAAAGATAATACGCTTGGTGGTCATGACGATAATAATGCGTCGGCAGACACGAACACTAACGTCCAGCCTTTAAGTTTTTGGGAGGTGGTGACGCAAGCATTTTGTTTTATATTTCAGATCCAGAAGAAGGATGGTATGAAGCGAGCTGCCGATCTACTTGAGACGAATCCATTTTCTGTGGTTATTTCTGGGGTTTTATCGACCGTAATATTCTTTTGTGTGTGTTTTGGAGCGTCTCAGATAGTACTTAGTTTTATTGAGAAATAGATTAAAATTGGTATTTCAGGTTTCTTGTGCGCCGAAAGGAAGGGATTGTCTCCGGTGTGCGCATCAGATTATGAGCAGAAAGCGGGTTTGTTTAACGAAAGATTCGGAGCTGATTGAAGCGGTGGATATTTTTAATTCGAATAAGATATCCTGTATACCGATCATTGACGAAACAAATAAGCGAGAAGAATGATGATTTTCGAGGCGGCTATTAAGTTGCTTAGACGAATTAGAAAGTCAGTTTTAAAATTAGTTTAGAGACCATAAAATGAAATTTGTGTTTTTGTCAGGTAGTTTTCATTCGAGCAGTTGTAGTTTGGCGATCTTGAAATGCGTTGAAGGTTTTTTTGATGCGCATGAAGTTGAAACATTAGTGCTGGATGATTTGCCCTTTTATTCTGAAGATCTGAATGTAGAAAAACCTGATGAGATCAAGCGCTTTTTAGCAAAAATGGAATCCGCAGATGGCGTTCTCTGTTGTTCTCCGGAATACAATCACAGTATTCCTGCGGTGCTAAAGAACGCAATCGACTGGGCGTCGAGACCTGCATTTAATTCAGCGTTAAAGGATATGCCGGTATCAATCATTACGCAGGCCAATAGCCCTGTAGGTGGCGCTAGAGCACAAGCCCATTTAAAGCTGGTGTTTGATTCAACGCTTTCGAAGGTACATATTTGTCACGAAATGATGATTACTCAAGTGAGTACTATATTTGATCAGGATATGAATGTGACTAGTGAGAAAGTGTTAGATCGACTGGCTCGACATGTTGCGGATTTTATCGCATTTACGAGCCTGGCTCGGTCATAAAGCGAAGCGCTGTCTATTGTTTGCATAGCGTAGGTTTTATCTCTCGTAGATTGCAAGTCGGTGCGTGTGAAGGACGTATAAAGTAATCGTCAGTGCATAGGACGTCTTTATTTCTAGTTCGTACCGATTTGGTGTGTGAATTATTTACTACGTTTTCGTTGGTGATTAGAAGGTATTCTTCACATTAATGGAGGATAAAAATTGGGTGTGACCTGATTGTTAAGGTGCGTCGCCGGCGTTACGAAATTGGTAAATTAAGCTGTAATCAATTCTCACGGATATTTCTTCTGGTTTTTATGACTAAGAGCGGCTTCATTTAAAAGGTGTTGATTTTTTTAGTCAAGTGAATAAATTGGTGATAACGAACTTGAAAAACGCCGTCAGCAGGTTTAGTGTAAGCATTTTATCTGGTTATATTGAACTGTATGGAGTAAAAGTGTGTTTGGCTTAATTAAGGACGTAGTTGGGTTGGGTGGTGCGAACCGTATCGAAGATGTCAGGGTGGTTCAGCTGCTATTGAATTTGACGAGAGGGTCATCTAGGCAGATTGAAGTAGATGGCAGGATGGGTTGTCATACTATGAATCGCCTTAATGATTTTCAGTTTCGTGAAATGTCTCGGGCGCCAATCGGCATGAAAATGGACCCGAAAAGTACAGTGATTCGGGCTTTGACAGACCAATTGCCAATCAAGTTAACAGGTTCGGTTGGGAAAGAAGGTAGAAACGCAGAGGTAGACGTGAAGGTCGTTCAGACCTTGTTGAATTTGGCATTGAAAGGGAAGTTAAAGGGACCGTTGGTGATCGACGGGAAAGCTGGGCGGACCTCAAGTAGAACTATAGACGCTATTCTCATGTTCCAGAGAGATCTATTAAATGCACGGAAACCCGATGGACGTATTGACGTTGGAGGCAAAACGCTAAACAAACTGTTGGTGGTGTCTGGGCTGGGGGGTGATTCAAAATTAGGTGGTAAAGAGTCTGTTTTGAAAAAAATAATCCCTGCTGCACCGGTAGCTACCGGATTGACCTCATTATCTCCAGAACTGTTTCAGGATCAGCTTAGGAAGAAAATAACTGAATACGAAGGGCGTGTCCCCTTTATCTATTTGGATTCGGTTGGATTGCCAACAATAGGTGAAGGCCACCTGATAGCAAAGCTTAGCGATGCATTAGAAGTTAAATTTATAAACGAATCTGGTAGGGTGGCTACCGCAGACGAAATTAAAGAAGATTACATGTCGGTACTAAGCGCTGGAAAAAAATTATCAGATATTGATGCGAAAAATATGGGCTATAAATATTATAAACGGTATACAAAGCTGACTGTACAAGATGTCGAAATAGATCGGTTGACCAAAGGTCACATAGCGAGCTTTGAAAGAAAACTAAAGGCGCAGTATCCTCAATTTGGTGGTTTTCCAGATAACGTTAAATATGCGCTTTTTGACATGATTTTCAATTTGGGGCCATCTGGTCTAAAAAATAAATTTCCAAAATTTAATAAGGCTATAAAAGAAAATGATTGGGCTACCGCTGCAGATGAAAGTCATCGCACTAAGATCCAGGAGCCTAGAAACACCTACGTTTACAATCTTCTAAAGTCATTGGTTCCACAGATGTAGTAACATAGGTTGAGCCCATAAGTTGGTCTTCGGCTCCATGAGCAAGCTTCTAGATTGTTTGGTTTTCCATGCGGTCTGACGCGTGTGTTATTTGTAAATAATGTTGAAAAATAGAAGTTAAAAAAATGGTGAAGAAATCTGTGCGAGCGTTAAAATTAATTTTGGTTATGTCAGTGATGGTGGGTTGTATTGGCAACTTAAGTGCAGACGTTGGTGGGGACAGCCTAAATGAGGTGGCTGATTCGTCAGGAGTTGTGTATCCAGTTACTTGGCGATCCTCGTTTGGCTTGCCTCGCTATTTAGAAGACCCTGTGGAATTAAAGTCGTCTTCTCAATTGAGATCGTTAATTAATGCAAAGTGGTATGCGTCTTATTTTGCTGCGGTTCCAGGGCAAGAAAATGCTGAGCTATCTTCATGCGGGGATTATTTTTCCCTCCAACAAAATGGACTGGAGTCCATTCCGTATTTTGAAATGAGTGCATTGCGAGGCTTGTTATTGAATTGTCTCTCGCTCGAGGCGTTGTTGGAGGCTTCGCCTTCAGAGGAATCACATTTACATGATGTAGCGCTTACAGAGACGTTTATTGAAAAACTTCCCGTTCAAGTTGCGTTAATTGTTTCTTCGTCAGAGTTAAAGCGTATAGCAGCTGATCCTTCAAAGAAGACTTGGGATAGTGTTGTTAAGCTGCAATCTACAAAGCCAGGCTCGAACGGTAACAGAACTTATTACGATGATTCTGGCGGTGAGCAACTTTTGTCGATTGTGGCACAAGGAGATTTTAATCAAGATGGTATTGAAGATATGATTCTTGCGTCTTTTGATTCCCTTTTGGGCGGGAGCTATGAAGATCAGAGGCACTTTTTGATTACAAAGTATTCGAAGGACGGTGGTTTTACGTTATTAAAAGAATATCTGTTCTAGATTTTTTATGTATTGTCCGTGGCCAGTTAAACCTGGCCATCACTTAGGTGTCGGCCCGACTTATTGTTTCTTCTCGAATTGCCCTCGTAAAAGTTGTTGATCTGGACTTACATCTCTGTAATAGCAAGCCAACCTATTTATTATTGATCTTTCGATCTCATAAAACCCCTGGTAAGTAGTCCTGGCATGACAAAAATGGCTTGCTTTTAACATACCCTGCTATTTGTGATACCCTCGAACAATCTGGTGGAGGTTTAGGTTTTACTGAGGAATAAAGTATTATTGCTTTCCTTAGTCTGAGCTCAGTTGAAAACGCGAATACACTTTGGTTATGGAAGACATTATGAGTAGCGCTAAAGAAGTAAAAGTATCGTTAGTCGTCCCAATTTATAACAATATTGAAATAACAGAAGCCTTTTTGACATCCCTTTTCAAGGGGGCGGATGAAAACCTTCCTTTTGAAGTGATTTGTATTGACGATGGAAGTGAGCAARACGTGAGTAAAGCGCTATCTTGTTTTCCGGTGACTGTGCTCACTAACGAAAAAAACCGTGGCTATGTTCATACTACTAATAAAGGCATTCGGCACGCAGTTGAGCAGCACGATGCCGATTACATTGTTTTAATGAATAATGATTTGATTATGCGTGGTGCTTGGCTATCAAGGTTGCTTGCCCATACCGCCTTGTATGACATAACAGGCTTCGGTGGGCGAGATTTGCTTCGAGGAAGGAAGCATATGCCGACTTACTACGTCGAGTTTTCTTGTGCSGTGATCAAAAGGGCGGTGTTCGATGAAATAGGTGATTTGGATGCGCAATTAGCTTCTGGATACTATACGGACGATGATTTTTGCCTGCGGGCATTATTGGCGGGTTATAAGGTCGGGTTAATAAAGGACCTTAAGCCTGCATCCGTGCTGCATCTTCCTGGGCAAACATTTGGCTCCAAAAAATACGATATAATTCGCGCTACCCAGCCGATGTTTGAAAGTAAATGGCGGGATCAGTTGGGTAACCCAACAGTTTCGACCTATTTTAAAAAGTATTGTTTTAAGTATGAGGACCTGTCTTTTCTAAGAAAGTTACTTATTAAACTCGAACCGTGGCTTATAAGTATACTCTCTGCAAGGCAGATGAAAAAACTCCAGGCGGACTCGTAATAGAATTGCTTGCTTTTATATTCGGGGATTGCAGTCACTATTTTCTGTTGGTCAATGGTTCTGTGGATATAAATCTATTAGACCGCTAGACGTTACTGAAGGGAAARGAGGGGCGCAAGGCCCCTCAAGCAAGTGTACTATTTTGGATGGACTCTAACGGGTAGTGAGGTATAGCCTCGTATTTGATTGGAGAAGGTGACTTCTGGTTTGCCCATGACTTCAATCTTTTCAAATCGCACTAAGATCTCTTCCCAAAGTATGCGTAATTGCATTTCAGCAAGACGATTGCCCATGCAGCGATGGATGCCGAAACYAAAGGACTGATGGTGACGAGGACGGTCGCGATCGATAATGAATTGATCAGCATCTTTTATGACGTCGTTGTCGCGGTTTCCGGAAACATACCAAATTACTATTTTATCGCCTTTCTTAAAGTCTTTACCTTGAAAGGTGATGTCGCGTGTAGCGGTGCGTCGCATGTGTAGCACCGGTGTCTGGTAGCGAATTATCTCTGGCACCATGGAGCCAACTAACGCGGGGTTGTCTTGTAGTTTCTTGAGCTCGCCTGGATTGTCGTGAAGGAATTTGACACTGCCTGAAATTGAATTTCGTGTTGTATCGTTGCCGCCTACAATCAGTAAAATCAAGTTGCCAATGAATTCCATGGGGCGTTCGGTAGGCATGTCCTTGTTTTTCGGGTTGTGCGCCATCATTGAGATTAAGTCAAATTTGGGTTCTTCCTTAACGCGTTGGTCCCAGAGCTTTTTAAAGGCTGGCGCGCATTCGGTAGTCATAATGCGTATACGATCGGAATAAGTTTCGATGATCGAATCCGGCCCTGGAACTGCAGTGGCTACGTCGGACCAGTAGGTCAGCTTGCTTCGTTCTTCTAGTGGGAAGTCAAATAGAGTGGCGAGCATCAAGGTGGTGAGTTCGATGGAGACTTTCTCTACCCAATCAAAGGTCTCACCAACTGGAAGGTCATCGAGTATGTGGCATACGCGCTCTCGAATTAGGCCTTCAAGGTGGGTCAGGTTTGAGGGCGATACTGCGCCTTGAACAGTACGGCGCTGATCGCCGTGGGATGGCTCGTCCGCTGCAATAAAGCTGGATGTTTGGAAGTTCTTTAGTGGGTCCTGAATGAATACTACCGGTTCGGATGAAAACGCTTCTGGATTACCCTCGATAGCAGAGATGTCGTCAAAGCGAGTGATGGACCAATAGGGGCCAAATTCAGAATCTTTGCAGTAGTGGACCGGGTCTTCTTTACGCAGACGTTCAAAAAAACCAAAGGCCGCGTCGGACTGATATAGATCTCGTTGAGATACGTCATAATCTTCTAAGGGAATATCATAAGGGCCCATGCCGAGCATGGAGGTGCGGGGTTCGACGGTGTCTTCGTCATATAATCGTTCTTGGTCGTTGGCTTCGCTCATGAGGTGTCCTGTTTGCAATTGTTTGGGTGATGAATGTTTTGATTTAAATTTGGTGATTCTGGTCAGACTAATATTGCGGTTATGTAATTGGAGTCACTGTGATAAGGGGTAAATTGATAGTTCAAATAAACCCTTTGATTAGTCGCTCGTTATTGTCAGGGCGAGCAAACTGCATGTTACCTGTATGTCTCAGACTTTCTGATCCTAGGGTACCGTCGCTATCGATATCTCCGTATGGTTTTACTGTAATCCATTAATTTTCATATAGCATGGCATTGATAAGATTGATTTGGTCTCACAATAAGTTTCAGTGATCCTTTGATATAAGCTGTTGTATTAAGACTTGGCGTATTAAGGCTTGGGTGATTTCTGAAGGCAGGTTTTTATGCGTATACCAATGAATAGAATTAACGACTAACTGTGGTCCGATAGAGCGATGCGACTATATCGTATTTAATATAGTTACTAAAGTGATGCCTAGATAACATTGTTATCAAATTCGATGGTATAAATTCACATACTATTTTCGGAGAACATGTTCGTTCAATTGCCAGCGTTTTACTGGTGCGATTAGGTAGGCGTAATGTAAATGGCATAATTCATTACGTGGTCTTCARGATGGCGTATGTATAGAGGGTATTATGTCAGCTTGAGGTGCGGGGTAGCCGGTGGGTTTATTTGGCCTGAGAACCCATATATTTCGATAAGGCTCAGTTGTTCTAGATTACTCTTGGCTGAAATATTTGCGCTTCGCAGGTAACGCAGTCAGATCGGAATGGAAACTGACTTAGAATAATCCTGACGCAAGTACGTGATAAATGTCATAGGATTGATGCGATGTGTCCGCGCGAAAGCTTGATCATAAATTTGACGAAGCTTAGGCCAAAATCTATTCTAGGGTCGGCTTCAGTGGAGTGTTTGTAGTAAGTGAGTTCTTACTACGCAGGGACGTAAATGACAAAGTATAGAAATGATCTTCSGCAMKTGAGCGATGCGTTATTMCTTACTGATGGAGGAATGGTGACMGTCYTTATCTTTCAAGAMGGCATCGACTTACSGGRCACCGTGAATGACATTGAAATTAACGGGCCGATTACCTCCGTTGTGTAAGCCATTATTATCCGTTAGGCACGCGTAATCGTTCCACCAGTGCTTGCACTTCTGGAGGCGGTTCGGGGGTCAWGTAGCTTACGCTTAACGCCACGAAAAAGTTTAAGAACATGCCGACGCCGCCGATTGCTTGCGGGGCAAATTAAAGTGCCTGTCCCTAGATTACTTGTGCGTCAAAGAAGTCGAATATATGCCAACGCCGTATTTATTGAAAAACGGAATTGGATAGGTGGGAGCGATAAGGAAAAAAGGTATGCTCCGATTTTAATTAAATGGCGGAGAAAGATTGAACCGATTAATCCACGCCCAACGATTAGCCCGATACCCGGTATGGTTCGTAATCGAATATAATCATCATTTTGGGAGAGTAATTGGTTTGTTTTCTCCTCGTTCGATTTAACCTGCCGGTCAGTGCGCATGAGTTCTTGGTGTAGGCTGTGGACAAATTCACGGGCTGTACTGGTTAATCGATTATCAGGATCTTCTAGTATGGCGGGAATTTCCTTTCGCACGGCATTAATCGTTTTCTCAAGAATGGCGCCATATTCTGCAAGTAGACCTCGTAATTGATTGACTACTGCCGTGCGAGATTTTAGTAACCGATCTGGTATTCTATCTAAGCTTTGTATGTCTTGCTGCTCTAATGTTTTTACCCGGACGAAAGTCGCTTTGGGTCGGCGCGGAGCTTCTGCAATGGCTATCGCATCATTATGATCGTTTTTGTTACCAACGACAAAAGGTTTGATCTGATGAGGGGGAATTAAATCAACCGTATGACCTAGTTCTTGGAAGTGCCTTCCCCAATAATTGGAGCTATAACAGGCCTCCATGACAATCCGTTTGCAATCGAGCTTTAATACCGTCTGAACTAGTCGGGCACGCCGAACCTTAAACGGGTAAAGTCCTAGTTAAGACCATGAATGTTAAAGTATTTTAAGTTTTTCAGCGCCCCAGCCTACTAATTTTTAATTTATTAGTAGATGGGCGTGTATTTCAGGCATATACTAATTATAACTAAATTAGTATATGGCAGCGTCTATTATGAAAATTCCATTAATCCCTCCTCCAAAAGAGAGGCTTTTTGAGATTCTCGAAGAAAGAGGTCAAGAAGTTCTCATGCTTCTTTTTAATGCTGCGATTGGTCCTTGTGATGAAAAGGGAAGGTATTTACATTGGGACAAGTTAAGACACTTAACTCCTCCTGAAGGTTATGATTCGGAACTTTATTGGCTCGTGACAAAACAAGCTAGAGAGAAGATATCTAAAGATTTACCGTTTAAGGATGTGAAAGGAAAGCCCTTTACCTATGCTGTTCCAGATATGGTTATGAGAGACATTTTGTGGATTAGTGAAAATGCAACAGGTGCGATTGAAGCTGATGCTAGAATATCTGATGTAAAAACTAAGCAAACATATCTAATCAACTCGTTAATAGAAGAAGCGATTAACTCAAGTCAGCTTGAAGGCGCTTCCACGACGAGAAGAGTTGCCAAAGATATGATTAGAAGCGGTAGGGCGCCTAAAAATAATTCCGAAAAAATGATTCTGAATAACTATAATGCAATGGTTTTCATTAGAGAATACAAAGAAGAAACGCTAACTCAATCAATGATCTTTGAACTGCATAAAATACTTACTGAAGGTACGTTAGATCAGGTAGATGAAGACAAGGCAGGCGCTTTCAGAAGAGAAGACGATGATATTGGAGTTTATTCCCATGATAATGTTTTATTGCATACTCCCCCAAAGGCGGTAGACCTAAGCCAAAGGCTTCAAGCAATCTGTGATTTTGCTAACAAAGTTGGAGAGGATGATACGACATATATTCCACCAATTATTAGAGCAATCATTATTCACTTCATGATTGGATATGATCATCCTTTTGTAGATGGAAATGGAAGGACTGCAAGAGCCTTGTTCTATTGGATAATGGCCAAAGAAGGTTATTGGTTGATGGAATATATATCCATCTCAAGAGTATTAAAAAAGGCTCCAGCACAATATATGTATGCGTATTTATATACGGAGACTGATGGTAATGACTCGACCTATTTTGTAGTGCACCAGTTGGCAGCGATCAAGTCCGCTATTGCTGACCTACATGAATATTTAGCAGCTAAATCAAATCAACTAAGAGAAGCTGAAGAACTATTAAAAAATTCACCTCTCCAAGGGGCGTTAAATTATAGGCAGTTAGGGATTTTAAAGAATGCATTAGAGAGCCCAGGGGCGGAATATAGCATTAAAAGTCATCGAAAATCCCACGGTATATCGTATCAAACGGCTCGTACAGATTTATTAAAATTATCGGATAAATATAATGTGTTAAAAAAATATAAAGTCGGAAAAATGGATATATTTGTTGCGCCGCCAAATTTACGAGAATTAATAACAGTAGAGCAATAGCCTTAACAAAGTGCAGCTGGCGGACGTCAAAACCTTCGCTTCGCTACGGTCTTGCCTTCGCAGCGCACCCAATTTAAGTTAAATATACACAAATTAAAGTGGCTGTCCTTAAATGGTTTCTAACAACGCTTGCTTCGGCTGATGGTGTTCTCTGACGTTCTCCGGAATACAACCACAGTTTTTCAGCGGTATTGAAGATCGCCATCGATTGGGCGTCGAGGCCTGTATATAAAGCTAGTTTGTGATTCAGCGTATTCGAAAGTACCTATATGTCTTGAAATGATGATTACTCTATTTGATCAATTGATGAAGGTATGCAATCAAAATGTGTTAGATAGACTGGCTCGACATGCGGAAGATTTTATAGCATTTACCAAAGTGGCACGGTTGTTATAGCAAGTAATGCAGTGGGATTCCCGCCAACATATTTGATGACATCGCCACCGCTAGCCGTTAGGCACGCGTAATCGTTCCACCAATGCTTGCACTTCTGGAGGCGGTTCGGGGGTCATGTAGCTTACGCTTAACGCCACGAAGAAATTTAAGAACATGCCGACGCCGCCGATTGCTTGCGGGGTGATGCCGAATAACCAATTGGCTTCAATGTTGGCGGCCATGGGTTCGATAAAGACGCCTTTAAAATAAATGATATAACAAAAGGTAAAGAGTAGGCCGGTGAGCATGCCTGCGATGGCGCCCGGTCGGTTGACTCGCTTGCTGAATATACCCAGTAATATCACTGGAAACAGTGAGGACGCCGCTAGTCCAAAGGCCATGGCAACGGTTTCTGCCACCCAGCCTGGTGGGTTGGCACCGAGATAGCCTGCGATAAGAATCGCCACGGTGATCGCGGCGCGGCCATAGAAGAGTTCTTGTTTTTCACTGATGTTGGGTGCAAAGGTGCTTTTTAATAAGTCATGGGAGATGGACGCCGAAATAACTAACAGTAAGCCTGCGGCAGTGGAGAGTGCTGCGGCGATCCCGCCGGCGGCGACCAGGGCGATGACCCAGTTGGGCAGGTTAGCTATTTCTGGGTTGGCTAAAACCATGATGTCTTTATCCACATACAATTCGTTAGCAAAGGGGGCGCCCGCTTCTATGTCGCCTTTGCCAGGATTGGTGACCACTCGCTCTCCGTACGTACCTCTTGCGTCGGCGAAGGTCGGTTTGCCATTGGCCAAGGCATTACCGGCGGCGTATTGAATCTTGCCGTCTTTGTTGTGATCAACCCACGCCAGTAGTCCGGAGTTTTCCCAGGTTTGAAACCACGAAGGGATCTTCTCGTAGAGGACRCCRCTGGCATCTTGTCCATTGACGGCATTAATTAAATTAAAGCGGGCCATGGAACCCACGGCCGGTGCGACTGTATAGAGAAGCGCTATAAATAGCAGGGCATAACCCGCGGATTTTCTGGCGTCGGATACTTTAGGCACGGTAAAAAAGCGCACGATGACATGTGGAAGCCCGGCAGTACCSGCCATCAACGCGAGGGTTAGAAAGAATAAATTGCGGGTGCTTTGCGCGCTTTCAGTAAAGGCGTGAAACCCAAGGTCGGTGACCACTTGATCGAGTTTATCCAGCATAAACGTGGATTCAGTCAGTAGTGTGCTGCCGTAACCAATTTGAGGAATAGGATTGCCGGTGAGTTGAAAGGATATAAATACGGCCGGTACGGTATACGCAAAAATAAGCACACAATATTGCGCGACTTGCGTGTAGGTGATGCCTTTCATACCGCCTAATACAGCATARATAAACACCACYGCCATGCCRATGAATAAWCCGGTATTGATRTCTACCTCGAGGAAGCGTGAGAAGACGATGCCTACGCCGCGCATTTGGCCAGCGATGTAGGTGAACGAGATAAATAAAAGGCAAATTACCGCCACGATCCGAGCGGTGTCGGAATAGTAGCGCTCACCGATAAATTCAGGGACGGTGAATTTGCCAAACTTGCGCAGGTAGGGCGCCAGTAACATGGCCAGTAATACATAGCCGCCGGTCCAACCCATTAAATACGTGGAGGCGTCAAAGCCCAAAAATGCAATCAGACCGGCCATTGAGATAAACGACGCGGCGGACATCCAATCGGCTGCTGTGGCCATGCCATTAAAGACTGGCGGCACGCCGCCGCCTGCCACGTAAAACTCTTTGGTCGTGCCGGCTTTGGCCCAGATTGCAATGCCGATATAAACGATAAATGAAACACCTACGAACAGAAATGTCATGGTTTGTAAGGGCATTGGTTTAGTCCTCTTCCTTGACGTTGAATTTTTTATCGAGTTTGTTCATTTGGTGTGCATAGAAAAATATCAGCACTAAAAAGGTATAGATTGAGCCCTGTTGTGCAAACCAAAACCCTAGTTTGAATCCGCCCAAACGGATGCTGTTCAGTGGCTCGAGCAATAAAATCCCAAAACCAAAAGACACAGTGAACCAGACACAAAGGCAGAACAACACGAGTCTGATATTGGCTTTCCAATACGCGTGGTTATTTTCTTGAGAGGATGGGGTTTCCATTGTTAAGAATCTCGTGTGGCCCTATCTGCTTAACAGCGGTGACGTTACTCAACGGCGTTGATTGGACAACCGGTCAGCGAATCCTTCTGTCAGCGGTGCTAGCGTTTATTATTTTAATTGCGCACTTCGGTGGACCGTCATCATAGGATATCCATTCACAAAGTTCAAAATGGTTTTATGTCTAGGTGCTATGTCTAGGTGCTTGGTGTAGGTATTAAGCGGAGTGGTGAAGACAGGTATTGGAGCACGTACTCGTGAGGTATGACGAGTCATTATTAGAATGAATTAAAAGTGGATCTACGGGAGTCCATAATTGACGGGTATTTGCGGGTTTTCCCCGTGTTTTTAAATGACGCTTATGGTTGCTGAGAAACAGACGGTAGAGCAAGGTCGATGCAGCCTGAGAGCGAGTAGCCGAACTGCTTGATGGGACACGTTCAAGAATAAAGGCGTGCTGAATACCCACGTACTGGGTGAGACGGTTAGGTCTAAAGCGGTTATAAAAGAAAGCGTCGCTTTAGACCTGATCGGAAGAAGTTATTGAGAGACTTCAAAGCTTCCGTCAACAATGGTGCCGTCGTCGAGTGTGATGTTAAAGCTGCCTTGGGTGAAAAAGAGAGCGTTGAGTTCCCCKGTCAGTGGGGTGTCTAGGTTTTCGAAAACGTTCAGTGAAAGCTCAGGAATAAAGTTATAGGCCTCAAAGGTGAAGGTGCCTTCTTCGCCTCTGCTGATTGCATCCCCTGTAATTGCTTCAGCCTCAGAATAAGTAAGGCTAAAGAGGTTGGTCTGCTCGCCTATATCGCTTTCATCTTCTAAATCGTAAGTTTCACCGTTACCAGGGATGCGTATTAGGACGCTGTCACGAAACGAAAAGCTTAAGTTAGCGTAGTCATTGGGTGCAAAGGGAGTCACGATAGTGAGAGTTTTGGTATCAAAATAGACATCGCTGGCTCGTTGGCTGGGGTCGTCTATGATGTCTCGCAAGTCGTCCAAACTAACATCAAAGGTCTGTTCGAGCTCGGAGTAGACGCAGGTGTCGGTGGTCGCGCTTACCGAGAACTCGTCGCGCCTCTCTTCTAGGTTAAGGGATACCACGGCGTCGTCAAACGCTGGGGTGTTGGAGAGTTTCAATACTTCATGGCTTTCGAGTCGAGTTAAACCGTCGACTTCGAAGGTCTCTTCGCCAAAAATACGTGCGCTTTGCGCCAAGCTTAATGTAATCGCAGGACGAGCTGGCGCCGTGCTGGAGGCCAGGCGCGCCGGTAAAGTAATCGTGGAGTTGACTACATCAAGCCTTTCTTGGACGCGAGAACGACACCAAGTGACCATGAAAAAGTCACCGAAATCTTCAATAAGCAAAGGTTCTGCACTGCTGCCACTTCGAGAGCTGCGGGTCACTAAGCCAGAGATCTCTTCGGTCCAGCTGACGCGATCTTCCCACAGGCCAGTAAAGGGCACTTGTTCTGTATCGCCGCTACTATTACCGCCGCAGGATGCGATCAACGGAAGGACCAGGGCGGTAATGAGAAGAGATTTAAACGTGAGTAACGACTGCGTCATAAGACTGACCTACTTGAATTAGTGTGGGTGGCGGTAAAGGTCTTCTTTCATTGAACCTACCGTCTTGGTGTATCCGTTCATGAAAGCGAAGGTATGGTTCTTTTATAAGGTTTGAAATTGGCCCGGAGAATATACTATTTCAACGCAAGATTCGATGCCAGTGACGATTATCCTGGAGTATAGGCTAAGCTGCCTGCAGCCAATCAAAAAATAATGGTTCATAAACGCTGCAAATAGTCGCTTTAAGGTGAGCGTGAACGAGGCCTGGGTTTGGGCTCATCTGTTTGATTTTATTGCATTTTATTTTTTTGTGCTAGATCGGTGCGGTGAGGCGTGTTGGTCATCCCCTCTCACGAGAGGCGAGTGGAGATGTGAATTAATGCCGAGTGAGGTGTCGTTTGTAGAGTCCATCGAGGGTAAATCAATCGGCCTCGATGGCACTGGTTTTAGACGGCAGGAAGTCAGTGTAATAGATGACAGCAAGAGGGTGGAATTGGTACATGCTAAAACTTAAAGAAAATGCGAAAATGCGCCGTTAGCTTAAGTGAGTAATTGTGTATTCGTCGATTGCGGCGATTACCCGTGTGGCATAAGGACACGTTACTCAATAAGTACCGAATTGATTGAATAGAATTTTAAAGCAGAACAATAGGCAGATAATGACGGATATTGAAGAAAAACCCCTGAATTTTATACGCAGAATTATTGAGAAAGACCTTGCGGCGAATAAAAATGAAGGCCGCGTTGTGACCCGATTTCCCCCTGAGCCGAACGGGTTTTTACACATTGGCCATGCCAAGTCGATATGTTTGAATTTTGGCATTGCTGAGCATTACCAAGGCAGCTGCAATCTTCGTTTTGATGATACTAATCCCGCAAAAGAAGAGCAGCAGTACATTGATGCGATTCAGGAAGATGTACGTTGGTTGGGGTTTCAATGGCAAGACCAGATTCGTCATGCGTCTCATTACTTTGACCAATTCTACGAATTCGCCTTGGGTTTGATTCAAGGCGGCAAGGCATATATCTGTAGCTTGTCCGCTCAGGAAACGCGTGAGTATCGCGGTTCGTTAACCGAGCCGGGTCGTAACAGCCCTTATCGAGACCGCAGTGTTGAAGAAAACCTGGATTTATTCGCGCGCATGAAAGCGGGTGAGTTTGATGAGGGGGCCCATGTCTTAAGAGCAAAAATTGACATGGCGTCTTCGAATATGAATATGCGTGACCCTACTTTATATCGGATTCGCAAAGTGATTCATCATCAGACCGGCGATGCTTGGTGTGTGTACCCGATGTACGACTACGCACATTGCATTTCGGATGCAATCGAAGGCATCACGCATTCGCTGTGTACCCTTGAGTTCGAAGATCACCGTCCTCTTTATGATTGGATTTTAAATCAGTTGGATATTGCTCATCCTCAGCAAATTGAGTTCTCGCGTCTGGAGTTAGAGTACACCATTACGAGTAAGCGCAAGTTGAATCAGTTGGTGGTGGATCAGTGTGTGAGTGGTTGGGATGATCCCCGTATGCCCACCATTGCAGGTCTTCGACGTAGAGGGTATACGCCTGCGGCTTTACGAGACTTTTGCGAACGAATTGGCGTCACTAAGTCTGAAAATCGGGTTGAGATGAGTGTGTTGGAAAACTGCATTCGTGAAGACCTTGGCGCTAGAGCACCTCGAGTGATGGGGGTTTTACGGCCTTTAAAAATAGTCATTGAAAACTACCCTGAAGATCAAGTCGAAGACGTGGTGGCCTCGAATCATCCCCAAGATGAATCCATGGGCACGCGGACTTTACCTTTTGCGCGCGAAATTTATATCGAGCAGGATGATTTCCGAGAGCAGGCCAATCGCAAATTCAAACGTTTGGTGTTGGAGGGTGAGGTGCGCTTGCGTCACGCCTATGTGATTAAGTGTGAGTCGGTGATCGAGGACGGCGAAGGGAATATTGTTGAGTTACGCTGTAGCTACGACAAAGATACTTTGGGTAAAAACCCAGAGGGCCGTAAAGTAAGAGGCGTTATTCATTGGGTCTCTGCGCAACATGCGCTGGATGCTGAAGTACGTTTGTATGACCGCTTGTGTAATGTGCCTAACCCAGGCGCTGAAGAGGACATCGTTGAGACTTTGAATCCAGACTCATTGGAGACGTTACTGAATTGTAAAGTTGAACCCGGTTTAGCCAAAGCCGCGGCCTGGACTGCGTACCAATTTGAGCGCGTGGGTTATTTCTGCGTTGACAGTAAAGATTCTACCGAGCAAGCCATGGTCTTTAATCGCACGGTTGGGCTTAAAGATAGCTGGGCTAAGATGGTCAGCAAAGGTAAATCTTAAGACGCTTCAATTCACACGATTGATCAAATAAACGTTACCGAATTTACTTCAAGTCAGTAACGCACGGTTAAAGGTGAAGGAAGGCTGAAAGGAAGGCCAAGACAAATCAGTTTGTCTTGGCCTTTTTTATTGCCTGCTTTTTAGGCTTAGGCTTAGGCTTAGACGGGGGGGTTAAAACGCAGTGGGCTCTATGGATTGAGAGGCGACTTGGTATTTCGGTTGTGTGACTAGCTTTTTAAACTGCTTTAATTGTCCGACAAAGGATTGGTGGATCATCACATCCATGAGCCAGTTGGGGATACGYATGGGGGACACAAATAAGATTTGGTAAATGACTTTGCTGCCACCTTTTCCGTCAGGGGTGAATTTATAGGTGCCACGAAATAATTCATCGTCATCAAGTCCACTGGTATAAGTCGATGAGGGCTTGTCGTTAGGGGGMGAGCTTTCAATTTGATACACGTAAGAGTTGTTTTCCGGGTTGTGTGTGAGTTGTACGGTGGCTTTTATTTTTCGATCCCTTAAGGGCCACGGTAGATCGGTAATGACTTGCATGTGCCAGTGGTTTTCGCCAATGGTCTCAAGTATTTTTAATTCTTTAATACGCGATCGCCATAGGGATGATGAGTCGTAATCGGTTAAGAGTGCGATGCAGCTTTCTGGGGACACACTGGCGTAGGTGACTGCTTTCACCTCTCTTGCTGTCGAGGCGTAACCTGCGACGCTGCGGGTGTAAATTTCAATGCCGTCTTCCTGTTTGCCCAGTTGCCATTCGGAGGAAGAAAAACTGCCTGCGTTGAGCGGTGATGTGATCAATAGGAGTGACACCAATAAGGGTATAACGGTAATTGATAGCTGGGTACTTTCGTGGCGGGTAATCTTCATTCGAGTTGGACCTCCGTTGTCGTGTGACTCGATTCAGCAAAAACGTGACCGCATTGGGCGCTTTTGTTTCTGACTAAAGTATAGTGACAAATGTGTAGAGGTTAGATGTTATGCGTCGCTAGAATGCAAAGGGATCTACTCGGGGGAGTGAGTCGGCGACAGCACTGAATTCAAAAGGCCGAAAATATATATCTCTGATGCGCGAGTCGGTTCTGAAAGGGGTTATTGAGTGACAGCAGCTAAACTAAGGTGAGGCGTGGTTTGTGGATTGTGGTCTGAGTGTGCCTTTTCACGATAGATAATTTGTTATAAATAATCGGTTATAAATAGTTATAAATAATGTTGCCTTATATTATTGATGTCGAAGCATCTGGGTTTGGGGCAGGAAGCTACCCCATTGAAATCGGCATTGTAATGCCGGATCGGGAGACTCATTGCTTTTTGGTCAAGCCGGAACCAGATTGGGTTCACTGGGATGCTCAGGCGGCTGGCGTACACGGCATTGATCGACAAGAGTTAGTGCGCCTCGGTAAGCCGGTGGCGGAGATTGCGCAGTGCTTAAATGAGTTGTTGGGACGTGAAGTTATTTATACCGACGCCTGGGGGGTTGATAGCTCCTGGATAGCAAAACTATACGACGCAGCGGATGCGGTGCCTTCATTTCGTTTAGAGACCCTACGTAAAATCATCTCTGAGCCGCAAGTGGCGTTATGGACGGCGACCAAAAATACGGTGATACGCGAGTTGGATTTAAAGCGCCACCGGGCCAGCGCTGACGCGACTATATTGCAACAGACCTTTGAGCGATCCCAAGCTATGCTTAATAAGTAGGCTACTTTATTAGGCTAACCTGAAATATTTTCGTGTAGGCATTATACCGTTAGCCACT
Source organism: Gammaproteobacteria bacterium (assembly GCA_002402085.1). Taxonomy (GTDB): domain Bacteria; phylum Pseudomonadota; class Gammaproteobacteria; order Pseudomonadales; family UBA3067. The sequence continues at coordinate 29,048 of NVVB01000047.1, forward strand.
AGTAATGGACTTTAGGTAATGGACTATGGGCAAGCTCGCTGTACAACAGTTATTTTTGATGGCCTCAATTCTACTGTTGGGGACTTCGGTGCAGGCATCGAATGACCTTGATCAGCAGATTAATAAATTATTGCAGCGGCCGGTGTTACTGAAAGCGAATCAAATTCCTCGTCTTGGTGGTATTGCGTTACGACGAATCCAAGTGATCGCTAAAGGCAGCGACGGCGTAGTGAAGGCGATTCCATTCCAGCTCGATGAGTTTGATCAAGATGGTTTCCCGATGGTGGCCGAAGCCGATGACATTGTAGTGGATGGCGAGTGGGGGGTGCTGGATGCTAACGATGAAGTGCTGTTTATGGCGTCTGACGCAGGCAGTAAGCTGAGCTCGGTTGAACTGAAAGATTTCCACACCCTATACGAAGTGTCTATGGTAACGGGGAGTAGTGAAAAATTTGTGTATTTGACCGGCGTACGTGCCTTGCCGAATCATCCGAAACATTACGTTCACTTTGATCAAGAAAAAGCCATAATTAAGACCGATTGGTACCAATTGACCTTGGATCAGAGCAATCCCGTGATCTGGAAAGAATTGTTTTATTACAATTACGGGGGGGCTGAGAAAAAGCCTACGGAGTCTTTGCTCGACACTATGAAAGTGCGGTTGCATTCCGGTGTGTTTACTCGTTTTATGAATATAAGTCTGAGTAACAAGCACCTTAAGGCCAGAATACTGAGGGTCAAAAATGGACCGATACGGACGGTAATTCAGCTTGAAATTCGCGTTGTGGTGGCGAAGATTCCCGTGATGAAAATTGGCATGCAGTTTCATGTCATGCCGCAAATGATTGATTTTCCGTCCTTGGTTGCCATTCCTGGAATTTTTGATCGGGTGATGGTCGAACCCACGATGACCATCTCTTTGGATTGGAATGATTTACGTTCTAGCGAGGTGTTTACGGCCCTTTACCCTAAAAAGCCTGCCATTGTAGACGGCCATTTATCGGCGCACGAAATCGCCCTTCGGCAAAGTGGTATCAATAATGACGAGAATTGGATTGCCATTGATACAGGGAAAAACTTTGCCAGCGTATTCAGCCTGAAATTACCTAAAGATAAAGATGTGGGCGTGTTGTCATTTTTCTATGATGACAGTTTTGTCTTGGCGGATGCGCCTGAGTCGGTGCTCGGACAGGGCCCCAATATGGGCTGGAAGATACGCGACATGCCCAGCGATGTGCGCTATTACATGACCCCGTCTTTATTCTTTATTGATTCCCTTGGAGACGTGCCAGTGGTGGATTTAGTGTCGTACGGCAAATACTCAACCAGTGCCGTGGTGAACGACACCCCTGTTCATTAGGCGGCGGTGCACTCGACCTGGCTTTGCCTAAGGCATTAAATAGCCGTTACTTTTTATAGGTAAACGATGCTTTTGTGAGTGTGTTTTCGTTCTCGTCCTGAACCTTTACAGTCCATTTGCCCTGCATGGAAGAAGGAATGTGCTTTGTGGAGTAGCTCCGCCAGCGATCGCCTTGTACGTGGATGGGGATCTCTACCACAAGCTGACGTTTGTAATACCACTGGTGGCGGACTGTGCTGCCAGTTAAGCCTTTGAGTTCAGTAAAAAAATAAATTTTGCGGGTGTTTTGGCCGTTTGAAAAAATGGTTTCATTGAGTACGTTSGTAGGTTCTTTGGCCTTAATGCCAGATGTAAATTGCGCGCGTTCAACTGAATCGGAAAGCAACTGTGCTTGATTGATCTTGGTGGGTATTGCGTGCGTGTTTATTTCGGGGGCCTTTGTTTCAGTGGCTTGTGTTGCAGGCTTTAAGTCGGTTTGAGTTTGATCGATTTGGCTTGTAGTCGCTGGTGTTGTTGATTGCTCCAGTGGCGCGTCTACTAAGGGGGCTTTTTTAACTTGAGCGAATGCGATGGTCTGGGGGGCGGTGGTTATTGCGGTGGCGGTTTTAGGTTTGGCGGGTGTAGATGCGTTGACCTGGATTTGATTTGAATCCAGTGGCTTTGCAGTAACACTGATTTTATTTGCACTGTTTGCATCCAGGCCGGGGGGGGGATTTACTTCTGCTGTCAGCGCCGTCGCTGGGGCGATTTGCAATGAAGCCGCCTCCGAGTTTTGTAGTTTTTGCCAGAGGAGGCCCATCACGATGCAGATTAATGCGACGAGGGCTGCGCACCAAATAACCAGGACTTTATGATTGCGTGGAGTGGAGATTGTGGCGGTCTGAACTTCATCATGACTTAATGTAAGGCGAACAGTGAGCTGATCTGACATAGTTAAATTCTTAATCCGGACTCTATCGGTAGAAAACAATTTGAATCGGCGCGTTTAACCCAGTTTATAGCGCCGTGGGGATGGTTTTCAGGAGGTATTCATTATATAAGCACTAGACGTTTTATTGCGTACTAATTTATGCATCATAATTTAGTCTTTTGCACCGGTTACTGGCAGTGTGCAGCATCATATTACAGCAGTGAGAGTCTAGTTTAGGTTAAATTTTAGTTAAGGGGAGTGTAATGAGTAAAATTGCGGTGGTTTTATCGGGGTGCGGGGTTTATGACGGCGCAGAAATTCACGAGAGCACGTTGGTCTTGTTGGCGCTTGATGAAGCCAATATAGAATATCAATGCCTTGCCCCTGACGTAGAGCAATTACACGTTGTGAATCATATAACAGGCGAGCTGATGGAAAACCAAAGCCGCAATGTACTCGTGGAAGCGGCTCGAATAAGTCGTGGTAATGTACTCGATGTGGCTCAGGCGAAGGCTTCAGATTTTAGTGGTGTGATTGTACCGGGCGGCTTCGGCGCGGCTAAAAATCTGTCGGATTTCGCAGTCAAAGGTGCAGACATGGCAGTGAATGCTGATACTCAGCAATTTATTCAGGACATGCATAAGCAAAATAAACCGGTGGGCTTAATTTGTATTGCGCCTGTGCTGGCGCCGCTTATCTTTGGTAAAGGGGTGCGATGCACGATTGGTAACGAYGYRGAAACGGCTGCGGCTATTAATAGTCAGGGTGGGCAACACGTTGATTGTGCCGTGGACGATATTGTTGTGGATGAATCGAATAAGCTGGTGACTACGCCGGCGTATATGTTGGCTGAGCGAATCAGTGAAGCTGCGGCAGGCATTAATAAACTCGTTGAGAAGGTCTTAAGTCTCGCATAGTTAAGGGCCAGGTAAAGTTCAATGCTCGGTAACGTACGGGCTTGGTTGATCTAACATCGGTACGGACGTTCAAGGATTGAAAATCTTTACCGATGTATAGTCAGTGCGTAGGCGTCGTTTTAATCGCGCTAAAGCCGCGCAACGGCGCTAGTGGCCGCTATTCAGAAAGGTCATCATGGTTTTCAAGGGCTTCGATCTCTTCGCTGAGCGTAAACCACTGGTCTTCGATTTGTTCGATAGTAACCGCAGTTTTCCCAAGGTCTTGCTGATAGGACAGTAGTGTCTGTTTGGAGGCCTCGTTATAGAGCTCAGGGTCGGCTAATTTGATTTCTAAGTCACTGTGTTTAGCCTGCAGTTGTGCCAACTTCTTCTCAAGAGTGCGCAGTTTTTTCGTCAGTGGCTGGCTGATGGCCCTGGCTTGTGCCGCTAAACGGCGCTTTTCCTTACGGTCGGGTTTGAGGTTGTTCGAGGGATCTGTGTTCTGGCCTGCTGTTTCACCGGATTGCTCGGTTTTATTTTTTTCATCGAGCCAGCGTTTGTAATCGTTTAGGTCGCCGTCAAACGGGGCTAGCTGTTGGTCGGCAATGAGCACRAACTCACTCGTGACGCATTGCAGTAAGTGACGGTCATGAGAAACTAAAATGATTGCGCCTTCAAAGCCTTGTAATGCCACGGTTAAGGCGTGGCGCATTTCTAAGTCGAGATGGTTGGTGGGTTCGTCTAAAATTAAGCAATTGGGCTTTTGGAAAACAATGAGCGCCAAGGTAAGCCGCGCTTTCTCTCCGCCTGAAAAGTTTTTCGTAGGCTCATTGACTTGATCGCCTTGAAAGTCGAAACCGCCGAGGAACTTCCGTAATGCTAATTCAGTGCTTCTGGGCGATAAACGAATGAAGGTTTGTAACGGTGTGGCGTTCAAGTCCAGGGCATCGACTTGATGCTGACTAAAATAACCAATTTTGCAGTTCTGATTGATCCACCGTTCGCCTTGTTGTAAGGACAGCTCTCCCATCAACGACTTTAGTAGGGTGGATTTACCGCAGCCGTTGGGGCCGAGTATCGCGATGCGGGTCTCGATATCGATTTGAAGTCGTTCTGTGCGTACGATGGATTGCTGATCGTAGCCCAGTTGCGCCTGGTCTAGTTTGATTAACGGCGAGGCCAGTGATTCGGGGGCAGGGAATTCAAATTGAAACGGTGAATCGATATGGGCGGGGGCGGAGCTGCTTAATTTTTGAATGGACTTAAGCCGGCTTTGAGATTGTTTGGCTTTACTCGCCTTGGCGCCGAAACGGTCTACAAATGATTGTAGGTGCTTTATCTTAGTTTGTTGTTTTTCGTAGACTTTACTTTCAAGCGCAAGTTTTTCGGCGCGTTGAATTTCGAAGCTGGAGTAGTTGCCGGGATAAATTTGGGCATCCAACTGGCAGATGTGAATTATATGGGTGACGACATTATCGAGGAATTCCCGATCATGAGAGATAAGGATTAAGGTGCCCGGATAGCGCTTTAACCATTGTTCGAGCCAAAAAATTGCGTCCAAGTCGAGATGGTTGGTGGGCTCATCGAGTAACAATAAGTCGGAGCGTTGCATCAATGTTTGCGCGAGATTGAGGCGCATTCGCCAGCCGCCCGAAAATTCGGCCACGGTTCGATGGTGATCTTCTTGTTGGAAGCCTAATCCGTGTAGGAGTTTTGCCGCCCGTGTATTGGCGGTGTATCCGTCGATGTTGTCGAGCTTTTCGTGCAGCTGACTAATCTTTTGTGCGTCGTGTTGTTGCTCGGCTTGGGCTAGTTGAGCTTCKACTAACCTGAGCTCGGCATCGCCATCGATTACAAACTCGATACAGTTCTGTTGGTGAGCGGGTGTTTCTTGCTTTAAGTGAGCGATGGCCCAATGCTTCGGTAATGTGCAGATACCTGATTCTTGGGTTACTTTATTTAGAAGCAGGGCAAATAGACTGGATTTGCCACTGCCGTTGTTTCCCACTAAACCGACTTTCCAGGTTTTTTGTACGACCAGGGAGGCATTTTCGAGTAGGGGTTTTTTACCGCGTTGTAAAACTACGTTTTCGAGCTTAATCATGGCTCGGAAGTTTAACCACTTTTTTCTATCAAGCAACCTCTAGTCTTAAAACTAGAAAATTTAGGCTGTTAAAAAGAATATCGGTGGATTTTATTCTCGTTTAGCCAATTATTGGCTAAGCTTCTGTTGTGGTAACCTGGGTACAGTCTATTGAGGTTCGAGGGTTAGTTGGATGAGCAGCCTATGAGTTTGATAACAAACGTTTTTGAGCCGAAACTTGAGAACCCCTTTTGGGACTTCTCAATCGATGCGTATCGGCAAGCTGGCGTGGAAAGCATTTGCCTACAGTTACAGGATTTACATTCTCTCAATGTGAATTTTGTACTGTATTGCTGCTGGTTAGGAAAGCAGTCCATGCAAGTGAGTTCTGCTGAGATGAGTCTATTGGTGAAGGAATTGCGTTTATGGGATTCTGACGTGGTGGCGCCACTACGAGAGGTTCGAAGGTCGCTGGATACTATCAAAGAGGAAGCAGCGTCTCTGTTACGCACTGAAGTATTGAATTGTGAAGTGCAGGCTGAGAAATTATTCCAGGGGCAGATCTATCGATTTGCTCAGGTTATGATTGAAAAGAAGATTCAAGGTGAGTTAGATACGGTTGTCGAAGATAAGCCGTTGACGCTTGAAAACATTCATAATAAGCGTGATCTTTCGGGCGTGCGCCCCATGGAGCACCGCGATGTTGAGTTCAGGCGTTTTACTGAGTATGCATCATACAATTTAGGTCAATATTGCGACGCTATTGGTCGAACTAAGACCGTCGGCTTAAAGAAAACGGTAACCACCCTTGTCGGGCTGCTGGATGATTAGCATTGAGTCAAAGGCAGTGATGGTTTGAGGTCCGGTTTCTCGGGCGAGAAATAAAGCCCTCTAAACAAAAAAGCCCCGCTTATTTAAGCGGGGCTTTTTTTGATCTAAGCACTCTCTAAGTAAGTACTCTCTACATACGTACTAACTACATGTCACTTGGGGGTGAAAAAATGCTGCGTTGAGAGTTGCTGCCACTTGGCTGTACGGCCGGGGGTACTAGTGTAGCGTTGGTGATAGGCGTGACCACTGAACTAGTGTCCGCAGGCTTGCTCGCTGCCTTTGATTCAGTTTTCGCTTCTTTCACGGCGGCTGTTTTAGCTGCTTTCTTGACTGCAGGCTTAGCGGCTTTCTTGAKKGCMRSWWKRSMTGSWTTMNNAACNGCKGGTTTRRYKACKKYKTKKNNTKCTKNNTTRGCSGSTRGYTTRRMWMCKWTSKYNNNCGSTGGCNNTTWGYTRSYYYMTWRKMKRYYSMTWKWNCWGCYTTCNNNTNNTRGTGGCTGRWKWTCCGTTTGTGGCCGAGGGTGTTGTCACAGCCGAGATTATCGAAATGTCGCCATCACGCGCTGATGAGCGGTTGGATTTTTTGCTGGAGTGAGCCGGAAAGGCCAAAGAACATGAGCAATACAATTCTGGGGCCGGATGGTTTGACCCGCTGCAGCTGGAGCGCATCCGTCGCCGAGTTCCTGCCCTACCACGACAACGAATGGGGTTATCCGGTCAGCGACAACACCCGCCTGTTTGAGAAGGTCTGTCTGGAGAGTTTTCAGGCGGGTCTCAGCTGGCGCACGATCCTGAACAAACGCGAGAATTTCCGCGCGGCGTTTGACGGGTTCGATTATGCCAAAATGGCCAAATACACCGAGGCGGATGTGGAGCGTCTGTTGCAGGATGCCGGCATCATCCGCCATCGCGGCAAGATCAACGCGGTGATC
>NVVB01000048.1 GCA_002402085.1 Gammaproteobacteria bacterium
AAAAGTTCTGTGCTGTATTTGGCTACCGTGGTGAGGGGTTTTAAAGACATGGGCATTGACGGCTAACGGCGCATTCGGAACAGCCAAAATATGCTCGCTGCCCTCTTCGTTAAGGTCACCGGAGAAGAAGGTTCGTATAAAGTTATACGTTATCCGAAACACCAGCGAGTGGCCATCGGATTCCAATACCGGGCCAATAACATCCACCGTAATATCAGGGTCACCCACATCAATGACACCGTGAGATTGATCGAGTCGCTGGTAGTGAGCATTGGAGTCTTTGACCGCCTGTATCCAATCCCCAAACCCCAAAGACGGCTGAATGCCCTGATGCCAGATCCAGCCCATCAAGATCAGCGGTTGAATCATGCAACGTGGTTAATCGGCCATTCGCTCGATTGCCAATATCGGTGTTAAAGCCGGAATCAAACAGGCCAATGCCATTGTGGTAAATATTAGTTACAGTAATTTGTGGATGATTGAGTAAAGGGATAAGCCCTTCGACGTGATCCTTGTCGGCATGACTCAAAAACAGGTGATCGATAGTTACCGTATTACCGGCAATATCCAGCCGGTACTACCAGATCAAAAAACCCAGAGCGCGGTCACGAAGTCCGCCATCAACCAGAATTTTGGTATTGTTAGGGGTAACCACAAACGCTGCATCCCCCTGCCCTACATCAAGGAAATACATTTCTAGGCTGCGTTTGCTTGTGACAGCAGGTGGTTTCCACTCGCCTAATCGTCCGCGATACGCAATGCGTTTGTATTTTGAACCACTGGGTGCAGCACCGTTACGGGTATTTATTTCATCACCAAAGGTGAGTACATAGCTTTTTCGTTTGCCGTTGGCGGCAACAAAGTAGAAACGATGGGTCTTTTTGTTGAGGAATTTTTTTGCCATTTTAATCTAGCCTCCTGCTATTACTCGGAACGCTCCTGGCGACGCCATTTATTAACAATGCTGGCCACATCTAAATCATCAGGGCCATTAATCCATTTGTCATGAAAATCAATATCATCACTGTTCGGCGACGGATTAGGCCTATAGAACTGTACCCGTGTTGGCAGAGGAACCGCCTCTCCCATTGCCATGCACTCCCCACGACCAAGCCCCGCTAATATGTCCATCAAATCGCGTTCAGCCTCTGGCACCAAGTTTCGTACATAGCTTTGATCGGTGGGATTGGTAATTCGTAGACAGAGAAATGTTCCACATTGTGCCAACACTGTTTCGGAAAGCTCATGAGGTCGTTGACTGACGACACCTAAACCGACCCCGTATTTTCGGCCTTCTTTCGCGATACGTTCCATTGATTTACGAGCACCTGAAAATGCCGCCGAAGAATCTCTTGGAATATAAGCATGCGCCTCTTCACACAATAGCAGTAAAGGAAACTCTTTATATTCCGGGTTCCAATAGTTAAATTCAAAGGCCAATCGTCCGATTTGTGCCGCAACAATAGGCCGAACATCAAACGGCACTGAGCTCAGGTCGATAATAGTGATGGGAGCTTTAGGCTCACCCAATCCCACAAAATCACGCAACAAGCCTTCGAGTGTATCGGACGAATTTCTGACCTGTGGTTTCAATAAAAAATCATAGCGAATGTCATTTAACTTACTTTCTAAACGAATTAAAAACCGGTCAAAATTTCCGTGCATTGGCCCCTTTATGAGTTTGGTTGCTCCTTGTACCATCCGCGAATTTTCTTCCCTAACTTTTTCCACAAGATCATCCAATGAAAAGTAAACAGGGGTATCAACAGATATTCGATCAAGACCTAAACTGACTTTCTCAAGTAAACGTAATTCCAACAAATTATCTCGAAAGAACGCCGTCTGGTTGGCCGCTTCACGTTCCGAGTGATCAATCAATAAGTCACAAAGCTCGGCATAGGTCATTAGCCAGTAGGGAATTTCCAGTTTTCGGGCATCAACATAGCGTGCGACACCTTCATCAAAAGCATATTGACGCTCGCTACTGTCTTTATCAATCCAGCTGTATTCGCCGTGTAAATCCAAAAGCACGATATGGGCTTTTGGCATCGTCGCAACTGCTCTTTGTAAAATATTGGCGACCGTATAAGACTTGCCCGCTCCAGTTTGCCCTAAAATAGTAAAATGCCGCCCAAACAGTGAGCTGGGATCAAAATAGACTTTTTGATTTTCGTTGGTAGGCAAGTAGCCCACATCATAGCCTTTTGACTGGAACCGATTAAACATAGCACCGATGATATCTGCACCAATAGCATGAACTTCTGCACCCGTGGTTGGAAACACTCCAATACCACGGACAAACTCTCCATCGGTATTCAATCGCCCTAAAGGAACCAGTGTAATCGTTCGTATGGCCAATGGGTCGTTGATAACATCCTCACGGTTCTGGCCCGGCTCAGCAGGAATGAATTTTTCCTGCTCTGTCATACGAGTCACCATGGCCAACGCTTTTGTTTGTTCCTGTGTAATCAAAACATAGGAACCAATTTGGCCAATAAGAATATCTTGGTCACCAATGGTTATTATAGGTGATGAACTTGGCTCATCATTAATAAGTGAGGCCAACATGCTGCCACTTTGCACATCAGTCACATAGCCAATTAGAGTCTCCGCCGTACTCTCTACCATTGTTTCATCCTCTCAATAAAGCCTTCAAAAGAGCATAAGTCTAGATGCCCTGCACCGACCACACCATCCAAAGAGCATCGGTTTTCCGTGACTATATGGACTCTCGTTTTACTCGACCATTTTTCAAAAGCAGAATCAGATAGCTGTTTCGTAATAATGATCAAGGTAAAGTTAGAACGTTCTAACGCACTTTCGATTTCAGCGTTCACATGTTCATCGGCCATACCATAACCCAGTGTAATTAATCTATTGAGTTTATCATCGCCATAAAACAAAGAACCCCTAAATTCAGACCACAAAGTTGAATACGGGGCTTGTCCCGTATTTTGCGCTTTTCGATACTGCGGTGGAATCATTAAGTGCTTGGCTGTCGATGGTATTGAGTCATTAAACTTACAWCGCCTGACACCAAGGTCATTATCACGATACCAGCCCATTGACCCATGCAATTTCACCAAGCGAATACTGCCAGCCACACCCCTAGAGCGCCGACCACGAGAATCTCTCCCTCGCACAATAGTAATATGACGAAAAGACCCCGTATCAAAAAAAGCATTACTGTGTCCATGAAACCCATCAAAGACACGTATGCATGCACGTTCGGCAGCGCACTCAATAAGCGGGTCATAATTCAGAGAAAATACTCTAATCGGGGTTTCTTCATTGCGGCCTGATAGCAATGAAACAAAAGTGTGGTGCTGATCGAAAGGAGGGGCTATATCACAAAATTGTTTGGCTATAGCTTTAACCACACTGTAACGATGCGGTGTTTCTATAACACCTCCAGTATCAAGTAGGTCAAGGGCGTGCTCTATGCCTGTTGCGCCGCCATCTATTTTTTCTTGAATATCCAAACGTTCTTGCTCGGGTACAGCCTCTGCTATTTTTTCCCACAGCTGACCAGCAAGAGGGTAACCTTCACCATCAAGGTATGATGATCCTGCACCCAAGAGGAAACCTACCCCCTTAGATTGGGTCTGCTCCTTTATTTTTCTTTCCAAATTTCTTAGARATTCGTCTGCCACCCTTCCACCTATACTGCTCTAACGCTGTAACATTACCACAGAAAAACATACTCGATAAGGTAATCACTATCGAGTCAAAAACCTAATAATAATGATTTTTTTGGCTCAAAAGTGAACTTCACCCCAACCTCAACACCTAGAACAAAGTAATCTCACCGAAATTTATCTTTTAAAATTAACCAATAGCCTAATGCCCCTGATAGTATGGAATCAACGGTGGGAACTCTGTACTATTTGGTTGCATGTGACGATTACAATTAGGGACTTTATAGTCCTCAGGTGGGGGAAAGTATTCCTTATCTATGATTACTATTTGTGTGCCTTTCAATGCACCTTCAGCCAAGGAGTAAATTAATTTCATAAAGCTCTCAAAAACCTCCTTATTTTCCCGCTCGCTAATGTTTTTCATTGGCGAATCAATAATTAGTAAGGTCGGTAAGATAGCATTGTGCGTAGCTCTGGCCAAACAATGTATCGCTAAAGAAAAACAGCTTTTAAATATCGTTTTTTTGCCCCCACTGCTAAGATTTGAAAATGAAGTGACCGCTAAGTCTCCTATATCAGCATCATTRACTTCAGGCAAAAAATCAGGCGAAGTAATTGAGACGAAATCCTGYYTTTTAATGCCTGGAAAACTAGATTCAAGCAGTTTATCCAAAAACAGTTCCTCCAACTTTTTTAAGTTCTTGGTATCTTTTTCGGCCTGCTCCCTAACCGTCTTTAACTCACTGTTCAGCTCTGTAATTTCCGGTCTGATGTCATTCGCATCTTTCAATAACTGATTTGCCCTGGCGGGAAGTTCCTGCAGCTTTTCCAATCCACGAACTCTTTCCCGTATCGATGTTAAGTTTTTCTCAGTATCGATGACAGTCGATAAGTATGCCGAATCATATTCAGACAAAACTTCGGTTAGGCGCGCATCCAATTGTGCTTTTCGATCAATATAGACCCTTTTCTTTTTCTCCAGATGTTTCATTTGCTCTTGATGATTTTTAATTGTAGACGATAATTCCTTAATTCTAATATCAGCATCCTTTTCGAGAATATCAACTTCCAACAATGAAACATCAGGGTCAATCTCGTCCCTACCACAGACAGAACAGACTTCAGAATCTCGGCTTGGTAGATCTCTTAAACAGGATGGGCAAGAGCTGTAGGCAACACTCATCAACGCTGTTCTAGCAGACTCATCCCGACGAACTTTTAATTTCAACATCTCAATTTCATTCAGATGCCTTTTATCTCGCTTTATAACATTCTTAACATCCTCAATAGCGTTATCCAGATTTTCTATTTCAAAATATACACTTCTCGCTTCATCCTTAATCTTATCAGCCGCATGTCTATTATCGACTTTTTTAATCCCCTTTTTAAGTACACCCAACGACTCAGCAAGTTCATTTTCTTTTAGTTTTAGCGATTGTATTTGTGAGTAAATCTCCTCGTACGTTTCAATTGATGAGGCTTGCAACGTTTCCTTGAGCGTAGTTGCTGCAGTATTAAGCGAACGCCGTTTATCTTTCAATTCTGCAAGGGACTCTTCCAGCTCAGATACTTTTTCCTGATGGAACCCGATAATAAATCGTAGAACATCCCTACTGGCTAGACGCTTCCATATGTTTGCGCTAGCTCCAAGGTGGAAAAAATCACTGTCTATTTCATCTTGGTCAAGATAGCAGTACCAAAGCAGGTTTTTAAAACTCAGCCTCTGCAAATCGCTATCTTCTTTTATCTTGCTCCTTCGCACTCTGGGGGGCTTTATCCCTGCCAAGTAAAACATCAAATCAGACAAACCCTTAACACCGGTATTAGGAATTACTTCTTCGCCCGGCTCTATCGGAACTATTAGTCTTAACGCTTCTTCACCATGACTATAACTAACAATTAGTTTATTAGAATCACGTGGTCTTGTTAGACGTACGTTGTTTTTCCCAACAGTCAATTCCAGCGTCACTGACACAAATTCCTGCTGAAGCGCTGGTGTGTATTCAAAATCCCCTCCGAAGCAATAATCAATGAGGTGGGCTATGCTGGTTTTCCCTGCACCCATTTGTCCGTAAAAATAGGAAACATCAGAAAATTTTATCTCTTCAACCGACTTCTTTAACTTCAACACCAACTTCTTTAACTGTATATTCATAGCTCTATTTCATCTCCCCAGCGCATATCATTAAGTTCTGGAAAACTCTCGTAAATAAATTTCATCAACCCTGTGGCTGACATCCGCCCAAAGGTCTTAACAACAGCGATAGATCTAATCGATATCTCATTATGAGTCGGTGACTGCGATATTTGATCTGAAAACTGTTCTCCTTTTTCTGTTGCTTCAAGAATTACAGCCCTTCCCTTGGTATATACCACCACTAAACCTTTTGCCTTTAATAGGCTAATCCACCTTCGATACCTACCATCCCACGGTCCATACCTAAATCTAATCATTTTTGATTCAATGGTATTGCTTTCGTGCCTAGAGAACACGATTCCAAAAGATTGGGGATCTTTACCCTTTAATTTCAATGCAACACTTAAACAATTGGGATACCTCAGTAAAAAATCCATTTTTGCCAGCTTAGTTATACCTTCAATTTTTTTTGTTCCTTTCCATTTACTGGYTGCTGCTATCAGTAACATTAAGCGGGCCATGTGAAGATCATCCGAYARCTCTGCCTCTGCCGCCCTTCTAGACARAGAGATRCTCATAACTCGGCCTCAATATCAAATTCCTCAGTCCACCATAACTTACATTCACCAGTCAAAAGTCCAGCTACACCGATTAGACATTCCGAATTTTTTGAGCAAACCTTCGCGGGATTATTTATTGATATATTAATCAAGGACTTTTTTGCATTTTTAAAAGCCTCAACTCCATTAATTTTCCCCTCGGTCGCATCCAATATTGAGTCAGAACATACGGTAAGAACCGTTCCTTCAATCTGATCCAGCATTGAAGAAAGACCTTCTGGATTTTTCGCGGCCTCCTCCAAAAAATATTCTTCAGCAGACAACGAGCGCCTTTTAATCGATTCAAATTGCGAGCCAAGACCAGCTCTCTCTAACTTCTTTTTTAGTCTACTCAAATTCCCCTTTGCAGCCCCTATTTCAATATCCGCACTATTTCTGTAATAAGCAAAAACATCACTAGGGCGGTGGTTCACAAATTTCTCAAACTCTTCGAGAGAAATTCTTTTTGATAAAACCCTTGGGTCACTTCCAGATTTACCCAAGTATCCAAAAACGTGCTTATAGGGATCATCAATTTTCAATGACGAGGCATCATATATTTTTTGTATAAGCTCATCCCTGATTCGATTGACAACGGCTAAATCAGTATTCTTTAGTAATTCTAATTCTCTTAGATGACGGGCACTGATATCAATTTCAAAATTTTCTAGTGGGGGGCCGACGACAAGATCTATCTTTTTCAATACGACTAATAGAATATCTTCATTGCAACCGACATATTTTGCCAACTCATCAAATCTAGATTTACATGCGCCTTTTAGTTCTGAATAGACTTTAGCTGTGCCTATGAACCGCAAAAAGTTAATCGGGCTTTTGTAGATGGCATTCTCGTCCTTACTCGTTGTCGATTCCTTAAAAGGACAATTAGACACAAAGACATATTTACTTGATGATTCCCCAAAATCCTTCTCAAAGGAAACAAACCTCTTTATACTTTTTTTCAGAGCATCATCAGTAAGGGTCCATTTTCCTAACGTACTCTCTCTTGTTTTTACTTGATAATATGAAAACTTGCCATCAGATTTCTCTAATAATATGTCTTCCCTTTGTTCAAACCATAACGAGACGCAATCAATTTTCTTATTCGATGCCGCGCAAAATAGGATTACCCCATAGCTATGTTGATATCGAACCCGTAACTGCATGTCATCACCTGCATCGGCGGTGTCATACTCATTTATTGGCAATTTATTCATAATGAAAATTCATCAGCCCTAGAAATTTTATTTTTATCGCCTTTTATTTAAATTCGGCCCAAACAAACCTTCCATATATACTAAAGGAATCCACCTTTCCTGCTTTACCCAAAGTAAGCTGCCGAAGCCTAATATCCCCATTTTCCAACCATTACATTTAATATGATTTTACCACTTTATACTGTTAGACCGGTATGAGAAACAATATTGGGCTCCTATGTCGGAAAATACCTACTCCAGCTTCAAGAACCAACCTGCACATACACTCTTTGCTATTAAACTGAGAGCTACCTAGAAATCACTGGCCGTCCGGGCGTGCTCTTTCGGGTTGCGCTTCGCTTCATCCCTTCGGGACTAACGCCCTATCGATCACTGACGGGGCGCTATCGCTTTATTGAAGGCGGTGTTGCGTGCCTTAACACGCTGTTTATGGGCCTATCCCTCTGGGGCCAAGAGAGCCTAGCAGTGTTTTGGGCTTAATCCAGACATCCCCCCACCTTCTCTACGCTGCGCTTCGTTGCAGGCCGGGCGGCTCCCCCTGTCTGGACACACCAAAAAGCACTGCTTACCTCGCTGCACTCGGCTTTTCTGGGTTTTTCAACCCCAGAGGGATGGGGTGTTTTTTTAAATACTTAACGAGTGAGGTAACACAATATGTCCAGTTATATTCCATTAAACCAATTAGTCATATCCGATAGAAACGTGCGTGTCGTRTCRGCATCGAAAGAGGCCGATAAAGARTTGATWGCCAGTATTKCMAGCCAAGGKGTGTTGCAGAAYYTGGTGGTGATTCCCAGCGCAAAGGGCAAAAAAGAAGTGGTRGCCGGAGGRCGGCGCTTGGCCAGYTTGCATTATTTGGCCARCAAGGGRGAGATTGAGCARGAYTGYCCTGTGCCGTGTTTGGAAAAATCARAGGATGCRGATTTGACCGARATTTCTTTGGCCGAGAACATTCACGCCGCCATGCACCCTGCCGACCARTTTGYGGCGTATAGCCGGTTGGTGGAGGAAGGATTKARTGTGGAGGACATTGCTCAGCGGTTTGGYGTGGCCAAAACACTGGTGGCAAAAAGGCTGGTRCTGGGTAASGTGGCACCGAAGCTGCTTGATCGTTATCGGCGTGACAYCTTCARCCTTGAATGCCTGATGGCTTTTACCGTTTGCGACGACCACAAKCGCCAACTGGCTTGYTAYAAGGAATTATCCCAAGGCTCMCTRTGGCCACAYTCCATCAAAAGCTGGYTACTCGGTGAAGCTTAYGTGYTGTCYAAGGGCATRGGRAAATTTGTCGGWAAARCGGCYTAYYTWAARGCSGGTGGTGCGTTATCCAGTGATTTGTTTGAGGATGAAACCTACCTYTCWGAYTCKGCACTGGTGGAAGAACTGGCCAARCWGCGTYTACARCGAGAAGCSGGRRAATTGAGAAAAAATGAMTGCTGGTCTTGGRTTGARRTWAATGATGGCAGCRRTGASMYKGARACTGRCAGYGTRCGGTTRCAGCCYGTMTTRAYRGGYGYMCCTAAAAAGCTRGAMGATMARATYRCCGCGCTGGAACARGAAACRRCMGARYTACAYGACMARTGCTGTGAAGCCGAYTGGCCRGAAGASYTAGACRCWCAATATGATGCYYTGGTYGAAAAGCARSAGGCRCTGGAACWAGAACGRGACAAKCAMTAYCTTRCSTTCTCYGACGARCAAAANAGCNTAYAGCGGCTGTRTCGTGGGYTTTGATCGWGACGGCAAATTAACCCTGACYCAAGGRGTGGCGCGYAAGAARGACATTCCRCAACCCAACAVCMAAAAKGRTGATGANGCDAGTGHGGNTDCTGRHADGNACGANNNCNNNCNCMAGAAACACARGGMDCMACVATTTCTCARGCRCTTCGCACGGATTTAGGCCGTTATCGACAGCARGCAGTGAARGCRGCMTTGYTGGMTGAYCCYRCGGCAGCKAYKGAYRTTCTTCACTACAGCTTATGCCAACAGATYCTCTCAGGGGCATACCGGCGGTTGGGCGATCTAATGGATGCGTCCTTTAATCGGGTCAGYTCRGAGAGCAGYAGGGAGGAAACYGACAGCCCTACCGCCTCGGATGCCTTGCAAGCCGCYGAATCRAAACTRGATACCCARTGGCTGGCCATCGAGGATGAYGGTGAGCGTTTSRCGGCCTTYCGTGCCCTSMCCCAAWMMATGAAARACAAGYTGGTGACGTATTGCGTGGCTCAATCATTACAAGTTGRGGTTCGAGGTGCTAACGCGACCCAAGATGCGTTGGTGGATATGCTATCGGTTGATTTCACCGGCTACTGGCAACCCACGAAAGACAACTACTTGTCTCGCTTGAGCAAACCCCTGTTACTCACGACATTTGCACCACTGCGCCATAAGGACTGGGCAGCGATGTACGGTGATATGAAGAAATCAGCGGTGGTCGAAAGTATGCATGAGTGGTTTACCCGTAAACCTGACAATGACAATATGGTTACTTGGATGCCGCAGGAGTTCTAAACCGCAATATCGATTGATTTGATTGCCGTCTACGGGCGGCTTTTTCAATCACCTACGCTGGAGACACTCAACCTCCTGCATCAATTATAGTGTTATTCGTTATATCGACATCACTGTTCCTTTCAACTTTCTCAATCTCACGATTGAATATATCTCCAGTCTTTTGAAACTGACAGAGTCTGAAATACTACATTGTACTGGAGGGCCAGTCGTTCGGATTATTGGCGACATTGACGAATGAAATCAGCCCACCTGCAACTTCAAGATTGGTTCACGCCTTGAACAAACGGTCATTGCGGCCATGGTAAGTCTASAATTTTGCGAATATATGCTCGGAAATTCTGGTTCGGGGAGTAAAGCGTCCATCCTGCATGAACAATTTTCAGTCGCGCAAGCCAAATAAGAACTTAGAATCATGAGCATCTTCAAAATCAGGATCAATACAGTGAGAGCGTATACCTCAATCCACGAACTTTGCACCCTCTATCGTTGCTCATCGCAAACAATAATTCTGACGTTGTCCTACACGCAGGCTTCGTGCTCCCTTAGCGCACAGGAACTGAGAACATTGTTGCCTAGCTCAAAAATTCAAATAAAGTCTTGGGAGAGTGAGAAGCTATTTGTAGTTTTTTGCCGAATGATCCCTACCATAGCAACATCAAGGAGAGACTGCCGTGGGTAAAGTCAGAAATAATAATCTTAGGGATAAGGTATATCAGAACCTACCAAGCAAAAGCCTGATCAACCGAAAAACWCTACTGGCTATGATACCGCTTTCAGATCGCGCCATTTTCAATATGGAAAAACGAGGTGATTTCCCACGCCGAATCGTATTAACAAGCCGGAACGTCGCCTGGGATTTAGCTGAGGTGGAGAATTGGATTGAGAACCGAAAACAGTCAAGCGATCAGGCTCACAGACCTGGGGTTACTCCTAGCTTCCGGTAGTCCACTCGTCAATCATGTCAGCCCAATCTTGTAACATCGCAGTTCGCTGTTCTCGGTATTCAGCTTTATTGTAGACAGCCCTCACGCCTTTCTGCTCATGAGCAAGGCACTTCTCAATCCAATCAGTGTTGTAACCAGCCTCATGAAGTAACGTGCTAGCAGTACGGCGCAAGTCGTGCGGACCAAATTTATCTAACTGCTCACCATTTTTCTGAGCAGCCTTATACGCTAAAGCAAGAACACGATTCAAAGTCGCGCTGCTCATCGGTAAATCCGAGTCATAACGCGACGGAAGCACGAACTCCGACCCACCGGCAAACGTCTTTAGAGCGATAAAAATTTCCAGAGTTTGTCGAGACAAAAACACCAAGTGAGGGTTTCGTCGTTTCATGCGTTCTTTAGGTATAGTCCAAAGTGCCTCACTGAAATTGATCTCAGACCAAGTAGCATTGGATAGCTCCGACTTTCTCACCATTGTCAGCAACAGCAGTTTAGCCGCAGTTCTATATTGCGGCGATGTCCCCACTCGATCCATATACCGATACATCAAACCGATTTCGGCAGGTGATAGGGAGCGGTCTCGTGGTTCAAATCTGGCGATAGATGAAGGGCGCACCTTGTCCGCAGGATTCTCTACCTTCTGCCCTCGCTCAATCGCCCAGCGATAGACATGCAACACCACTTCACGGGCGTGAACTGCCGTAGCAGGTGCCCCTCTACCAACTATGGCATCGGTCAATGCACGCAAGTCTTCATGCGTAATCTCAACCAACTTTTTATTTCCAAACCGCGTCTTTAATTCGCGTGTGTATACCGACTTGCGCATGTCACGCGTCGAGTCGGCCATCTGATAGCCGCGCAGCCATTTTTCAGCCCACGCCCCAAAAGTTTCAGCATTCTTCACACGTCCTTTGTCACGAGCCTTTTCTCTAGCTGGCGACTTACCGGACGCAATCATTTTCTTGGCTTCGTTAAGTTGCTCCCTTGCTTCTGCGAGCGTAATGCCACCCACGCCATACCGGCCTATTGTTAACGTCTCCTGACGGCCTTTGATTGAATAGTTGTGCCTGAAAGAGATCGTCCCCGCTTTTGTCACCGCAACATAAAGGCCATCACGGTCGTTAACCTTGTAGATTTTATCTCTGGGTTTCAAGTTTCGAAGCTTAGTATCGGTCAGCATATCAACTCCCTCTTTAAAGCATTTAATACCATGATAAAAAACGGTTACTTTTTATCATATATTTTCTTTAATATCAGATAGTTAGAATTTTTTGATACCATGAATCGTTGCAAATTCATGCTATGGTATTAATCTGATATCGCCGTACTGAGTTCGACAATACCATTAAAAATACCATTAAAAAAGTTTGCTTGTAGGTGCTAGAGAGTGCCTGAAACTGCCAGACAAAAAAAGAAAAACCCATTAGTTACAATGGGTTAGCTTACGATTACTGCTTGTAGATGCTAGTCAGTGCTAGACGTGGAATCATTCCCACTCAATGGTCGCCGGTGGCTTAGACGAGATATCGTAAGTCACCCGAGATATACCCGAGATCTCATTGATGATCCGGTTCGATACCACTTCTAAAAAGTCATACGGTAGATGTGCCCAACGAGCGGTCATAAAATCAATCGTCTCTACCGCGCGCAGTGATACCACAAATTCATAGCGGCGCGCATCACCCACCACCCCGACCGACTTCACAGGTAAGAACACTGTGAACGCCTGACTTACTTCATGGTACAACTTGGCTCGATAGAGCTCTTCAATAAATATCGCATCGGCAGACCGTAATAAATCAGCGTATTGTTTTTTCACCTCGCCCAGAATTCTCACGCCCAAACCAGGTCCAGGGAATGGATGACGATAGACCATGTCGTAAGGCAAGCCTAACTCCATGCCCATCTTACGCACTTCGTCTTTAAATAGTTCGCGTAAAGGTTCCACCAACTTCAGCTTCATGTCTTCAGGCAAACCACCGACATTATGGTGAGATTTAATCACATGGGCTTTGCCCGTTTTGGAACCTGCTGATTCAATTACGTCGGGATATATAGTGCCTTGCGCGAGCCATTTAGCATCGTTTAATTTCTCTGCTTCTTGCTCGAATACTTCGATGAATTTATTGCCGATGATTTTTCGCTTTTGCTCTGGGTCAGAAACCCCTTTTAAGGCATTAAGAAATAAATCTTCTGCATTCACACGAATCACTTTAATGCCTACGGAGTCCGCAAACATTTTCATGACTTGATCGCCTTCATTCAAACGCAACAAACCATTGTCCACAAACACACAGGTTAGCTGATCGCCAATAGCCTTATGCAACAACATCGCCACTACAGACGAATCCACGCCACCCGACAAGCCCAAAATAACAGGGTCTTTTCCGACTTGGTCAGCAACACGCTGCACGGCATCGTCAACGATATTGCTAACATTCCATAACTTTTCACACCCTGCAATGCCCACGACAAAACGTTCGACAACTTCAAGACCTTGCTTGGTATGGGTCACTTCGGGATGAAACTGTACACCGTAAAATTGACGCTGCTCATTGGCCATGGCCGCAACAGGTGCGCTGTCTGTGGACGCAATAACTTCAAAACCAGGCGGTACTTGAGTGACCTTATCGCCGTGGCTCATCCAAACGTCAAGCTCAGAACTACTGTCCTTGATAGCCTTATCTTCGATGCCTTTTAATAACGCCGAATTATTTTCATGCACAACTTTGGCATAACCAAATTCACACACATCAGAACTTTCTACTTGCCCGCCTAGCTGATTGGCCATGGCTTGCATACCATAACAAATCCCTAGAACCGGACAGCCCAGCTCAAAGATTAAGTCCGGCACAGTGGGGGTATCCTCCCCAAGTACCGTTTCAGGGCCACCTGATAAAATTACCGCTTTAGGCTTGAAGCTTTCAATATGGCTAAGTTCAACATCGTAAGGATAAATTTCACAATACACGCCAATTTCACGTACACGACGCGCGATCAGCTGGGTATATTGAGAACCGAAATCTAGCACGAGTATTCGATGGGAATGAAGATCCTGGGACATAAAAAACTTCTCGGTAAATAAGGGCTAGGAGCACTGAAACTATTTTCAGGTGAACTCAAAAAATCTCGCTCTACACCAAGCGCAAAGACCGCTTAGTGAAAACAAAAACGGGGCTAGTCAATAGCCCCATTTTAAACGCATTCATTACAACTCAAACCAAGATCAACCAACGCGATAGTTAGGCGCTTCTTTGGTAATCGTCACATCATGCACATGGCTTTCTTTCATGCCTGCCGAGCTCACTTTAATGAACTCAGGGACGGTGCGCATCACTTCAATATCACTCGAACCAGTATAACCCATGCTCGAACGCAGCCCGCCCATTAACTGATGAATGATCGCGGACATTGGGCCTTTATACGGCACCCGACCTTCAATTCCTTCCGGGACGAGTTTATCAACACCGGCTGACACATCTTGAAAATAACGGTCACTGGAACCTTGGGTTTGAGCCATCGCACCCAACGAACCCATGCCTCGATAAGCTTTATGATAACGGCCTTGATACAGCTCCACTTCGCCTGGCGCTTCCTCAGTGCCGGCTAATAGACTGCCGACCATAATGACATGCGCGCCGGCTGCGATCGCTTTAGCGAAATCACCTGAAAAACGCACGCCACCATCAGCGATCACGGGTACATCACTGCCTTTAATGGCATCCACAACATTGGCAATCGCAGTAATCTGCGGCACACCAATACCGGCCACGATACGCGTAGTACAAATAGAGCCCGGCCCAATGCCGACCTTAATACCATCGACACCCGCTTCCACAAGCGCTTTACCGGCCTCGCCCGTGGCAACGTTGCCACCAATGACTTGCATCGTTGGGTAGTTTTTCTTAATCCAACGGACTTTGTCCAAAACGCCTTTAGAATGACCATGCGCAGTATCCACCACTAACACGTCTACACCCGCATGAATCAGCGCTTCTATACGCTCATTCGAGCCTTCGCCCACTCCGACCGCAGCCCCCACTCTCAAACGACCTTGGTCATCTTTACAAGCATCCGGATACGCTTCAGCTTTAAGGATGTCTTTCACCGTGATCATGCCCTTGAGCCTGAAATCACTGTTAACCACCAACAGCTTCTCAATACGGTGTTGTTGCAGAAGATCTTTAATGACTTCGCTCGACTCACCCTCTTCGACCGTCACTAGACGTTCTTTAGGGGTCATAATAGTCGCAACAGAGTCCGTGAATTTATTGGTAAAACGCACATCCCGGCTAGTCACGATGCCGACTAAGTCATCACCATCGACAACGGGCACGCCAGAGATTTTGTTGGCCAAGGTTAGATCAACCAACTCTCGAATAGAGGCACTAGGCGATATAGTCAGCAGATCCCTCACCACCCCGCTTTCGAATTTTTTCACCTTCCGTACTTGAAGCGCCTGTTCAGCAATGGTCATGTTTTTATGCAACACGCCCAAGCCGCCTTCTTGCGCCATGGTAATGGCCAAGCGGCATTCAGTGACGGTGTCCATGGCTGCGGACACCAAAGGAATATTTAACGAGATATTGCGCGTAAGCTTAGTGCGTAAACTTACTTCTTTCGGCAAAACATCAGAATAGGCAGGAAGTAACAAAACATCATCGAAGGTAAGTGCTTCTTGCGTGATACGCAGCATATAAGATACCAAGTAAGGTAAAAGCCCGGGCGAGGACCGAAAAAATTAACCGGCAATTATATAGATCAGCGCCCCATCGGTAAACCAAGTAAACTTACTAGTTTAGTCAATATAACGTGCAGTAAAGGGATAATTACGTCCATTTGGGCTAACTTTAACGATTTACCCCCTCATTCGGCTATTTCCCATTCCAGCCGCCGGTGTCACAATAGCGATTCACACGCAGTTGAATGACATAGTAGGCTGGCCTTAAAACGTGGATGCATGGCCGATCAAGCCGAACACACGCACTCAATCAAGTCCCGCACTAGTCAAAATATTAGTACTAGCAACAACCTCAACCAATTACACCAAACATGAGCCAAACCAGTTTTCAAACGCCTACCAACAAGATCGTCCTGAGCATTTCTCAGCTCAATCAGCAATCTCGCAACCTGCTGGAGGGAGCACTGTCCCGAATATGGGTCGAGGGCGAGATATCGAACTTTGTGCGCCCCTCTTCAGGTCATATGTACCTGACATTAAAGGATGACCAGTCACAAATTCGCGCAGCCATGTTTCGGGGTCAAAACCAAGGTCTAAGCTTCACCCCCAAAAACGGCCAATTAGTCCAGGTCCGGGGCAAAGTCAGCCTTTACGCCCCCCGCGGGGACTACCAACTGATCATTGATCACATGGAAGAAGCCGGCGAAGGCGCGCTTAGAAGGGAGTTTGAACAACTTAAACAACGACTCTCCGAACAGGGCCTGTTCGACCCAGCACACAAAAAAGACCTACCGGACATACCCAAGCATATTGGCGTCATCACCTCCCCGACAGGTGCAGCGGTTCGGGATATTTTATCGGTTTTAAAACGGCGTTTTCCTGCTGCTAAAGTGACCTTGATCCCAGTGGCCGTCCAGGGCGACAAAGCCAAGACTGAAATAGTGCACGCCCTAGATCGGGCCGACAATTTCAATCAAGGCCAAGAGCTGCCCATAGAACTCATCATTCTTGGTCGAGGCGGAGGCTCCCTTGAAGACTTGTGGGCTTTCAATGAAGAAATCGTCGCCCAAGCCATTTATCGCTGCAAGATCCCTATCGTATCGGCCGTTGGCCATGAAATAGACTTCACCATCGCCGACTTCGTAGCCGACCTACGCGCACCCACACCTTCCGCGGCGGCAGAATTAGTCAGCCCGGATCAACAAGAATTGCAGCAACGCATCCAAGACTTCGAACAATTCTTTGTCAGCACCATACAAACACAACTCGTCCAGCAACAACAAAAGCTAACCTGGCTGCAAAAACGCTTAAAACACCCAGGGCAACGACTCCGAGACCACCAACAACGCCTCGATGAACTGGACAGCCGTCTACACAACGCCATCCAGAATGCACTCCAACTTAAAAAAACCCAGCTACGTGCGAGCCATACCAACCTACTTCGGGTGACTCCCACACACCGAATCACTCAACTTAAAAACCAACAAAACAACCTTAAACACCGGCTCTTATTAGCGCTTCAAAACAGCAACCAACACGCGCAACAACACATCAGTCAACTGGCCCAACGCATGCACGCGATCAGCCCGCTGGCGACACTGGCACGAGGCTACGCCATCGTTAGCGACCCCGATAAAAACATCATTCGCACCAGCGAACAACTTCAAGTCGGGCAGCTCATTGAAACCCAACTACATCAAGGCCACGTGGTCTCAGAAGTTAAACGCATTAAAAAGAAATAGACCATGACCCTAAACCCAGTTCTAAAACCAGCTCTAAAATTAGCCCTAAACCCTGCCATGCGCCTTTGCATGGTCTTATTATTTCCCTCGACACTCTGGGCCGCGCTGCCAATCGCCAGCCCCGTACCCGGCGGCATCGCCATCATCGAGCTCCCCCTAAATACGGCTCACCAACCCAGCGCCCAGTATAGAAACAATCCACTTCGTATTGAAAAAAGTAACGGCCGCTGGCACGCCATTGTGGGCATCCCGCTTTCCGCTAAACCGGGTCCCCAGCAAATATCATTCGCCGCCAATAAACCCTCATTGAATTCCGACCACTCACAAACCTTAACGTTTCAAGTCAAAGACAAGCAATACCAAGCACAGTACATCACGCTAAAAAACAAGCGCCAGGTGTCTCCCAACACACAAGATTTAACCCGCATCCGAAAAGAAAAAGCCGAAATGGTCAGCGCCTTCAAGCAATGGCAAAACCCAGAGCGCGCCTTTCAGCCCTTTAGCTGGCCCCTTCAAGGCCGATTGTCCAGCCCCTTTGGATTAAAACGCTTTTTCAATCAACAACCGCGCAACCCACACAGTGGTCTCGACATCGCAGCGCCCACCGGCACCGCCATTCAATCGCCCGCCGATGGTGTAGTAACGGCCTCCGGCAATTATTTTTTTAACGGCAACACCTTAATTATCGATCACGGTGAAGGACTAGTGACCCTGTATTGCCACCTGAGCGCCTACGACGTTAAAACAGGCGACACAGTAAAGCGTGGCGATATTATCGGCAAAGTGGGGCAAACAGGTCGCGCCACTGGGCCTCATTTACACTGGAGCGTTAGTCTTAATAACACCCGCGTAGACCCGTTATTATTTTTACCCGCCAACCAACAATCGCCGTCAATACAAAAGTAGTCCAAGCCACGCTATGCCTGAACCATTAAAGAACGCCTACAATAAAAAATACATTGCCACTTTAAGCAAGGAAATCGCCGTCTGGCACCCGGCATTCAAGCAACAAGATTTTCAGCGTAGTATTTTTAACGCCGACTGGCCCAACAAAGAACTCAAGCAACGCATGCAGCACATCAGCCAAACGCTGGCGACATTTTTGCCCGACAACTACGCTGAAGCCTTAGCCATTCTAAAACCTGCGTCCGTAAATTTTAGTGGATTCGAAGGCATGTTTTTTCCTGACTTCGTCGAACAGTACGGCATCGCACATTACCAAGATTCCATACAGGCGTTAGAACATTTCACCCAGTATTCCAGCTCCGAATTTGCCGTACGGCCATTTATTGTGCGTTATAAAAAAACCATGATGAAACAAATGTTAAAATGGTCCCGATCCAACAACTACCACGTCCGTCGATTAGCCAGCGAAGGCTGTCGACCCAGACTGCCGTGGGCCAACGCCCTACCAGAATTCAAAAAAGACCCCACTGAGATTTTACCCATTCTCGAGCGACTTAAAGCCGACGACAGTGAATATGTTCGACGCAGTGTTGCCAACAACCTCAACGATATCGCCAAAGATCATCCGGCAATAGTCCTAGAGATTTCAGAAAGCTGGCTAGGAGACAACCCAGACACTGACCGCCTGATAAAACACGCGTGCAGAACCCTACTGAAAAAAGCGCACCCGCAAGCACTCACGTTATTTGGCTACCCTGATCCAAGCCACATCCATATTCAGAACGTTAACGTCGATAAAAAAGTTAAATTCGAAGCACGCCTAGGGTTTTCATTTACGCTCACGACCCAAGACCAACAACGAGACCAAGCACTCGGTAAACTACGCATCGAATACGCCATCGACTTTATGAAAAGTAACGGCAAGCGCTCGCGCAAAGTATTTAAAATTTCAGAATTAGAATGTAATGCGTCAGAAAAATCATACAGTAAATCCCACTCTTTCGAGGATAGGTCCACTCGAAAACACTACCTAGGCATTCACAAACTCAGCATTCTAGTCAATGGCGTCGAATTGTCCCAAAAGCAATTTGAACTCATTAATGCGTAACCATTTGAATCTATAACTTCATAAATAGAACCGACATCGAATCACGACTACCCCCACTCTTCAGCGAACAACACTTAAGTCACACACATCGGCTATTCATAACTCGACGTGATGACATCAAACAGCAGACCATCCGCACGCCCAATACCTGGCCGGCAATTCATAACTGGACAGATTACTATTAACAAATCAACACATCAGCCTTTCCAGCTCAGTTGAATCCTCTGCCTCGCGCTTCACCCAAGCCACACAACAAAACCATTAGAAATCAGGACATTAAAGCCAACACCAAGTCAGCAGCATCAAACTGCACCGACAGATAAACTAAACAAGAAAAACACATAAATCCATAAGCCAAACACGCCACACAAAACCGTACTTAAACCACTGAATTTTACTGCACTTTTTATTTTATCTCTGTACCATCCAAAAGAACTCAGAAACACAAAACCAAGTTCGCTTTTATGGATGCGTTACGGACCCATTGTAGAGTGCCGATCCGTCACTAAACCAAAAGCAGGGAATACTGAACAACGCAGGGAATGACTATGATCTCCACCGCAATGGCACAACTAAAGCTCAACTTTGACGTTGAAAAACTACAGCACGATCTAGGCTCTGCCAAACAACACTTTCAATCCGCACCGCAAATTGGCCCCTATCACGATGGCAGCTGGACCGGCATTGCGCTCAGAAACAGCCAAGGTAACTACGAGGACACACTGGCGTTCAGTGCCGGCAGCGCTCAAGATACTGAAGTATTAAGTTACTGCCCTTATTTCAAACAGATTATTGACGGATTTGATTTTGAGGTGGAGGTTGCACGGTTATTATTTCTACCGCCGGGGAAAAAAGTCGGTGAACACAAAGACCAAGGCATCGACTGGTCCACCGGTCTCGCACGAATTCACATCCCGATCATTACTCATGAAGAAGTGTATTTCTATATTGATGGCCAACGCGCGCAATGGAAAGAAGGCGAGTTTTGGTACGGAAACTTCAGCGAAACGCACAGCATCCACAACCAAAGCGATATTACTCGGGTTCACCTAGTACTCGATTGCGCCATCAATAATAATCTACTGGCGCTATTCCCTAAGGCATTCTTAACCGAGATTCAAAGCAAGTCTGAGATATTTATAAATCAAGATGCCATTGCCGTTTCTCTCGACACGCTCAAAAGCTGCTGTGGGTATTTTACACTGCCTAAGCAATACCTCGGTTTTCCAGCTAAAAGTGAATTGATCATTCACAATGACCAGCTCGCGGTTAAGATATTTGGCTTGCCCGTCGCCATTGGCTTAACGCCTACGGCAGAAAACACCTTCGAATACCTCGATACAAAATTCACTTACACGCATTTCGACACCCATTCAAAAACCATTGAGATAAACAATCAATCAAAAGATTTGCTAATGGATATAGAGATCAAGTCGACGTTATCCAGCAAAGACCGCCTTTTACAAATGTCTCAAATCGCGCTATTCAAGACCATCCTGACCATTGCCAGTCCATTTATGAAACTAAGACGGCGATTCTCAACGGTCAACACGTATTCCTAAACCCGGTAAATTCGCCACCCTCAGCGCTCCTTTACCTTCGAGGTATTATTACGGTCGCGGCTCGCGCGAATTAAGGCATCCCCTGTCACCACTGACGCTGACTTCGCCAAACGATCGTATAACAGCACATTCACAGTCGCTGCCAAGTTCATACAGCCGACCGTAGGCACATAAACAACCGCATCGGCTCGATCTATTACTTTTTGATTGATCGAGCCGTCTTCAGGCCCAAACACATACAGTGCATGCTCAGGATGCTCAAATTCAGGCAGAGCGATTGCGCCTTCCACCAACTCCACGCAAACTATTTTTTGACGGGGCGAGCGCGCCTCAAATAAATCATCCACTGCCGTTAACGGAATATTTTCATTTACGTTCTGCGTATCCGTGTAGAACTTTGCCGCCTTATCGTAGCGCTCTCCTGTATAGAAAACACCATCCACTCGATAACACCCCGAAGCGCGCATCACTGCCCCCATATTGGTTGGGGTCTTAGGATTAATAAGGCCAATACTTACATTACATTCTTTCAACACGTCTCAACACCGATCAATAATTTACAACAAGCCCCTGAAGGCCTTCCCACTCACATTTTCACCAGCCACTCAGCGACCATTCATCAAACTACAATCTGTCCTACAAATTAGACCTTAGACGGACTTGGCATGACTAGCCAACCTTAGAAAAAACAGATAGATTGACTCATCAATCATTCAAAAGCCGTTCGCTAAAAAGGAGTCCCGCTAGCCTTGAAACCCACTGACTTTCTACAAGCGCAATGGTCCCTCATGGTGCCGGGCAGCGAATCTAACAAGGAATTACAGAACAAGCAATTCGACCAGCTGATCCAAGCCTATTCAGAGCCCCACCGGCATTACCATACCCTTCAACACCTGCAGCAACTCTTCGATGAACTCGCGTCACTGGGAGTCCAAGATGAGGCAATTTTATGGAGCGTCTGGTATCACGACATTGTCTACCAACCGAAAAAATCTAACAATGAATCTAAAAGCGCTGACATCGCTGCACAATGCTTACAAGCACTTGCCGTAGCGCCAAGCATCATTGAGCGTGTGCACCACTGTATCTTGGCCACCAAACACCACCACACCAGTGATCCCTTATGCCAGATTTTCCTTGATGCTGACATGGCGATTCTCGGAACCTGTGCAGCAGATTACCAACGGTATACAGAACAAGTGGCCCTAGAATTCCAATCGATCCCCACTTTTCTATATAAACGAGGCCGCAAAAAATTCCTCAATGCCTTGTTAAAACAACAGGCCATATTTATTACCCCTCAATTCCACGATCGCTACGAATCTCAAGCCCGCACTAACATTCAGTGGGAACTTGCTCAATAAGCTTACGTTGTGCCCTACATTACTCCTCTAGCGAAATCAGCAAGCATGCTTTCGCCGCCAACAGACGTATTCCCTTCAGTACACACCGTCAACAAGGGACAACCTTTATTCGCCACCAACAACTCACTAAGATAAAAACGCCTGCGTTAGAATACACCTTAAGCCCTATATTTTTCATAGAGATACCCATTCGCCCCGCAGAATTCTAAGCACAAGACGTTCCTTGATTTGATTGACTAATGCGTTTCTGGCCAAGCTGATTCTATTGCACAAACAGTTAGGCTTGTTATTATTTATACCGACTTGCATCCCCATTAAGATTTAACGAAAAGTAACACTGAACTCAAATCCTAAAAATAAATCAGGGTACTTCAATGAAATCTTGGCTGATCAAATTAGCGGTCTGTTGCTTTATTCTCCCCGGTTCTATCGCCACTGCATTCGCGACGTCGACATCAGCGACTCAATCCAAGAACACCGTGTCCGAACCGGAATATCAAGCATTCCTAAAGTACTCAAAATTATCCCCTGGCAATTTGTCCAAGGACAGAGCGACCTTTAGCCGACTCTCCGACCTGCAAGTCAAAGAATTAGTCGAAAGTTTTAACGTCTCTCATTTCGGTTTTTTACATCCCATAAAAATACCAGGACGCGAAATCCCCGCAGTATTGCATCGTAAAATTCAACAGCTTTCTGTAATGGCCGTATGGGACGGAAAAATGAAACCCATTCCGTTTCAATTCGATGAATACGACAGTAAATCCAGATACATTTATATTCCCGAGATAAACACCAACGCCATCGACGGTGTTTATGGTGAAGTGGACCCCAACGACGAACTTATTTTTATGCTCCGAGATGCCAGTGAACAACGCTACGATCAAGGTGTCACTGCCCCACAAAACGGCAACCTTCTTAAAGAATTCACATTCACTGATCGCCAGGGCAGAAACCGCTACGCCTACTTAATCGAACACAACTCACAACGCAGTGACGTGGATTACATTCGCTACACCCAGACCGAAGACAACGCTAATATCGACACTACGTTTTTCAACCTCGACTTCAATCCTGAAAACTTTCTCGAATTTAGAGACCTAAGCAACAACTACGGGTCCGACGCCCATCATAAGATATTGGACGAAATTTATTTTGAAGCCTCGGCGAATATATTTTCGAAATATTTCAAAGTAGGTTTTAATAGTGTCGACAATGTACGCATTAAAATACTCGGCGTCCGAGACGGCCCCGTACGCGCCACGGTGTATTCAAAAATTTACTTAGTCGTGGCGGGAATCTCTCTCTTCGGCATGAATTCGGAAGTAAGCTTCTACGAACAAGGATTAATATTCCCTAATCGCACCGAAGTAGGCAAAGGCACCGTACTGGCCAACTTAATTAAAAACCCTCAAATATTATTCTATTGCGACCTCAATGTAGAAGGCGGGAATCTCACCACCCAAGCCTTTGTCGATCAACACCAAGAACAAGTCATCGTACACATTGACGGTGAAATGGATAGCAAAGAAAAGCAAACCATGGAAGTAGAACTGCCCGGAAACTGGGTGTGGGTACAACACGGAGAGGGCTGGGAAGTCATGTCCACCTTTAAGCTGTCAGACACCGCCTTTGACGGAATGACATCCAGCATATTCTACGTCGATGATAAAGACATTGTCTCCCAGCATGAACGAATCCCTGGCGCACTGCCCCACATAGGCCTTCAACTCAAAGGCCTTCCGACCGATATGTCGGGTCTAGAAAAACTCGATATGGAATACGCATTTTGGTTCGCCGATACCGTCGGAGAGAAAGGACCGCTGGAATTTTATAAAGATGAACAGTCCCCCCCCACGCTACAGGTCAGCGACATTGATTCCAGTCATTCGAATACACAAACGGAATCGCTAGCATCCACTGACTAAAGCACTCAGGCATAAAAGGGATCGCCCCTTGAACAAGCCAGGCTCTACATTACACCTTGAATTTAAGCACAATGGCGCTCAACGCTTGCGCCACATCGTTTAACGACTCGCTTGCCACGCTGGTATCTTTAAGCAATTGAGTATTTTCACTGGAGGCCTCGTTAATCACCGCCACATTATGGCTTAAATTCTTCACCACACCGGTTTGTTCCTCCGCCGCTTTAGCGATATGAACACTCATGTCATTGACTAACTGCATGCTCCCAACAATTTTCTCGACCATGGCAATCGATTCATCCGCCAAGGACACGCCTCTGCCCCCCAAGGCAGAGCTCTCCGCCATTGACGAGACGGCATTCTCAGTGCCCACACGGAACTGAGCAATCATACCCTCTATCTCCGAGGTAGACTTCTGAGTGCGCTGCGCCAAAGTCCGCACCTCATCAGCAACCACGGCAAAGCCACGCCCTTGCTCGCCGGCTCGAGCCGCCTCAATAGCAGCGTTCAGCGCTAATAAATTAGTTTGCTCGGCAACGCCTTTAATTACATCGAGCACACGCGCCACCTGTTCACTATTGTCAGCCATTTCAGTCACGGCAAGACTGCTGACACGAATACTCTCGACTAGCATCCGAATCGCATCACCGGTCTCTTTGATCAGTGACAAGTTGGCGGCCAATTGTTGTGTCGTATTTTGTATTTCTAACTGGGTATTGGAAGTATTAGTACCGACTTTTTGCGCATTTTCACTGACTTGATCCATTGCCGACGAAATTTGTTTAAAGGAATGCGCTTGTGCTTCTATATTACAATTCGCCTCACGACTTCCTTCTGCAACTTGCGTGCTCGCCGCGACAAGCACCTCTGTCGAACGTTGAATTCGATTAATATCCTCACTCAAGTATTGTTGAGTATCTAAGATGCTCCCTCTCAGGCGAGAGAACTCCCCAAAGGTATTCCCCTCAGATCGCTCGACTAAGTTACCCTGCCCAAGCAGAACAATTTGCTCACTAAGGCTATTCATCGCAGTTTTGATTGTTTTTATAAACGCCATCAACACAATCGTAATCAATAAAAAGATGACCCCAGAAACCACCGCGATCCGAATAATAAGCGACCGCTCGTGCTCAACAATTCGATCCAACGCCCCCCCCGTATATTGCTCAATTTCAGCAAGCGCATCGGTTATCTCCCGCTCTAATTGAAGTGATTTAATTTGAATACCTTCCGATAGATCGTGGGCCAAATGCAGCTTGCCATCTTCAAGCAGCTTAAATACCTCCTTAGCGCTCTCCGACCAAAGGTCATGATTGACTTCGACTTGTTCGATTTGTTCGAGCAAGTGTTCAAACTCGTTTAGCTTGGACCCCTCGCCAGCCTCATCAATAAATTCATACAGCATTAACTCTGCCGTTTCGATTTGCTCATCAACTTTATGATCGTACAACTCGAATTGCTCCAAACTACGTTGAAACAACGGTAAGGCATCGTCTTCGCTGCCCATTTCCGCAGCATAACGAAACGCCATCTCATATTTTATTTCTTGCTGAAGCTGGTACTCAGTAATTTTAGTCAGCACTTTAGTCAGCGGAATATCCTGACTCGAAACGGATTCAACCTCGACACCGATGCGATTGACATTAAAGATAGCGATCCCAGCCATCAAAATCTGAGCGAGCAGCATCATCACAGCGATGCCAAAGATACGCTGAACTAATGTAAAATCAGATTTCTTCGCCAAAACCTGTTATCACCCCTACCACCTGCATTACTTAACACGTCAAAAAATCTTTTGACCGCTATCAGTAACAATAGCCTAACCGTTGAATAAATAAGGGGCCTATTAAATTAGCAGTCATAATCCAAAATAAACGGTATAAAAAACACCCGCTAATAACCGTCAAGCATAAGCACACCGGCTATTAGCTCAGCACCTCAAGCGTAGCATTAGCAAGAACACCGCTAAGCGACCGACTAAATCAATCCAGCCAATGAACCCTCACTGGCTTACGGGCCATCAAGACCTTCGGAGTCTCATGCCTTCCCTGATCCTCGACGCCAATTAATACACTCAGAAATATTTCCAAATCTCGCTCCAGCTCTAAATGGGCAATCACTTCTTTTTCCAAATTACAATAGACACCTTGGATACACGTGGCTAAGCCTTTCGAATATGCGGACAACGTCATCGCATACGTAATATTAGCGAGGCCGGCAGACTTTAAATTACGGTTCACCCTGCGCATACTTAGGCTGCGAAAAAAAAGTGTAAAAAAAGGAGACACTCCACTGAAAGGTACCTTTAACACCCCCCACCACTCGCTATACAATGGCTGCCTTCTTTTACACACCAATAATAATCGCGGAGACCCAGAGACCTTTAAGTAACGCTCATAGAATTCATGAGTAGAAGAATTCAGGTTACCCGCCTGCTTGTGCGCACTGTCTTTGCTGCGCCGAACCACATTCCGTAATAACGGGAAGATATACTCCCAGCCCCAGTCTTCAAACTTATCGATCACTCGCTCAGTCTGTTGATGGCTTAATACCACCACCTCCCACTCCTGAGAGTTGCCGGGGGAGGGAGAACAAGCGGCCTCTTCAATTATTTCCTTGAGCAGATCATCGTCAACGCGTTCATTCGTGAAGTGACGAACTGACCGCCGTCCATTTAATACCGCGGTAAAGTCAGTCGCTCGAAGCGCTTTTGTCGTATCCATACGAATCTCCGAAGATTTATAAAACCAGGGTTAAAAAATCACCATCAATAAAACCACCGTTAAAAATCCACAATTTACACAATGTGTATCTTAAAAATTTACGCTATAGAGGCGCCTTATATTTTCTTCAACGTACTCAATAGGGTTCGCAGAAGATCATAAACCAACAATGACTCGCCGGTCGCGTTACTTTCGTTTTCAGACACCAAGGGTAACAAGCGTCATACTATCCTGTAAGGTCATACTGGCTTCCTTAATGTACAATTTATTTAATAAATAACGAACAAAAACCAAACATGATTTTTGCGCCACTTTGGCGGTATATTCGAGGACCAACTCACTTCAACCCTTATTGTTTATGTTCGATCAAAATGAGCAGACTCACAGCCTCCTTACTTATTCCATTAATGGTATTTTTTCCTACTGACACAAAAAATAAAATCATTTAATATCCTGCACTTACCTATAACCCTGCAAAAAAAGCACTTTTTCTCCCTATTCCAGCGATTGATCTCTGGATTAATTGATGGCTCACTGCAACCTTTTTCGCTTACAGCGCGTGTAGGGATCGTATGAATAAAATAGTTTCTCTATTCCGAAGTAAGTGTTCTAGCGGTCAGTTTGAGCAATTAATGTCGTCTCACATCGATGGGCTATTTCGCCAGGCCTATCACTACACAGGTAGCCACGCAGATGCCGAAGACTTATTACAGGATCTGCTCGCCTCGCTCTACCCACGCATCAACGAGCTCAAAAGTATTGAAAAATTACAACCGTGGCTGTTACGTTGCTTATACAATCGTTTTGTAGATAATTACCGTAAAAAACAAAGACTTCCAGAAACTGAAAACATTGATGATCCCGCTATATTCAACGACATTCCCGCACGCACGCCGGCAGAAACGGTACGTGTTCAAGTAGAGATAAATCGCGCACTGCACACCCTTACTCCCTCTCAACGTGCAGTAGTTTGTCTCCATGATATCGAGGGCTATAGTCTGCCGGAGCTAGTTGACACGCTAGAACAACCGCTAGGCACACTCAAATCCCACCTCCATAGAGCTAGGAGCCAACTAAAAAAGCAATTGGAACTGCAACCTTTTACCGAATTAGAACGTTTATAGGTTAGGAGCATCCATTATGAACTGCACTATACCCCAGCAACAGATAGAAGATTACGCAGACAAGCTATTGACTCAAAAGGAAAATATGCTTTTCTCTAGCCATCTTAGTGACTGTGAAACTTGCCAGCAAAGCCTTGTTGAACACCAGGCTTACCTCGCGAAAATACGCCAGTTGCAAGCGCCACAAGCCGCACCTGAAATGGTAACTCGATTAATTGGCTTTCCCCGAGAGCGCAATAAACAGTCACCTAATAGTTTTTGGCAGGGATTCGTAGCCGCCTCGATCCTGGCGGTAATGGTAATAGGCAGTTATTTAGTGGTAGAGTCTGACCCAGTTCACACTAGCATGATGGTAAGTATAGGTTCCAATATACAAGCCGTTGACATCGCCATTAACGCACCAAGCGATATGAGCGAAGTAACATTGTCAATCAGCCTGCCTGATCAGTTAGAAGTAGAGGGCTACGGTGATACTCGACAATTAATATGGACAGTGGATTTAATAGAAGGAGCTAATCAATTGACTTTACCTATCCGGTTTATTGCTGGGCAAACTCTCTCCAAACCCACAGTTATAAACGTCGTGATGCTCCATGAAGAAAAAGAACGGGACTTTCAGATCGAGGTTAATTTCGATCCCGCCCAAGTAATAGAACAAGGAGCTACAACACCCATACACGCAATGCCGGAACTTTTAGGAACCAATCGTTACCTACAAATTTCTTACATTTAAATATCAAAATAATTATTTTTAAATATCACACCAATATCTCTATAGGAGCATAGTATGAAATATAAATTACTTTCGGCCCTTTTACTGCCGGTATCACTCGCGTCAGTTAACGTATTCGCAGAAATCGGTGGCGACGATCTTGACGACGTCACCATGGAACTTAGACAAAACCTAGACGCAAGACAATTAAACTTGCCTTCACGATCAGAAATACGCGCCAGCATCATTGAGCGCAGAAGCGATCGCCGTACATCCCACGACGAAAAAAGAACAGCTCGCAGAGATGCTGCCGATGAGCGTTACGCCGATCGCCGAGCGGCACTTGACGAATTAAGCGAAAAGCACCAAGCAATACACGACGCGCTACCTACTAAAGAAGAAATACGCGCCGGAGTCCGTGACCGCATCGTTAATCGCGAAGCAATCATTGACCAACACAGAAGCGATCTTCGTGCTCACCATGACGAACGTAAAGCTGACCTCCGCGCAGCCATTGACGAGCGCGTCGAATCTGTTGGCGATCTGGGCACAAACATTCGTGAAGCAGCTGACCAACGTCAAGCTGACCGACGCGACCAACGCGACCAGCGTGTAGACGATCGTCGTACCAAAGTTGCCGACATCAAAGAAAATGTTGCTGAGCACAAAGCCAACGTTCAACAGCTAAGAGCGAATGTTCAAGAGCTACGTGGCAACATCCAAGACCGTAAAGCTGAAGTTAAAGACAACATCGCTGAACGTAAGACAGCAATCAAAGAGAATGTTGCTGAGCGTAAAGCAGCAATCAAAGAAAACATCGCAGAGCGCAAAACTGAAATCAAAGATGATATCGCTGCACGCAAAACCGAGATCAAAGAAGATATCGCTGCGCGTAAAACCGAAATCAAAGATGATATCGCTGCACGCAAAACCGAAGTTAAAGACAACATTGCTGAAAAGAGAGAGAACCTTGCTCAACGCAGAACTAATGTTCAAGACCACATTGCTGAGCGTAAAGATAGCATTGAAGCACGCGTAGATGGCATTCAAGAAAGCATTGACGAGCGCACAGCAAAGCACAGAGCTGGAATCGCAGAGCACGTAGCAATCATTGATCAACACAAAGAACTTATTGATCAACATCAAGCTGAAAGACGTGCACGTATAGGCGCAATTGGCCAAGATCGACGTGATCGTCGAAGCGAAGTTGCCGACAACCTACGTGAGCGCAGAGCTGATGCAGTTGCAAGCCGTCAAGAAAGAAGAGCTGACGTCAAAGAAAGCTTAAACGAACGACGCACTGAAATTGCAGAAAGCCGACGTGACCGACGCGCAGAAATCGTAGCAAGCGTACGTGACCGTCTAGGAAATTAAGATCGCTAGCATCTAGCCATCTTAACGCCCTTCGCTTCCCCTATCAGGGCAAGGCTATCTAAAGGCACATGCTTTAGATAAAAGAAGGCGCTGCAAAGATACAGTTAAGGATAATGCCTTACGCGATGAAATCATTCGTTACAAAATAATACGATATGAAACCATAGCCTATAAACATCATTCTTCATCTGTGGCAAAATCATGCGCAAATAGAGACCTTAACTCTATTTGCGCATTTTTCGTTAAGCCCCGATTCAAACAAAACAAGTATCCTATGCCAAAGATTCTCACACTGAATCAAACAAAGACATTGAATACAGACAGATAGACAAATACACAGATAGACCGTCAGACAAGCATCCAAAAGAATTAGTTAGAAGGCAGTACAGTACCCCCATGCAAAAATACAAAGCTCACTTATTATCACCACTTCTTTTCATTACATTGCTGTCCTTCAGCGCCAACGGCCTTAGCCAAAACTACCCAGAAGGCGATGCCGCCTCATTGGGCTCAGCATCCTTTCGTCAGGCTGATTACACCGCCGCCTTGCAATACTTTCAGCAAGCAAAATCAAACGCAGCCAACCCCCAAGAATTCGACTACAACATCGCGGTATGCTACGCGAAATTAAAACAGTGGCCTAAAGCAAACCAAGCTTTTACTGCACTGTACAATCAATCGCCATCCGACTGGTGGATCCTCTATAACTTGGCCATTACCGAAAAAAAACTCGGCCACGTTGATCAAGCAACCGATTATTTTCTATTGATCGCGGAGCAACGAGAGCAACCCGATTTGGCGGATTATTCTCAACGTCAAATTCAAAAAATACAGAAATCCGAAGCCGAATTACGCGCGCAGGAGCTACTGCGTCAAAACAGAATCCCAGCAAGTGCACCCGCAACGTCACCGCAAGGCTCCTTATGGCAAGGAGACCTAAGCCTGGGCGTGGGCAACGATAACAATATATTCCTCACCGCCAGCGACGGCGCGTCCTCAGGCACAGGCGATAACTTCAGCGATGCACAGGCCTTTATTTCCTGGAGCAGCAGCGAAGACCTATCAACAAGCTGGAACTTTTTCACTGGCGTCTTTGCCACTCGCTACCAAGAAGCAAGCAATCAAGACACCTCCATTGCAAGCTTTGGCGGGCGCAAATATTTCCCAATACGAAACGCCCGATTTTATCTCGGAGCAAGCATTGAACGCATCTTATTAGAGAGTGAGCCATTCCAACAAAACACCGAATTCCAATCGGGCATTAAAATTCCGCTTCGCAATAAATTTCGTCTCAACGCGGAATATCGTAGCCGAACATTAAAGTCTCAAGATACTCAGTTCGACTCACAACAAGGCAATCGCCAGCGCTTTGACGTAGGAGTACGAAAAACATTCAGTGAAAAGACCAGCGTAAACGTTCGCTATCGTTACGATAACGACAGTCGCGAAGACGATGCCTTCGAAGGCACATTCACCAGCTTCTCGGCCAATCGCCACAGCGTAAATATTCGTTGGCAACGACTGTTCAATCACTGGGAATACAGCCTAGGTGCCGACTACCGTTACAGCCTGTACAAACAAAATAACGTCGACCCTGAAGGCAATAGTACGCTTCGGCTTGATGACCGACTCATATTAGATGCCAACGTAACATGGCTCCTAAACACGAAATGGGCCCTTAGCATCGACTATAATTACTTTGATAACGTGAGTACCATCGATACGTTTGAAGAGAGCAGCCAATCATTTCGAACCGGTATACAACGAAGCTTTTAAGGCCCTGAGCGCTCCAAATACATGCTTAAACGGTGGGTACTAAACGAGCCGTTTGATGACCGCACCTCGGTTTAAAAAGTTTAACGGTTCACACTTTTAAAGACGCGCCTTTAAGGGATACACCCCAGAAACACCTTATTTAGGCGCCAGTCCCAAATCATCTAAACACATTAATATCTCTGTCTTGCGCTTCTGCGCCACGTCTAACCATGACTCATTATCGCGCGCACCAAGAATAGCGTAAATCGAATTCAGCCCAATGCCTTTCATGGGCAATAGCAGAGCATATAATTCATACGGGTCGACGGCCATGAATTCATCAACACTATGAACCCCCACCCGCGCGAGAATTTCTTCACTCTTCGGACCAAAGCCATTTAAATCTCTGAGCCGCTTCGGCTCTTTGGGGTAACTATCTTTCATCGATCAAATAACCACCATATCAGACGTTAAAAACCTTTAATGTTTAAACAAAACAGACCAAACCAAACCAAACCAACCCAAACTATCCAGAAACAACCGTTAAGCTATCACCGGCTTTACCGTATAACTGGTCGCGCAGCTCCGAGTGATTATAACATCCGTTACCTACCGCGAACTAGGCGGCACGTATTCCCTTCGGTTCATTCCCTTACCACAGCATCGTAATCCCTATACATGCCCCTTATACTCAGCCAACTTTCGTTTTAACAAAAAACCCGTAAAATGAAAGTTCAATAAAACAATTACAAAAATACGACAATAACATTAACAGCAAAGGAAGCCGTACATTGAAAAACAATAAAGCCTCGCGGACAGCGGATTATACAGCCGCAATGCGGGCCAGACACTTTGTCCACGATTCAAACCTAATTTTCGAAGACCCTATCGCAAGCGCCCTAACCAGCACCGGATTATCGATGCTACTCCAACAAAAAACCATCAACTGGCTGTATAAATCCCCGCTGGTACCCGCAATTCAAGGTTCAGAATCTTTAATCCTCTACCGAGCGGACTATATCGAGCGCCGATTAAAAATCGCTCTCGAGCAAGGCTGCACCCAGTACGTTATTATCGCGGCGGGCATGGACAGTTATGCCTATCGATGTGAAGAATTATCAGACCAAGTCACCGTGTTTGAGGTAGACCATCCTGCCACCCAAGCCGTTAAACGCCAACGCCTAGCCGACAATAACATTCAAACTCGCGTCAACACCGAATACATTGGTGCTGATCTCGCCACCACAAGCTTGGCGCAAGCCCTGTCAGATTCTAGCTTCAACCCAAATCAAGCCACGTTCTTTTCTTGCGCAGGGCTTATTTATTACCTAACAGAAGCACAATCTTTTGGGTTATTTAAGGCCATCGCAGCGCTAAGTGCGCCGGGCAGCCAATTAGTATTCGACTACTCCGACAGCTCGGCACCGATGACTTTCCTTCAACGAACCAAGCGCAGGCTAATACGTAGATTCTTAAAGTGGACAGGAGAGGTGATTCTTTCAAATTTTGAAGCGTCACCACTCGCAGAGGAAATGGAACGTTATCAATTTGCTTTAAAGGAAGACATCGGGCCCACAGAAATTCATCAGCATTACTTCCAAGCAAGACAACCCGATGGGCTTCGAGCCTCTCCCCATAATCGCTTGGCCTGTTTCGAGAAGTATTAGGTACAGCCCCGATGAAGCCATGCTTGCTCAATAAGCCGGCATGGCAAAATTCCAAAGACCTTAAAGAAGTCTTTTATGGCCCGCGATACATAATGTCACCGCCGCTCACGGACCACCACAGATTGAGAGATGCCCCCCGATTACCCATTCGYTTCAAGCAGGCCTGTGCAGTAAGATCCGAAAAACTAAAGACCACTGMGGTAGGATTRACACAAAAAAACTTAAACTATCCAYCCTTAAAACCTTTTCAATTAACATTYTAAGATCTACCTTATCGAYGCYAGARACAYAGTTTATCGTTAGCCTATATTTCTTGCTAAAGCCCAGTAAAACAAACTCATTTGAGCTCGCCCACCGACAACGAGGAAAGTTTGTTAACGATTACCGTCGACACAAAGCAACTCAAAATAATGATGCGTCACCAAAAAACAGACCCTATACTAATTTTTGGCCACGACAGAATATAAATTCACGCAAACACTTTTCTATTAAGTACACTCCGATTTATTTTACGAGAACGACCCAACATTTCATCATCACCAATAATTATATTTAATGCTTAACAGACACATTCACTGGTATCATCCAGACAGACAGTAAATTATTATTTATGGCACGGAGCAAAATAAATGATTTGTCCAAAATGTGAGCAAGCATTTAATTATATCGATGTTCCGTCAGAAGACCGCACTGTTAAAACGCTACACTCAGAATTTATTTGCCCCTGCTGCAGAGTCCAACTAAAATCCTCCATAGTGCAGACCGTATTGGTCAACAGTTCACTAGCAATACTGACCCTATCAGGCATAGCCGTACTATTAACAATGCTTGAATACATTAACATGGATAATCGCCTACTAGGCCTTATTTCCATAGCCTCTTCAGTCATCTACTTTCTAAGTTCAAAAAACCAATCAACTCAGGTCGCATAACATTCAATCACCACGTCGACACCCTCTTCTATATCTAACCAGAAAGTCAGGCCATTCATCTAGCACCGCTTTGCAAACACCGAACATCAAACATCAAACATCAAACATCAAACACCAACGCTCCAAAAGCACAATGTCACGATCATACGACACAAAAAACAAAAGCTTGTCGACCCAAACAAAAACATTGATACGACACACATAATCGAACGGCTCCATGACATCATCTTGATGGCAAACACATCAGCCAGACACATATTAGGATTAAAAAGACTTCGCGCTTCCTGCCAACAAATAGGCAAGCAACAAACATTTATCTCTCAACTTTAAATAGCGTGGCGGGCAAAAAAATCACCTAAAAAGCATTCACTTAAACGAATGCAGCGGACGAATAACAATTAAATCCCAATCACTATTACTAGTTTCCAAAACATTCGACAATTAACCCGCACAACGAACCATAAATTATCAGCGACAGCGTCGTGAAACATAATACAAACCATTACCCGAACCTGACGAAGCATTACATCCATACCGGATACGATAAAATAATATCCTGCGCTCCGACATGTCATCACAAACAATACAAACATCCATAGCAGCACCGTCATAATTACAGGACACTTACCTATGATCACTCACCCTGTTCAGCTCAGGAAAACAACCAAACATTTTCTAGCGCACCCTTTATAATAGCGCAGGGGTTTTCTAAGCATTGCTTTATGACACCACAACTTCGGCCTTCACATGGATATAAAATAGCTTGGATGCAAGCATCACAAAACCCAATTTACACTTAATTAGCCTGTTGATACTATTTCTAGTCATCTCTCTACACAGCAATGCCAGTAACATAAAAAACCTAGCCATTAAAGACCTGGCTTACGGCAACCACCCCTTACAAAAGCTCGATGTGTACCAATCTTCTAATGCATCCAACGCGCCCATCCTCTTTATGGTTCACGGCGGTGCCTGGCGACGAGGAGATAAAGCTGCGAAAGCGGTTGTAAAAAACAAAGTCGATCGCTGGATAGCCAAGGGCTTCATTTTCATCTCGATTAATTACCGACTGCTACCCGAAGCCGATCCGTTCAAGCAAGCAGACGATGTAGCGACGGCACTGAAGTTCGTCCAATCCAATGCGTCTCAGTGGGGTGGTGACCCATCCCAAATTATACTAATGGGTCACTCCGCTGGCGCCCATCTTATCAATATCCTGTCAGCATCCAGTACGATTAAAGCAGCTCATGAACTTATGCCATGGCTGGCTACGATCTCAATCGATTCAGCAGTGTTCAATGTCGAAAGAACAATGCAAAGAAAACACTTTCGTTTTTATGATCGCGCTTTTGGCAATGATAAAGACTACTGGCGTTCAGTCTCCCC
>NVVB01000049.1 GCA_002402085.1 Gammaproteobacteria bacterium
GAACCATTTTCAATCACCAACACTTCATAATCATTGGCATCTATTCCTTGTTGATAAGGCGCCAACAAGGATTGAATTGATCGCGGCGCGGCGCGCTGCATATTGTACGCAATTAGAATGATGGAGAGCTTTAGACCGTCGGTCTGAGTTTTCGAAACGCCTGGTAAAGAAGTATCTTCCATGAAAACTCCGATCGCCCTAGGGCTAATTATTTCTTAAGTGAATTTTGGATTGCAAGGTGGGTAAATGCCCTAGGTAAAAGACGTCTTTTTCACTCACCGCCAAAGCCTTGC
Organism: Gammaproteobacteria bacterium; assembly: GCA_002402085.1. Taxonomy (GTDB): domain Bacteria; phylum Pseudomonadota; class Gammaproteobacteria; order Pseudomonadales; family UBA3067. The sequence continues at coordinate 294 of NVVB01000049.1, forward strand.
CTCTTAGGTCTTCATATTGCTGGCCGTAGCGATGGACCTTTTGATCCCTATCTTCAGCACTGACATTGGTGGTAACACCGCCGTGGATTTGATGAAAACTTCCTTCACCAATTAATTGCACCGGATCCACGCCTGGAGATTCCACCGCTTGCTTATAGAGGTCCATGTTTAAGAACCCGCCCCCCGGATAATCAAAACGTTCGTCGGCGCCGCCGATGTATTCAAATAATGCGCGGTACATAAATAAGCAATTGCTCTCCACCATTTTGTTATACCAAGTGATTTTTGGCATACGTCCTTGAAACGGCACCCCCACTTCAAAAAGACGATAGCCGTCTTGAGGCCAGGAAATTTTCGTGAATAGTTCGTCCTCCACGGATTGATCATAACCTTGGCGCAACGTGTCATTTTGATCCCCCGGTCCCATAAAAAAATACCGCGTCATCACCAAGGGGTTTTTGAACGCTGCAAATGCACTCATCGCAAACTTAAATACGCCTGGCGTCAGTATATGTGCGCCGTCAATCATCACGGCAATGATTTGACCTTTTGCAGCCTTCACGCCAAAATTAATCGCGAAAGCGGGCGATCCAGGAGGATTGTCTAAATAGTGATAATGAAACTGAGCGCCAAACTCTTTTAACAATGATTCATTGATTCGTTGCTTCGAACCGTTATCCACTACCAGTACTTCGTAATCCAGGTCGTCAGCATCCAATTGGTAATGTCGGCTTAAGCTTTCTAGCGTGCGAGGTAGCTCTCGAGCCATATTGTGAACAATCAAAATTACCGACAGTTTCAATAGGYCTCTCCGCCCATCGGTTCGCTAGTACCTGCCCCTAATTCAGTGACTGATCGTTGCGCAACCGCTAGCCGACGACCAATCGTTTGCATCATTACGCCGTCCACGCTGCGCAGATGTTCCGCTAACTCAGCAATGCGTTTCATGCCATCGACAGACTCGTATTCATCCAACAACGCAGCCAACACTGGGTTATCCTGTATACGCTCTTGAGTGACCAAGATCCCCAGTCCAAAATAAAGCGGAAAATTTAGGTAACGAAACTTAAGTTGGCTTTGCGCCAAATAATCCTCAAGCGCTGTTAATACGCCATTCTTAGGGCCGCCCTCATGAGTTGCGTGATTAAGCGCCGTATTCAACCCTTGGGGTCCGCAAAGTTCCGAATGATTTGGGAGCACCCCGCCTACTTGATACTCATGGCGGTGCTCATTCGGGATAGTTGCGGGGTTGTAATAGAGATCCCGCCGACCATAGGGCCAACCAATATCATGGATAAATAATAGAGGCTGTGACAATGCACTGTRACCATGGCTTTTTTCGATTTGTACCAGTTCCTGATACACCGAATACCAATTATGATCCCCATCAATCATCGCCGCATCAAAACGCGGGATAGAAGACAAGACATCAAGACTTAAACCTCGATAAAAACTGAATCGCTCTTGCCCAAGCTGCTGTAAATCACTAGGGTCAAACTCCGGCGCGGGATCAATGCAACTAAGATGGCCTTTGTGTTCTTTAACGTATTTTAATAATACGGCCGTACTGGTGCCATACTCCGCACCAATCTCCAAAATATTTTCAACCTCGGCGGCGCGCATTATTGGGTAAATTAACTTTCGCCAAAGTTTAATCATCGGCTCATTCCTCGTGCTCTATTGACTCATAATCCATTACGACCAAACATTCGCAGCCTTTTAATCCTGGCCCCCGTTAGCCAAGTAAACGCAACTCATACACACACATCATCTTCTTGTTGAGCCAGCAATGCCCGCCCACGGGATAAGCAGCACTGAGCAATATCAAAATCATCCGCTTTGATAGGTGCAGTACCTCGCCAAATGGTGGCAGAATTTTTATCTATTTCGATTTTTTCAATGTAATCGCCGGTCGAGGGGCACGCCAAAATAATTTCGAAAATTAACGTCGTTAACGGCGCATGATTAGGATAAAACGCTGCAAAATCTTCTGGGCCATCATGCTTGCCATGCGCCCATGACCAATCTTCAATCACGAAAACACCCCCAGGCTTAACCAGAGGGAATAACGCATTAAAGGAATTCCTGGTTTGATCAACAAAATGAGACGCATCATCAATGACTAAATCCAGCATTCCATCGTCAAATTCATCACGCACTATCTGGCGTAACCGCGCCACGTCGCCTTGATCAACCCCATAGAAAGGCTTCAGCGTATTGTGCAGCTGATTGGCTTCAATGTATTGATCCAACGCCTCAACGCGCTGTTCGGTGATATCCAAAGTCACCAATTTTTTCGCTTGGGCGAGGCGCTGAAAAAACACCGCACTGCCACCACACCAGATACCCAGCTCAAAAATTGCTTTCGGCTTTAGTTGCGATATAAGCTTTTCATAACGCTCCACCACCCACAGAGATTTCTGGAAGATAAACCGCTCAGGTGTTGACTGCTGATTACCCAAGCCCAAGGGAATCGCTTTAAACTCAACGCCATCCACAGTGAAACAGTTTTTTTTAGTCCATTTAATCAATTACTTATCCTTAAGTAATGACTCATTTCGGATGCCCGACACTAGGCTCAATAATTGCTGGCGGGCTAAACCACGCTTTGATTCCCCTTGAGACTTCAGCCAGCAACCTCAATTATTATAGTCATAATTACACAATACGACGTGGCGGGAGGTTTAAGGTTATAATTGCCGATTATTATGCGCTTTTGGAGTCACATTGAATTCTGCCGACAACCCCGGTGCTAGCAGCAAATCCGCAGCAGCCCCCTCTGCAATCTCACAGAAAAAAACCAACGCTTCCACTCACTCGAAACCTGACGCTGATGTTATTGTGATCGGCGGCGGTGCCGCCGGATTAATGTGCGCATACAGCGCAGCCCAGAGAGGCCGGAAGGTTCAGGTCCTCGATCATGCAAACCGCCTGGGTAAAAAGATCTTAATGTCCGGAGGCGGACGTTGTAACTTTACCAATCTGGATGTCACCCCAGAGAATTTTTTATCTCAAAACGCCCATTACTGCAAGTCGGCGTTAAGCCGATACACCCAGTGGGATTTTATTGATTGGGTGGAACAAAGCAAAATCCCCTACCACGAAAAAAAATTAGGTCAGCTTTTCTGTGATCACAAAGCCAGCGATATTCTACAAATGTTATTGCAAGCCTGCGAAGATTCCGGCGTGCARCTGGAAACCCATTGCAGCATCAACGAGATCAGCAAGCGCGATCAACACTACGTACTCAACACCAGCAGTGGCATTAAAACCACCCCATCACTGGTCATTGCTACCGGCGGCTTATCAATTCCTACGATGGGAGCCAGTCCATTCGGCTATCGAATTGCTGAACAATTTGGCCACAGCTTAATCCCTCAAAACGCCGCACTGGTCCCCTTCACCCTCGATAAACCCTTGCTCGAAAAGTTTTCTGTGCTTTCAGGGCTTAGCCTAGACATAGAAGTTAGCTGTAATAATACAAGCTTTAAAGAAGCACTACTTTTCACCCATCGAGGTTTAAGTGGGCCTGCGATATTACAGATATCCAGCTATTGGCAGCCCGGCATGACAGTCACTATCGATTTACTGCCCGAGCTTGATCTTGAAAGTTACCTGAAAGAGAAAAAAGACAGCTCGCCTAACAAGCAACTCAAAACCTTCTTACAGCAATTACTGCCTAAAAAGCTCGCGCAACTCATCAGCGAACTTTGGTTCGAAGACAAGGCAATAGGTCGTTACAGCCACAAAGAACTCAGTACTATCGCGCAYGCAATCAAAGCATGGCAATTTAAACCCTCSGGAACCGAAGGCTATCGCACCGCTGAAGTCACATTAGGGGGAGTCAATACCGATGAGCTATCGTCCAAGACCATGGAAAGTAAATTATCCAAGGACTTGTACTTTATAGGCGAGGTAGTCGACGTATCAGGCCATCTTGGAGGCTTTAATTTCCAATGGGCTTGGTCTTCTGGTTATGCCGCAGCACAATTTGTCTGAGATAGTGATTTAGAGGCGCTTGATTAAGAAAGGCTGCTTTTGAGGCGAGTGCTGTAAAAACCTCAAATCATAACTAGAGAGATCAATCGTAAAGCGCCTCTCTARGCGGTCAATAACACTAACTAACTTTCTATCAACCCGAGCATCAACCCCCCTCTACTAACGAGGGGGGTTGAATGGCCTTTTAGAATCCTCCTTGGGGAATCAGCTAAAAGGCCCTTAGATCCTACAATCCATGCTTTTTCAGAGCATCAAGGGGAATCTCATGCCCTTGCTTATTCATTGCCGTTCGTATTTTTCGGAACTGGCCTTTTTCTGGGCAGCTTTTGGCAATTCTCTTTAAGTCAGCATCATCGATTTTATAATGCTTCCCGTATTGCGCAACAGCGTCCGTCCATGCAGTATCAATATCGTACTTAGACAGCCTAAACGCTCGCTCTCTACGCCCTAGGCGCACCACAATGGCAGGCGAGTAATAAGCGCGTAACTCACCACCACGCATTTTTCGTTCGCATAAGATCACGCATCGTAAACCTGTGTAGCCCGTCGCGTGTACTTTTTTAATGTTGGGGTGATTAGATTCAATGCGTTTTTTAATTGAGTTCTCTTTGGAAATAACCACCGCTTCCTTATCCCAACCCTTGAACATCACCTGCGCTTTCTTCATTAAGCGGTCTTTTTCTTTTTTAATAACCACTCTGCCATTTGCTTTGTAGGACAGATAATTCTGACGATTATCTTCGCCTACTTTTCGAGAAATCCTAATCCCAACAAATCCGGCGGGATGCTCACCTATTTCGTATACTCTAATACCCATCAATCTTGTCCTAAATGCACAGTAAATATAGCGCCGCAATCCTAACAAAAAAATTCATCGGACTGGAGCAAAAGCCATCCATAAAAGAAAACCTACGCGAAAAAGCCCCCGTTTACTTCATGATAAAGGTCGGCTCTAATGCAAAAACGTAGGCTCTAAATTGGCGTCAAATTGAAAGCGCCAATATTATCAAACCACAACCCGATGGCAACCATTAGTCTTTGGTAATATTTCATGTTTTTTCAGCGCAGTAACCTAGGGGAAATCGAAAGCCCGTCGCACAACAACAAGACCTCAAGGCCAACTAAGTGATTTAACCTCAGCTTCCAGCGAAGCCGTATATACCCGCCAAAATAACACTAAAAACATGTCGCACTAACAAACGCCGTCTTCATAAACCATGTACTACAGCCAATAGAGCCTGCCAAAAGCAAACCCAAATCTAGCGTAAACACAAGCGCAAGCAATCGGACCTAACCACGCAAACACTCGGATCAACTTAACTTCTACGTCACCTCGCCAATAAACACTCAATTTATCCAGTACCGTAGACTGACGTTTAGCGGCGTACCTTGTCGCTCGTTCACAAACCAGTCCCACCACGCAGATCAAATTACAACCAACACAACCTTCGATGCGCTAATAAAGTGCCGAACACATCAATAGTTGAGCAAAGAAACTAAGCTGCCATTTGCGCATTAATGGCCAAGTCCCCTACAGCCCTGAGTTAGCACACCGTTAGGGTTACCCGGCCCTTATAACGAAAAATATAGTTACTCGCCACAACGACCCCGCGACCGCCCTTTCAAGTACTAACAAGATCAGTAAGGCCGCCAAGTTCGCTCTGGCTGCTTGATAATCCACGCGTCCTTAAAGTATTCCACCGACCTACCACTTAAATAGGTAATCGAACCCACTGATAGGTCGCCCCCTCATCACGGCATTAACAACCCAGCGAAATAGAATTAGTAAAAACCGACCAGCAGTTAACAAACTTTAAGGCCAGAAAACGTTATAACTAAGGCTCTGGTTAGAACAACTCCAGGCTGGTTCAGGTGCCAGCCCCGTATTGCTTAGCAAACAGTGCCAGAAAAGTGCTCAAAACCGTTTCCTTCACAATCACTCATACCAGATTTGAGCTCGAAGCACCGCATTTGACGTCATTGTAACTTTTGAACGGATTTCGCTCGAAGATGCAGCAATTGTTATATTTTCGATCGTCTAAATCGATTTTGACTAGACTTAAGCAAGAAGACACTGGACTACCCACTATGACTCACCCTAGCCAACCAGCAGCCAATAGCGACGAAGTTGAAGCAAAGTTTTTTGCTATGCCAGACATCGACGCTGAAACTATGCAAGATTTTATGGAGTCCTTGACTGAGGCGTTACAGGCGGTTGAGCGGGATTTATTGCTTCTTGAGCGCGAGCCAGATAACGAAGAGGTCATCAATAGCCTTTTCAGGGCCCTGCATAACGTCAAGGGTAGCTGCAAAATGTGTCTTCTCGACCCGCTATCAGACTACAGTCACTCCATCGAAGAACTACTCTCGGTGGTGCGTGCAAAACAATTAAAATTAACCCCCCTACTGAAAGAAGCCCTACTGATCGCATTGGATTTCCTCAAGCTTAGAGCGGAGTTCATGCAAAAGAATGGGCGATTAGAAACAGAGCAATTGTTTACCATCGCTAAACACTTTGACCGCATGCAAAGCATGCCGGCGGGGGAAGCTGAAATCGAAGCCGCAACGATCATTAAGCTCATAGGTGGCGCGCCCCTTGATGGAATCCCCTTTGTTCAGCACCAGCACTGCGCAATAGACAAACCCTACAGCGCCTACTTAAAGATTGAAGCTGAACTCGAAGACATCGAGTTTTTCAAAACACTTTCCTTGCGGATAGACAAAAAGAGCCCTTTCTGGGAAAACCGCACCAAGTCGATTTTACAATTCTGCATGGCAGCCAACAATCACCTCGAGCACCCTATCGATCCTCAACAGCTCGCCACAGCCGCCTATTTACATGATATAGGCATGGTCTTCGTGTCCTCTAACCTCATCAACAAACATAGCAAACTGACCCCTTACGAAGAGCAAGAAATTCAACTTCACGCCCAACTAGGCTATCAATTACTGACACGAATGTCTGGCTGGGAAGACGCGGCACGGATCATTTATCAGCATCACGAACGTCCGGACGGCAACGGCTACCCTCAGGGGCTCAAAGGAGACCAAATTTGTCGTGGTGCAAAATTAATCGCAGTCGCCGACACCTATTTTTCAATCACCAATATCAGAGCCGACCGTACCAATAAACGCTCAATGATGCGCGCCATTACAGAAATCAACGCATACGTGGGCACTCAGTTCGACGAAGAAGTGGTCATTGCRTTCAACAAAATGATGAAAGAATCCTATACTCGCACCGCGCCCTAACGATCCATTTATAAATCCCCCCTATCACGTCCCACCCCCAAATCCCGAGACAAGCGACTTAATCTAAGCTGAATAGTCGCTCACTTTTCGAGCTATTAGTCCGTTAATTCCCCCCTACATTGCCCCTATTAAGCGCTTTATCACTAAATAAGAACCCCCTAGGTTAAAACGACCGCAAAAGATTAAAATCCACCTTTTTTATTGATCCTGCATACCAGATAAAGGGCATTATAAAAAGCGCAATCGTCTCGTTTTCCATTTAACAATTTGATTATTTAATGTAATACTCCCACAGCAAAGTAATGCCATCACTGTAGGCCTTCTCTATCCCTTGGCCAGCGGGTCATTACCACCAGTCTTACGCTTGAAACATATCGCTTCGGCGGCTTCTTATACTAGAAACTAGCGAGAAAGAATTACCCAATGAAGGAAAGAAGCAAACACCCCATCCATCTTCTTTACAGCAAATATTATCAAGTGCTAGTGCTCATCACATTGTTAGCGGTGGCGGCGTCGACCCTTTACCTTGATAAGTTTCAGCTGGATACTTCTCCCGATGCATTGGTACTGGACAATGACCCCTCTCTGCTTGCCCTCAGGGTCGTTAAAACCCAGTTTGGCATTCAGGATTATGTCCTAATCACTTACACCCCCAACAGCGACCTCTTTTCTCAATCCAGCATTGATGTCATTGAGGCGCTTAAACAACAAATACAACAAATCGATAACATTGAGTCGATCACCAGCATCATCGACGTTCCTCTGCTCAACAATGGCGAGTTTAATCTCGCAAACCTGCAGAACAACATCAAGAACCTGAAATCCCCCGRCGTGGATTTAGCGGCCGCCCGCCGAGAAATGCTCAACAGCCCCCTTTATAGAAATCAACTGGTGAGCAGCGACGCAAGCACCACCGCATTACTTGTGGTATTTAAAGATGACTTACGATACAAAAACCTGCGCCAGCAAAGGAATAACTTAAGGGATAAGAAGCGTCAAGGCCCGCTGAATGAATCAGAAATATCGGCATTAAACACCATCACTAACGAATTCCAAGACTACAAGCTGGTCTTTACCCAGCAACGGCATGACGATATTTCAAGAATCCGTTCAACTATCGAAACCCACAAGCATACGGGCAAACTATTTTTAGGCGGCGCACCCATGATTGCCGACGATATGATGACTTTTGTTCGCAATGATATCGTGGTGTTTGGCGGAGGCGTCATTGGTTTTATTGTTTTGCTTTTGCTAATCATTTTTCGTCAACTTCGCTGGATTGCTTTGCCACTGCTTTGCTGCCTATTCTCCTGCTTGATCATGGTGGGGTTGCTCGGAAAGCTAGACTGGCGAGTCACCGTAGTTTCCTCAAACTTCATCTCATTGATGATTATATTTACTTTATCCATTGTTGTGCATTTGACCGTAAAGTATCAGGAACTTGCCGCCTCCGACCCAGAGCAAGATAACGCCACCTTAGTATTCGACACAGTCCGATCGATGTTTGCGCCCTGCTTTTACACCGCAATCACTACTGTGGTTGCATTTGCATCTCTGGGCATCTCAGGAATCATTCCAGTGATTCAATTTGGCTGGATGATGTCGATAGGCATCATGGTTGCCCTAGCAATCACTTTCATGTTTTTCCCCGCTGCAGTGATATGGCTTGGCAAAGCCAAACCCAGGCAATCCAACAATCAATTCGAATGGGTTACTCAACGCTTAGCCAGCTTTACGTTAAACTTCAAAGGCACCATTTTCTGCATTGCAATAATGGCCGTCATTTTTAGCGCCGCAGGCATCAATCAACTAAAAGTAGAAAACAGTTTTATCAATTATTTCGGTAAGAACACCGAAATTTACGAAGGCATGCGACTCATCGATGAAAAACTAGGCGGCACAGTCCCCCTAGAAATAGTCATCGATCTAAGCCGTTTCTCAGAACCCGAAGATGACGAAGACGACGAATTTGACTTCGACGATGATTTTTCGTTTGATGACATTGAARACACTCTAGAACAAAATGCTAACCAGTACTGGTTTACTGGTGAAAAGATGACCCTCATTAAAGGCATTCACGAGTACTTAGACAACATCGATGAAATTGGCACAGTCACCTCAGTCGACACATTTATACAAGTCGCCGAGGACCTTGCTAAGAAACAGCTCTCTACGTTTGAACTCGCGCTACTGTATAGCAAGATCCCTGAACAATTTCACACGGTACTGTTTACCCCTTATTTGTCCTTCGACAATAATCAAGTACGCTTTTCAGCACGCATATTAGACTCCGCTCCAGACTTGAATCGAAACCAACTAATTCAATCAATAAAATACGATCTGATCAATCGATTCAATCTAAAAGAAGATGAAATTGTAATGACCGGCTTACTAGTGATGTACAACAACATGCTACAAAGCCTATTCAGCTCTCAAATACTCACCATATGGGTGGTGCTTGGCGCGATATTCTTAATGCTGCTGGTGCTCTATCGCTCGCCTCTGATCGCCTTCATCGGCATCTTGCCCAACTGCCTTTCTGCCGGTTTTGTTTTAGGGCTTATCGGCTGGTTCAATATTCCTTTGGACATGATGACCATCACCATCGCCGCGATATCGATTGGCATTGGCGTAGACGGCACCATTCACTACTTACACCGGTTTAGGCACGAGTTTCAACAGCAAGGAGACTACGATATTGCGTTAAGCAACGCACACGGCAGTATTGGTAATGCAATTTTCTACACCTCAGCCATTGTCGTGTTTGGCTTTTCAATATTGGCTCTATCTAACTTCGTGCCCACGATTTATTTTGGTTTGCTTACCGGGGCCGCCATGGCCATTGCCCTGCTAAACAACCTAACTTTACTGCCTAGATTAATCCTGCTCACCAAACCTTTCTAAACGTCGCCCGACCGACCTTGTCACAGACTGGGCGCTCATCTTGAGCGCCTTAGACCCAAACACATTTCTCCCCTACGCCTCTATTCAAGACTGCCTTCAAACTTAAACTGCCTAGCTCAGCACCGAGACACCAAACGCGATCRCCACGTGACGAACGCCATTACGATAACATTGCCCTAACCTACTTATTCTACGCCTATGTTGAGAGCCTCAAGCACCCTTAGCTACGTGTCTAAGTGTCTAAGTGTCTAAGTCTTACAGGTAAACGGTAAACCCAAGGGCTAGCCCAGGCCTAATACCGATGTTCTAGTGATGCTAGTCAAACAGTCTTCAATTCAAACCACCCTTAGATCAAGCCACTTGCCATCCATGGCGTCCAACAAAGTAGTGGCCTAATTAAGCCACCACCCAACCCGCGATTCGTGGGCTCAATCATCGATACAACTGAAGGCTACACGCTAATTCGGGGCCTTCTTGGATCTACACGCACGCAAGTAAATTAAGTAAGTAAGTAAGCAGCGCTAACAAACGCTCAAAAAAAAACCTGGCCATAAGCCAGGTTTTTTTCAATTACTAAATCTTAGTACATTACGAATAGACTTAAGTTTTAAGTCCGTCGCGAGGTACCTCAGATCCATCTGGCATGTCAGTAGGGTCAACTTCAATCTCACCCTCTACCTGAGCCATAGAAGCTTCTTCGCCTGTAAGCACAAGAACAGGCTCTTCAACAAACCGGCTGTCGAAAAGAAGCAATATTGGCGGTAAGAAGATAAAGTCTAACAGCAAGGCCACCATAACAATGGATACAAGCATTACAGCCGTAGTCACGTTAGGTGCAAAGCTTGAGAACATCAACATTGCCATTCCAGAAGAGATCGCCACCGAAGTTACCAGCAATGCACTACCCGCAGTGGTAAATGCGTACTCGATGGAGTCTTCAGAAGTTTTACCTGCTTTACGGGCCTTCATGTATTTCGATAAGAAATGCACCGTGTCATCGACCACTAAGCCAATACTAATACTAAAGGTCATCGCTGCAGCTTGGTTAACTTCTCCTACCAACATCCCCCAAACCCCGTAAACAACCGCCGCTGGGAAGATATTCGGCACTAAGCTAATGATGCCGTACTTGGCTGAGCCTAATCCAACTAGAATCACCAAAGTAATTAAGATCATGGCAAACATTGAACCACTAATCATACTCACAACAATTTTCTTACCGAGATTGGCAAACATTAACGAACGACTGCCACCCGGAGTTTCTAGCTCTGGCGCATTATCACGTAACCATTGCTGAGCACGAGCATCTAATTCTGTCAGCTCATTATTGGTCATGGTATTTAGCGATACCATAAGTCTTAGGGAGGAGCGTGAAGCATTAATATCCCGAGTTAAGTCGTTACCCGCTGGAATAGACATTTCATAAAGCAACAAGTATTGGGCTGCCAACTCTCTAGACTCAGGGACCTTATTAAACGCAGGGTCATCGTTATTAAAGGCTTTATTCAAGTTTTTAATGATGTCGTTGTAACTAAACACGTGAGCGACATTATTCTGAGACCGAAGCCAGACCGAGAACTCATCCACTTGATTCAAGAAATCCGGATCATTAACGTAACTTTCTTCACCCGAATCCAGCGAATACAAAATATACTGAAAGCCAGACAAATGCTCATTAGCAAAGTCCACTGAATCCCGGAAGCTAGTCCCCTCATCGAAATAAGCCACGATGTCATCGTTCAGCTCATTCTGAGGAATGAATGCACAGATCACGGGCAATGAAAGACCTACAATCCACAAGCTCGCTTTATTGTGCTTCACTACAAGACGGCTAAACCCAATCATGAAAGGCGTTAAAGGCAGTGGCTTGTCTGTAGGAGTCATGGGGAAAAGCAACACAACACCCGGTAATAAAATCATCGTAAGCAAGAAGGCAAAAAGAACCCCCATCGCGGTAATGTTACCGAAATCATGGAATGACGGAGACTCACTAAAGTTCATTCCCAAGAAGCCAATGGCTGTAGTAATACTCGTCAACAAGATAGGCATAAAGTTCGAAGCAATACTCTTAGACATTGCCTCTTCTCTCGACTTTCCTTGACGGAAATAAAGGATGTATTGAGTCAGTACATGAATACTATCTGCCATAGCGAGTATAAGCACCATGATCGGCGCCATCATTGACGTCGGCGTCAAATCATAACCCATCCAACCCGCTATCCCCATAGTAAGGGTATTTGCAGTAACGATGATAAAAAGTGTTCCCAAAACAGAGACACTGGAACGTAACAGGACACCCAAAACAACAAAACAAATCAGAACCGTTAGCGGTAGCAAACGCTGCAAATCAAACTGAACGATTTCCACCATAGCGGCTTCCATTGAAGGCCCGCCCATGAAGTGAATTTCAAGACCTGGGTTTTCTTCCTGCACTCTCGCGGTCAACGCATTTAAATGCGCCACTAATTCAGTTACAGCAGGCAATCGAGTAATCGGGTCATCAGGCAAAGCCAGCGTCACGACCATCGAAGTTACGAGTTCATCCTGGGATACTAAACCTTTCTTTATATAGGCATCAGTACGCGCATATTGTCGAATTGACTCAATATCCGCATCAGTAAGGGAATCAATATCATCAATTAAAGGATTTACATAAAAAGTATCGTCCGATGAATGCGAACGGTTATACCCAGTTAACGAGTCTATACGAATCGAATAAGGTGTTTCCCACAAGCTCTCAGTTAAATCTTGGATAAGATGCAAGTTTTTACGTTCAAATACATCCCCCTCAGCAGGCTTGATAAGTACAATCACGTTATCCGCTTGCAAATAGGTATTTTCAATCCCCTCTAAAATCTTAAGCTCAGTATTTTCTTCTCCAAACATGGCTTTAAAGTCGCCATTAAAGCCAAGTTTTGGAATACCAAGCGCTGCAATTGCCAAGATAACAAAACTAAACGCGACCATGTAATTTCGATAGCGAACTAGCCAACGAGAAACTGAATCAATCATAATTCTTCCTTCTGAGGGAGGGGTACCTAGCCTAGATACAGCCATTTTTTTTTCACATTCAGCCTTATATAGCTAAACATAGACGAACAATGAATAACGACACTGCAAACAATGTCGTTTCATTAAAAACTGGAGAAGTAGCAACAGAAGAAGTAATGACAGAAGTAACTCTAAAGAATCCGATGCAGCCCCCAAACAAGACTGGGGTCATACAGGTAGAACACCTTAACTAATCCTACAAATTACATACCATTTCCAACTGACTTAAACCACATCTACAACCGCTGGGAAACCCATTCCGCTATTACATTCACAGCATGGTCAATAATTAACCAGGTGAAATGCAATTATAGTTTCTTGTTTGAAGGGCATCGATTTCAGCCAAAAAAGGCTTGCCAAAGCAAACATAGGTTCCCAATGCTGCTAGATCATACCGCAGTACTCAGGCGTCACAAGCAAAGAATTAGGTCATAATGTCGCCAAACATCAGCAGAGCTCATTTATTTCTATAAAATCATAAGCTTATCGGCTTGTAGCAACAAAAAGAATCAACCCGACAACCATTAGCGCCATTCCCCAGGCACTGAGCCGCTGTAATCGGGTACGTGCCAGTCTAAAAGCAATGATTCCTAACAGAATATAGGCCACTACTAAGCCGAGTTTAACGCTAATCCATAGCGTTTCTCCAGGGTATTGCCGAGTAATAATGATCAGGCTTATACCACTCAATAACAGCAGCGAATCCACCACGTGAGGCAGTACTTTAACCCACCGCTCATTAACCCAATGCGCTTCGCATAAATGCCCCACGCCTCTAGCAAAAAAGCCGCCTAATGACATAAGCACACAAAGTAGGTGCATGCCTTTTACCGCCTCATAAATCATCCACTTCAACCCCTTGCTATTCCCTAGACCAACCAGTCCACAGCAAGCATTCAATTTGGCTTTACCAGGCCTTTATAGCGCAACGTCCCTAAATTCTAACGTTAGCCAACGTCGTTCGCCTCGCCAGCTCGATGAGCGGGAAACCTCAACCAAATAAATGCAATCAAGAAAGCCAGCGCACACACCACTGCAGCGCTTCCAAAACTAGCCTGAGCCCCTCCGTCGCGCCATGCGACCCCAGCCAATATAGCGCCTAGAGCACCCCCACCCCCGAAACTAACGCTCACGTAAAGCGCTTGTCCCTGCCCTTCATATTGACGCGGAAACGCGAGATAAACGAAATGAATACACACCGCGTGAAAGCTAGCAAAAGAGGCAGCATGAAAAACCTGCGCCAATAAAAGTAATACTAAAGACTCAGCATGAAAACCGATCAATCCCCACCGGATCACCGAAAGTAACAAACTCACTAATAAAATCGATCGAGCACTAAACGCACTCATCAAGCGATGCATCACCCAAAAGACACCAATTTCCGCAAGTACGCCCAAATTCCAAAGCATGCCAATAAGGGATTTGTTATATCCCAATTCATCCATATAAATGCTGAAGAAAGTGTAATACGGACCATGAGAGAGCTGCATCAAAAAGCCGACGATAAAAAACACCAAAATATTAGGCGTCATAATAAGCTTAAGTAAACCGCCCTGCCCCTCTCGACAATTCAATGACGCAGGCTCTGAAATCAACAAAGTACTCAACCATAAGCCCACCAATAAAAACAAAATAATGGCTGGCAACAGTGTCACGGAAAACAGATCAATCACTAAACCCAACGCCATTACCGCCAACATAAAGCCAACCGATCCCCAAAGCCTAATTTGGCTGTAGCGAGTCAATTGATGTCGTAAATGAGATAGCGTAATCACCTCCATTTGAGGCAAAATGGCATTACGGAAAAAACTAAATGAAGCCATCATCACAAATAAAGATACAAAGCCACGATCGATAAATACTAAGCCAAAGAAAAGCACGCTCAAGGCACCACCCCAGCGAATCACCCGCACAGGCTGCCCAGTAAAGTCCGCTAACCACCCCCAAATACTTGGTGCAATTATTTTAGTCGCCAGAAAAACTGCCATTAATTGGCTTATTTGGAGCACCGTAAATTCTAGTGACTCCAAATAAAGAGTCCAATAAGGGAGCAACGCGCCTAAAGAAGCATAATAAAAAAAATAAAAGTTAGATAAGCTTAAATAAGGCGTCTTTTTGTTTGGCGCTTCCCCCTCTAGGGTGGCCGCCACTAGGGTTTGGCAGGGATAATTGGGGTGCTGCATTGCACGTCATAATTTTGCCCTCGATGACGAATCAAATGGTCCATAATGACCAGCGCAGTCATCGCCTCGGCAATCGGCGTCGCTCGTATCCCGACGCATGGATCATGCCGCCCCTTGGTTCGGATTTCGGTTTCCTGACCGCTTGAATCGATAGTTTTRCCGGGAATCAAYAAACTCGAAGTAGGCTTTAGGGCGATCGTGGCAATAATGTCTTGGCCACTGGAGATGCCCCCTAAAATCCCTCCCGCGTGATTACTCAAAAAGCCGTCGGCAGTCATCTCATCGCGATGTGCTTCACCGCGCTGTTCCACCACCGCCATACCRTCRCCAATCTCYACRCCTTTTACCGCRTTRATRCTCATCAAGCCGTGCGCCAGAGACGCATCAATTCGATCAAAAATCGGTTCRCCWAGCCCTACCGGAACGCCTTCCGCAATTACGGTCACTTTCGCACCAATTGAACTACCGCTTTTGCGTAATTCATTGATAAGCGCTTCCATTTCAGGAACCTTGTCTTTATCAGGGCAAAAGAATGGGTTATTAGCCACTTCCGACCAATCCACTAACTCCGCTTTAATGGAGCCAATTTGAGACACATAACCTCGCACCGTAATGCCGTGCTGATGGGTTAAATATTTTTTCGCAATAGCACCCGCTGCAACTCGCATGGCGGTTTCTCGAGCCGACGAGCGCCCACCACCGCGGTAATCCCTCACCCCGTATTTTTGGGTATAGACGTAATCAGCGTGACCGGGGCGAAACTTATCTTTAATTTCACTGTAATCTTTAGACTTCTGATCTTGGTTTTCAATTAATAGCCCAATCGGCGTCCCTGTGGTTTTACCCTCAAAAACACCCGATAGTATTTTCACTTGATCAGGTTCCCGTCGCTGGGTGGTGTATTTTGAGGTACCGGGTTTACGGCGATCCAAATCCCCTTGGATGTCCTCTTCAGTCAGGGGTAATCCTGGCGGACACCCATCAACAATACATCCCAAGGCCAAGCCATGACTTTCCCCGAAGGTGGTCACAGTGAAATTTTTACCAAACGTATTTCCAGACATAAATAAATTCTTTAATTAGTAATCGTAGAGACCTGGCTCGAAAACAGCTCTCATTAAAGGGGACTAGACCGTGAGGGCAAACTGATTTTTAAACTCGATCAGCTGTCTTTTCTCTAATAAAAAGACCCCGTCACCACCCCGTTCGAATTCCAGCCATAAAAACGGTACGGTTGGAAACGCGTCATTCAAAGCATATTGTGAATTACCCACCTCAACCACCAAGACGCCCTCATCATTAAGGAAGTCAGCAGCCTGCGCCAATATCTTTCGGACAATCGACAAGCCATCCTGCCCCGCCCCCAAACTGAGCGAAGGCTCATGATGATACTCTTGCGGCATGGACTGAATATCAGCGTCATCTACATAAGGCGGATTGCTCACAATCAAATCAAACGTCTGCCCCGTTAAACCACTGAACAAATCAGACTGAACCAAAGACAAAGAGTCCTCTAATTCAAAATTAGTGCAATTGATCTGCGCTACGTCCAGCGCATCCTCTGAAATATCTGCTGCGGACACACTAGCATCAGGAAATTGCATCGCACAAGCAATGCCAATACAGGCACTGCCGCAACATAAATCCAAAACACTGTTCGGAACACCGGCAAGCCAAGGAGAGAAATCAGATTCAATGAGCTCAGCGATAGGGGATCGAGGCACGATAACCCGCTCATCAACATAAAAGGGTAAGCCCGCAAACCAAGCTTGTCGAGTAATGTAGGCAGTCGGGCAGCGCTCCTCAACTCGACGACGAATATTCTCCACCACAAGCTCTTTCTCGGTTTGAGTTAAGCGCGCGTCAAATACCTTCGGATCAATGTCTACGGGTAAATAGACGCTCAAAAAAACCAACTGCAACGCCTCATCCCACGGGTCTTCATACCCGTGCCCTAAAAACACCTCATACTCCATAAAGCGAGAGATGGCCCAACGTACCATGTCACGAAGAGTCGACAGATCTCTGCATGCGATTTCACTATCTATTTTCAAATTGCTGTACTCAACATTACTCTGGATTAGACAAACTTTGAGGCTTCTTTGCTACTCAGGGGTAAAAGAAAGGTTTGAACCCCACTACATGGTCTCACTCTAGGACCGGATCAACCCAATAATAAGAGAAAACCCTAACGTAATATTAACCTGATATTGGTGATACGCGGGGGATTTCAAGGTCGCTAGTAACGCCGTGATTTTAGCCCAATTTGATTGCATTTTCAGCGTTATAAACGAAAAACCTCCCTCACCCAGCCCCACCTCAGATTAAGCTCAGTTTGACTTTACCTTTTTAAACGAATCACGTAAGGTCGGCGTTCTTGCCAACGCGACATGAGAATCATCCTAAAAATGGAAAAAGCCTACACAACAATCCTAGAAAATACTGGCGAAGATATTACTAGACCCGGCTTAGTTGACACCCCCAAAAGGGCTGCCAAAGCGATGAAATACCTAACTCGAGGTTACGAACAAAGCCTTGATGATGTGGTCAATGGGGCAATCTTTCCGTCAGACATTGATGAAATGATACTCGTAAAGGACATCGAACTTTACTCTTTGTGCGAACATCACCTGCTGCCTTTCATCGGTAAATGTCACGTTGGTTATCTACCAACAGGGAAAGTACTAGGCCTTTCGAAAGTGGCCCGAATAGTAGACATGTATGCTCGCCGCCTTCAGATTCAAGAAAATCTCACGAAGGAAATCGCTCAAGCAATCATGGAAGTCACTAACGCTTCTGGAGTAGCTGTCATTGTCGAAGCAAAACACATGTGCATGATGATGCGAGGCGTAGAGAAGCAAAACTCCAGCATGAAAACATCCGTTATGCTCGGCACACTGCGCTCCGACCCTCGTACGCGAACAGAATTTCTTTCTCTTGTGGGCCAGTAAGCTTTCGTGGACCAGTAGCCTTTCGTGAACAATGAAATAGCAGGTCAATCACCCAGGCCTCGATTGACTCGCGGTTTCGAGCACACAAAAAAAGGGCTGCATATAGCAGCCCCACACACACCTTCGTTTATCTGTCCCGTCACCCAGCCTCCCGATACCAAGGCTAATCCAGCGAACTCCTCGCCCTAGGCTTTAACGCTCACATTCGCACCCACCACATCTTCTGCGCCGCCATTAAAAGCCGCCTCCATTCGATCCAGTGCCAATTGACGGCTAYCCGCTTGTTGCGTTGAAAGCGCTAGGGTTTCACCCCTAGATTTAACTTGTCGCTCAACAATAAATTCACCCACACTTTGTACTTTACTGCCCCGCAGCGCGACCTGGGTTTTAGCGCTCTTGGCTTGCTGCTCACGAACCAACTCCGAGGCTGCAGAAGCGTTCTCTCCTGCGGCTTTATCTTGCAAGCTTTGCACAAACGCCTGCCGTTGGTAACGGTTCGAGCCTACTTCACTGGTGCTTCGGCCATCATCAGTTTGCTCACGAGAAGCCAAGTACTTTTCTTGCCGTTCTCTCGACGCATTTTCTAAACGTTGATTTTCAACCGCTCGATCATTGTTTAAAGGCGAGCCTCCAGACTGCTTATCATTCCTAGCCTCCAGGCGCTGCAGTCGCTCTTGCCTGCGCTCGATCTGAATACGCTCAGACTCTTGGGCTTCTTGTACAGCCTTTCTGCCGGTTTCATTTTTACTGGCCAAAGCCTCTTTTGAACGCGCTAAGGACTGAGACTCAAGATGACTTCCCGAATCATCCCGGCCATCTTTGGACACATTTTGAGAGGCACGGGAAGCACGGTCGGAAGTGCTATTTCCAGGTAGGCTAGCATTCGAAAACCGGGGTAGATCTATCATCGCGACACCACTTATTGCTAGTCCTTAGTTACCAAAAGCAGGCAGACCACAGCCATACATTTTGCCCGTAGATGGCTCAGACAATGAAGACCAAGCCCATCAGGTTAACCTTTATCAACATCTAAACAGAACAAAGTATAAAGATTCAACGCTCAGTGCAATTAACTAACAAGGCACCTCACTCTGTGATTTTATGCTAACACAGGGCTACTACAGAACTTTAATAATAAATAAGCATGACAACGCGTGCGCTATAATTTTAAATTATACCCAATATAAATCAGTGGCTTGGAATAGGATCTCAAGAAATAATAGCCGGCAAGTAACGTAAAAACCAACTACGCACCAAGAAGCAAACAAGTAAATCGCGCGGCTTATAAGCACTCGTTCTCAACCAGGGATACCCCATTCAATAAAGGTATAACAACGCTGCCAAAAGCTTAGTATTTTTCAACGGTACGTTAACAATTAAGCGTCAGCCGTTCAGTGAGCCATACGACCAAGTAAAGTAAAACCGCACGGGCTCTATCGCAAAGCACTACTTAATAGCACTACACCATTGCACTGCGTATAGCGCTACGCCATAACAGCATTACATAAAGCTATGGCAATAAAACTAAGGTAATAAAACTAAGGTAATAAAACTAACTCCAACCAAAACGAAGGGCTTCCTTGTGCTTTGGTTCGCCCACGTACAGGTGCCAAAGGTCCTACGCCGTGTGCCGGAATCGAAGAGTTGCTAGCAATCTCGCCTAACACCTGGGCTGCATTTTGAGCAATCAACGTAGAGAACTCCAATGATTCTTCGAATTCACGTTTTGACTCATCATGACCCACTAACACCAAATTAAGGGCCGGGTGAGCCACAAACAAATCACTCACTGAGGTGACCGTCGCCTCATTACGTTGACGACTAAAAGACCCATCGGCAGAAATCACCGCGCCCTCTAACCGCACTCGGTTTTGTTTTTGCAGCATGTCATAAAGGTATAAATGCCCCGAGGTGATGGCGGCTTGTTTTTCAGCCCCCTGCTCTATCTCATAAAACCATTCGATATGACTATAAATATTTTTATTGCCGCGCTGAACAAGATAAAAAATCAAATAATCCCGGCCCGAATCACGGCTTAATGTAAAAAGCGTTTGACTGCGATCGAGGCCGTTTAACTTTCTTTGTTTGAAAACAGTATTTGCCCAATGAGAGTTATCACCACACGCCACTGACTCGCATTGAAAGAGCACCTGAAAGCCTTGCGTCTGAAACTGACCCAAAAAATATTCAAGCACTTCTGAAGGCAAGTTACTCCGATCAATTTCATGGGTAAATACCATTCTTCTTGCCACGATTTTCTGGCTATTTTCAGGCAATAACACGCCTTGATTTGGCCTCAAGCCACCCAAGGGAAGCCGATACTCAGCGGTGCCGACCGAGTCACGCTGCTGAATTAAGGTAGCGCCCGAATAGGGCTCAATAGGTGAATTGGCCGAAAAGCCAACTTGCCAAACGAGCAATGCGCCCAGCCCGAATAAGAATCTAAAAACAGTCACAACACGGCGCCGAATAAAAACGCCATCAAGACTTAATTTAATCAATCCCTTTACTCCATCATCAATGATGCTTAGTCGAACTAAAAACCAATAGGTTCAATTAGGGCGCATAGAGCGGTCCAAAGCTTATAGCTTCACAGTAGTTTGCATAAAATCGCCTAACAACTGAGCTACATCTTGATACTGCTCCTCCAAATGCAAATGATGCCCTCCCACCATTTCTTTTACCACCAAATTAGGGTGGACCGCAATTCTCTCTTCCAACAAATGAGCCATAATGGGCACGCCCTTATCCGCAATGATCAAATAACTAGGCGCTTTCACTTCTTTTATAAACGCACAAAATTGATCATGGCTTAACATCGTCGGAGCCATGTATTTTAATTTCGGATCAAACCGCCACAAATAATGGTCTTCTTCGCGATGCACCATACGCTGGCACAAGGTTCTCGCCGCGTCTTCACTGAGTTGAAAAAAGCCACTGGTGCGGGCTGAAACCATTGAATCAAAACTAGGGTACTGAGGCGCTTTACCTTTACTCAACGACACCGCTTTACGATACGCAATTTGGGCCATTCCAGGCACCGCATTAGGCCCTATTTCCGAAGGCGTTCCGTACCCTTCAATCAAGCTCAGGTACTTCACTCTATCAGGCTCCATTCCCGCAGTAATCNATGCGATATGAGCCCCCATCGAATGGCCCATTAAACTGAATYTATCCCAGCCTAGATGGTCAGCAACCGCAAGCACATCATAGACATATTCATAAAAATGGTACTGTCCCCAGCCTGGGCGATGCCCGGAGTACCCGTGCCCAGCCAGATCGAGCGCACAAATATTTAAATCCGGAAATAACGGCGCAATTTTATCGAAGGTATTGGCGTTATCTAACCAGCCATGTAATGCAATCACTGGCTCACCATCCTGGTTACCCCATTGCTTAACGGCATAGGTCAAACCATTCACATCTATCGTAAACTCACGACACAAGGTACTGCTTACTTCACAATCCATAACTCAATACTCACTACAAACTTAGGAAATAAAATTCTTTATTACGTCGGCCACTTCGCCGCCCTGACCTTCGACATGAAGGTGATGGCGCCCGGCAAGCGTTACCACGTGTAAATTAGGATGCTGGCACCGTCGCTGCTCGAATCCCATCGCAACCAACGGAAAGCCTTGCTCTGCAACAATCAAACAAGTAGGCGCATCGATCTGTCGTATAAAATGCTCTACTTCACTTTCAGGGAATCTCAAGGGCGAGGCATAACGTAGGCGAGGATCTGACCGCCACTGCCAGCCTTTTTCTGTTTGAACTGTAGCCCGCTGACATAAGATACGCGCCGCATGCTCATTAACAATGGTCCCGCCATTCATTCGCTTGGCTACAATTTCGTCAAACGTTGGGTAACTCACAGTCCTGCGAGCACTAAAGCGCAAACTCTTTTCAATCGCTTGACGTAATTGATTGGGGCCCTGCTCAGAATCACGAGACTGTGGCCCAAAGCCTTCAATTAACAACAGTTTTTGGATCTTCTCGGGAAAGGTGCCCGCCAACATGATGGCTACATTTGCGCCAAGCGAGTGACCTAATAGATTAAACTGATCCCAGCCTAATGCTTGACTGACCGCAATAGCGTCAGAGATATAATCAGTAAAGTAATAGTGGCTACCCAGCGCTCGATGCTGAGAAAACCCATGGCCGGCCATATCGAGCGCACAGAGTCGATATTCGCCCAGTAACGGCGCGATTTCATCAAAGGAACAGGCATTGTCTAACCAGCCATGCAACGCAAGAAGAGGCTTACCGTCCTTAGGGCCCCACATTTTTGCGGCAAAGCGTAAGCCATTAGCTTCTATAGAAATTTCTTCGAACACACGCTCATTCATAGGGATTATCGATCCGTTTTACTGATAAGCATTCGCACCTAAGTAAATCAAGGCCTTAGGTAGGTAACGGCAGGCATCATACCGCCCCAAATAACGAAAGTAAAAGTCAGCCGTCGATTGAGCAACGATTCGAAACCGGAGAGTCAGCGAGGAAGCCCATTAGCGTCAAAGCGTTAAGAAGTGCTTTCGAGAAACCGGAAAGTATTAAATTGGCAAGCTATCGAGTGAGGGTCAATATTCGCTGAACACAAGTCCCTCGCAGCATTCATCCGTTTATGCTGGGCGCCCCGTCACCCGGCACCTTTCACCCGACCCACATGAACCTAATAAATCGGCGTTACAGAGTAACCTCGACTTCGCAAGAGGTCGATCAAGCCCTGCCCGCCACTTAAATGCAACGCCCCCACTGCAACCAGCGTACTGTGAGACTGCATCTCAGACTCAATACGATCAATCATGCGCAGATTTCGTTCGTCAAGCAAGGCCGTCATAGTGTCGCGCCAAACCGTTACCTCACTGCTCTCGAGCTGCGTTTCATTCAACTCATGCAGCTTGTCTAAAGCACCCGCTTTGTACAAGCTCATCATGCGGTCAAACAAAGAGGCGAACTGAGGCAAAAACAGAAGTGTTTCTTTGAGCATTTGCACTTGATCAGCCAAAGGAATTCCATCAAATACGGCCAATTGCTCTTGCACTGTTTCAAGCGCACAAATGGGTAGGTTTCTCGCCCGCGCATGCTGAAATATACGTAAATCCATGACCTGCGAAGGGTTCTGATTCTTAGGCGTACTTAACATGACCATCACCGCCCAAGGCTTCAAATGACGAATAGGCAACGCCGATGCCCCGCCGTTACCATCACTCATGGCCTTGAGCACTTGGCTAAACAGCGCTTCCCCCAAAAGCACTTCCAGGTCTTGATTGGGCGCCATCATCTGCACAAACGCCGCCATCATCAATTCCGGCGACATGTCGAGTTCCAGACAAATAAGCGATGCCTTATCGAGCGCTCTATTTAAAGAATCGCTAAACCGAGTGACTTCAGGATCACTCAAATGTATGGTGCCAAGCAAATAACTGGGTTTAATTCCACGCCCACTGACATGCCAAAAAACACTGTCTTTAACTTCTCCGGCTGAAGAGCTTGACTCTACTTTCTCTGATTCAGAGGTCGGTGAAACATTGCCGGCCGCTAGAACCCAAGGAACCTGCAACATCAACCAAAGAAAACCTGCGCTCAAAACGAATTTAGCATACTTCATAAATAACAACTCAATCGATATTTAGTCTTAAATCTCAATCCTGCTCATTCATAGATCAGCCATTCAACTGCCCAAGAACTCAAGGGTGAAAAAACTGTTGGAGCGACAATCCTCCCTCTGACCAATATTCACCGTTTAAATGGGCACAACTGGCGGTGACAAACGGGTAACTCGCCTGACTATGCCCGTCAACCAACAGGCTCACCATCGATGACACCAAAGGTAAATGACTGACCAATAAAGCCCCATCGCTCACCAACGCCTCAAGCTCCCGAACGGCAAAAGCCGAAGGGATATCGGGTGTAATCAATTCACTCGTCTCTATAGCAAGGCCGCCCAAGGCGTCACTCATAACCTGAGCGCTTTGCTGCGCGCGTATATACGGACTGGCAATTATTTTACGAATTAGCGATTTATTAGGCGCTAACACCTGAGCCATTATTTCACACTCTGCAATACCCTGACGCGTCAATTGACGCGCCGAATCCGATTGCGCGTTATGCTCGGCATTGCCGTGACGCATAATAAATACGTTAATGATTAACTTCCTTCATTTTAAGAATTAACGGGACGACCTGCCAGATGAACCCATAGCACCACGCCAACAATTCGATGGCGAAACGCCAATTAAAGCGACAGACATGGACTATACGGCAGAACTTCAGGCCAGAACTATAAACCAAAACTATAAATCATAGCCTCTAACTAGTCTACAGAGTGAATACAGCCGTTAACGTCGCATTGATCAAAAAACCAAAGCTCAATTTTCCATTGAATTAAAGTTGAGCCTCTAGAAACGTACTGCCATCTCGAAAGCTTATTTTTCTATTCTGAAAAAGTGCCACTTGCGTCAACAAAACATCCATGCCCGTTCTTTTTAAAAGCGCTTCCACCGGTGCTTGATGACGGTTATCAATAAGTCCCAACTGCTCTGTAATACGCTGCATATGCCACACGAAGTTCACCGATACAACACGGGTCATCTTCTGTTGCATGCACACGCCGCTACACATTCCTATGTAGGCAGGCAAGCTGTGAAACTCCCCCGCCATCTCATCCAGCCAATGTTTATAGGCAGCTAAAAGAGTCGCAATCATTCTTGAGCAATCTTTATTGATTATGTTCAATAGTGTCAAAAGAGGCCCAGGCAAAGAAATAAAATCTCGCGGAGGAGACTCCAGTTTCCCTATTCCCTTCATTTTCTTAAGCCATCCACTTAAGGCYGGATACTTTTTAGCCAATTGCGCTTTATAGCTATTTTGCCGAAATAAATAGGTATAGATTGGCCCATGAAAAATCACATCAATGTACCCTGGCAAAGTACCGGAAAGAAAACCGCTACTGGCAATTTGTTTTTCAAGTTGCACAAGCACTCGTTGCACATGCGCATTAGTAGCTGCACTGTTACTCTCATGCATACCGTAAAGCTTTAACTGACGCTTCTGTCGATTGAGCCAGCACAACTGCTCCATCCGATCACTCGACAGTGGCGGAAGGTTTTCCCTTAATTCTTGCTCACTCTCACTGGAACCAAAGCGATAGACTTTCAGGGCGGGCGTCAGCAACTCTTCGGCGTAAAAGTCCAATAGAAAACTCAACATGCGAAGCGAACTGGTTTTTGATAATAAAAAACACGACTCATTCGCCACCCACTTCTCAAGACAGCTCGCACCATGATGGAAAGCCACGCCATCGCCATCGACAATGTTGATCGGGTTGCCTGCAATTGAAGAGTTATTAACGCCCCCCAGCTCTGCCTCATCAAAAGTTTCTTTGGATTCAAATTCGAACCCTTGCATTCGACAAAGCAAAGACAACTTCTCAACCGAGGGGTCAAAAGGCTCCGCGCGCACTGAAAAAGAGGTGCTTGGCACAGTCGCCCCAGCCAAGCCATAGGCTGAGTCGGAGACGGTATTATCCAAAGTGATATTGGGCTGAGGGCCTTTATTCATGAGCTGTCACCGGGGTTGAGGTATATCTAGATCATTCCCAGTTTAGTCTATTAAGACCAGAAGCCTCAGCTAGGCGAGTAAATGAAGGGGCTTGCTTCCCCTTACTCAGACTCAAGTGTTGATTGAAAAATATACTCCACATCACGATTWTGATCCCCAACCATAAGCTGGTGAATAATCGGCCCGATGGGCTGATCCTGAAATAGAATCCGGTGCAGGCCCTCAACAATGGGCATGTAAATATTCTCCTGCAAGGCTTTTTGATGGACCATTTTCACCGTATTGACGCCCTCAACAGTCTGCTTCATGGTCTCTAAAGCAACCGTTAACGTGGCCCCTTTGGCAATCTCCACCCCTAACTGAAAGTTTCTACTCAAAGGCGATGAACACGTGACGATCAAATCACCGACCCCAGCCAAGCCTAGGAAGGTCGCTGGATTACCACCCTGCTGAGCCACAAACCGGCTCATTTCCGCCAAACTACGGGTCATCAACATGCTGTTGGTGTTAGCGCCCATGCCCAATTCACAGGCCATACCCGCAGCAATGCCATAAATATTCTTTAGTGTTCCACCCAACTCCACCGCGAAAACATCACTGCTGCCGTACACTCTAAAATAAGATTGAGCCAGTAAATGCTGAACCTGCTCAATAATCGACTCATGCGAACTCGCAATCACAGTCGCGGTTAATTTCTTCTGAGCGACTTCCTTGGCTAAATTAGGGCCACTTAACACGCCTATTTGGTCTGTGTTTAACACCTCAGCAATCACTTCACTCATTCTACAAAAGGTTTTATCTTCGATTCCTTTT
Source organism: Gammaproteobacteria bacterium (assembly GCA_002402085.1). Lineage (GTDB taxonomy): Bacteria > Pseudomonadota > Gammaproteobacteria > Pseudomonadales > UBA3067. The sequence continues at coordinate 27,010 of NVVB01000049.1, forward strand.
GCTGTGCTCACAAACACCTGCTGAGGTSCCACATGCGCCGCCAGCCGACTCAAAACATCCCGGTAGGCTTTGCTCGGCACTGATACAAATATTACCTCAGCGCCCTCACAGCAGGCCACGATATCATCGCTAAATTTTAATGAATGATTCAGTGCATACCCAGGTAGATAGGCTTTATTTTCAAATTGGCTCTGCAACAGCGCAACTTTAGCGCTGTCTTTCAGCCACACATTTACATTGTGACCGTTATCCGCAAGCATATTAGCGATCACCGTGCCAAATGCGCCGGCGCCAAGCACGGCTACTTTACGAGGATTGTTTGCAATTGAAGGCTGGCCCAAAATCATCTCCAGTACTTAATAATCGAGAAATTTTTCACCACGGATAAGTCTATTTCCTAAGCCAAGATTAAGGCTTAGGAGTCAAAAACAACCGAAGAATTATGAAGGGGAGTAAAAGAAGCACGCAGGGGTTTTAATGCAGGACTTGATTATCGTCATGATGGACGTCTTGCTCGTAGAGCTTACCCGCTAACTGAATGCCAGTGCCAATCATCGCACGACCGACTTCCCCGGCGTAATCTCCTAAGAACGCTTTCGCTTCATCAGAAAAAACCACCGTAATTAAGGGGTCTTCAGAGCTAGTTTCTTGGGATACTGTGCCTTCAGACGCAGCGTCTTGAGACGAAGACTGTTTTTCTTCATCCTCTTTGCCCTCCTCTCTGCGCTTAAGAATAAGCTCGCCAGAAGGAAGTTCAATAATTTCAAAATAGGACGAGGACATAAGGTCACCCTGAGGTCGATAAATTGATATCAACAATTGAAATAACAACGATTGAAATAGCAACATGTGAGCCGACAAACAATCGTCGACATTATTTTAAATATAATAACAGGCTCAAAAACTACCTAATTGGCATTCTAGCGGTTTTTTTTATTGAGAACACCTATAAAATTCAGACTATTGATTTTAGGCCTCTAGCGGGGACTTAATCCCAGAATCAATACTCCTGCAGACTGTTCCGCAGCGCCGCAATCAACCCGTCCACCTCATGGGCAAATGAACCCAAGAATTCAATGCTAACCCGCCCCTGCTCAGGGCTGCTGGACGCCTCACTCAGCAAAATCTGGTTGCCTTGACTGGCTTCTTTAAGTCGACGCAAATTAAACTTCGCACTCAAATCATCGCCTCTTGCATGCTGAACCAACTGCAACAACCAATAGAGCCGGTTAGACGGGTCATTCTGGGCCAGTATGATTCGGGAGATTTCGGGGCTTTTAACTTCCACCTGCTGAAGGCAATCATCGATGTGGCGAAGCATTTCAACGCTAGATGGGTACAGACGACTGCAATCGTCCAGGGGCAGGTCATAAGGGCCCGCGACCTCCATGCCTATAGCCCAAAGCGCCTGATCGAGAAATAGTAAATAAGCCTGTAAAAAACACTCAGCTTGAATAAAATCCCCAGGGAACTCGGCGCTGTCTAGTTTTTCCTGGAACATTTTCCATTGCAGCTTAGCGAAAAAAACCTTTTGGCTGCTAAGCCGATACTGAACACTAGACATACCTACACTACCCCCACAAACACCGATCAAACTGCGCGCCGAAGCGCGCATCATTAAGCTTCCAAGTTAAACCTTAAGTCAGCCAATTAAACGACTTTTTCTTCGTCCGCTTTCTTAGGGTTTTTCTTGGTGCTTGCCTTGGTCGCCTTTTTGGTGGTCTTCTTCGCGGCCTTTTTAGGCTTTTTCTTGGCAGCAGCTTTAGGTTTGGGTTTCTCTTCTACCCATTTGCCATCAACAAAAAAGGCGCGCCATCCAGTTGCCTTAGTCTCAACTTCAGACATCAAGTACTGCTCTTTAGTTTTTCGGCTATAGCGTACTACAGCCTTATTACCGTCAGGATCTTGCTGAGGGCCGTCTGCTAAAAACCGGTACTTGTCATCCATTTGGTCTTTAATAGGCTGCAACTCTTCCACCAATGGCGCGCGCGTTTCGCGATGTTTGGGGAACTGGCTGGCGGCTAGGAATATACCGGCAGCACCGTCTCTCAAGACAAAATGATCTGGGGTTTTTTGACACTCCAAGTGAGGCATATCTATGGGATCAACCTTTGGAGGGGCTGCTTCACCATTGCGCAACAACTTACGGGTGTTTTTACATTCCTCGTTGGTGCAACCAAAATATTTGCCAAACCGACCTGACTTCAACTGCATTTCCGCGGTGCACYTATCGCAGTCTAAAACGGGTCCGTCATAGCCCTTAATTTTGAATTCACCCGCTTCGACTTCATAGCTCGAACAATCAGGGTTACTGCCACACACGTGTAATTTGCGCTTTTCATCGATTAAATAATTGTCCATCGCAGTAGCACAAATGCCGCAACGTCGCTTAGTCATCAACGAACGGGTTTCACTTTCGTCGTCAACCACCTCTTCAACATCATCCCCTAGCACTAAATTAATAGTACTTTTACAGCGTTCTTTGGGAGGTAAGTTATAGCCCGAACAGCCAAGGAACACGCCGGTACTGGCGGTTCGGATTTGCATCGGACGAGCGCATTTAGGGCACTCAATGTCGGTATCCGTAGGCGAATTAGAACGCATGCCATTCTCAGCATCGCCCGCCTTATCGAGCTTTACGGCAAAATCCGTGTAAAAATCATCTAATACTGCCTTCCAGTCTTTGGACCCTGAGGCAATCTCATCGAGTAACTCCTCCATGCCCGCAGTAAACCCATAGTCCATCAAGCTAGTGAAGCTTTCGACTAAACGGCCGGTAACGATTTCGCCCATTTTCTCAGCAAAGAAACGCTTATTCTCTTGTCTAGCGTAACCTCGATCCTGGATAGTAGAAATAATCGCTGCGTATGTGGAAGGCCTGCCAATGCCTTTCTTTTCAAGCTCTTTCACCAATGACGCTTCCGTGTAACGAGGCGCGGGTTTGGTAAAGTGCTGACTGGGGTCCAGTAAATTAAGCTTCAGTGCGGTACCCACGCTGATATCAGGTAACGCTTCGTCGTCTTTGTTTTTCCGTGCAGCGGGCGGCAATACCTTGGTATAACCGTCAAACTGTAAAATTCGGCCTCTGGCTTTTAAGTCATACTCGTCAATCGAGATCGTGATTGAACTGCTCAAGTATTCAGCATTGGGCATCTGGCACGCGACAAATTGCTTCCAGATTAAGTCATATAGACGCTCGGCATCACGCTCCATCTTCGCCAAATTAGTGGACTTCACTGCTACGTTGGATGGCCGTATGGCTTCATGAGCCTCTTGTGCGCCCTCCTTGCTGGAATAAGAAATAGGCTCCTTTGGTAAATACTCACTGCCAAAGTTCTCTTCTATGTAAGCACGGCATCCGGTCACCGCATCAGCGCTTAAATTAGTCGAGTCCGTCCGCATATACGTGATGTAACCCGCTTCATAGAGTCGCTGGGCCATCATCATAGTCTTCTTAACCCCAAAGCCCATACGCGTACTGGCCGCCTGCTGAAGCGTTGAGGTAATAAACGGGGCCGAAGGCTTAGTTTTGGTCGGTCGATCATCGCGCTTAGTAACAACGAAATCAGACTTTTCTAGGGCTGCAACAGCCTTTAGGGTATCGGCTTCGTTATCAGGTCGAAAATTCTTACCCTGGTGCTTAGCCACTTGAAACCGAATCGCTTCTTGTTTGCTGGTCTCAGTATCCGCAAACAGCTCCCAAAACTCATCAGGAACAAAAATTCGTATTTCTTGCTCGCGCTCGACAATTAGGCGCACCGCCACGGATTGTACGCGGCCTGCGGACAAGCCTCGAGCGACCTTTTCCCACAATAAAGGCGACACCATATAACCCACAACGCGGTCTAAAAAACGTCGCGCTTGCTGAGCATAAACTCGGCTTAAATCTAATTCACCGGGATCATTGAACGCTTCTTGAATGGCCGTTTTAGTGATTTCATTAAAAACCACCCGGCGATATTCAACATCGCCACCAATGACCTCGCGCAAATGCCAGGCAATGGCCTCTCCCTCTCTATCCAAATCCGTTGCGAGATAAACGATATCAGCGTCTTCCGCTAATTTCTTGAGCTCCGCAATCACCTTTTCTTTGCCTGGAAGAATCTCATAGCGCGCCTCCCAGCCTTTGTCGGGGTCAATGCCCATACGAGTAATCAGCGCGGTCTTGGCCTTACGCTTCTTATGAGCGGCTCGCTCTTCAGGAGGCAGCTTACGGGTGATAGCCGCCTGCTTGGCGCGCTCSACYGKATCSACTTTATTTTTACCCGAACCACTGACSGGYAAATCMCKCACATGGCCCACACTCGACTTMACRATRTAGTCTTTKCCRAGGTACTTATTAATAGTTTTTGCTTTAGCCGGAGACTCTACGATTACTAATGATCTGCCCATTTTTTCCTTAACCACAAATTCAAAGTCAAATTACTATCCTGCAGAAGAAGCGACATATATAAGTGCAAGAGTCGCCTCGGTCAAGCCACTAGGGAAATATTAATCCCATTTTCTACCCCAAGAAGCCCGCATATGCTTTCTAAATTAGACGATTTTTTTCAATTGCTCCATCTTTCTCTGCTCGAAAAAAGATTCCCATTACTTACGCACAACCGTCATACCGAAGCCTAACAGGCATTAGACGATACATATTAAATGATTACAAATCAATTAGTTAAAATTTATTCYCGGTTAATTCAAACAACATCAAATCGCTTCCGCGCAATCCAGCAAAATCATCTAAACTGAAAAAGTCAGTATGCAAATTTTATTAAACGATGAAAAAAGTCACTTTTAGCGACCTAAAACACATTTTTTTAGTTTTGCTACCAGATTCGAGTGATGGCGCTAAGCAGCTAGCGACCCGACATGCGGTCACAAGCTGCTTGAAGCTGTCACTCGGATCGGTGGCCCCTTTAGACCCAATCAGGTCAACAATGACTCGCTTAACACCCCCTAGCGGTCCATTTTTTAAGTCTAACGATCGCGTAGGGCGATCCGATAGGGTGCGCCGTTTAGTTCTATCACTACGCTTTGTGACGGGGCAATCAGCCAATGAATAATGCGTTTTTTTTGGTGATATTGTTTAGTGTCGCCGGGGTTGCCTTAATCATTGCTGGAGTCGCGAGTAAACGACAAGAAGAAAGACGCCAGCGCAAACTGAAAGTTCGCCAGCTCAAATTTAAAGCTGCGGACATCAAAGATAATTTAGATGTACTGGAATCATTAAAAGCGCTCACTGAAATACGAACCGCCCTCACCGAGTACTTATTACTCACCTTGAAGCAAATCCCTGCTCTGGCGCCCTTTGACCACAGTGCCGAGCGTCAAATTGATTTAGTATCTTCATCACTCAAAGAGCTTCAAAATGAGAAAAAGGCTACCACCGGGAAATATACCCCTCCCGAAACAGATCAAGAAGTCAGTACCAATAAGCGCGCATTAAATGGCGCGATCGCCTTTCTTCATAAGCTGCAATTAAAAAAAACCATTTCAAGCCAGCAGCTATCACGCTGGAAGCTCTCACTCAAACAATTACAGGTTTCGATGGAAATCGATGCCCATCAGATCCAAAGTAAACTTTCTGAACAGGCCAACGAAAACCGTCAAGCCATCGCGCATCTCACCATGGCACAGCAACTACTCAAGGGCACACGCACCCCGCCTGCAAAACATAAGGACATGCTAAAAGCTATTAATCAGGACATATCAAGAATCACTCGCTCTTATCGCAATTCGCTTTCCCCACACATGGGCGAACCTGAGGCAGGAGCTGCGCCGGAAACCCAGGCCAAAAGCGGTGAACAAAAGAAAGACGAAGAGAAGGAAGATAAAAAAATATTATTCCCCGAATTATCCAAATCGGATGAACACGCCAACCGAGCGAATCACTCCAAGCCTATACGTGGCACAGGCTCAGACGCACCGCCGTGAAATTAAACGCAGCGTTTCTTAGTGCTAGGGATTTGATTGATAACTCATAGATGCTTATCTGTCACCAAAGCCCTTAGTTGCTCAGCAAGCCAGCCAACATCACTCACCTGTTCAGACTCTGACCATAAACAACGCACGCCATTTTGAGTCACTTTAAGTGCCACAAGGCATGACCCCAAAGTTGAAGACAGCGCTTCTAGCAAGGCTCGTTGATTGGTCGTTAACTGTTTCGTATCTGGATAACGTTGTGGGTCTAAAAGTGCCTCGAGACGGTCCGATTCGGATTTGAACACGATCGCCACGGTGTCATGCTGTACTTGTGGTTCGGGTTCATTCGGGTCCTCTTGGTCCTCAATCTCAAACGTATCCTCATTTTGTCCAACGCTTGAGCCACTTTTTAGCTCGGGCCCTGGCCCCCAATAACTGTACCAAACCAACTCAGTCTCGCCTCGTTCAAGCTGCAAAGACTTTAGTTCGGCTTGACTAATCAACTGAACCTTCAAGCCCAATTGTATCGCCTGACTGCGCATTCGGCCCACCAGGCGCTGGTGTTTACTGGGCAACACCGCAACAACCGAAGCCACCACCGCCAGAACAGCAATACTAATCAATACAAAAACAGTCACCGTGCCCATGGGTTCGCCCCTCTCTGAATTACCAACGCATTCTCAACCTTCTGGCGCTAATATTGCAATACTCATCTCAGCCTTAATTCCCGCAATCAATCGACCTCAAAATCAACCTCAAAATCAACCTCAAAATCAACCTCAAAAACGCCCTCAAAACGACCATCAAAAGCACTGTTTCGCTTTTAAGGTTATTTTCCAACAGCAAGCTAGACTAAACATAACCGCAGTAGAATTAGCATTATTGTGAACACTGTTTTATCAATGTGTCACAGGGAAGTAGGATACAAGCAGTATGGCTACAAAGCCAAGCGTCGGACAGCTAATTGCAATCGTTCTTTGCGTTTCGCTAAGTACATGGATGGTGATGGGGTATCAGAAAAAGTCCCCTGGCGATGTTAACTCCAACCCCATATCCTCAACCACAAAAGCCTTCCAAGTTGCCGTTTTCAACTCTAGAGCCCAACCAATTCAGAAAACAATTCGAGTCGATGGCACCACCAAAGCCAATAGACAGCTGACATTAAAATCTGAAATTAGTGGCAAAGTGATCGAGCTAGGGGCCCAAAAAGGCGACATCCTTTCAGCCTCCGAAATCATTCTCAAAATAGACCCAGTCGACCTCCCAAGCAAACTAGAATCTGCCCAGACCCACTTAAAACAACGTCAAATCGAATACCAATCAGCACACGCCTTGTATGAAAACAGCTACCTCACCAAAGCACTCATGGCACAAGCTGACTCGGCATTAAAAAGTGCACAATCCAAACTCGATGACTTAGAACAACGTTTACAGCAAACCGTCATTCGAGCCCCCTTTGGAGGTACCTTGGAAGAGCTGCACATTGAGTTAGGCAGCATTATTAGCAAAGGCGAAACCATTGGCACCCTGCTGGACTACCACCCCCTCTTAGTAACCGGGCATTTACCTGAGTCTGAAATCGGTCACATTAGTCTTGGCAGTCGTGCTACCGCGCAACTCAGCAACGGTAAGTCCTGGCACGGACGAATCAGCTACATCGCCTCCTCCAGCGATCCCTTTACGAAAACATTTAATTTCGAATTAAAAATAATTTCCAGCGAATACGATTCGCTATCAGGCTTAAGCGCCACCATTAAAATCCCCCAACCCATTATCCTGGCCCACTATATTTCCCCTGCATTATTGCAGATCAATCGTGATGGAAAGTTAGGACTGAAAGTGGTTAACGCCGATAAGCGGGTTGAGTTCAAACCAATCAAATTGGTTAAATCTACCGAACAAGGCATGTGGGTCAGTGGCCTTGAAATCACCTCCCAAATTATTTCTCGCGGTCAAGGGTATGTGGTTGAAGGAGAACGTGTCGACACCCAACTCATCCAAGCCATAGAGATAGACCGAAGCCCACTGGTTGAGGACTTTTCCATCGGATACATCAAGGAGCACCCTTAAAAAGCAAGCCTATAACGTATCGAAGTGAGTCCCCTTTATTGAGGTTTGAATTTTGGCTGTAAAGTGCACGTTAGTAATGCTTTGTCTACGCAATAAAGCTCGGGTGAAGTGACATGAATGCCCTAATCGAAGCGGCCCTAAACTACTCGCGCACATTGTTACTCATGCTTTTCTTTGTATTAATCTGTGGACTGTACTCATTCCTAACGATTTCCAGAGAACTCAATCCAGACATCACCATCCCCTTCATCAACGTATCCACCAGTCATGAAGGCATTTCGCCACGCGATGCCGACCAACTAATAATCACCCCGCTTGAAAAAGAACTCCGGACCATCGAAGGCGTCAAAGAGATCTCGTCGACCTCGTTTCAGGGAAAAACCAACACGCTGATCGAGTTTGAAAGCAACATTCGCATCGACAGCGCCATTGTCGATGTGCGAGAACAGTCCCAAAATGCAGAAACTGAGCTTCCTGACGACACAGAGCAGCCAATAATCAAAGAAATCAATCTTGCACTGTTCCCCATTATCCTGATCAATCTTACGGGCGATATCAGCCCATCGGACTTGTACCATCACGCGGATAAACTCAAAGATAAAATCGAATCCATTCCCGGGGTTTTATCCGCCAAAATTCGCGGCAAAAGAGATCATGTTACCGAAATAATCATCGATCCCGAGCTGATGAATAATTACAATTTATCCCAACAGGAACTAATCAGCACTTTCAGTGAAAATAACCGTCTCGTGGCCTCAGGCGTATTGGATAATGGCAGCGGCCGATTCCCCATTAAAGTCCCAGGCTTATTTACCGACCCACAACATATATACAACCTTCCCTTGCGCACCAACGGCGACAAATTAATCCGCGTAAAAGACGTCGCAGTGGGCCACACCACGTTTAAAGACCCACGTAATATCACTCGTTTTAATGGCCGCACCACCGTGACCTTGGAAATAAGTAAACGTATTGGATCCAATATTATTGGCACCCTC